>JBLNCT010000054.1:0-37555 GCA_050260915.1 Parcubacteria group bacterium
GCCAGGGGCGGTAGCGCGGCATGAAGTGTTCCTGAACCACCTCTTCCGGCAGGAAGGCGCGCACGCCGGCCAGCAGCTCCTCCTTCACCACCTCGGGCTCCTCGAAGGACCGCTTCGTGAAGGCGGCCTGGTCGTGGAGGATCTTGCGGCGCACGATCTCGTGGATCCAGTGCGGGTCGACCTCCAGCTCGCGCAGTTGGTCGGCCAGTTCGTTGGCGTTGCGCGCCGGGATGAAATAGGTCGGCGAGCGCTGCAGCATCGTAACGTGCCCGCACTCGTCCGCGATGGCGGGCACCAGCGTCGCCGCCGTCGCGCCGGAGCCGATGACGACGACGTCCTTGCCCTTCAGGTCGGCGTCGTCGGGCCAGGTCTGCGGATGGATGATGCGGCCCTTGAAGTCGCCCATGCCCGGCCAGTCGGGCGTGTAGCCCTCCTCGTGGCGGTAGTAGCCCTGGCACATCCACAGGAAGCCGGCCGTGAACCGCAGCGGCTCGCCCGTGTCGGTGCGCACCGCGTCAATGGTCCAGAGGTTCTCCGCCGACGACCACTGGGCCGAGACCACCCGGTGCGCATAGCGGATATGGCGGTCGATGCCCTCTTCCTCGATCACCTCGCCCATGTAGGTCAGGATTTCCTGCGCCGTCGCGATCGGCGGCCCGACCCACGGCTTGAAGCGGTAGCCGAAGGTGTAGAGGTCGCTGTCGGAGCGGATGCCCGGATACTTGTGCGTCAGCCAGGTGCCGCCAAAGCTTTCCTGCACCTCCAGGATCACGAAGCTCTTGTCGGGGCACTGCTCCTTCAGGTGGTGAGCCGCGCCGACGCCCGATATCCCCGCGCCCACGATCAGGACGTCGAAATGCTCGACGCCGCTATCTTCGTTGGCGGCGACAAAGGTCTGGGCGGCGTCGTCCATGGGGGCGCTCTCCTGGGGGCTGAGGCGGCAATCTAGGACGAGTTTCGAACAGTTGTTTGACTGAGATCAAGCATTACCGGCGGTGATCGTCACCGCCTGGCCCGTTCCGGTGAATGCGCCCTCGCCGAAGCGGGCCCGAAGCGCTCGCGCCGCCGCGTCGACCGCCTCGTCGAGCCGCGTCGGATCGCGGGCCTCGATCAGCCCCCGAAGCGGCGTGCCCGCCACCAGCGCGAATGCCGCGTCGTGGGCTGAGGGTGCAGGCGTGGGCAGACGTACCGTCTCGATCTCAACGGTCGCGAAGCCTGCCGCGAGCACGTCGCTGCGGATGCGTTCGCGGTCGTGGTAGCCGAACGGGCCTTGCGCAAAGAACCGGTCGTGGTAGCCGAACGGGCCTTGCGCAAAGAACACCGGCGGATCGTCCGGAAACAGCGTCGCCACGGCCGCCTCGGCGATCTCCGACACATCGTTGGCCGCCAGTTCGTCCCAGACGCTGAAGACGTAGCGGCCGCCGCTCTTCAGGACCCGCCTGGCCTCTGCAAAGCCCGCCGTCCTGTCCGGAAAAAACATGGCGCCGAACTGGCAGACGACGGCGTCGAAGCTGTCGTCCTCGAACGGCAAGACCAGCGCATCGGCTTGGCGCCAGGTTACATTCGGCGCATCCACCACCGCGGCGGCGCGGGCGAGCATGGCTTCGCTCAGGTCAGTCGCCGTGATGGGCGATTGCGGGGCGGCCTGCGCAAGGTGGCGCGTCACCCGCCCGGTCCCCGCCGCGGTTTCGAGCAGCGCGCCTTCGAAACCCTCGAAGCGCCTGGCCGTGTCGATGGCGTAGGGCTCGAACAGCATCGGCCCCATGAAGCGGTCATAGATCTCGGGAATCGAACCCGCGAACTGGTCGTCGGCCATGACCGGCTCCTTCCCCGCGGCAGCCTACAACGAAAAAGCCCCGCCGGTGAGGCGGGGCTTCCACGGCAGCTCCTCGTTTCGGGGGAGAGCTGCGGACGCTGCCGTTAGTGGTTCACCTGCGCCTCGGAAGGCGAAGTGTTCGGCGTGTTGTTGGTGGTCATGCCGCCGTCCGCGTTGCCGGCCTGTTGCTCGATGGCGTCGGCCTTCGCGTTCAGCTGCGTTTCCTGGGTTTCGTTGGACGTGGCGGCCGCCTGGTTTTCCAGAGCGTCAGCCTGCTTTTCGGCGGCGTTGTCCTGCTTGCTTTCGCAAGCGGCCAACGTAAGGGCCACGGACGCCGCGGCCATAATCGCGAGAACTCCCCGCATCGAACTCTCCTCTGTCATTTCCGACCAAGCGTCAGCGCGCAGGCACGGCAAAGGTTTCAGCGATGCAAAGAAAAAGGTGCTCACCCTCTGGGGGAGCTCCCGCGAAGCGGGTGAGGGGGCGAGTCAGCAAATCCCCCATCCCGGCCTTCGGCCGTACTTCCCCCAAAGGGGGAAGACCTACCAGATCTTCACCCGCTTCTCCGGCGGGATGTAGAGCTTGTCGCCCGGCTTGACGTCGAAGGCCGTGTACCAGGCGTCGATGTTGCGCACGGGGCCGTTGACGCGGGCCATGTTCGGCGAGTGCGGGTCGGAGACCAGCTGCTGGCGCAGCGCGTCGTCTCGGTACTTGCCGCGCCAGACCTGCGCCCAGCCGAGGAAGACCCGCTGGTCGCCGGTCAGGCCATCGATGATCGGCGCGGGCTTGCCCTTCAGGGAGGCATGGTAGGCGTCGAGCGCCAGGTTCAGCCCGCCCAGGTCGGCGATGTTCTCGCCCATGGTCAGGTCGCCGTTGATCTTCGAGCCCGCGATCGGCTCCATCTCGGAGTATTCCGCGCCGAGCGCCTTGGTCTTCTCCGTGAACTTTGCGAGGTCCTCCGGGGTCCACCAGTTCGCCAGCTGGCCGTCGCCGTTGAACTTGCGGCCGTCGTCGTCGAAGCCGTGGGTGATCTCGTGGCCGATCACCCCGCCGATGGCGCCGTAGTTGACCGCCGGATCGGCGTCAGGGTCGAAGAAGGGCGGCTGCAGGATGGCGGCCGGGAAGACGATCTCGTTGTTGCCCCAGTTGTAGTAGGCGTTGATCGTCTGGGGCGTCATGCCCCACTCGTCGCGGTCGACGGGGCCGTTCAGCCGGGCGACCTGGCGGGCCCATTCGAAGGCCGCGCCCCGCTCCACGTTGCCGTAGAGATCGCCGGCGTCGATACTATAGGCGGCGTAGTCGCGCCACTTGTTGGGATAGCCGATCTTCACCCGCAGCTTCGACAGCTTGTCGAGCGCCTTGGCCTTGGTCTCCGGGCTCATCCAGGAGACGTTCTGGATGCGGCCGGCCATCGCGTCCTTGATGTGGCCGACCATGTCTTCCATCTGCGCCTTGGATTCGGCGGGGAAGTAGGTGGCGACATACTGCTCGCCGACCGCTTCGCCGAGCGCGCCGTTGGTGGCGGTCACGGCGCGGCGCCAGCGGGCCTTCTGCTCGAGCTGACCCTGCAAGACCTTGTTGCGGAAGGCGAAGCTGTTGTCGACGAAGGCCTTCGACAGGAAGGGCGAGGCGCCGTCGGCGACCGTGAAAGCCTCCCACGCCTGCAGCACGTCCACGGGCGTAGCGGCGTAGATGGCGGCGATCTTCGGGAAGGCGGTGTTCTCGCTGACGATGAAGCGGCTGACGCCGCCCAGGTGCGCACCTTCGAGATAGGCCTGCCACGGGAAGCCCGGCGCGGCCTTCTGGAGCTCGGCCGTCGTCATCGGGTTGTAGATCTTCTCAGGATCGTGGCTGTCGGCCTTGGCCCAGGAAACCTTCGCGATCTCGGTTTCCATGTCGACGATGGCCTTGGCGTAGCGGTCCGCGTCGGACCAGCCGGCGAGCTTCAGGGTGCTGGCGACATAGCCTTGGTAGGCGGCCTTTTTCTCCACGAACTTCGGCTCCAGGTAGTAGTCGCGGTCGGGCAGGTTAAGCCCGCCCTGGCTCAGGTAGACGGCGTAGCGATCCGAGCTCTTCATGTCGGGATCGATGCTGACGTCGAAGAAGGCGCGGCCGAAGCGGTCCGTGGTCGCGCCCTGGAAGCGCGCCAGCTGCTCGCGGGTCTTCGCCGCGCGGATGGCGTCAAGGTCGGCGGCCAGCGGCTTGGCGCCCAGGCTCTCAACCTTCGCCTCGTCCATGAAGGCCTTGTAGAAGGCGCCGATCTTCTCGCTCTGCGGCGTGGCCTTCGCCGCGGCGTCATCGAGCACCGCGTGAACGCGCGCCTCGGACAGCGCCGTCAGCTTGTCGAAGCTGCCGTAGCGCGAGCGGTCGGCCGGGATCTGCATCTGGTCGGTCGCGAGACCCTCGGCGAACCGGTAGAAGTCGTCGCCCGGCTTGACCGTGGGGTCGCCGCTTTTCAGCTCGTAACCCCAGCTGCCGTACTTCGGCGCGGAGGAAATATCGGTCTGGGCCGAGGCGGATACCGCAACGAAAGCGGCGGCGATGGCGGCCGCGGCGGCGGCGCTGAACCAGTATTTTCTCATTACGCGAAACTTTTTCCCGATTTGCACGTGCCGCGATCTATCACCCGCCGCGGTCATCGGTCGTCTTACAAATCTGTCATGTCGAAGATGGGGCGAGCTCCGCCAGGGCTTCCAGCGCCTGGGCGCGGATGCCCTTGTAGTCGACCTTGCCGTTAGCCGCCCGCACGATGGGGCGCAGCACCAACTCGCGCGGAGCCTTGTAGGCGGCCAGATGCGCCTTCACGTGGGCGGACAGTTCGGCAAGCGTCGGGTGGGACCCTTCGCGGGCATCGACCACCGCGCAGACCCGCTCGCCAAAGCGCGGGTCCGGCACGCCGACCACCACCGCGTCGCGGACGGCGGGGTGGGTCTTCAGCGCCTCCTCGACCTCTTCCGGGAAGACCTTCTCCCCGCCGGTGTTGACCACCTGCGAGCCTCGGCCAAGCAGGCGGATCGTCCCGTCCTCGTTCACCTCGGCGAAGTCGCCGGGCACGGACCAGCGCTGGCCCTCGAAGATGCGGAAGGTCTTCGCCGACTTATCGGGGTCCTTGTAGTAGCCGAGCGGAATAAAGCCGCTGACGGCCACCAGCCCCCGCTCGCCCGAGCCCGGCTGCACCCGCTCGCCCTCCTCGGTGAAGACCCCGACGGTCGGGCCCGGCAGGAACATGGCCGTGGCGGCTTCCGCGTTCTTCACCGACGCCGAAGCGCCGAGACCCACCGCCTCCGACGAGCCGAAGCTGTCGAACAGCATGCAGCCCTCGGGCAGGTGCTTCAGCAGACCCTCCTTGTTCTCATGGCTCCAGATCACGCCCGACGAGCCGATGCGGCGCATGGGCGAGAGGTCCCAGCGCCCGGGGTTGGCGTCCAGCACCTCCAGCATCGGCTGGGCGAACGCGTTGCCGACGATGGAGATGGCGTTCGCCTTCAGCCGGTCGGCCTCATTCCACAGCTCGATGGGGTCGAAGTGGCGCGACGGCAGCGAGGCGATGGTGCCGCCTCCCACCAGCGTCCCCATGGCGCTGAACTGGGCGGTGCCGTGCATCAGCGGGCAGGCGGCAATCATCAGGGACGGCGGCTGGACCGACGGATCGCCCTCCTCCGCCAGCCGCGCCCGTTCGCCCGCGTCCGCGACCGAGTCGAACGGCGGCACGCCCAGCAGCACGTTGCCGCCCGCGCCCAGCACGTTGAAGAGATCGTCCTGGCGCCACATCACGCCCTTCGGCAGGCCGGTGGTGCCGCCGGTGTAGAGCAGCAGGAGGTCGTCGCCCGAGCGGCCCCAGGGGGCGTAGGTCCGCTCCGCGCCGAGGCTCACGATGCGTTCGTACTCGACCGCCCAGTCGGGAATTTCGCAGCCCGGCTCCTCGACCGCGATCCAGGCCTTCACCTTTGTCAGACGGTGGCGGATGGCTTCCAGCGGCTCGGCGAAGCCCGCGTGGAAGACGATGGCTTCGGCGTCGGCGTTGTCGAACAGGTAGAAGAGTTCTTCCGGCCCGTAGCGGTAGTTGGTGTTGACCGGCGCCAGCCCGGCCTTGAACGCGGCGTAGTAGGTCTCGAGGTACTCCGGGCAGTTGGTCAGGTAGGCCGCGACCTTCGACTGCTGCTGCAGGCCCGCGTCGAGCAGATGCCGGGCGAGCGCGTTGGACCGCCGGTCGAACTCGAACCAGGTGAGGACCCGGTCGCCCTGAATCTGCGCCGGCCGCTCCGGCACGGCCGCGGCGACTTCTTCCCAGACGTCCGCGAAATTCCACACCGGCATGAGCGACCTCCCATTCGTACATTTGTTTGAATGAGAGTTAGGGGCGGGCGAGGCCCCGCTGTCAACGCAGCTAGTGCATGGGCATGGCGGGCATGGGGGCCGGCGGCGTCGCCTGCACGGCGAACTCGACGTCCACACGCCCGGCGCGCTGGAAGACCAGGGTGGCCGGAATCTTGTCGCCCGTCTTCAACGCCTGTTTCAGCCGCACCATCATCAGGTGGTTGCCGCCCGGCGCGAAGGTGGCCGCGCCCCCTGCCGGGACCGGCATGCCGTTCGGCAGTTCCTTCATGCTCATCACGCCGCCGGCCATCGAGCCCTGGTGGATTTCCACCTTCTCGGCGGCTGGCGTCTCGACCTTCAGCAGCACGTCGGGCTTCGAGCCCGCGTTGGTGACGGTGAGGTATCCCGCCCCGTTCATCCCCGCAGCCGCCGGTCGGCTCCACGGGTGGCCAATGGCCAGGTCGCCGGCCTTGTATTCGTGAGCGGCGACGGGGGTCGCGACAGCGACGGCGGCGATAAGGGCTGCGAGGCGTTTCATGCCCAGCGGGTTATTCCTGACCCGAGGGTTCCGCAATCCCGCAAACGTCGGTCATAGTCGCGCGCATGGCGGGCGAGGTGTCTCCGGGGCAATACAAGGACGTCGTGCTGTTCCTGGCGACAGCGGGCATCGTCGTGCCGCTGTTCCGGCGCTGGCGCTTGAGCCCCATCCTGGGCTTCCTGCTGGCGGGCGTGGTGCTGGGGCCGTACGGGCTGGGCGCGCTGGCGCGCGAGGTCTCCTGGCTTGGCCTCTTCACCATCGACAATCCCGCCGAGGTCGCCCAGCTGGCCGAGTTCGGGGTCGTCTTCCTCCTCTTCATGATCGGGCTGGAGCTGTCGTGGGAGCGGCTGCGGGCCATGCGCCGGTTCGTGTTCGGGCTGGGCGCGTTGCAGGTGGCGATCTGCGGGGCGGCTGTCGCGCTCGTGGCTTGGAGGCTCGGCCAGCCGCCGCAGGCCGCCGCCGCCATCGGGGCGGCGCTGTCCCTGTCTTCAACCGCCATCGTCATGCCGATCCTGACCGAGCACAAACGCCAGCACTCGCAGGCGGGGCGCGCGGTGTTCTCGGTGCTGCTGTTCCAGGACCTGGCGGTCGCGCCGATCCTGATCACGCTGGCGGTGCTGGGCCGACCGGGCGCGACCTTCTCGCCGCAGCTGCTGTTCGCCTTCGCGCCGGCCATAGTCGGCATCCTGCTGCTGCTCTTCCTCGGGCGGTTGCTGCTGCGGCCGATCCTGCGGTCGGTGGCCAAATCGAAGAGCAACGAGCTTTTCATGGCCGCCTGCCTGCTGGTGGTGATCGGGGCGGGGCTGGTCAGCGCGCTCGCGGGTCTTTCCATGGCGCTCGGCGCCTTCATCGCGGGCCTGCTGCTGGCAGAGACCGAGTACCGCCGCGAGATCGAGGTCGTCATCGACCCCTTCAAGGGCCTGCTGCTGGGCCTCTTCTTCGTCTCGGTCGGCATCGGGCTCGACCTGTCGCTGATGGCGGCGAGGCCGCTGGCCGTGGCGGAGATCGCGCTCGGCCTGATCGCGCTTCAGGCGGCGGTGGTGTTTGCGCTGGCCCGGCTGTTCGGCCTGAAGACCTCGCAGGCGCTGGAGAGCGCCCTGCTGCTCGCGGCAGGCGGCGAGTTCGCCTTCGTCATCCTCGGCTCGGCGATGGACCGCGCCCTCGTCAGCGCGCCGGCCGGGCGGCTGCTGCTGGTCGCGGTCACCGTCTCGATGTTCTGCATTCCGCTGCTGGCGTGGCTGGGCGCGAGGGTGGCGGGTCGGCTCGCCGCGCCGTCGATTCCCGTCGCTCCGGCCGTCGAAAGCGCCGAGTCCGCCCGCGTGCTGGTCGTGGGATACGGCCGGGTTGGGCGGCTCGTCGGCGAGATGCTGACCTATCACAAGATCCCCTGGGTCGCCGCCGAGCGGGAGGCGAAGTCTGTCGAGTCCGCTCGCCGCGCCGGCGACCAGGTCTATTACGGCGACGCCTCGCGGGCCGACTTCCTCCTCCGATGCGGGCTGGAGACCGCCAAGGCGCTGGTTGTCACGATGGACAACCCCGACGGCGCGGAGGCCGTGGTCGCCGCCGCCCGCGAGCTGCGTCCCGACCTCACCATCGTCGCGCGCGCTCGCGACGCCCGCCATGCGCGCCGCCTGTACGACCTCGGCGCCACCGACGCCGTGCCGGAGACCATCGAGGCCAGCCTGCAGCTTTCCGAAGCAGCCCTCGTCGAGATCGGCGTCCCCATGGGCCTCGTCATCGCCTCTATCCACGAACGGCGCGACGCCTTCCGCGCCGAGCTGAACCGGCCGGAGGCGCTGGGCGGTCGAAGAAGATTGAGGGACGCCCGGTAACCGATCGGCCGCATCCGCCTAACGAAGCTCTACAGTATTACTGTGCACGTTTAAGAATATGACGCGATCATTATGTTTAAATGGTCAAGTTCTAGAATAGTAACGCTCCGCTCGAAAACAGTCATCGATTCGAATTATATTTAATGCGGTGTTGACGACCTGTGGATGTGGGGCGCAGTCTTTCAGCCGGATTGGGCGCGACCCCCCGTCAAAGCTTCGGCCTTGAGCGCCTGCGGCCACGCCTTTTGACATAGGAACCGGACGTGTCACGCGGGCGGACGCTTCGCCTGCGAACGCCTCCACATGAGCGGAGCTGAACGGCGACCACCTGCTGTGGCCGCCGCTTCGGAGGGCAGATCATGGCAGACATCGACCTTCAAGGGACCGACGCATCCTATAGCTTCGGCGACGGCGCGATCTTTCAACGGGTGGATCCGACACTGTCCGGGACAGGGCTCTACGACCCCTTCCTGACGGTCCAGGACTCCCCAACCGAGCAGGGCTACAACACCAACCAGCTCGGACAACTGGACAACGTCTATTCCAGCGGAGGCTCCGGCGGCCGTACCGACGCGGTCACGCTGAGCCAGATCCCGATCAAGATCGTCGACGGGGTCGCCTATTACGAATTCCGCGTCGACCTCAACGAGCCGAACAGCGACCCCGTGATCTCGCTGGAGAGGCTGGAGCTCTACAAGTCGTCCGCGCCCGCGGACTCGAGCGATTTCCAGGGAACCTCGGCGGCGGACGCCTTCCTGGCGTCGGACGGCTTCACCAAGATCTTCGACCTGGACAGCGGCGGCGATAACCGCCTGGTCCTCAGCGACGTCACGAGCAGCGGCAGCGGCCGCGACGACTATCGCCTGCTGGTTCCGGTGAGCTCGTTCGGAAACATCGACCCCACCCAGACCTACCTGACGATGTACACGGACTTCGGCCAGGCCGGCAGCAACTTCGATTCCCGCGCGACCTTCGAGGAATGGCACACGCAGGCGAACGCCACCGTCAGCGGCGTGAAGTTCCTGGATTCCGACCGCGACGGCGTGAAGGACTCCGGTGAAGTCGGCATGGGCGGTGTGACCGTCTTCATCGACGACAACCGCAACGGCGTGCTGGACCTCAACGAGCGCAGCACCATTACCGCGTCCGACGGGACCTTCACCTTCTACGGCGTGACCACCACCTGGTCGGACCACAACGTGCACGTCGCCGAGGTCGTGCCCACCGGCTACGACCGCACGACCGGCGACTACGAAGTCGCGGCGGTCGTGAACGGCGGCATCTCCTATGTCGAGATCGGCAACGCCCCGCAGGTCGGCTCCATCTCCGGAACCAAGATGGCCGACACGGACAACAACGACACCGGCGACACCCCTGTGGCGGGCTGGACCATCTCCCTCTACCAGGACGACAACGGGAACGGACAGATCGACTCCGGCGACGACCTCATCACCAGCACCACCACGGCGGCGGACGGCTCCTACAGCTTCGCCAACCTGACGCCCGGGACCTACATCGTTCAGGAAGAGGTGCAGAGCGGCTGGCAGGCGATCACGGACGTCACTCAAGGCGCGACGGTCGTCTCCGCCACCGACACCACGGTCGACTTCGTCAACGAACAGCTGGGCTCCATCTCCGGCACCAAGCTGGCCGACACGGACAACAACGACACCGGCGATACGCCGGTCGATGGCTGGGGCGTGACCCTCTACAACGACCTCGACCACAGCGGGACGGTCACGGCGGGCGACACCATCGCCGGAACGACCACCACCGACGCCAGCGGCGACTACAGCTTCAGCGGCCTCGCCCCCGGCGATTACGTGGTCGAAGAAGAAACCCGCACTGGCTGGCAGGCCCTGACCCCGACGGACGTGGCGCTGACCGTCTCCGCCGGCGGCACCGCCACCGCCGACTTCGTCAACGAACAGCTTGCCGCGCTGTCGGGCTACAAGTTCTCCGACCTGAACAACAACGGGGTCTGGGACCAGGGCTCCGGTGAGACCGGCGTCGCCGGCTGGTCGATCTACCTCTACAACGACAACGGCGATGGCGTTCTGGGCGCCGGCGACACGCTGGCCGACAGCACAACGACCGACTCCAGCGGGTACTACGAGTTCGGCGATCTGGCGCCCGGCAAGTACATCATCGTCGAAGGCACGCAGAGCGGCTGGACACAGACCGCGCCGAACGGCTCGGACGCCGACCCTGAAAGCACCGACGTCAACGGCTCGGGCTCGGGCTACGCCGAATACGGTTACGCCATCGACCTGACCGCCGGTACGGAGAACGAAGACAACAACTTCGGCAACTACATGATCCCCGGCCCCGGCGTCCGCACGCCCGGCTTCTGGGGCTCGCCGAACGGGCTGACCTTCTGGGACGGCATTGTCGGCAACGAAGCCAAGTCAGGCCCGAACTTCCCCAGCGGCGAACTGGCGCCCGACGGCTACCTGATCCTCGGCGACGATGGAGACGGCATTGTCGAAACCGGCGAGCTGAAGATCTCCCTCACCGACGCGCACAAGCTCATCGACGCCTCCAACAAGCACGGCGGCGACGCGGGCTTCATGCTCGCCCGGGACGTGATCGCGACCTGGCTGAACTACCTGGCCGGCAACCCGATCGGCAGCGAGAGCGACACCTGCAGTCCGGCCTACTGGCTGCAGGAGGGCGTGGACTGGCTGATCAAGTACGAGAACAACAACCACAGCGGCGCGAGCGACCCGCTCACCTTCAGCGACATTACCAGCCACCATGTGAAGTCGACGAGCGCCGCCTGGACGGTGGGCGTCTCGGACGACGGCATCGAATCCGGCAAGGACATCCACAGTGCGCTGGACGAGTACAACAACACCGGCATGCACTGCGGCATCCAGTACGCGACCGACGCCGACAGCGAGTTCAGCTCGCTCGAGGTGCTGAGCGCCAACAGCATGATGGCGTTCGGCCACCACCACGCCGGCGACTACATGTTCTGATCGCGGAGGCGGGGCGGTCTTGCGGCCGCCCCCAACTTTCCCGAGACCCGAAAACACCAAACCCGTCGCGGGGGATAGTCGCGACGGGTCCGGCTTTTCCTCGGTACTCGATCCAAGCGGGCGTTTCCTCCCCGAAACGCCGGAGAGACCGGAGGCTCGTTAACGGCTCCCGTGTCTCACGCTGCGGAAAGGAGACGGCAATTTCTCAGAGCTGTCAACGACCGGGTTAACGGACGCGGTCCGCGAGCGCCTTCGCCGCCGGGCAGTCCGGTTCGAAGACATAGTCAGGCGTGGCGGCCGTCACCGGGCCGACGCCCGCGTCGGCCAACGCCTGAGCGATGGCGAATGTATCGCGTTCGTTCGCAAGCAACCCGTTCGCACGGCGCGCAGCGCCTCGCTCGACGAAGACCTCCGTCGGCTGTTGCGCCGCGGAATCCTGTTCGGCGGGCCAAATCAGGCTGACGAGTCCCTTTGCGCGAGCCCGCGCCTCGACGACGCGAAGCAGTTGGCGAACTGTCGCGAGCGTATCTTCGTCCCAGCTGGCTTTTACGCTCGCCGCCAAGTGGGCTTGGCTACGGAAAATCACTGGTTCGACAATCTTCAATCGGTTGTCCGCGAGAGTCTGCCCGGAGGACGTGATGTCGACCACGACCTCGGCTAAGCCGGCGGCAGGCGCTCCCTCCGTCGCTGATAGGCTCTCTACGATCCTGTGGTCGAAAACCCCAAACCGGACAAAATGATCGTGCGCGAGGTTCTGGTACTTTGTTGCGACTCTGAGACGGCGGCCCTTTTCGCTCCGAAATACTGCCGCGACGGCAGCCAAGTCGGACATGCTGGTGACGTCCACCCATGACTCAGGAACCGCGACGACGAGGTCGGCGCGGCCAAAACCCAGCGGCGCAAGCAGTTGAACCGACTCCTCCAGGTTCAGCGTCGCTTCCCGCAGCAGATCCTCACCCGTCACACCGATATGAATGTCGCCAGAGATCAGAGCGTTGGCGATTTCGCCCGCGGAAAGAAGCCGCAGGTCGATAGTTGGAAAGCCGCGGACTCGTGCGGAGTAACCGCGGGAACCTCCTTGGAAGACAACCGGAGCGCCACAATCGGTCAGCCAGTCCTCGACTTGCGACTTGAGGCGTCCTTTGGACGGTATGGCGAGGCTCAGCTGCGTCATCTCATCGCCTCGAAAAGAGCTCGGGGAAAGAGTGAGCAGCCCGCAGCCGGTGCATCGAGTTCGCCGGACGTTAACTTGAAAAGCAATCCGTCGTAGCGCCCGCCCGCCGCAACGACGCGCTTTTGCCCGGTTGCAGACCTCACCTGAAAGAGAAACCCGTCATAGTACCAGAAATTACCCTCGTACTTCGGATCGACGAAAACAGGGACATCCCCCGAGAGCTCCCTGAGAGCGTCAACCCGCCGCGTTGCGACATCCAGGTACTCATCCATCCGCAATCCCATCTGAATGAAGAGCCTGCTCCGCGCTCGCAGGACCTTTTCCGGTGAGCCACTGATCTTGAGCAGCGCCGCCAGAGTTTCCCTCACGGGCTCGGGAGGCGTCGGACTTCGGGCGAAGGCCGCCTTGGCCACCAATCGTTCAGCGATTGACTCAGCGCTGCGGCCAGCCAGCGGAGCGCCTTGGCCTGTTCGCACGAGGGCAAGCGCGTACCGCCGGGCCTCATGAGTTGGAAGATCTACGAGGTCCCACGCAGGGTCATCGGGCGGGAGCGGTTCAACCTGCGTGGTGACCAGCGATTTTAGAAGCGAGGGCCGGATGGCCGCTGCAAGGAAACGACTTGCCCAAGGTTCACCGAGGTCAAATGCCCTTAGGACCGCACCGAAAACCGTGAGATCGGTGAGTTTGACGACGACATCGCTGACGCCCGCCGCGCCGGCAGCCGCCAGCGCAGTGGCGAGAACTTCGGCGTCCACCCTGCCGACGTCGGGTTCGCCGAACCGCTCGATGCCGATTACGCGGCTCTCCATCTCGGCCGAGCCCCCATATCCCGGGGCGCGGAAAACCGTGCCGTCGTAACGGTAGGCTTTGATCCCACGTGCACTCTCGGCGGCATACTGGATGGCGACTGGGAGCGTCATGTCGGGGCGCAGGCAGATTTCCGTGCCCTGAGGACTGCTCACCATCAGCAGGCGCTCTCGAATGCGCTCGCCAGCCAGTTCAATGACCTGCCCCGCCTGCAGGAGCATCGGCGGCTGAGCCCACATCGCATCGCTGGGCCCAAGGGCGTCGAGAGCAGCCTCTACGCTCGTCATTGGTCTTCCCCTAGGATGCGCCGTACGGCCTCGACGAGCTTCTCGCGCACGATTGTCTGCTGGCCCGGCCGTTCGGCGCGCCAGGCGGCGTTGTCGGTGATCCCCGACGCCAGCTCACGGCCGAGGTCGAGGTCCTTCACCGTCACCGTGCCCGCGGCGATCTCGTCCTCGCCGATGATGATGGCCGCGGGCGCGAGGCGCCGGTCGGCGTACTTCATCTGCGCCTTCATGCCCGAGGAGCCGAGATAGACCTCCGCCGGGATGCCCGCGCCGCGCAACTCGGCGGCGACGGCGAAGTAGTCGGCCATGCGGCTCTGGTCGAAGGCGATGACGACCACCGGGCCGCGCGCCTCGGTCCCGATCCCCTGCCCCGCCGCCTTCAGCGCCGCCGTCAGTCGCGAGACGCCGAACGAGAAGCCGGTCGCCGGAACGGGCTGACCCGTGAACCGCGCGACCAGGTCGTCGTAACGGCCGCCGCCGCCGACCGAACCGAACCGCTCGCCGCCGGTCTCGATCAGCAGCTCGGCCTCATAGACCGGCCCCGTGTAGTACTCGAGCCCGCGCACCACCGACGGGTCGATGGTCGCCTGGTCTTCGCCGACGCCGAGCCCCTTGAGCGCCGCGTCGATCTTGGCCAGCTCCTCCAGCCCCTCGTCGCCCTCGGCCGAGCCGCCGATGACGCCCGCCAGCCGGTTCAGGGTCTCGGACCGGACACCCGCGCCTGCCTGCACGAAGGCGAGCACGGACTCCGCATTCTTCGCGTTCAGCCCCGCACCCTTGGTGAAGGCGCCGCTTTCGTCGAGGCGTCCTTCGCCGAGCAGCGCACGAACGCCCTCGATCCCGAGGCGGTCGAGCTTGTCGACGGCCCGCAGCACCGCCAGCTTCTGGCCCTCGGCTTCAACTCCGGCAGCCGTGAGTAGGCCGTTCAGGAGCTTGCGGTTGTTGATCTTCAACACCGCCGCGCCCTTGGGCAGCCCCGCCGCCTCCAGCCCGGCCGAGGCCATGGCGATGATCTCGGCGTCGGCCTCGGGACGCGCCGAACCCACCGTGTCGGCGTCGCACTGGATGAATTCGCGGTAGCGCCCCGGCCCCGGCTTCTCGTTGCGCCAGACCGTTCCAACCGCATAGCGCCGGAACGGCTTTGGCAGCGTCTCCCAGTTCTGCGCCGCGAACCTCGCCAGCGGCGCGGTCAGGTCGTAGCGGAGCGCCATCCACTGCTCGTCGTCGTCCTGCAGGGCGAAGACGCCTTCGTTGGGGCGGTCGCTGTCGGGCAGGAACTTGCCCAGCGCATCGGCATATTCGAACGCGCCGGTGTCCAGCGGCTCGAAGCCCCAGCTCTCATAGACCTTCGAGACCGCGTCCAGGATGCGGCGCTCGGCGCGCAGGGTCGAGGCGCGCTTGTCGGCGAACCCGCGGGGGACGCGGGCCTCGGGGCGGAAGGCGTTTTGATCGTCGGTCATGTTGCGCGGCGCTTAAAGGAGATGAAGGGGGCCGACAAGGAAGGGCCGCCTGATCAGACGAGCCCCTCCGCGCGGCGGGGCTCGGGCAGGATCGCTTAGGCCAAGCGCTCCTCGCCCGTCCCGCGAAGGACGGTGGCGTGGTGCGAATGGTGGTGCGCGATCTGCGTCATGGGGGCGGGCATATACGGCAAATGTGAAGGTTAGGCTACCACGGTCAAGCATGTCGCTTATAGTTGACATTCCCACAGAATCGTCTCTTATAGTTGACACATGATCGAGGTGCGCCAGACGCAGACGTTCCGCGAGTGGCTGGCGGCGCTGAGGGACCGCCGGGCCGCGGCGAAGATCGCAGGGCGGTTGGCGCGGGTGGAACTGGGCCTGTTCGGCGACATCAAGCCGGTTGGCGAGGGCGTCTCCGAGCTTCGCATCGACTACGGGCCTGGCTACCGCGTTTACCTCATACGGCAAGGCGCGGCCCTGGTGATCCTGCTCTGCGGCGGCGACAAGTCTGGACAGGCCAAGGACATCAAACGGGCGAAGACCATGGCCCGAGAACTGGAGAAGGCGACTTAATGCAAGACGCAACCCGCTTCGATGCGGCCGAGGTGCTCGACACGCCCGAAGCCATCGAAGCCTTTCTCGAAGACGCTTTCGAAGAAGGCGACCCCGCCTACATCACCCACGCGCTTGGCACAGTCGCGCGCGCCAGGGGCATGTCCAAACTCGCCGAGGAGACGGGCCTCAGCCGTCAGGCGCTCTACAAGGCTCTGAGCGCCGATGGGCATCCGGAGTTCGGCACCGTGCTGAAGGTCGCGAACGCCTTGGGTTTTCGCCTGACGCCCGAACGGATATCAGCCTGACGACTTGAGCCGCTGAATCAGCGCGGCGGTCGAGGGATCGTGCGGCTGGGCGGGGCCGCCGGTGAGTTCGGCGAGGATGCCGGTGGCGAGCTTCTTGCCGAGTTCGACGCTGAACTGGTCGAAGCTGTTGATGCGCCAGAGCACGCCCTCGACGAAGGTCTTGTGCTCGTAGAGGGCCAGCAGCGCGCCGAACGTCTGCGGGGTCAGCCGATCCAGGAGGATCATGCTGGAGGGGCGATTGCCCTCGAACACGCGGTAGGGCTCGGCCGCGTTCGGCTGGCCGACCATCAGGGCTTCGGCCTGCGCCACACAGTTCGCGAGCAGCATCTCGTGCATTCCCGCCGGGCCTTCGTCGGTCCGGGCGACGGCGATGAAGTCGACGGGGATGATGTCCGTCCCCTGATGCAGCAACTGGAAGAAGGCGTGCTGACCGTTAGTGCCCGCGTCGCCGAACACCGACGCGGCGGTGGGGCGCTCGACCCGCGAGCCGTCGAGGTCGACGCTCTTGCCGTTCGACTCCATCTCGAGCTGCTGGAGGAACGCCGGCAGCAGCCGCAGCCGCTGGGCGTAAGGCACGACCGCGCGGATCGGGCGGCCCAGCCCGTTGCGGTTCAGCACGTGCGCGAGCGCCAGCAGCACCGGGGCGTTCTTCTCCAGGGGCGCGGAGGTGAAGTGGGCGTCCATCGCCGCGGCGCCTTCGAGGAAGGCCTCGAAAGCCTCCCAGCCAAGCGCGATCGCGCAGGACAGCCCCACCGCCGACCAGACGGAGTAGCGCCCGCCGACCCAGTCCCAGAAGGCGAAGACGCGATCTTCCGCCACGCCGAACTTCACGGCTTCCGCGACATTCGCCGACACCGCCGCGAACTGGCCCCGGCCGCCCAGCCACTCGCGCGCGGCGCGGGCGTTGGCCATCGTCTCCTGGGTGGTGAAGGTCTTGGAGACGGCGATCACCAGCGTCGTCGCCGGATCGACGCCAGCCGTCGCCTGTGCGAACTCCGCGCCGTCGACGTTGGCGACGAAGCGCAGGTCGATCCGCGGCTGGAGGGGTTTCAGCGCCTCCCACACCAGCCGGGGGCCGAGGTCCGAGCCGCCGATGCCGATGTGTAGGACCGTCTTGATCGGCCCCTTCCGGACCTCCTCGACGAAGGCGCGCATCTTCGCGCGGCCTTCCTCGACGGCGCGGGAGACCGGCTCGCCCTTCGCGCGGAAGTCGGCGCCATCGGGCGCGCGGAGCGCCGGGTGCAGGACGGCGCGGCATTCGGTGACGTTCACCGCCTCGCCCGCGAACAGCCGCGCGCGGGCGGCTTCCACGTCGCAGGCACGAGCCAGCGCCAGCGCGGCGTCGAAGGCGGCGCGGTCCCAAGGCTGCTTGGAGAGGTCGAGCGTCAGGCCCGCGGCCTCGACGGTGAGGCGCTGGAGCCGGTCCGGCTCGGCTTCGAACAACCTCGCAATCGGCCGCTCGCCGGCCGCGCGCGCGGCGGCGTCGCAGTCTTCCCACGCGCGCATTGCCCCCGCCCGCACTCAAGCGCCTCCACAACGAGCCCCGGCGTGAGGAGTTGCGGCAGCACGCGGGGTTCGGCGCCGCTTGGCGGATAGTAGAGGTAGAGCGGCACGCCCGCGCGCCCGTGCGCCGCCAGCTCGCGCGCGATGGTCGCGTCGCGGTTGGTCCAGTCGGCCTTCAGGTAGACCGTGCCCGTACGGGCGAACGCGTCGGCGACCTCGGCGGTCGAGAGCGCCACCTGCTCGTTCACCTGACAGGTGACGCACCACGCGGCGGTGAAGTTGACGAACACCGGCTTGCCCTGCGCGCGCAGCTCCGCGAGCCGCTTCGGCGACCAGGCTTCGGAAGGGATGGCCGCCTCGTGTTTCGTGGCAACCGGCGGGGCCGCGTAGGGCAGCGCCGTCACAGCCACAAACGAGCCGATCCAGCCGGCCAGCGCGAGACCCATCAGCGTGAAGCGGACCTTGGAGTCACTGCGCCGCTGGCCGATGCCGAACAGCCAGGCGGCAAACGCGGTCACGATCCCCGCGACCAGCAGCCGACCAAGGTCCACCGCGCCGCCCTGCTGGCTCAGCACCCAGAGCAGCCAGCCCGCCGCGCCGTACATCGGAAACGCCAGCCCCCGCCGCAGCACATTCATCCACGGTCCGGGCGGCGGCAGGCGCTTGAACAGCGTGGGTGCAAAGGAGAGCGCCACGTAGGGCAGAGCGAGCCCGAGCCCCAGCACCGCGAAGATCAGCAACGCCTCCGGCGCGCTGCGGGTCAGGGCCACGCCAAGCGCCGAGGCCATGAAGGGCGCGGTGCAGGGCGCGGCCACCACGACGGTCAGCGCGCCGGTGAAGAAGGAGCCGACCAGGCCTTCGCGGGAGGCGAGCGTGCCGCCGACGCCCTGGATCGAGGTCCCGACCTCGAACAGGCCGGACAGGTTCAGCGCCACCAACAGCATGATGAGCGCCAGCGCCGCGATGACGGCCGGAGACTGCAGCTGGAAGCCCCAGCCCACCGCCTGCCCCGCAGCCTTGGCCGCGATCAACAGGCCAGCGAGCACCAGGAAGGTCGTCAGCACGCCCGCCAGAAAGACCAACCCCTGCAGCCGAGCGCCCCTGGCCTCATGCGCGTGCCCCGCCAGCGTCGCCGCCTTCATCGACAGGATCGGGAAGACGCACGGCATCAGGTTCAGGATCAGCCCGCCCAGGAAGGCGAACAGCAGCGCGACCTTGAGACCCTGTTTCGGATGGGCGGCGGGCGGCGGTCCAAGCCCTGCGGCGCCCGCAGGCAGCGGCCCGGCCTTGGCGGTCACCTCATAGGCCGCGTCCTTCAGCGCCAGCACCCCCGCGATCTCGGCGGGGGCCGTCCCTTGCGTGAAGGCGAACCCCGGCGTGAGGGTGAAGGTGAGGCCGTCGGGGCCCCGGTCGATCACCTCCGGCGCGCCATGCTCGATCACCGTGCCGGAGTAGGGGAAGAAGAAGGCCCCGCTCAGGTTCGCGCTCTTGAGCGGGTCGCCGATGACGGCGAGCTTCAGGGCGTTTCCGGTCCTCTGGAAAGCGGCGGTGAGGCCCGCGGGTTTGGGCGCCTTCGCCAGCGTGTCGGCGATGGGCTTGCCCCACTGCGGGTCCGGCTGCGGCGCCCCGGCGACCACCGGCATCGAGAGCGTCAGGACGGCGTCTTCAGGGACGCAGATTTCGGCGCAGACGAGGAAGGCCGCGGCGACCTTCAGGTTGGCGATCTCGCCGACGCGGGCGCTCGCGGGCACCTCCACCGGGACCGGCAACAGCACCTCGCCCTCGTAGGCATAGACGGCGAGCTGGGCCGGCGACTTGCCTTCCAGCAGGCGCTTCGGAGCCGGCCAGACGATGTCGCCTGCGCTCCAGCCCTGCGGCAGCGTCCAGTTGAGCTTGGTCCCCTCGCCCGCGTCGCCCGCGTTGCGCCAATAGGTGTGCCAGCCCTTCTGGATGTCCTGGCGGATCGCGAGCCAGGTGGTCCCACCCGGGACGACGCCCTGATCCTGCGCCACCAGCTCGGCTTCGATGTGGCCGGTGTTCACGGGCTGGGCGCGCGCGGGCAGCGCCAAGGCCAGAGCGGCGCCCAAGGTCAGCGCAATGGTGCGGAGGAACCCCATCGGCCCAGCTATAGGGCGCCGCGCCGCGCGGAGAAATGGCATCATCCGGGCCGACTCACGGAGAACCGCATGCCAGCCGCCTTCGACGACATCGCCATCGGCCAGGTGGTTCACCTCGGCGCCGCCGCCGTGGACGAACAGGCGCTGGAACAGTTCGTCGAGGCCTTCATGCCCGGATGGGACTTGAGCCGAGGCGCGCCCGACTGCCTGACCTTCGCGATCTGGTCGCGGCTGGACCAGGAGGCCTCCGAGGACTGGCCTCAGACCAAGCGGCTCGGCGTCGATGCGCTGCGGTGGCTCCGCAACCCGCCGGCGGGCGAGCTCCTGCGCGGGCGCATGACGGTGATGGGCAAGGACCCGGTAGGCGACGGCAAGGGCATAATCATCGCCCAGCACGACCTGCTCGACGAAGCCGGCCGGCTCGTCTTCTCCTGCCTGACGCGGAGCGTGTTCGCACGCTGAGGGTGCGTCCTTCGACACGCGCCTTCGGCGCTGCTCAGGATGACGAACTCAGAAGCCCGTCATGGTGAGCAGCGGCCGACAGGCCGCGTGTCGAACCACGCAACTACTGCAGGTTCGCAGCCGCCGGAGCGTTCTGCGCGGCCTGGGCGGCGGCGATAGCGATCAGCCGGTCCCAGCCGATCAGGGAGGAGAGGTGGTTGTAGATCTTCTCGAGCGCGCCGGACTGGTGCAGCTCGAACACCTTTTCCTGCGGCAGCGCCCGCAGCTTCTCTTCCGAGACGCCGAAGTAGTCGGCGAGCAGCTGGGGCTGGCCCTGCGTGCCGTCCGGCATGATCGGGGTGAAGGTGGCGCGCTTGGTCTCGAACAGGTCGAGGTCGGTCAGCAGTTGCACGAACTGTTCGGTGCGGCGGCGCTCGGTCTCGAAGTCCTCGCAGAACTTGATGGCGTTCTGGGTGTACTCCGACAGCTCGCCCTCTTCGGTGAAGAGCGGCATGTCGGCGCCCTCTTCCTTGAAGATCTCGGCCGGACGCTCGATGCAGACCACCATGCGCTCGGCTTCCTGGTCGTTGGCCAGCACGAACGGATAACGGCGGATGTAGGCCGGCACGTAGGCGCCGATCTCGAAGCTGCCGTCCGGCTTGACAAACAGGTTCTGGCCGGCGTTCAGGCCCATCACCGCCAGCGGCTGCTTCTGCTCGCCCGCGAAAATGATCGGATAGTTCAGGCAGGCCAGCCCGAACTCGGCCACGGTCAGCGGCACGACGTGGCCCTCGGCCGCGAACAGGAACGGCTTTTCGACGCGCGAGACGCCGAGCTTGCCGTGCATCTCACGGCTCAGCGGCTCCGGGTTGGTGTAGAAGAGGACGTTGCCGGAAATCTGGCCAGCGTCTTGGGTCGTTTCCATGAAAAACTCGATTGGTTGGCGCCGCCGGTCCCCCCGGACCGGTCTTTTTTATGGGCGGAAAGAGCGCTTCTAGCCCATCCCTCCCCCAGCGGCAATGCGACCACCCGTCTTGCTTGCCCGCGGGCGGCTGCGCTAATGGCGCGGACCTTCAAGGGGAGAGACCATGCCGATCAGCTATCCGGACATCCTGGACATCAAGAGCCAGCCGCAGACCCGCGAGTGGACCGACCGGGACACCATGCTCTACGCGCTCGGCATCGGCATGGGGCAGGACCCGATGAACCTGGCCGAGCTGCCGTTCGTCTATGAGAGCGGGCTCAAGGCCGTGCCGACGCAGGCGACCTGCATGGCCTGGGGCGGGGGCCCCTCGCCCGGCCTGATGGGCATCAACTTCATGCTGGTCGTCCACGGCGAGCAGAAGGTCGAAATCCACAAGCCGCTGCCGACGGAAGCCACCGTGGTCACCGACGGCCGCGTGCTCGGCGCCTACGACAAGGGTCCGGGCAAGGGCGCGGTCGTGATCGTCGAAACCACGATGAAGGACGCCAAGAGCGGCGACCTGCTGGCCACCCTGACCAGTTCCATCTTCGCCCGCGGCGACGGCGGCTTCGGCGGTCCGGCGGAGGGCGCGCCTGAGCCCCACCAGGTTCCCGAGCGTGCGCCGGACCTGTCGCTCGACTTCCCGACCAAGCCGGACCAGGCGCTGATCTATCGTCTGTCGGGCGACCGCAATCCGCTGCACGCCGATCCGGCCTTCGCCAAGATGGCGGGCTTCGACCGGCCGATCCTGCACGGGCTGTGCACCTACGGCGTCACCTGCCGGGCGGTCATGCAGGCCTACACCGACATGGACCCCAACAAGATCAAGAGCCACCAGATCCGCTTCTCCAGCCCGGTGTTCCCCGGCGAAACCATCACCGTCGACCTCTGGCGCGACGGCGACGTGGTGTCGTTCGAGGCCCGGGTGAAGGACCGCGGCGTCACCGTGGCGAAGAACGGGAAGTCGGTTCTGGGCTAGGCCGGACGCGGGGTGGTCAGCGCCCCGTAGAGGTCCGGACGCCGGTCGCGGAAGAAGCCCCAGGCGGCGCGGTGGGCGTCGAGGAAGTCGAGGTCGAAGGCGGCCGTGAGCACGCCTTCGTCTTCGCGCCCGAACTCAGCGACAAGATCGCCGCGATGGTCGGCGATGAAGCTCGAGCCGTAGAAGGTCTGGCCGCCGCCGGGATAGTTCTCCCACGGCTCGAAGCCGATGCGGTTGGCGCCCACCACCGGGATCACGTTGGAGACGGCATGGCCCTGCATTGCCCGGCGCCACGGCGCGGCGGTGTCCAGCGTCGGGTCGTGCGGCTCCGAGCCGATGGCGGTGGGATAGAGCAGCGCCTCGGCGCCCATCAGCGTCATGGCGCGGGCGGCTTCCGGGTACCACTGGTCCCAGCAGATGCCGACGCCCAGGCGCGCGAACCGCGTGTTCCAGACCCGGAAGCCCGTGTCGCCGGGGCGGAAGTAGTACTTCTCCATGTAGCCCGGCCCGTCGGGGATATGGCTCTTGCGGTAGACGCCGAGCAGCGATCCGTCGGCGTCGGCCATGACTATGCTGTTGAAGTAGTGCGGCCCCTCCCGCTCGAAGATCGATATCGGGATGACGACGCCCAGTTCACCGGCCAGCGGCCCCAGCGCTTTAACGGCCGGATGCTCGCGCCACGGGTAGGCCGTCGAAAACCACCGCTCTTCCTGCTGGACGCAGAAATACGGTCCTTGGAACAGCTCCGACGGCAGGATCACCTGCGCGCCCTTGCCCGCCGCCTCGCGCACGAAGTCGGCCGTCTTGGCGATATTGGCGGCCATGTCCTCCCCGTAGGAGGTCTGGATCGCGGCGAGCGTCACGGTCCGGGCCATCAGGCGGGCTCCTGCTGGGTGATGCAGTGGAAGGATCCCCCGCCGGTCAGGATAGCGGCGGACGGCAGGCCGATCACCTGCCGGTTCGGGAACAGTTCGCGCAGGGCCTCCAGCGCGAACTCGCCGGCGCGGCGGCTCTCGTAGAGCGGCGCAATCACGGCGCGGTTGGCGATGATGAAGTTCATGTGCGACGCCGGCACGGGGCCGTCCTCGCCGTCGACCCAGCCGGGCGAGGGGATGCGCATGACGGTGAGCTTGCGCCCCGCCGCATCGGTCATGCCTATCAGCGCCTGCGCCGTCTCGTCATAGACCCGCGCGTTCGGATCGCCCTTGCCCCAGGCGATCGGGCAGGCGACGACGCCGGGCGCGATGAAGCGGGCCAGGTTGTCCACGTGGCCGTCGGTGTGGTCGTTGCGCAGGCCATCACCCAGCCACAGCACCTTCTTCGCGCCGAGCGCATCGCGCAGCGCGGCCTCGGCCACCTCTTCGGTCCAGCCGGGATTGCGGTTGGCGTTCAGCAGGCACTGGCGGGTAGTGAGGATCGTCCCCTCGCCGTCGTGATCCAGCGCCCCGCCTTCGAGGATGAAGTCGTGGCGGGCCAGCGTGGCGCCGGAGACGCGGCCGATCTGGTCGGCAACCTCGTCGTCGCCCTCCAGCTCATACTTCCCGCCCCAGCCGTTGAAGCGGAAGGCCGCTGCCTGATGCGCCGCCGTGAAGATCGGGCCGGTATCGCGCAGCCAGATGTCGCCGAAGCGGCCGGGGATGAACTCGATCCCGTCAACGGCCTCCAGCCGCGCCAGCGCCGCGTCCATGGCCGCATCGCCGCAGACCATCAGGCGCACGGTCTCGCCGCCCGGCTCGGCCAGCGCGCGGGCGAGCGCGGCCACCTCATCCTGGGCGGCTTCGAGGTCGTCCTGCCAGAGCTCGGCGTGGCTCGGGAAACCAAGCCACATGGCCCTGTGCGGCGACCATTCTGCGGGGACCGTGATCGACATGGGCCGCGCAAGTGGCCCCACGGGTCCGTTGCGTCAAGAGCGTGGTCTTTACAGCACGGGCGGCTCAGGCCAGCGTCCGCGCCGCATGACCGACGCCGACCTCGACGAGACCCGCGCCTGGCGCATCGCCTTCACCATCGTGGCGCTGCTCACGCTCGTGCGGCTGGTGGTGCTGTTTGCGACCCCGCTGGAGCTCTATCCGGACGAGGCGCAGTACTGGCTGTGGTCGCGGCATCTGGCGTTCGGCTACTTCTCCAAGCCGCCGGTGATCGCCTGGCTGATCTGGCTGACGACGAGCGTCGGCGGCGACACCGAGCCGTTCGTGAGGTTGGCCGCGCCGATCCTGCACGCCGGCGCGGCGCTGGCGCTCTATGGCGTGGGCGCCAGGCTCTACGGCGCGCGGACGGGGATCGTCGCCTGCCTCGTCTATAGCCTGATGCCGGGGGTGCAGCTGTCGAGCGGCGTCATCTCCACCGACGCGCCGCTGCTCTTCTTCCTGTCGCTGGCGCTGCTGGCCTACGCCTTCCTGCAGACGAAGGGGTCGGTGGCTTCGGCGCTCGGGTTGGGCGCGGCGCTCGGGATGGCCATGCTCAGCAAGTACGCCGCCCTCTACGCCATCGGCGGCATCGTCCTGCACCTGATCTTCTCGCGTGAGGCGCGTCAGGCGTGGAGCTGGAGAACCGCGCTAGCGGCCGTCGGCGCCTTCGCGGTGGTCCTGGCGCCCAACGTCATCTGGAACGCCCAGCACCATTTCTCGACGCTGGAGCACACCGCGTCGAACGCCAACTGGGGCGACAACCTCGGCGGCCTGCCGGAGCTTGCCGACTTCCTCGGGTCCCAGTTCGGCGTCTTCGGCCCCCTGCCCTTCGCGGTGCTGATCGCCGGCGCCCTCGTGCTCGCTGTCCGCAAGCGGCTGGCGAGGGAGGACGTTATGCTGCTCTGCTGGGCGCTGCCGCCGCTGATCATCGTCGCCGCGCAGGCCTTTATCTCGCGCTCCAACGCCAACTGGGCGGCCTCGGCCTATGTCGCGGGCTCGGTGCTGGTCGCGGCCTGGCTGATCCGCTGGCGGGCAAAGTGGTGGCTGATCGGCGGGCTGGGTTTGCAGGCGCTCGTCGCGGCCGTCTTCCTCCTGTGGGCGGCGAACCCGAAAACCGCCGACGCCATGGGGGCCGCCAACAGCTTCAAGCGCGCGCGGGGCTGGCAGGAAACGGTCGAGAGCATCACGCGCCTCGCCGCCGTCGATCCGGGCATCACCGCCGTCGCCGTCGACAACCGCTTCCTCTTCAACGAGGCCGCCTACTACGGCCGCGACGTCTTCAGCCGGCCTGGCGCCCCGCCGCTCCGCATGTGGGTCAGTGGCGCGACCGCCCGCAACCAGGCCGAAGCCGAGGCGCCGCTCACCCCCGCGTTAGGCGCCCGGGTGCTGGGGGCCAGCTACGAAGGCGTCTACCGCGACCGCATGCTCGCCGACTTCGAAGCCGCAAAGGTGGTGGAGATCGCGAGGGTGAGGCTTGACCGGAAGCACTACCGGCGGACTGAGCTGCTGATTGGCGAGGGGTTCAACCCACGGCCTCGCCGCTAAGCCTCCCTTCTCCCCTTGCGGGAGAAGGTGGCCCGCGGAGCGGGTCGGATGAGGGGTTTCTCAGTCGATGAAGCGGATCTGCTGAGTCGCAGCGGATAGGGCTTTCGACCCCTCATCCGGCCCTTCGGGCCACCTTCTCCCGCGAGGGGAGAAGGATCACTTCCACACCTGCCGCAGCCGCGCATCCCGTCCGCACCCTTGCCGGTACAGGCTGTACCGCAGGGGGTTCTTCTCGGCGAAGTCCTGATGGTAGCCCTCGGCCGGGTAGAAGGTCGTGAAGCGGTAGATGGGGGTCAGCATCTTGCCCTGCTTTAGCCGCGCCCCGGCCGCGGCTTCCGAGGCCTTCGCCGCCTCCAGCTGAGCCTGCGTCGTCACCCACACCGCCGTACGGTAGGCGCCGCCCCGGTCGCAGAACTGGCCGCCGTCGTCGGTCGGATCGATCGTCGGCCAGAAGCGGTCGACGAGCTGGCGGTAGCTGAGCTTCGCCGGATCGAAGACGACCTTCACGGCCTCGCGGTAGCCGTCGTGGTTCTCGTAGGTCGGGTTTGGGATGGTCCCACCCGCATAGCCCGAGACGACGTCGATGACGCCCGGGATCTTCGCCATGTCGTGCTCGACGCACCAGAAGCATCCACCCGCGAAGTAGGCGGTCTCGGTCCGCGCGGGAGCGGCATGCGCTGCGGTCTTGGGAGAGCAGGCCAGTAACAGCGTTGCTGTGATGGCGAGCAGCAGATGTTTCATGGCGCCACTATGCTCCCTTCCCCCTGGAGGGGGGAAGGGTCGGGGATGGGGGTGGAGCCGGTTCAGGGATTTGCTGCGAAGGGGAGTGGTTGCTGAGAGCATCCCACCCCCATCCCAACCCTTCCCCCCTCCAGGGGGAAGGGCTTCTTACAGCCGCACCTCGAAAGCGGCCTCGGTCCTGGCCTTGATCTCGTCCACCGACACGCCGGGCGCGACCTCGGTCAGCACCACGCCCTTGCCGCGGTTCACCTCGAACACGCCCAAGTCAGTGATCAGCAGATCGACGACGCCCGCGCCGGTCAGCGGCAGCGAGCAGCGCTTCACCAGCTTCGGCGCGCCGGATTTCTCGGTGTGCTCCATCACCACCACGACGCGGCGCACGCCGGCGACGAGGTCCATGGCCCCGCCCATGCCCTTCACCATCTTGCCGGGCACCATCCAGTTGGCGAGGTCGCCGTTCTCGGCCACCTGCATGGCGCCGAGGATGGAGAGGTCGATGTGGCCGCCCCGGATCATCCCGAAGCTGTCGGCCGAGCTGAAGTAGGACGAGCTCGGCAGTTCGGTAATGGTCTGCTTGCCGGCGTTGATCAGGTCCGGGTCGGCCTCGCCCTCATAGGGGAACGGCCCCATGCCGAGCATGCCGTTCTCGCTCTGCAGCGTCACCGAGACCCCCGGCGGGATGAAGTTGGCCACCAGCGTCGGGATGCCGATGCCGAGGTTGACGTAGAAGCCGTCCTGCAGTTCGCGCGCGGCGCGGGCGGCCAGGTCGTCTCGGGTCCAGGCCATCAGACTTCCTCCCCGGCGGCGGCGCCCACGGTTTGGCGCGGACGCGTGGTCTCGCGCTCGATGCGCTTCTCATAGACCGCGCCCTGGACGATCCGGTCGACGAAGATGCCGGGCGTGTGGATGTTGTCCTTGTCGAGCTCGCCGACGGGAACGAGGTGCTCGACCTCGGCCACCGTCACCTTCCCGGCCGTCGCCATCATCGGATTGAAGTTCCGCGCCGTCTTTCGATAGACGAGGTTGCCTTCCGCATCGCCCTTCCAGGCCTTCACGATGGAGAGGTCGGCGGTGAGCCCCCGCTCCATCACATAGAGCTGGCCGTCGAACTCGCGGACCTCCTTGCCCTCGGCGACCAGGGTGCCGACGCCGGTCTTGGTGAAGAAGGCCGGGATGCCCGCCCCGCCCGCGCGGATGCGTTCGGCGAGCGTCCCCTGCGGATTGAACTCCAGCTCCAGTTCGCCGGAGAGGTAGAGCTTCTCGAACAGCTTGTTCTCGCCCACATAGGAGCTGATCATCTTCCTGATCTGCCCGCCCGCGAGCAGGATGCCGAGGCCGAAGTCGTCGACCCCGCAGTTGTTGGAGACCACCGTGAGGTCCTTCACCCCCGCCTCGCGGATCGCCGCGATCAGGTTCTCGGGGATGCCGCAGAGGCCGAAGCCCCCGGCCATGATAGTCATGCCGTCGCGGAGGAGCCCGGCGAGGGCTTCGACGGCTGTTTTGCGGACCTTGTCGACCATGTGGCCTCCAGCGGTGGGGGAACTTTCGTCTCGCGCGGGACGCTGCGAAATTCAAGCCTTGGTGAATAAAATACCGGCGGAGGTGCGAGCCTAGCATGCACGGCCAGCCGCTGCTCATTCAGGCGCTCGTCTATCTCGCGGCAGGGGTCGTGTCCGTGCCCATCGCCAAGCGGCTCGGGCTCGGATCGGTGCTGGGCTACCTGATCGCGGGCGCAGTGATCGGGCCCTTCGCCCTCTCGCTGGTCGGCCAGCAGGCGGACGTGATGCGCTTCGCCGAGTTCGGGGTCGTCATCCTCCTCTTCCTGATCGGGCTCGAAGTGCGGCCCGCGCTGCTCTGGTCCATGCGCAAGACCATCTTCGGGCTTGGCGGCGCGCAGGTGACGGCGAGTGCTGCGGCCATCGGCGGGGCGGCGATGCTGCTCGGCCTGCCCTGGCAGACGGCGCTGGCGGTCGGGCTGGTGCTGGCCATGAGTTCGACGGCCATCGTCCTCCAGACGCTTGACGAAAAGGGTCTGCGCCAAGGACCGGTCGGCCGGGCGGCGTTCGGCGTGCTGCTGCTGCAGGATCTCGCGGTCATCCCGCTGTTCGCGCTGCTGCCGCTGCTGGCGACCGCGCCGGCGAGAGGCGCCGTGGACGTCCAGGACGGCAATCTCGCCTCCGAGCTGCCCGCCTGGGCGCAGACGCTCGCCGTCTTTGCTGCGGTCGGGCTGGTGGTCGGGGTCGGCCGCTACCTCGTGCGCCCGCTGTTCCGCTTCATCGCCAAGGCGCAGCTGCGGGAGATCTTCACCGCCTCGGCCCTGCTGATCGTCATCGGGGTGGCGGCCCTGATGCAGATGGTGGGCCTGTCGCCGGCGCTCGGCGCCTTCCTGGCCGGCGTGGTGCTGGCCGAGAGCGAGTTCCGGCGTGAGCTGGAGGCCGACATTGAACCCTTCCGGGGCCTGCTGCTGGGCCTCTTCTTCATCACCGTGGGCGCGAGCCTCGACCTGCGGCTGGTCGCGCACGAGCCCGTCCTCCTGCTCGGGATCGTCTTTGGGCTGATGGCGCTGAAGTTCGCGGTGATGTTCGGCATCGCCCGGCTGTTCGGCGCGCCCACGCGCGGCGCCGCGGCCGTCGCGACGGCGCTGTCGCAGGGCGGGGAGTTCGCCTTCGTGCTGCTGACCTTCACCGTCGGCGCGGGCGTGATCCCGCCGCAGCTCGCGGCCCTGCTGACGGCGGCGGTGGCGGTCTCCATGGCGCTGACGCCGCTGGCCATGGTCGCTTACGAGCAGATCGCCATCGCCGCTGACGCGGCGATCCCTGCCGTGCAGCATCCCGACCCGACCTTCGACGACGGCGAGCCGGACATCATCGTCGCGGGGTTCGGGCGGTTCGGGCAGATCGTCCAGCGCCTGCTCGCCGCCAACGGCATGCGCGCCACCACCCTCGACTCCGACATCGAGCAGATCGAGGTGCTGCGCCGCTTCGGCCGGCGCGTGCACTACGGCGACGCCACCCGGCTCGACCTGCTGCGCGCGGCCGGCGCGGAGCGGGCGAAGATGCTGATCGTGGCGATCGACGACAAGGAAAAGGCCACGGAGCTCGTCGAAACCGCCCGCCAGGCCTTCCCCAACCTGACCGTCGTCGCCCGCGCCTGGGACCGGCCGCACGCCTATGAGCTGCTGAACAGCGGCGCGCACGAGGTGGAGCGCGAGACCTTCGAAGGGGCGCTGGCGCTATCGCAGAAGGCGCTGGAGCGGCTGGGTTACTCCGCCACCAAGGCGAAAAAGGCCGTGGACCTCTTCCGCAGCTACGACCGCAAGACGTTCGACCAGCTGCGCCCGCTCTGGGGCGGCGAGGACGAGGCCTACATCCTGGCCTCACGGGAGGCCGCGCGCACGACCGAGCGGCTCCTGCAGGAAGACCTCAAAAGAATACGCCCCGACGGCGGCGCCGACGGGGCGCAAACTTCAGCGGAAGAGGACGTGCCTCAGCCCGTGTAGGGTCGCAGGATGATCTCCACCCGGCGGTTCTGGGCGCGGCCGGCTTCGGTGTCGTTGGAAGCGATCGGCTGGCGCTCACCCATCCCGGCCACATAGAGGCGGGCCGGCAGGACGTTGCGGCTGGTCAGGTAGCTCGCCACCGCGCTCGCCCGGCGCTCCGAAAGGGCCTGGTTGTAGGCGTCGGTCCCGACGGAGTCGGCGTGGCCGACCACGTCCACCAGCGTCGAGGGGTACTGGTTCAGCGTCGCCGAGACGTCATCCAACACCTTGAAGAACTGCGGCTGGACGTCGGAACGGTCGAAGGCGAAGGTCACGTCGCTCGGCATGTTGAGCACGATGTTGTCGCCCTGGCGGCTGACGGTCACGCCGGTGTTGGCCAGCTGCCGGCGAAGCTGCTCCTGCTGCTTGTCCATGTAGGCGCCGACGCCCGCGCCCGCGAGCGCGCCCACGCCCGCGCCGATCAGCGCGTTCTTGCGGCCTTGCTCGCTCTTGTCGTTGGACAGGTAGCCCAGCGCCGCGCCGCCCAGCGCGCCCACGATGGCGCCGGTGCGGGTGTTCGAGCGGACAGTCTGGCCGGTGTAGGGATCGACCGTCGTACAGGCGGTCATGGCGGTCGCCGCCAGCAGGCAGGCGATCAGGGGTGTTTTGGTCATCTGTATTAGCCTCCAAGGCAAGGTCGCGCTTCAAACGCTGCTCGCTACGGCAAAGTTCCTCCGGCAAGCTGGGCGCGCCAGTTCCGGAGCCGATTCGCTTGCCGCCCTCGCCCATCCAGCCGGTCAGCTTCCGGCGCTACGAAACCAATTTCGAAGGCTTCTCCCGCGACCTCGGCGCATCCTTCGCCCGCTACGGCTTCGCGGTGATCTCGGATCACGGCCTCGACCAGGCGCGGATCGACGCCGCGCTGGCCGATGCGAAAGCCTTCTTCGCCCTGCCGGAGGCGGTGAAGCGCGCCTACCATGTGCCTGGCGGCGCGGGGCAGCGCGGCTACACCCCGTTCGGCGTCGAGACGGCCAAGGGCGCCGACCACTTCGACCTGAAGGAGTTCTGGCACGTCGGCCGCGAGCTTCCGGCCGGACATCCCTATCGTGACAAATTGCCGCACAACGTCTGGCCGGCCGAAGTTAACCGCTTCCAGGAGTCCGCGATCTGGCTCTACGAAGCCCTCGACAGGCTGGGCGTGGAGGTCCTGCGGGCCATCGCCGTTTACCTTGATCTGCCCCCCGACACGTTCGACGAGGCGGTCCGCGACGGCAACAGCGTGCTGCGCCTGCTGCACTATCCGCCGGCCCCCTTCGATGGTCCCCACATCCGTGCCGCCGCCCATGAGGACATTAACGCCATCACCCTTCTCCTGGGCGCCGAGGAGGCCGGGCTGGAGATCCTGGACCGTGACGGAAAATGGATAGGAATCAATTCCTTACCCGGATCGGTCGTCTGCAACATCGGCGACATGCTGGCCCGTGCGACGAACCACGTTCTGCCCTCGACGACCCACCGCGTGGTCAATCCCGCGCCCGAGCGGCGGGGCGTCGCGCGCTATTCGACGCCGTTCTTCCTGCACTTCCGGCCGGACTATCTGATCCGGACCCTGCCGGGCTGCGCCGACCCCGTTAACCCCGATCGTTATCCAAGTCCGATCACCGCCGACGCCTTTCTCCAGGAACGTCTTCGCGAAATCCGACTACTGTGAATTGAATAAGAAACACGCACTCATTCTTAACCGAACTCGCCGACCCTGATTACTCAAAGTGGGGACGCGTAGTTTTATGGGCCCGTCGGATAATCTCGACCAGGAAGAAGCTCGGCTTTCCGAGATACGCCTCCTGGACATGGCTGCCCTGCAGCCCAAGATCGATCGGCTGACACGGTTGGCGAAAACGGTCGCCGACGTCCCTTACGCCTATGTGGTGATCGTCGAGGCCGACCACGCCTGGCAGTCGGCCTTCGAGGGCAAGCCCGCGGGCGTGGTCCGGCGCGAGGAGTCGATCGGCTCCTTCATCATGACCGCCGGCCAGACCGTCTACACGCCCGACGCCCGCTACTTCGCCAAGCACCATCCGTGGGTGAAGGGCCCGCCCTACGTGCGCTTCTTCTGCGGCGCGCCGGTGCGCCTGAAGAACGGCCTGCCCATCGGCGCCTTCTGCGTCTCCTCGCCCGAGCCCCGCGTGCCCGACGAGACGCTGGTGGGCTTCGTCGAGGACATTGCGGCCCTCGTCGCCGACGAGATCGACAGCTTCCGGGCCGAACGCCATCTGGCCGAAGCCGAATCCGAGGCGCACGCGCTGCAGCGGCAGTTGCAGAACTTCGTGCTGGCCTCGCCGGTGGCGCTGGCGATGATGGACCGCGACCTTCGCCTCCTGGAGGTCAGTCCCCGCTGGCGGCTCGAGAACGGTCTGCAGGGTGAGGTGATCGGGCGCAGGCTTCCGGAACTGTTCCCGGACAGCTTCCCCACCTGGGCGGACGCATTCGCGCGGGCGCTGAAGGGCGAGTTCATCAGCGCCGAGCGGATGCGGTTCACGCGGGCGGACGGCGAACAGCGCTGGCTCCGCGCGGAGATCGTGCCCTGGCGGGACGCGCGCGGCGACGTGGGCGGCGTGGTCTCGATGTCTGACGACATCACCGACATGATGGCCTCGCTGGAGCGCGCCGAGCGCTCCGAGAACCGGCTGAAGCTCGCCATCGAGATCGCCAACTTCATGTTCTACGAGGTCGACGGCAAGACGAAGACTCTCACCGTCGGCGGCGCCGAGGACACCTTTTTCGACCGCCCCTTCACCTACGAGCAGCTTGCCGGCAACCCATGGGCGGCGGTTCACCCCGAAGATCGCCCCGCCGCCATGGCCGAGTGGGCCAGGTGCACGCAGGCGGGCGAGCCTTTCCGCACCGAGTACCGGACCAACCGGCACGACGGAAAGGAAGTCTGGGCCCACGCCGCGGCCGAGGTGCTGTTCGACGACGACGGCAAGCCGACCCGGATGTTGGGCGTGCTCAAGGACATCACCGCGGCCCGCAAGGCCGAGCGCGCACTCGTCGCCGCCCGTGATGCGGCCGAGGCCGCCAACCGCGCCAAGAGCGATTTCCTGGCCAACATGAGCCACGAGATTCGCACGCCGCTCAACGGCATCCTTGGCGTGGCGACGGCGCTCGCCCAGACGAAACTGACGCCCGCCCAGCAGGAAATGGTGGACTTGATCCAGACCTCCGGAGGGGCGCTGGAGAGCATCCTCTCGGACGTGCTCGACTTCTCCCGCATCGAGGCCGGCCACCTGGAGCTTCGGCCCGAGCGCTTCCATCTGGAAAGCTGCGTCCGCTCGGCGGCCGCCCTGTTCGAAGCGAGCGCGCGCGACAAGGGCATCGACTTCCGCATCGAAGTCTCGCGCGAGGCCCGCGCCATGTTCGCGGGCGACGCCGGCCGCATCCGCCAGATCCTGTTCAACCTGCTCTCAAACGCGGTGAAGTTCACCGAAACCGGCGGCATCGCCGTGGTGGCTGAGGTCGAGGAGGAAGCGCACGACACGGCGCGCGTGGCGATCCGCGTCACCGACACCGGCATTGGCTTCGCGCCCGAAATCAAGGGCCGCCTCTTCGAACGCTTCGAGCAGGCCGACGCCTCGATCACCCGCCGGTTCGGCGGGTCGGGCCTGGGACTCGCGATTTCCCGCACGCTTGCGGCTGCTATGGGCGGCGAACTCGAGGCCGTGTCCGAGCCCGGACGCGGCTCGACCTTCTCGCTGACCCTGCCGCTGAAGCGCATGGACATGCCGAAGAAGGTGCGCGCCGCGGCCCAGCCGGCGCCGACGCCCGGCCAGGCGCCCCGGGTGCTGCTGGCCGAAGACCATGCCGTCAATCGGCGCGTCGTCGAGCTGATCCTAGGCGCGGCGGGCGTCGACCTGATCTGCGTCGAGAACGGCCTCGAAGCGGTCGAGGCGGCCCAGACAGGCGCCTTCGACCTCATCCTGATGGACATGCAGATGCCCGAGATGGACGGGCTGACCGCTATCCGGACCATCCGCGCCTGGGAACGCAAGAAGCGCCTGACCCGCAGTCACATCTGGACGCTCTCGGCCAATGCGCTGCCCGAACACGTCGAGGCGTCGATCGTGGCCGGCGCCAACGGGCATCTGGCGAAGCCCATCGCGGCGCCGGCCCTGTTCAAGGTGCTGGCCGAAGCCTGCTCGACCTCGGAGCCGCCGACCGAAGAAACGAAGCTCAGCGCCTGATCCCCCTTCCCCCTCGAGGGGGGAAGGGTCGGGGATGGGGGTGGGTGCAGAGAGATGACGGGCAAGCGTGGTTTGGCTCAGCGCCCACTAGCGCTTTTCGCCCCGACCCAGCGGCCACACCCTCCACCCTGCCCTCCTCCCCTCGAGGGAGGAGGGAATTACCAGCCGCACTTCTGGCCCTTGTTCTGCTTCGTCAGCCACACGTTCAGGGGCGCGAAGTATTCGGTGATCGCGCTGGCGTCGCCCTGAGTCTCGCCGGTGAAGGTCTGCATGGCTTCGGGCCACGGCCGCGACTGCCCCATCTCCAGCATGCGGTTGAACTTCTCGCCGACTTCCTTCTGGCCGTAGACCGAGCAGCGGTGCAGCGGGCCCTTCCATCCCATCTGCCGGCAGGCGGCGCGGTGGAACTGGAACTCGTAGATGAAGGCCAGGAAGTAGCGCATGTACGGCGTGTTGCCGGGGATGTGGTACTTCGCGCCCGGATCGAAGGCGTCGGCCGGACGCGGAGCCGGCGGCACGACGCCCTGGTACTGGGTCCGAAGCTTCCACCAGCCGTCGTTGTAGGTCGCGGGCGACAGCTCCCCGTCGAAGACCTGCCAGCGCCATTTGTCCATCATGTAGCCGAACGGCAGGAAGGCCACCTTGTCGAGCGCCATCTTCAGCAGGAAGGGGATGTCGCCCTCCGGCCCCGGGACCTCTTCCAGCAGGCCGATCTGGCGCAGATAGGTCGGCGTCAGCGCCGACAGCCCCGCGAAGTCGCCGATCGCCTCGTGGAAGCCATCGTTGGCCCCGCCCTTGAAGAGGTAGGGCTGATCCTTGTAGGCGCGCTGGTAGTAGTTGTGCCCGAGCTCGTGGTGGACGGTGTAGAAGTCGTCCGCGTTCACCTTCAGGCAGGCTTTCATGCGGATGTCGTCGCGGTCGTCGATGTCCCAGGCCGAGGCGTGGCAGACGACCTCGCGATCCTTCGGCCGCACCAGCATCGAGCGTTCCCAGAAGGTCTGCGGCAGCGGATCGAAGCCGAGCGACGAATAGAAGTTCTCGCCCGTCTTCGTCATCTTCACCTGGTCGTAGCCAGCCCGGGTCAGCAGCTGCTCGAGGTCATAGCCGTTCTTCTCGTCCTTCGGCGCGACCAGCGGGTAGATGTTGCCCCATGACTGGGCCCACATGTTGCCCAAGAGGTCGGCGCGGATCGGGCCGGTGCGCGGTTGGACGGCATCGCCGTACTTCTCGTTCAGCCGGGCGCGCACATAGCAGTGCAGGTTCTTGTAGAGCGGCTCGACCTGGCGCCACAGCCGCTCCGTATCCGCGGCGAAGGCGTCGGGGTCCATGTCGTAGCCGGAGCGCCAAAGCGCCCCGGTGTCCTTGTAGCCCAGCTGCCGCGAGCCCTCGTTGGCCAGCTCCACCAGATGCGCGTAGTCCGGCTTCATCGCCGGCGAAACGGTGCGCCAGCCCTCCCACACCGCCTTCAGCTCGGCGGGGTCGCGGCTCGTCGCCATGATGTCTTCGGCGTCGTCCAGCGTGAGCGTCTTGCCGTTGTACTGGAACTTGCCGGTGGAATAGGTCGAATCCAGGCGCGCCGCGATCGTGGACAGTTCCTCCGCCGCGCCCGGGCGTTGCGGGGCCGGCAGCGTCACGCCGCGCTTGAGGAGCTCCAGCTTGCGACGCGTGACCGGGTCCACGTGCGTGCGGTCGAACCGCGAAGCCTCGATGGCGTAGCGGGTCGCCATGTCGTTGATCTCGGCGCCGGCCTTGGCGTCGAGCCACTCGGTGTCGGGCGTGATGTAGGTCGCGTGCGTCCAGGCGGCCTTGTTGGCATAGACGCTGATCTTCACCAGATCGGCTTCGGCCTTGTCGACGAAGGCCTTCGCTTCGGCCGGCGTGGGAACAGTCGCGGCGGCAGGCGCCTGAGCGACGGCGAGCGGTGTGGCGGCGCCGACGCCGGCCACGACCGCGGCGGCGGCCACGGCCGCCAGCAGCTTACTCTTCATTTCAACCCTCTCGGCGGCGCGGGGGAATGGGGGGTGCGCCGGTCAGGCTTGTATCGGAGCGTGAGCTAACCCGTGCGTCAAGCGGCCGCGCTCTATTGGGTCAGACATTCCATCAGCCCGTCGCGGCGAACCGCGCCCGAAGCGGCCGCGACCTTCCGCGAGCGCCGCTGCACGTAGGGGCCCGGGCGCGACGCGCGCCACTTAAGCGGGCTTGGCAGGATGGCCGCCAGCCGCGCGGCCTGCGCCTGGTTCAGCCGGTTGGCCCCCACCCCGAAGTTGCGCCGCGCCGCCTCCTCCGCGCCATAGACGCCCGGGCCCCATTCGACGGTGTTGAGATAGACCTCCATGATGCGCGGCTTGCCCCCACATCGCCTCGATCAGGAGTGTGAAGTAGGCCTCCAGCCCTTTGCGCACGTAGGAGCGCTGCGGCCAGAGGAAGACGTTTTTGGCCGTCTGCTGGCTGATCGTCGAGCCGCCGCGGATGCGGTTGGGGCGGCGCTCATTGTGCTCCATGGCCTTCTCGATAGCGTCGAAGTCGAAGCCGTTGTGCTGGCAAAAGCGCTGATCCTCGGCCGCGATCACGGCGCGCGGCAGGGCGGGCGACATCTCATCGAGCGGCCGCCATTGCCGGTGCAGGCCGTGGCCCTCGAACATCCGCTCGATCATCAGGAAGGTGATCGGCGGCGGCACGAAACGGTAGACCGCCGTCAGCCCGACCGGGATCACCACCGCGATGACGAAAACCCACACGAGAAGGCGCCGGAGCCACCCGCCCTTACGCACACCCTTTTTGGCCAAACCCGCCCCCTTGCCTTGACGCAGCGTGGCGATGCTAGCGACACGAAAAGGCCCTGTCGCCGGAGAAGCCGATGAATGTCACGCAAGCCGTCCAGCGCCGCATTTCCGTGCGCGCCTTCAAGGCCGATCCCGTCCCCGGCGACCTCCTGCGCGAGATCCTCGAGATCGCCCACCAGGCCCCCTCCGGCGGCAACCTGCAGCCCTGGCGGGTCTATGCCCTCACCGGCGAGCCGCTCGCCGAGTTCAAGGCGAAGGTGGCCGCCCGTATCGGGATGCCCGACGCGCCGGAGTACGACGTCTATCCTCCGGACCTCTGGGAACCCTTCCGCACCCGCCGCTTCCAGGCCGGCGAGGACCTCTACGCCACGATCGGCATCGCGCGGGAGGACAAACCCGCCCGCCTTCGCCAGTTCGCGAAGAACGCGGAGTTCTTCGGCGCCCCGGTCGGCCTCTTCTTCTGCCTCGACCGCAAGCTCGGCCCGCCGCAGTGGTCCGACGTCGGCATGTACATGGAGAACCTGATGCTGCTGGCGGTGGAGCGGGGGCTGGACACCTGCCCGCAGGAGTTCTGGTCCCGCTTCCACCGGACCATCTCGGAGTACCTGAACCTCCCGGGCGACCTGATGGTCTTCTCCGGCATGGCGCTCGGCTACCGGGACGAGGCCCACCCCATCAACAGCTTGCGCACCCGGCGAGAACCGTTCGAGAACTGGGCGGAGATGCGGGGGTTCTAGAGTCCAAGGTGCTCCCCCTCTGGGGGAGCTGTCAGCGAAGCTGACTG
>JBLNCT010000055.1:0-3733 GCA_050260915.1 Parcubacteria group bacterium
GCGGGGCGCGGGGCCCCCCCCCCCACCCGCCCCCACCCCGGACCACCGCCCCCCCCCCCCGGGCGGGCACCCCCCCCCCCCGCCCGGCGGGGGCGGCGCGAAGCGGGCCGCTACCGCGCCCACGCGGGACGCGGCCGGAGCCTTGATCGCCGTAACCGTCGCCAGCCCGGAGCTCAGGACGAACACGCCGGCGACGATCCCCGCCGCCATTCTCCAGAAGGACGCGCCACGGTCCGGCCCGGCGGCCAGCGCGGCGGCGCGCAGCTCCATCATCCGGGGATCGGCCGCATGCCGCGCGGCGGCGTCGCAGGCCTCCCGAGCAGCGGCATAGGCCGCGCGGTGAGCCGCGTCCTCGGCGAGCCAGGCCTCCAGCTCCGCCCGCCCGTCGGGGCCGAGACGGCCGGCGTCCTCACGCACGACCCACAGCGCGGCGGTCTCGTGGATGTCCTCCTGCGGGAGCGAGCGGGCGGTCATGGCGTGCGCCCCAGCCGCTGGGAGAGGTGGGCGATGGCGCGGGCGAGGTGCTTTTCCACCCCGCTGACGGAGACGCCGAGGCGCCGCGCGATCTCGGCCTGCTTCATGTTCTCCAGGCGGGCGAGCAGGAAGACGTTGCGGGTCCGCTCCGGCAGTTCGCGCAGGCCCACGAGCAGGCAGCCGAGCTCCTCGCGGCCGGAGTAGAGCCGCTCGGGCGAGAAGTCAGCCGGGGCGTGGGCGGTCTCGACATAGGTCTCGTGCGCGGCGCGCAGGCGCACGACGCCGCGCCGGTGATAGTCGATGGCGACGTTGGCGGCGGTCTCGAAGAGGTAGGCGTCGAGGCGCTCGATGGCGGCGACGCCCTCGCGGCGGGACAGGCGGGCGAAGACCTCCTGGGCGGCGTCCTCCGCCTCGTCGGCGGGCACGCCACGGCGTTCGAAGTAGCGCAGGAGCGCGGGGCGCAGGTCGCGCGACAGCGCGGCCACCGCCGCCTGGTCCGCCTCCCTGCCCTGAGCCGCCCTGGTCTGCCCCATGCCCCTGTCGCCCGCGGGACGCACCGCCCCGCCTACAGGAACGCACCCCGGCGGCGAATCCTCAAGGCCGCGTTCGAAAATGTCGCGCTGCCGACGCCTTGGGCGCCGTGCTGCACTGCGGCGCCCAAAAACTCACCGGGCGCGGATTTGAGGCCGCGCAGCCCGCCTTGCCGCTTCACAGCCGGCGCGAGGGCTACCCAAACTGGGCTCACAAGCGGGGCAAGGAAGCCCTGCGCAAGGGGGCAGCGACGTCCGGGGTTCAGCCGCACAGCGGTTCGCGGAGGTCGTGCATGCTCAAGGAAAGAGAACAGCTCGTCGTGATCGGCAACGGCATGGCCGGGTGCCGGACGATCGAGGAAATCCTCAAGCGCGATCCCGACCGCTATCAGATCACGGTCTTCGGGGCCGAGCCCCGGGTGAACTACGACCGCATCATGCTCTCGCCGGTGCTGGCGGGGGAGAAGCGGTTCGAGGACATCGTCCTCAACGACCTCGACTGGTACCGCCAGCACGGCATCACCCTGCACAGCGGCCGGGCGGTTACGGGCATGGACCGGGGCAAGCAGCTGGTGTTCGCCGAGGGCGGGCTGGAGCTCTATTACGACAAGCTGGTGGTCGCGACGGGATCGGACCCGATCCGGCTGAAGCTGCCGCAGGCCGACCTGCCGGGCGTCGTGACCTTCCGCGACATCGAAGACGTCGAAGCCATGACCACCGCCGCCGCGAAGGGCGGGCGGGCCGTGGTGATCGGCGGCGGTCTGCTCGGACTGGAAGCGGCGGCGGGGCTCGCCAGGCGCGGCATGGCGGTCACCGTCGTGCACCTCGTCGACACCCTGATGGAGCGGCAGCTGGACGAGGCGGCGGCCTTCCTGCTGCGCAAGGCGCTGGCGGACCGGGGCGTCGAGGTGCTGCTGGCCGCCCGCTCCCAGGCGGTGCTGTCGCTGGAGGAGCGCGTCGCGGGCCTCGCCTTGCAGGACGGGCGCATCCTGCCCTGCGACCTCTTGGTGATGGCCGTCGGCATCCGGCCTAACATTACGCTGGCAACGATGGCCGGGCTGGTGGTCGAGAACGGTCTCGTCGTCGACGACCAGATGCGGACGTCCGACCCGAACATCTACGCCGTCGGCGAGTGCGTGCAGCACGAGGGCCTGACCTACGGTCTCGTCGCGCCGATTTGGGAGATGTGCAAGGCGGCCGCCGACGCGCTGACCGACGCGCCGGACGCCTGCTTCCGGCCGCCCGCCATCGGCACGCGGCTAAAGGTGACCGGCATCGACGTCTTCTCCGCCGGCCAGTTCAACGGCGGCGAGGGCTGCGAGGACCTGGTGTTCCGCGACGCCGCTCGAGGCGTCTACAAGCGGGTCGTCCTGCGCGAGGGAAAAGTCGCCGGCGCCGTGCTGTTCGGCGAGGCGATGGACGGGGCCTGGTACCTAGACCTGATGCGTTCGGGCGCGGACATCACCGACGTCCGCAACACCCTCGTCTTCGGCCAGGCGATCACCGACACAGTGCGCGGGGTCGACCCCGTGGGTACGGTCGCGGCCCTGCCCGACACCGCCGAGATCTGCGGCTGCAACGGGGTCTGCAAGGGGACCATCACCGGCGCCATCGTCGAGAAGGGCCTGACCACGCTGGAGAGCGTGCGGTCGGTCACCAAAGCCTCGGCCTCGTGCGGTTCCTGCACGCCGCTGGTCGAGCAACTGCTGAAGCTGACGGCCGGCGACGCCTTCCAGGCCGCCACGGGCCCCAAGCCGATGTGCAAGTGCACGCACCATCCGCACGAGGAGGTGCGCACCCGCATCGTCGCCGAAGCGCTGAAATCCATCCCGGCCGTCATGCAGGCGCTGGAGTGGACGACGCCCGACGGCTGCGCCTCCTGCCGGCCGGCGCTGAACTACTACCTGCTCTGCGCCTGGCCCGGCGAGTACGAGGACGACGCCCAGTCGCGGTTCGTCAACGAACGCGTCCACGCCAACATCCAGAAGGACGGGAGCTATTCGGTCGTGCCGCGCATGTGGGGCGGGCTGACCAACCCCCGCGAGCTGCGCGCCATCGCCGACGTGGCCGAGCGCTTCGAGGTGCCGATGGTGAAGATCACGGGCGGCCAGCGCATCGACCTGTTCGGCATCAAGAAGGAAGACCTGCCCGCCGTCTGGAAGGAGCTGAACGACGCCGGAATGGTCTCCGGCCACGCCTACGGCAAGGCGCTGCGCACGGTGAAGACCTGCGTGGGCTCGGAGTGGTGCCGGTTCGGGACCCAGGACTCCACGGGCCTCGGCGTGAAGCTGGAGAAGGCGATCTGGGGAACCTGGACGCCGCACAAGTTCAAGATGGCGGTCTCCGGCTGTCCCCGGAATTGCGCCGAAGCCACCATCAAGGACCTCGGCGTCGTCTGCGTCGACAGCGGCTACGAAATCCACGTCGGCGGCAACGGCGGGGTGCACGTGCGCGCCACCGACCTGATCGCCAAGGTCGCGACCGAAGAAGAGGCGATGGAGTGGTCCTTCGCCTTCATCCAGCTCTATCGCGAGCAGGCCCGCTACCTCGACCGGACCGCGCCGTGGATCGAGCGCGTCGGCCTCCAGTACGTGAAGGACCAGCTGAACGACGAGGCCAACCGCAAGGCGCTGGCCGAGCGCTTCACCTACAGCCAGCGCTTCTCGCAGACCGACCCCTGGGCTGAGCGCGTGGCCGGTGAGGCCGCGCATGAATACCAGCCCCTCCTC
>JBLNCT010000056.1:0-17470 GCA_050260915.1 Parcubacteria group bacterium
GGAAGGGCTTACGCGCGCTTCCTCTTCGCGGGCTGGCGCCGCGCCCGGTGGCGTTCCAGCAACTCGGCGAGATACCGGCCCGTCCAGCTCGCCTTGTTGGCCGCAACCTGCTCCGGCGTTCCGGTGGCGACGATTTCGCCGCCGCCGTCGCCGCCTTCGGGGCCGAAGTCGACGATCCAGTCGGCGGTCTTTACGACATCGAGATTGTGCTCGATGACGACGACGGTGTTGCCCTGCTCGACCAGTTCGTGGAGGACCTCGAGCAGCTTCTTGACGTCTTCGAAGTGGAGGCCGGTGGTGGGCTCGTCGAGGATGTAGAGGGTGCGTCCGGTCGCCCGCCGCGACAGCTCCTTCGACAACTTCACCCGCTGGGCCTCGCCGCCGGAGAGCGTCGTCGCCTGCTGGCCCACGTGGATGTAGCCCAGGCCCACGCGCTTGAGCGTCTCCATCTTGTCGCGCACCGGCGGCACGGCCTTGAAGAAGGTGGCGGCCTCCTCGACGGTCATGTCGAGGATGTCGGCGATGGACTTGCCCTTGAACAGGATCTCCAGCGTCTCGCGGTTGTAGCGCTTGCCCCTGCAGACGTCGCAGGTGACGTAGACGTCGGGCAGGAAGTGCATCTCGATCTTGATCAGCCCGTCGCCCTGGCAGGCCTCGCAGCGGCCGCCCTTGACGTTGAACGAGAACCGCCCCGGCCCGTAGCCGCGCGCCTTGGATTCCGGAAGCTGGGAGAACCAGTCGCGGATCGGCTGGAAGGCGCCGGTGTAGGTCGCCGGGTTCGAGCGCGGCGTGCGGCCGATGGGCGACTGGTCGATGTCGATGACCTTGTCGAAGTGCTCCAGCCCCTCGATCCGCTCGTGCGGGGCCGGCGCGTCGGAGGCGTTGTTCAGCCGGCGCGCGGCGGCCTTGTAGAGCGTCTCGATGGTGAAGGTGGACTTGCCGCCGCCCGACACCCCGGTGATGCAGGTGAAGGTCCCGACCGGGATTTCGGCGGTGACGCTCTTCAGGTTGTTGCCCGTGGCCCCGATGACCTTCAGCGTCTTCACCTTGGAGATCGGCCGGCGCGCGTCCGGAACCTCGATCTCGCGGGCGCCGGAGAGGTACTGGCCGGTGATGCTCTTCGGCTCGGCCATGACGTCGGCGGGCTTGCCCTCGGCGATGACGTGGCCGCCGTGGATGCCGGCGGCCGGGCCCATGTCGATGACGTGGTCGGCGGTGAGGATGGCCTCCTCGTCGTGCTCGACCACCAGCACCGAGTTGCCGAGGTCACGCAGGCCCTTCAGCGAGTTCAGCAGGCGCGTGTTGTCGCGCTGGTGCAGGCCGATGGAGGGCTCGTCCAGCACATAGAGCACGCCGGTCAGGCCCGAGCCGATCTGGCTGGCGAGCCGGATGCGCTGGCTCTCGCCGCCGGACAGCGACCCCGAGCCGCGCGACAGGTTCAGGTAGTCGAGGCCGACGTCGACCAGGAAGCGCAGGCGGTCGGTGATCTCCTTCAGGATCCGGCGGGCGATCTCCATCTGTTTGGCGGTGAGCTGGCCTTCGAGCCCCTCGAACCACTCGCGTGCGTGCTTGATGGAAAGAGCGCTGACCTCGGCGATGTTCGTGCCGCCGACCTTGACCGCCAGCGCCTCCGGCTTCAGCCGCGCGCCGCCGCACGCCTCGCAGGGCGTTTCGGACTGGTAGCGGCCGAGCTCCTCGCGCACCCAGGCGCTGTCCGTCTCGCGCCAGCGGCGTTCGAGGTTGGGCAGCACGCCTTCGAACGGCTTCCTGACCTCGTACTTCCGGGCGTTGTCGTCATAGACGAAGTGGATCTTCTCATCGCCGGTGCCGTGCAGGATCACGGCCTTGGCCTTCTCCGGCAGCTTCCACCAGGGCGCGTCCATCGAGAAGCCGTAGTGGCGGGCGAGCGCCTGCAGGGTCTGGGTATAGAGCGGGGAGGGGCCCCGCGCCCACGGCGCCACCGCGCCCTTGTGCAGCGCCTTGTCCTTGTCCGGAATGATGAGATCGGCATCGAACGCCAGCTTCGAGCCCAGGCCGTCGCACACCGGGCAGGCGCCGTGCGGGTTGTTGAAGGAGAAGAGGCGGGGCTCGATCTCCGTGATGGTGAAGCCGCTGACGGGGCAGGCGAACTTCTCGGAGAAGAGAATGCGGCGCGGCTCGGTCTCGCCCGCCTTCACGTCCGCCCATTCGGCCACCGCGATGCCGTCGGCAAGGCGAAGCGCCGTCTCGATGCTGTCGGCGTAGCGGCTCTCCATGCCGGACTTGGTGACCAGCCGGTCCACGACGACATCGATGTCGTGCTTGTACTTCTTGTCGAGCTCGGGCGCGTCCTCGATGGCGAAGAACATCCCGTCGATCTTCAGCCGCTGGAAGCCCGCCTTCTGCCACTCGGCGATCTCGCGGCGGTACTCGCCCTTGCGGCCGCGGATCACGGGAGCCAGCAGGTAGAGACGCTCGCCGTCGGGCAGGGCGGTGAGCTTGTCGACCATCTGGCTGACGGTCTGGCTCTCGATCGGCAGGCCGGTGGCGGGCGAGTAGGGGACCCCGACCCGCGCCCAGAGCAGGCGCATGTAGTCGTGGATCTCGGTCACCGTGCCGACGGTGGAGCGCGGGTTGCGGCTGGTGGTCTTCTGCTCGATGGAGATGGCCGGCGACAGCCCCTCGATCAGTTCCACGTCGGGCTTGCTCATCAGCTCCAGGAACTGGCGGGCGTAGGCCGACAGGCTTTCGACGTACCGGCGCTGACCCTCCGCATAGATGGTGTCGAAGGCGAGCGAGGACTTGCCCGAGCCGGACAGGCCGGTGAGCACGACGAGCTGTCCGCGCGGGATGTCCACGCTGACGTCCTTCAGATTGTGCTCACGCGCGCCGCGCACGCGGATGAAGTTCTGCTGGTCGGCCATCTTGTCCGAGAACGCATTGGGGGCCGGCCGGGTGGCGCGGCGGAACTCACTTATGTAGTGCGCAGAGTCGCTTTTAATACAAGAACATTATGGGAACGACTGCGGCGGATTGTTCGCGGCGGGGTGAGCGACTCGTCGCTCGTGAAACTAGATGAGAAAGAAACGTTTTCGTATCGCCAGAGACTAGTTTGTGCAAAATGCGTAATTTTTCAGCAGTAAGTGGTAATACAGATTAACCAGAAACGTAAAAAACAGATTTTTCTGAGAAAGTTACGATTGATCCCAACCGCGAATTCGTCAATAAAACCCGCGAAATTCGGGGGTCAATCTTATGAAAATCCATCGCATCGTCGCTTCTGCTGCTCTCGCGGCCGCGCTCTTTTCCAACGCCTCGGCCATGGACCGCGAGCCGACCGAGGTCCACGTGTCCATGGTGGGCGTCGACTTCGCCCAGCCTGCCTCGGTGAAGGCGTTCTACGCCCGCCTGCGCGCCGCCGCCCACAAGGCGTGCGACAGCCACATGGCTCAGGATCTCGGCGCCATCCAGGCCGACCGCAGGTGCGCGGCCGAGTCGCTCGACCGCGCCGTGGCCAAGATCGACCAGCCGACGCTGCTGGCGCTGCACACGCAGCAGACCGGCCGCACATCGGCCACCATGCTCGCCGCGAACTGAGCGGCCGAAGGGCATAAAGTTGCGCCTGTAACGGTCTGCGGTGCGCCACGTGGGACATCGTGGCGCATTGCGGCCGTATTTCCGCAATATAATACCTGTATCGATTGCTTTCCGGCGACTCTCCGGATACCAGTCCGCGTACTCAACCTAGCGTCACTCGTCCGGGGGGAATGATGACGCGTGCCCTTACCGATGAACTGCCGTCCATGGCCGCGTTGCGTCTGGTCGAGGCGGCTTGCCGGCATGGCAACTTCCGCCGCGCGGGGCGCGAGCTCAACGTCACCCACAGCGCCATCAGCCAGCAGATCTCGCGGCTGGAAAAGCAGCTCGACGTGAAGCTGTTCGTCCGCGACGGCGTGACCATGAAGGCCACCGCCGCCGGCGAGGAGCTGGCGGACGGATACCGCCGCGCCGCCCGGGCGCTGGAGCGCAGCCTGGAACGCGCGACCGCGGGCGCCGCGCCGCGCCTGGTCATCAGCCTGCCTGCGTCCATGGCCAACCCGTGGCTGCGTCACCGCCTGAACGTGTTCGGCCTCGAGCTGGCCATGGCGAAGGTCGAGGTCCGCCGCGACGAGATCGAGCCGGACCTTTCCCGCGTCGACATTGCCGTAGTGCTGGGCGACCGCGACCGGCCGGGCGCCTGGGTGGAGCCCCTGTTCGAGCGGCTGGTGACGCCCGTCTGCAGCCCCGCCTTCCAGAAGACGCACGGCCTCTACAAGCCCGAGCACCTCTCGCGCGCTCCGCTGCTGGTGCATGACGAGGACGGCTGGCGCACCTGGTTCGCCGCGGCGGGCTTCGGCGCGCCCGAGCTTTCCGGCCCGGTCATCGACCCGGGCAGCGCCATCGGCGCCGCGGTCGACGGCTACGGCGTGGCGCTGGCCTGCCGCGTGTCAGCCGGGACGGAGCTGGAGCAGGGCCGGCTCGTGCAGCCCTTCCCGCTGTGGGCCTCGACGGGCGTGCGCTTCCAGATGGCCTGGCCGAAGGAGCATCCGCGGCTCGATCAGGTCCACGCCTTCGCCGACTGGATGCGCCGCGAGGTGGCCCTGTCGCTGGCGTCGGAGCTGCCGGTAGCGGCCTGATGAAACTTTCTGCGTCCGTATAAACGGATCGCACACCAGTTTATCCACAGACTGGTCCCCAATCAGTGGTGGGGAGGTCGGGCGTGAAGACCCTCAGCGTTATCTCTTGCAAAGGCGGCACGGGCAAAACGACGCTCGCGCTGCATCTGGCCGTGGCGGCCCAGGCGACCGGTCACGGTGTCCTGGTCGCGGATCTTGACCGTCAGCGTTCGGCCCTCGACTGGCGCCGTGAACGCGACGAGGCCCGTCCCAGCGTGGAGGAAGCCAAGCCGGGCGCGCTCTTCACCCTGCAGCAGGCGGCCGGCCGACTGGGCTCCGACCTGATGATCATAGACACGGCCTCCTCGCGAGAGGAGGAGACGGCCTATGCGATCCGCTCGGCGGACCTGTGCCTGATCCCGCTTCGGCCGACCTTCCTCGACCTGAAGGCGGTGGTCGCCTCGGCCCAGGCCGTGCTGAACCAGTGCAAGCAGGGCGTCTTCGTGATCAACCAGGCGCCGGCCGGGGCCGCCTTCATGGACGACGTGCTGCGCGCGCTTCGCCCCTACGGCATCCCCATCGCGCCGGTCCGCATCCGCGAGCGCGCCGCCTACCAGCAGGGCTTCCCCGCCGGCCGCACGGCCCAGGAGATCGAGCCGCAAGGTCCCGCCGCCTGCGAGATCAGGGCGCTGTGGGGCTACGTCGAGGACCTGCTCTGGCCGGCCGCCGGTCAGCTGGACGAACCGCTGCTCGCCCGCACAGCCTGACCCTACGGCCGCGCTTTCTGCGGCATGAACGCACGCCGAACACGACGTTCATTGAACGGCCGTTCCAATTTGATATAAGGCGCGGCTCAAAGTGAGCGGGGTATAGGGGCGTGAGGCGTCAATGAATCCGACGACCGCGGTTCTGACTAAAGCGGATGAGTACCGTCCTTCCGAGGACGAGCCGTTCATGAACGAGCGCCAGCTTGAGTACTTCAAGCAGAAGCTGCTCGACTGGAAAGAAGAGATCCTCCGCGAATCTCGCGAGACGGTGACGCATCTCCAGAAAGAGACCGAAAATCATCCTGACTTGGCGGACCGCGCCTCGTCGGAGACCGACCGGGCTCTTGAACTGCGCACCCGCGACCGGCAGCGGAAACTTATCTCGAAGATCGACGAGGCGCTCCGCCGCATCGAGGACGGCACCTACGGCTACTGCGAGGAAACCGGCGAGCCCATCGGCCTGGCCCGCCTCGAAGCCCGCCCGATCGCCACGCTCAGCCTCGAAGCCCAGGAACGCCACGAGCGCCGCGAACGCGTGCACCGGGACGACTAGCTCTTCCCCCACGCATGTGGGGGAAGTGGCCTGAGACCCGAAGGGGCGAAGGTCGATGGGGGAAGTTTCGAAGGGGTACTCCCCCATCGAGCCTCCAGCTATCGCTGTCGGCCCACTTCCCCCACATGCGTGGGGGAAGAGCTTGACTTCCGACCCTTCTGGCCTGACCTAGCCCGCCTCTTTCGAAGGGTTGATCCCGCATGACCGTGAAGGTCCGCTTCGCCCCGTCGCCGACGGGGCGCATCCATGTCGGCAATGTCCGCGCCGCGGTGGTGAACTGGGTGTTCGCGCGCGGCAAGGGCGGCCAGTTCGTGCTGCGCATCGACGACACCGACCTGGAGCGCTCGACGAAGGAATACGAGCAGGGAATCCAGGACGACCTGACCTGGCTCGGCCTCGTGTGGGACGAGAAGCACAACCAGTCTGCCCGCTTCGACGTCTACCACCGCGCCGTCGACCGGCTGAAGGCGGCGGCACGACTCTATCCCGCCTACGAGACGCAGGAGGAGCTCGACCGGCGCCGCAAGGTGCAGCTGTCGCGCGGCCAGCCGCCGATCTATGACCGCGCCGCGCTGAAGCTGACCGAGGAAGAGCGCGCGAAGCTGGAGGCCGAGGGCCGCCGCCCGCACTGGCGCTTCAAGCTCGACGGCAAGCGCATCCGCTGGAACGACCTGATCCGGGGCGAGTGCGAGGTCGACACCGCCTCCATGTCCGACCCCGTGCTGATCCGCGAGGACGGCGCCTACCTCTACACCCTGCCGTCGGTGGTCGATGACATCGATATGGGCATCACCCACGTCATCCGCGGCGAGGACCACGTCACCAACACCGGGGTCCAGATCGAGGTGTTCGAGGCGCTGGGCGCCACGCCGCCCGAGTTCGCCCACTTCTCGCTGCTCGTCGGCGCGGATGGGGAGACGTTGTCAAAGCGGCTGGGTTCGCTGTCGATCAGCCAGCTGCGCGAGGAGGGCTACGAGCCGCTCGCCATCACCTCGCACATCGCGCGGCTGGGCACCTCGGACGCGCTGGAGCCCGCGCCGTCGCTGGTGGCGCTGGCCGACACCTTCGACTTCGCCAAGATGGGCCGCGCCCCGGCGCGGTACGACCCGGCAGACCTCGCGCGCCTGAACGCGGCCGTCCTGCATGCCATGCCGTACCAGCTGGCCAGGCCCCGCCTGCAGGCGCTGGACGCGGACTTGGGCGAGGCCTTCTGGACCACGGTCCGCGCTAACCTCGGCTTCTTCGGCGACGTGGTGGAGTGGGCGAAGGTCGTTCGCGGCCCCGTCACGCCGGTCGTCGAGGACCGCGCCTTCCTGGCCACCGCCCGCGAACTGCTGCCCGAGACGCTGGACTGGCACGCCTGGGCCGATGCGGTGAAGGCCGCCACGGGGGCGAAGGGCCGCGCGCTCTTCATGCCCCTGCGCCAGGCGCTCACCGGCAAGGACCACGGGCCGGACATGGGCTCGCTGCTCAGCCTGATCGGGCGGGAAAAGGCGCTGAAGCGGCTGGCGGGGGAAACGGCTTAGGCTGTGCGTGGTTCGACACGCCCCCTTCGGGGGCTGCTCACCATGACTAGATCACTACAGGCTTCGTCATCCTGAGCAGGCCGCGCAGCGGCCGTGTCGAAGGACGCACGCGCCTTTAAGCCAACGCCGTCGTGATCGCCTCTTCCGGCTTCTCCTCCGACCGGCTCGCCATCTCGAACACCGCCGGCAGCACGTCCTCCACCCTGTCCACCGCCCGCCAGCAGTCGTTGAACTCCGGCGGCATCAGCTTCTCGGCGATGATGTGGTCGAAGAGGTGGAACAAGGGGTCCCAGAAGCCGCGCGGATTGTAGAAGACGGTCGGCTTGGCGTGCAGGTCGAGGCGGCGCCACGACAGCAGCTCGATGATCTCCTCCAGCGTGCCGATGCCGCCGGGCAGCACGATGAAGGCGTCGGAGCGGTCGAACATCATCATCTTCCGCTCGTGCATGGTGCGGACGACGATGGTCTCGACGCTGGCCACAGGCCGTTCGCGGCCGCGCAGGAAGTCGGGAATGATGCCCAGCACCTCGCCGCCGGCGTCGCGCGCGGCCCGGGCGGTCGCGCCCATCAGGCCGACGCCGCCCCCGCCGTAGATCATCCGCACGCCGGCGGCGGCCAGCAGCTCGCCCAGGCGCGTGGCGGCGGTCAGGAATTCGGGATCGGCGGCGTCCGACGACGCGCAATAGACGCAGACCGAATCCACCGGTCTGGACTTAGCCGGCATCGCCGTTCACCTCCGGAAGAAAAAGGCGCGCTTGCGAGCGCGCCCTACGGTTACGATCTAGGGTCATGATCGATCTACGCGCAGGGGGTTTCAAGAGTTCCGTGAAAGCTGGACCATTGATCGGCGCGATCTGCGCCTTCCTGCTCGTGGCCTGCGGCGGCAAGCCCCCGGCCCCTCAGAAGGCTCCCACCCCGGGGTCGGACACAGCCGCCGAAGCCGGTTATCTCGAACCGCCGCAGGTGCTGGCGGCGAGGCTGGCCGGCGGCGCGGTGAGGCTGGAGGGGTCGGCCGTGCCCAACTCCCGCGTGCGCATCGCCTCGCCCGCCGGGGAGGCCGTCTTCGCCCAGGCGGATGCAAAGGGCCGCTGGGCGGCGGCCGTGAGGCCCAGCCAGACGGTGAACCTCTACGGCGTGTCGATGAAGGACGGCGGGCGAATGGCCCAGGCGGAGGGCTATCTGCTGGTCACCGCCGATGGGCAGGCCGCCCAGCTGCGCGGCGGCTCGGGCGCGGTTGCGCTGTCGCCCCCGTCGCGCACGCCGAAGATCCTGGCCGTCGACTACGACCGCGACGGCGGGGCGGTGGTGTCGGGCGTCGCGGAGCCCGGGACGGACCTGACGCTGCGGGTCGACCGCGCCGCGCGGGGCGAGAGCAAGGCCGACAAGCAGGGCCGCTTCATCATCCCCCTGACCGAGCCGCTGAAGCCGGGGTCTCACGCCTTCGAAGTGACGGGGCAGGGCGGCGCCGACGTGCGCCAGGTCCAGATCGATGCGCCGATCCATCCGACCTCCGGCCCCTACACCGGCCGACGCACCGAGAGCGGCTGGCGGGTGGACTGGATGACGCCGGGCGGGGGCGGGCAGACGACGCTGCTGTTCGAAAGGCCCGCCGCTTGAGCCACGCCCATCCCGCGCGCCGAGAGGCGGTTTCGGGCGCGATTGCCCCGGCGAGCGCGCAGATCCGCTTCTTTCCCGCCATGGCCGACCTGATCCGGCTGGTGCTGCGATCCCGGGCTCCGGGCTTGCGGTGGCGGCTCACGGTGGCGCTGGGGCTGACGCTGGCGGGCAAGGTGCTGGGCGTGCTGGCCCCGCTGCTGCTGGGCGCCGCGGTCAACAAGCTGGGGCGAGGGCAGGGCGCCGCCGTGCAGGTCAGCATGGCGTTTGCCGGGCTCGCCATCGGCTGGGCGACGATCCGCTTCCTGTCGGCCGCGGCGCCTCAGGCCCGCGACGCCATCTTCACGCCGGTGGCGCAGGCGGCGCAGAGCAAGGCGGCGGCCGAGACCTTTGCGCACGCGCTCTCGCTCTCCGTCGACTTCCACCAGACCAAGCGCACGGGCTCGCTGTCGCGGGTGATCGAGCGTGGGGCCAAGTCGATCGACTTCCTCCTGCGCAGCATCATCTTCAACCTGGGCCCGACGGCGGTGGAACTGGTGATCGCCGCCGTGGTGCTGGCGCGGAAGTACGACTGGCGATTTGCGGCGACAGCGGTGGTGACGGTGGTGATCTATGGCGCCATCACCTTCGCCATCTCGGACTGGCGGATCGCGCATCGGCGAGCGCTGAACGAGGCCGACGCGGAGGCGTCCGGTCGGGCCGTCGACGCGCTGCTGAACTACGAGACGGTCAAGGCCTTCGGGGCGGAGGACCGGGCGGTCGCCAACTATCAACAATCGCTGACCGCCTACGCGCAGGCCCAGGTGAAGGCGACCACGTCGCTGTCCCTGCTGAACGTCGTCCAGACGGCGATCATGAGCGTGGGCCTCGCCATCATGGCGGTGCTGGCCGGGTTCGAAGCGGCGTCAGGGCGGATGGGCCCCGGCGACGTGATGGCGTCGATCCTGATCCTGATCGGCCTCTACGGCCCGCTGAACATCCTGGGCTTCGCCTACCGCGAAATCCGCCAGTCCCTGATCGACATGGAGTCCCTGCTGGAACTCCAGCGGCAGAAGCCGGACATCGTGGAGGCGCCGGACGCGATCGACCTCCCCGCCACGGGCCGGCGGGGTGGGGAGGTGTTGTTCGAGCACGTCTCCTTCCGGCACGGCGCCCGCGCCGAGGGCTTGCGGGATGTGAGTTTCCGCGCCGAGCCGGGCCAGACGGTGGCGCTGGTCGGGCCCTCGGGCGCGGGCAAGACGACCCTGGTGCGGCTGGCGCTCCGCCTCATCGACCCGCAGGAGGGGCGGGTCCTGATCGACGGTGTGGACCTGAAGAAGCTCAAGGCGGCTGCCCTGCGCAAGGCGACCGCGCTGGTGCCGCAGGACGTGGCGCTGTTCAACGACAGCCTCTACGCCAACATCGCCTTCGGCCGCCCCGGCGCGACGGAGGAGGAGGTGTGGGACGCCGCCCGCGCCGCGGAGCTGGGCGAGTTCATCGAGGCGCTGCCTGAAGGCATGGCGACCCGCGTCGGCGAACGCGGCCTGAAGCTCTCCGGCGGCGAGCGCCAGCGCGTGGGGCTGGCCCGCGCCCTGCTGGCCGACCCGCGCGTGCTGATCCTCGACGAGGCCACCAGCGCGCTGGACAGCCGCACAGAAGCCGCCATCCAGGCCACCCTCCGCAAGGCCAAAGCGGGCCGCACCATGCTGGTCGTGGCCCACCGCCTTTCCACCATCGCCGACGCCGACGAGATCGTGGTCCTGCGCCGCGGCCGCATCGTAGAGCGCGGCCGCCACGAAGACCTCCTCGCCCACCCCGGCGAGTACGCGGCGCTCTGGCGGCGCCAGACGCGCGAGCGGGAGCAGTTGGAGCAGGCCTGACCTTTATACCGACTGCCCCGGCGAAGGCCGGGGTCCAGATGAAACCCACCACGCTCTCAGGCTGTATCTGGACCCCGGCCTTCGCCGGGGAGACGGATTTTGAGAGCTTCACTGGCGATCACCTGTTCCTCATCGGTGGGGATGACCCAGACGGGCTTGGAGGCGGCCGCACTGATCCGCCGTTCGCCGCCTTGAGTATTGGCGCCTTCGTCCAGTGAAAAGCCAAGCCATTCCAGCTGTTTGCAGGCGAGAGTTCGTATGGCTGGCGCGTTCTCGCCGACGCCCGCGGTGAAGACCAACCCATCGATACCGCCGAGCAGCGCCGCCAGCGCCCCGGTCTCCCGCACGATCCGGCGGACGTAGAGGTCGATGGCGTCCCTGGCGCTCTGGGCGTCGCTGGCGAGGAGGGTGCGCATGTCAGCGGCGATGCCCGAGACGCCGAGCAGGCCGGAGCGGCGGTAGAGGAGGTTCGAGAGCTGGCTCGCGGACATGCCGTGGTCGAGCAGGTGCAGCAGGACACCCGGATCGATGCTGCCGGTCCTTGTGCCCATCACCAGACCGTCCAGCGCCGAGAAGCTCATGGTCGTGTCGACGCTCCTGCTCTCGTGCAGGGCGCAGAGGCTGGCCCCGCTGCCGAGGTGGGCGACGATGATGCGGCCCTTCGCCAGCGCGGGATCAAGGGTCTCCAGCCGCCGCGCGATGTAGGCGTACGACAACCCATGGAAGCCGTAGCGCCGGATGCCTTGCGCCTCATACTCGCGGGGCAGGGCGATGCGGGCCGCCGTATCCGACATCGTCCGGTGGAAGGCGGTATCGAAGCTGGCCACCTGAGGCACGCCGGGGCAGGCGTGCTGGGCCAGCCGCAGGCCCGCGAGACCGGCGGGCTGATGCAGGGGCGCTAGCGAGGTGAACCCCTCCAGCCTCGCCATCACCTCCGGCGTCACGCGCTGCGGCCCGCGATAGTCCGCGCCGCCGTGCACGATCCGGTGGCCGACGACGCAGACCTCCGCGTCCGGCCACTGGCGGTTCTGCCAGTCCAGGATGAAGACGATGGCGGCCTCGGCGTCGTTCTCCGTGTCGGGGATTTGGCCGTCGAACAGCGGCTCGCCCGAGCCGCCGGTGATCACGAGGTCCTGCTCGTCCGCGCCCCAGTGGTCCACCAGTCCGCGCGCCAAAAGCTGAAGTCGCTCAGCATGATACAGTGCAAACTTCAGCGTCGCCGAACCCGCGTTGAGGGCGAGGACCGTCCTCATCCCGCGACGGGCTTCTCGCGCCGGCGCTGATCCACCAGCAGGGCGGCCAGCGCATAGGAGGCCACCCGCGCCTTGACGCTGTCCGCCCGGCTGGTGAGCGCGATGGGAGCCCGCGCGCCCAGCACGATCCCCGCCGACTCCGCCCCGGCCAGGAAGGTCAGCTGCTTGGCCAGCATGTTGCCGGCCTCCAGGTCCGGGACGACCAGAACGTCCGCCTGGCCCGCCACGTCGCCGTCGATCCCCTTGTCGCGAGCGGCCTCCAGGCTGACGGCGTTGTCGAAGGCCAGCGGCCCCTCCAGCTCGCCGCCGACGATCTGGCCCCGGTCGGCCATCTTGCAGAGCGCCGCGGCCTCGATGGTGGACCTCAGCTTGGAGGTGACCGTCTCCACCGCCGACAGCACGGCCACCTTCGGCCGCTCGACCCCGATCGCATGCGCGAGGTCGATGGCGTTCTGGACGATGTCGCGCTTCTCCTCGAGGGTCGGCGCGATGTTCACCGCCGCGTCGGTGATCAAGAGCAGGCGGGGGTAGGCGGCCAGGTCGATGACGAACACATGGCTGATCCGCCGTTCGGTGCGCAGGCCGCATTCCGGATCGACGACCGCGCTCATCAGCTCGTCCGTGTGGAGCGAGCCCTTCACCAGGATCTCGGCCTCACCGCTCCGCACCATCGCCACCGCCTGCGCGGCCGAGGCGTGGCTGTGCGGCGTCGCCACCAGCCGAAACCCGGAGATATCCGCCTTCGCAGCCTGAGCCGCCGCGCGCACCTTCGCTTCCGGTCCGACCAGCACCGGCTCGATGAAGCCCAGCTTCGCCACCTCGGCCGCGCCTTCGATGGAGGCGGCGTCGCACGGGTGGGCGATGGCGGCGGTGAGTTTCGGGAGCTGTTTCGCCCTGGCGATCAGGTCGTCCAGGCGGGCAGGCGGCGCTTTGTTCATGCTGGCTCCTTCATCGCCGCCAAGATGGCCTGAAGATTTGATCCTGCGCAAAGACCAACGTTCGGCGAAGAGGCACCTTGCCCTTGCATCCAGGTACCTCAACCCGGCCTGACATGCAGAGGCCCCACGGAACACTCCCCCCAACGCCGTGGGGCCTCCCCCGATGATTGATGAGCCCCGCGGCCCCACTCCCCCAGATCGCCGCGGGGCTTTTTCTTTGTCCGCCGAAGCTGAAACAGCGGCCCGCCGATCCCGGTTTTGATCGCCGTCAAGGCGCACACCGGCGACGGAGCGCCCACTCCTCGCCGGTTCCTGAAGGAGGAGACGACCATGACCTTGCAACCCGCTCAGAAGCAGTTCCTGCCGGCGATGCAACGCTCGGCCTTCAACGCCTTCGCGCCCATCCAGCGCGAGTTCAACCGCCTGTTCGAGGAGCTGGGCTCCGGCTGGGGCGCGATGACGACGTTCGACCTGAACGTCCGCGCGGACCTGAAGGAGACAAAGGACGCCGTCGAACTGACGCTCGAAATGCCCGGTATCGCGCAGGAAGACGTGAAGATCACGCTGGAGGACAACGTGCTCACCGTCTCCGGCGAGAAGAAGGTCGAGAAGGAGGAAGGCGAGGGCGCCTATCACCTCTCCGAGCGCTCCTACGGCTCCTTCGCCCGCTCGATCGCCCTGCCGCGCAACGTCGACATGGAGCGGATCGACGCCACCATGTCCGACGGCCTGCTGAAGATCACCGCGCCGAAGATCGCGACGCCGGAAGCCAAGACGGTCCAGATCAAGGGCGCCCAGCCGCAGCAGGCGAAGTCCGAGGCGCCGGCCCAGGCCTGATAGCCACGACCCGGCGCCCGGCCGAGGGGTCTCAGAGTCGCGGCTGAAGCGACCTTCGACCCCTCATCCGACCCGCTTCGCGGGCCACCTTCTCCCGCAAGGGGAGAAGGGTCGGCGGTTGCGCAGGATCAATCCGTGGCGACCCTCGCATGCTAATCAAGGACCCATGCTGAAGGTCAAAGCGCTGCCGATCGACAACTTCCGGGAAAACCTGGTGGTGCTGTCGCGCTCCTGCACGGCGCTCAGGCCCGAGCGGCTGCGGGGGACGCGGAAGGTCGAGGTCCGGATGAACGGCTTCTCGATCCTGGCCAGCATCGTCATCTCGGACGACCCGACCTTCGTGGCCCCCGACGAGATCGGCCTCGCCCAGCCCGCGTTCCGGCGCCTCGCGGCCAAGCCGGGCGCGCTGGCGGTGATCGAACCCTCGCCGCCACCGCGCAGCCTCGATGCGGTGCGCTCCAAGGTGCACGGCGAACTGCTGACCGGCGCCCAGCTGCACGACGTGATCGCCGACCTCGCGGCCCACCGCTACTCCGACATGGAGGTCGCCGCCTTCCTGATCGCCTGCGCCAGCTTCATGACGCCGGAGGAGACGCTCAGCCTCACCCAGGCGATGATCGACGCGGGCCAGAAGCTCGACTGGGGCCGGGAGATGGTGGTGGACAAGCACTCCATCGGCGGCGTGCCCGGCAACCGGACCTCGCCGCTGGTGGTGGCGATGGTGGCCGCCCACGGGCTGATGATCCCCAAGACCTCGTCCCGCGCCATCACCTCGCCCGCGGGGACTGCCGACACCATGGAGGTGCTGGCGCGGGTGGACCTGACCGAAGACGAGATGCGGGGCGTGGTCGAGAAGTGCGGCGGCTGCCTCATCTGGGGCGGGCGGGTGGACCTGTCGCCCGCCGACGACGTGCTGATCTCGGTCGAGCGGCCGCTGTCCATCGACACGCCCGAGCAGATGGTCGCCTCCATACTGTCGAAGAAGGTCGCCGCGGGTTCGACCCACCTGGTCGTCGACATGCCCGTGGGCGTCTCGGCCAAGCTGCGCGACGTTTCGGCGGCGATGCGGCTTCGCAAGCTGTTCGAGTTCGTCGGCTCGAGGCTGGGGCTGGTCATCGACCTGCAGTCAACGGACGGCTCGCAGCCCATCGGGCGCGGCGTCGGTCCGGTGCTGGAGGCGCGGGACGTGATGGCGGTGTTGCAGAACCACGCCGATGCGCCCGCCGACCTGCGCGACAAGGCGATCCACCTGGCCGGCCACGTGCTGGAGTTCGATCCCGCCGTGATGGGCGGCATGGGCGAGGCGCGGGCGCGCGAGCTGCTCGAGAGCGGCGCGGCGCTGGCCAAGCTGGAGGAGATCGCCACCGCGCAGGGACCCTCGCCGCTGCAGAACGAACTCGCGCCGCTCTGCTACGACGTGGTCGCCGCCCACCCCGGCTGGGTGCAGGAGATCGACTGCCTGCGCATCGCCCAGGTCGCGCGGCTGGCCGGAGCGCCGACCGATCCGGGCGCCGGCATCGACCTGCTGAAACGCAAGGGCGACCCGGTAAAGGCGGGTGAACCGCTCTACTGCATCCACGGCCTCGACCCCGCCGACTTCGGCTTCGCCAAGGACGCCGCGGACGAGGATTCCGGCTTCAAGGTGACGGGGTGAGGCTGCTGGCCTTCCCCGACGAGGCCGCCCCTGCCGGGCGGCTGGCGACGGCGCTGGGCGTGGAGCTGTGCCTGATCGACGTCCACCAGTTCCCCGACGGCGAGACCCTGCCGACGGTCCCGGGCGCGGACCCGACCACGGCGATCTACCGCTCGCTCGACCGGCCCGATCCGAAGCTGATGCCGCTGCTGCTGGCGGCGGATGCGGCGCGCAGGGCAGGGGCGGAGCGGCTGGTGCTGGTCTGCCCGTACCTCTGCTACCTGCGCCAGGACGCAGTGTTCGCGCCCGGCCAGCCGGTGAGCCGCGACGTCATCTGCGGCCTGCTCGGGAGAGCCTTCGACCGGGTGGTGACGGTCGATGCGCACCTGCACCGCACGAAGGACCTGTCGGCGGTGATGGGCGCCCCTGCCGACGATCTCTCGGCCGCCGAGCCGCTGGCCGATGCGCTGAAAGGCGAACCCCCGTTGGTGATCGGCCCCGACAGCGAGTCCGCGCCCTGGGCACAGCGCATTGCGGATAGGCTCGGCGGCGAGCTGCTGGTGTTCGAGAAGGAGCGCGACGGCGACAGGCAGGTGACGCTGACCGCGCCGGACCTGTCGAAGGTGAAGGGCCGCCGGGCGGTGATCGTCGATGACGTGGCCTCCAGCGGGACCACGATCCTCGCGGCGACCCAAACGCTGAAGCGGGCAGGGGCCGCCTCCATCGAGGTCGGCGTCGTGCACGCGCTGTTCACGCCCGAGGTCGGCGAACAGATGAAGGTGGCGGGCGTGTCGCGGATGGTGTCGACGGACTCCGTGGCTCACCCGACCAACGCCGCGCCGCTGGCGGACATCCTCGCTGAAGCCCTCAAGGAGGAGCTGGCATGACGGTGAAGCTCGCCTTCCACGGCGCCGCCGGATGCGTCACCGGTTTCTGCGCCCACCTGACCACCGACAAGGCGCAGGTGCTGGTCGACTGCGGGCTGTTCCAGGGCCCCAAGACGCTGAAGGCCCTGAATTACGACCCGTTCCCGTTCGAGCCGAAGTCGATCGACGCCGTCCTGCTGACCCACGCCCACATCGACCACTCCGGCCAGCTGCCGAAGCTGATGCGGCGCGGCTACAAGGGTCCGATCTACGCGACCGCCGCCACGCGCGACCTCTGCGGCGTGCTGCTGCCCGACGCGGGGCACATCCAGGAGGACGAGGTCGAGTTCCTCAACCGCCGCACCCAGCGCCGCGGAGGCGAGCCGGTCCAGCCGATCTTCACCGCCCGCGACGGCGAGCGGGTGATCCGCCAGTTCGACACCGTCAAATACGGCGAGTGGAACGAGGTCGCACCCGGCATCCGCGCCCGCTACTGGAACGCCGGCCACATCCTGGGCTCGGCCTCGATCGAGCTGGAGGTGGAGGACGCGGGAGGGCCGCTGCGGCTCCTGTTCTCCGGCGACCTTGGGCCCGGCGGGCGCGACTACGAGGCCGATCCGGAAGGGCCCGCCGACGGGCTGCACCACCTCGTCATGGAGAGCACCTACGGCGACCGCGAGCGCCCCCGGCTCGATCCGGCTGCGCGGCGGGCGATGCTCGCGCAGGAGCTGAAGGACGCCCACGCCGCCGGCGGGCCGCTCGTGATCCCGGCCTTCGCCGTCGAGCGGACTCAGGAGCTGCTAGCCGACCTGGTCCAGGTGATGGACGCGGGCGAGGCGCCGTCGGGCGACATCTTCCTGGACTCGCCGCTCGCCATCAAGGCCACGGAGGTCTTCCTGAAGCGCGGCTGGCAGAACGGCCGAAATCCCTACGAAGGCATCCACGCCCCGGGCCGCATCTTCCCGCTGGCGAGCCCGCGCGACAGCGACC
>JBLNCT010000057.1:0-7192 GCA_050260915.1 Parcubacteria group bacterium
CCCGCCAAGCTCGCCGTCGTCGCCGTCATGCGAAAGCTCATCGAAGCCGCTAACCTCGTCCTCAGCCGCGGCCAGCCATGGCTAAGACAACCCGCAACCTGAACATGGTTGCTCATCCGTCGACTTCGTCGACACCTTCTCCCGCAAGGGGAGAAGGGTTATCTATGTCTTGGATCAGACGGCCGGACGGTCGCGGGGCTTCGGCCTCGAGGAAAGTCCGGGCTCCACGGCGACAAGGCGGCGGGTAACGCCCGCCGGGCGCGAGCCCAGGGATAGCGCCACAGAAAGCAAACCACCTCCGGCTCGCCGGAGGAAAGGGTGAAAGGGTGGGGTAAGAGCCCACCGCGGGACTGGTGACAGGACCGGCATGGCAAGCCCCGCCTGGAGCAAGACCGAATAGGGACTCCGCGCCTTCGCAAGAGGGCAGGCCCGTCGCCGGGCCGAGGCGTCCGGGTTGGTCGCGAGAACCGCTCGGCAACGGGCGGTCCAGAGGAATGACCGTCACCGCTTTCGGGCGGGACAGAACCCGGCTTACAGGCCGTCTGATCCCTTCTTCTGCGTTCCAAACGCCCAGAGCACCGCCTCGTGCAGCATGGGCAGCCACACGGCAGGTTCGTGTTTACCCGGCGCGGTTCGATAGATGACCTCGACCGGCGATTTTCTCGCTTCCTTCGCCAGTTCGCGCGTCAGATCGCGGAAGTACGGCTCGTCGTCGCCCGACGCGAGGAACAGGGGTGGGCGTCGCGGACTGTCGATGGAGCCGGCGGCGCTGGCGGAACTGACGGACAAGGCCGCGACATGCCCGAACAGCTCGGGATGGCCGAGCCCCATGCCGAGCGCCCAGGCGCCGCCGTCCGACCAGCCGGCCACCATCCGGTCCTCACGCGCGCCAGAAGCGCCATAGGCGGCCTCGATCGCGGGCAGCACCTCCTGGGTGAAGTACCGCTCGAACTTCCGGTAGCGGTAGAGACCGTCCGGGTGACCCTTCACATATTCCTCGCCCCGGCTCTGCGGCCCGGCTTCCGCCGACCAGAGGCCCGCGATCACCAACGGCCTGACCGACCCCGCCACGACCATCCTGGCGATGTCGCTGATGAACGGCCCGGCGAACTGGCCGTCCGCGAGGTAGAGGACGGGATAGCGGTCTCCGCTGCGCCAGTTCGGGGGCTGGTAGATCGTGAGCCGCCGCGTCTCGCCAAGCGCGCGGCTCTTCATCGCGATCACCGACATCTGACCCGCGCCCGGCGACGTCTCGCCGAAGGCCACGGCGGGAACGGAAGCCAGAGCGCCCAACAGGGCGCGGCGGTGGAGACTGGGCATCGCCACAGGTTCGGCTCCCGACGCCAGGTGGGTCAACCAAGCCGCTGTTTTCGCCCTCAAAAATCCCCTCTGGTGTCATTGTATCCCAATTCGTCCCATGTTAACCCATTCGATACCTGCTTCGCGGGTGGGCAGGTGTGCGTGGTTGACGGGGCAGGGCGGTGTTCCTCTCGACGTTCGAGAAGCAGCTGGATGCAAAGCGCCGCATCGTCGTGCCGCAGGAATTCCGCGCGGCCGTGTCCGGCCCGTTCGACGGGGTCTTCTGCTTCCCCTCCATCGAAGCCGACTGCCTGGAAGGCGGCGGCAAGCCGCTGTTCGACCGCTACGCCGCCCTGATCGAGGAGCTGCCCTTCGGCGACCCGCTGCGCTCGGCGCTGGAGACGTCGGTCTTCGGCGGCATGGCCAAACTCTCCTTCGACGACGCCGGCCGCGTCACTCTGCCGCCCCACCTGTGCGAGATGTTCGGAATCAGCGACTGGGTCTCGGTCGTGGGTATGGGTGACCGCTTCCAGATCTGGCCGCGCGAGGCCTTCCAGGCGCACCGCGCCCAGGCGCGCGAGATGGCGCGGGCGGGGCTCGCCGAGCTCCGGGCCGCGCAACGCCAGCGGCTCATCGGAGAGCAGTGATGGACGCGCCCCACGTCTCCGTCCTGCTTGCTGAGGTGATGGAGGCGCTGGAGCCCGCCCCCGGCAAGACCATCGTCGACGGCACCTTCGGCGCGGGCGGTTATTCCCGCGCCTTCCTCGACGCCGGCGCCACCGTCGTCGCCTTCGACCGCGACCCCTCTGCCGCCCGGTACGCGCAGGGCCTGGGCGCGCGCTTCACCCTCGTCCAAGCCCGCTTCTCCGAAATGGCCGACCGCCTGGGCGCCAGGTCCGTCGACGGCGTGGCGCTCGATCTCGGCGTTTCCTCAATGCAGCTGGACGAGGCCGAGCGCGGCTTTTCCTTCATGCGCGACGGCCCGCTCGACATGCGCATGGGCGGGGAGGGGCCAACCGCCGCCGACCTCGTCAACACGCTCGAGCACCCCGAGCTCGCCCGCATCTTCTGGCTGTACGGCGAGGAGAAGCAGTCCCGCCGCGTCGCCACGGCCATCGTCCGCCGCCGGGCTGAGCAGCCCTTCGAGCGCACCCTCGACCTCGCCGAAGTGGTCGAGCGCGCGCTGGGCGGCCGCAAGGGCGCCAAGGTCCATCCCGCCACCCGCACCTTCCAGGCGCTGCGCATCGCCGTGAACGAGGAGCTGTCCGAACTGGAAGCCGGCCTCGAAGCGGCCGAGCGGGTGCTGAAGGCCGGCGGTCGCATCGCGGTCGTCACCTTCCATTCGCTCGAAGACCGCATCGTCAAAGCCTTCTTCGCCGAACGCGCCGGCCGCACGCCCGCAGGCTCGCGCCACGCCCCGCCGACCGCCAAGGGCCCCGAGCCCACCTTCGTCCTGCTGTTCAACGGCGCCCGCTCACCCTCCGAAGCCGAGACCGCCGCCAACCCACGCGCCCGCTCGGCCAAGCTGCGCGCCGCCATCCGCACCGACGCTCCGGAATGGAGGGCGGCGGCATGATCGCGCGCCTTTATGAGCGCCGCTGGCGGGGCTTCCGCGTCGTCGACCTGGCGCTGGTCGGCTTCCTGATCGCGCTGATGCTGGGCGTCTATCTCGCCAAGACCTTCGGCGGCGCCGAGCGGTCCCAGATCGCCCGGGTCGAACAGCAGATTTCCGACGAGAAGGTGCGCGTGCGCCTGCTCCAGGCCGAGGTCGCCCACCTCGAACAGCCCGGCCGTATCGAAGCGCTGTCGCGCCAGTACCTCGGCCTGCAGCCCGTCTCCGCCAAGCAGGAGATCAAGCCCGACGCGCTCGTCACCGTCAGCGGAGGCGCGGCGCACCCATGAGCCTCGCCGACCTGATCCCCTCCCGCTTTCCGCGCGGCTTCCGCTGGGTCGGTGGCGCCGTCTGGCGTCTCGAGCACGCCTTCGAGCAGGCCAAGGCCAAGGACCGGCCGGAAGACAACACGCGCGTTCGCATCTTCGTCGTGGCGATGTTCTTCGCCACGGTCTTCTGCGTGCTGGCCATCGGCGCCACCCACGCGGCGCTGTTCTCGGATGCGGGCAAGGGCGACGGTTATGCGCCGGTGACGCCGGGCGCGCGGGCCGACCTCGTCGACCGCAACGGCCAGCTGCTGGCGCTCGACCTCACCCACTACGGCCTCTACCTCGACCCGACCGAGGTGTGGGACCGGGCCCAGACCAGGGCCCAGCTGATCCAGACGATCCCCGGCCTCGATCCGGCCCGGATCGACAAGGCCATGCGCAGCGAGAAGCGCTATTACCTGATCGGCGGCCTCACGCCTGAGGACCGCGATCGCATCCATGACCTGGGACTGCCCGGCCTCTACTTCGAGGAAGAGGAAAAGCGCGTCTATCCGGTGGGGCCCACCGCCGCCCACCTGATCGGCTTCACCGACTCCGGCGGCGAGGGCCTGGCCGGCGTCGAGCGGGCGCTGAACGACCAGATCATGGAGGCCGCCGCCAGCCACGGGCAGGTGCCCCTTTCGATCGATCTCCGCGTTCAGGCCGCCCTGGAGGAGGAACTGCGCACCGCCGCCGAGGAGTTCACGCCCAAAGGCGCTGTCGGCATCGTCACCAACGTCAGGACCGGCGAGATCCTGGGCATGGCCTCATGGCCGACCTTCGATCCCAACCGGCCCGGCGAGGCGACCGACGACCAGCGCCTCAATCGTGCGGCGGCGTCGGTGTTCGAAATGGGTTCGACGTTCAAGGGCTTCACCGTGGCCATCGGCCTCGACACCGGCGTGGCGACGCCCGGCTCGACCTATGACGCCACCCACCCGTTCCAGCTGGGCTATCGCACGATCCACGATTACCACGGCACCAACCGCATCCTGACGCTGGTCGACGTCTTCATCCACTCGTCCAACATCGGCACCGCGCGGCTGGCGGAGCAGATCGGGGCGCAGCGGCTGGCCAGCTACTTCAATGCGCTCGGCCTGACCCGGCCGGCGACGGTGGAGCTGAAGGAGTCCGCCCGCCCGCTGACGCCGCGCGTCTGGAACGAGGATGCCGTGGCTTCGACATCCTTCGGCCACGGTATCGATGTCAGTCCGCTGGCGCTGGCCGAAGCCTATGGCGCGGTTCTGAACGGCGGCATGTTCGTGCCGCTCACCGTGAAGAAGCTGCCGGAGGGGGCCAAGGTCAAAAGCCAGCGCGTGTTCTCGGAGTCCACCACCCTCACCATGCTGCAGATCATGCGCGCCAACGTGGAAGACGGCACCGGCACGAACGCCGACGCGCCCGGCCTCTCTGTCGGCGGCAAGACCGGCACGGGCGAGAAGTTCGACCCGGCGATCCGCGGTTATTCGAAGGACAAGCAGGTCTCCTCCTTCGCCGCCGTCTTCCCGACCGACGGCCCGCCCGATGCGCAGCGCTACTTCGTGCTGATCCTGATGGACGAGCCGCACGGCACGGCCAAGACCTACGGCTTCTCGACCGGCGGCTGGGTGGCGGCGCCGGCGGCGGGCCGCGTCATCGACCGCATCGCGCCCTTCCTCGGCGTCCAGCGCCACACGCCCGCGCCGCTGGCCGTCGCCCAGTACGTCACTGCCGGGAAGTACGAATAGTGGTCCGGCTTTCCGAACTGGTGCGCCGCGACCTCGACGCCGACCCCGAAATCACCGGCGTCACGGCCGACAGCCGCAAGGTCCGGCCGGGCTACCTCTTTGCCGCCCTGCCGGGGTCGAAGGTGGACGGCCGCAGCTTCATCCCGACGGCGGTTGAGCAAGGCGCGGCCGCCGTGCTCGCGCCCGAGGACATTGCGCTGGGCGTGCCCGTCGTCAGCGCCTGGGACCCTCGCCGGGCCTATGCGCTCGCCGCCGCCAACTTCTGGGAGAAGCAGCCGAAGGTCTGCGTCGCGGTCACCGGCACCAACGGCAAGACCTCCGTCGCCGCCTTCTGCCGCCAGATCTTCACCCGCGCGGGCCACAAGGCGGCCAGCATGGGGACCCTGGGCGTCCGCGCCGGCGACGAACAGATCACCCCTCCCGGCCTGACCACCCCCGACGCCGCAGACGTCTTCGAGCTGCTGGCCAGGCTGGTCGAGAAGGGCGTCACCCACATGGCGATGGAGGCTTCGTCGCACGGCATCGACCAGCGGCGCCTCGACGGCGTGCGGCTGAAGGCGGCGGGCTTCACCAACTTCACCCAGGACCACCTGGACTACCACGGCACCATGGGCGCCTACCGGGCGGCCAAGCTGCGCCTGTTCGAGACCCTGCTGCCGCGCGGCGGGACGGCGGTGCTGAACGCCGACTCCGAGCAGTTCCCCGCTTTCGCCGCCGCCGCAATCAGCTCCGGCCAGAGCATCATGAGCGTCGGCGAGGACGGCCAACACATCCGCCAGCTCAACCGCGCCCTGCTGCCGGAAGGCCAGCGGCTCGAACTGGAGTTCGACGGCCGCCGCTATGACATCCGCCTGCCGCTCGCGGGCGCCTTCCAGGCGTCCAACGCGCTGGTCGCCGCCGGCCTCTGCATCGCCGCGGGCGAGGACGCCGAGACGGTGTTCGCCGCGCTCGAAACGCTCGTAGGCGCGCCCGGCCGCCTGCAGCGGGTCGGGACCGGCGCGAAGGGCGGCGAGGCCTACGTCGACTACGCCCACACCCCCGACGGCCTCGAAACGGTGCTGGAGGCGCTGCGCCCCCACACGCGCGGCAAGCTGGTCGTGGTGTTCGGCGCGGGCGGCGACCGCGACCGGGGCAAGCGGCCGCAGATGGGCGCCATCGCCGCGCGCCTCGCCGACGTCGCCATCGTCACCGACGACAACCCCCGCTCCGAAGACCCTGCCGCCATCCGCGCTGAAATCCTCGCCGCCGCGCCGGGCGCGAAGGAGATCGGCGACCGCCGCGAAGCCATCCGCGCCGCCGCCGCCCTGCTGGAAGAAGGCGACGTGCTTGTGGTCGCCGGCAAGGGCCATGAGCAGGGTCAGTTGATCGCGGGCGTCACCCACCCCTTCGACGACGTGGTCGAAACCGCCGCGGCGCTCGGGCTGGAGAGCGCCCATGCCTGAGCCCCTCTGGACCTCCGACGAGATTGCGGCGGCGACCGGCGGCCGTCTGGAAGGCGCGCCGTTCGTGGTCGGCGGCGTCTCCATCGACAGCCGCAGCATCGACAAGGGCGACCTGTTCGTGGCGCTGGAAGGCGTCCGCGACGGCCACGACTTCGTGCTGACCGCGATGGAAGCGGGCGCGTCAGCGGCTCTCGTGTCGAAACCGATGGCGGTGGCTTCGGTCGAGGTCCGCGACACCCTGCGCGCGCTCGAACAACTCGGCGTCGCCGCCCGCGACCGCTCGGACGCCAAGCGCTGCGCCATCACCGGTTCGGTCGGCAAGACCAGCGTCACCCAGGCCGTCATGGCGGGCCTGACCCGCGCCGGCCGGGCGCACTCGTCGGTGAAAAGCTACAACAACCACATCGGCGTGCCGCTGACGCTCGCCCGAATGCCTCGCGACACCGAGCGCGCCGTCTTCGAGATCGGCATGAACCACGCCGGTGAGATCGAGCCGCTCTCGAAGATGGTCCGCCCGCAGGCTGTCGCCATCACCACGGTCGGCCCGGTCCACATCGAGAACTTCGAGGACGGCGAGGAGGGCGTCGCCCGCGCCAAGGCCGAGATCTTCGCGGGCCTTGAGCCCGGTGGCGTCGCGGTGCTCAACGCCGATAACAAGTGGTTCGACGTTCTCTCGGCGGAAGCTCAGAAGGTTGGCGCCCACGTGGTCAGCTTCGGTACCGCCGAAGACTGCACTGCACGGTTGGTCGATTTCGTACTCGCCCCCTCCGGCCCTCCGGGCCACCTCCCCCAGAGGGGGAGGAT
>JBLNCT010000058.1:0-53740 GCA_050260915.1 Parcubacteria group bacterium
CATGACTACTCTCCCTTCCCCCTCGAGGGGGGAAGGGTCGGGGATGGGGGTGTGGCCGCTGAGAATTGGCGAAGGGCGCTGTTTGACGCCGACGCCATCTGAGCCTCCAGCCCAGGCTCAGAGGCTACACCCCTCACCCTGCCCTCTCCCCCTCGAGGGGAGAGGGTTATGGTTTGCCTGATCTGCTCTGCAACGTCGTGAGGGCGGCCGAATGCGTCGGCGTCGCGGACTCTCAGCACGCGGAAGCCCTCAGATTTCAGCCAGGCGTCACGTTCGAGGTCGCGCGATTGCTCTTCAGGGAGGTCATGGCGCGCGCCATCGACCTCAATCACCAGACGCGAACCCAGGTGCACGAAATCGGCGATGTAGCGACCAATTGGCGCCTGCCGACGAATGTTGAGCTTCAGAGGCCGCAGAGCTTCCCACAGCTTTTTCTCACTAACTGTCATCTCACGCCGCAGTCGCTTCGCGTGGGATGCCGCACGCGCAGTGTAGGTCTCGCGTCCGTAGATGCCGCTACCCCTCACGCCGCCTGCTCCTGCTGGGCGACCCAGGCTTCGGCGCACATTTTGCAGAGGTCGCGGATGCGGCCGATGTAGCTGGCGCGTTCGGCGACCGCGATAGCGCCGCGGGCGTTCATCAGGTTGAAGAGGTGCGAAGCCTTGAGGACCATGTCGTAGGCCGGCAGCACCAGCGAGCGGCCCTGATAGGAGCGCGCCAGCATGTCCGGGACCTCGCGCTCCATGTCTTCGAACTGGCGCTTCAGCACCTCCACGTTCCAGCCGTGGAAGTTGGCTTCGGAGTGCTGGCGCTCGTTCTCAAGAAACACGTCGCCATAGGTAGTGGCGCCGAGCGGCGCGTCGGGGTCGTTGAACGGCAGGTCGTAGACGTTGTCGACGCCGAACACGTACATGGCCAGGCGCTCGAGGCCATAGGTCAGCTCGCCCGCCACCGGGTGCACGTCGAGCCCGCCCACCTGCTGGAAGTAGGTGTACTGGCTGACCTCCATCCCGTCGCACCACACTTCCCAGCCCAGGCCCCAGGCGCCGACGGTCGGGTTTTCCCAGTCGTCCTCGACGAAGCGGATGTCGTGCAGCTTGAGGTCGATGCCGATCGCTTCCAGCGAGCCGAGGTACAGCTCCTGCATGTTCCAGGGGTTCGGCTTCAGGATCACCTGGTACTGGTAATAGTGCTGCAGCCGGTTCGGGTTTTCGCCATAGCGCCCGTCGCCCGGGCGCCGGGAGGGCTGCACGTAGGCCGCATTCCACGGCTTTGGCCCCAGCGCGCGCAGAACCGTCGCGGGATGCAGCGTCCCCGCCCCCACCTCGGTGTCGTAAGGCTGCAGAATCACGCAGCCCTGAGCCGCCCAATAGTTCTGGAGCGTCAGGATCAGGCCTTGAAACGACTTCGGTTTTTCGGCTTCAGCCATGCGTCTTTCGCGGGCGCAAAAAAGTCGGCGGACCATAGGGCCCGCCGACCTCTTTCTCAAGCCAAGCGGCGCTGGTTTTAGGCGGCCGGCGTGGCGGCGGCTTCAGCCTTGGCGGCCTGCGCTTCGGCGGCGGCCTGGGCGATCACCGGATCGCTCGGCGACAGCACGTGATCGACCACATAGACGATGCCGTTAGAGGCCTGGACGTTGGCCTGCAGCACCTGCGCGCTGTTGGCCTTGAAGGGGTCCGTGCTGCCATCGAGCAGCAGGTCGGAGCCGGCCACCGTCTTCACCGGGCCCTTGGCGCCCTTGATCTTGGCGTCGGTCACCGGCGCGTTGACGATGTGGTAGATGAGGAGCTGCTGCAGCTGCGCCGCGTTGGCGGGCTTCAGCAGGTTGTCCAACTCGCCCGCGGGAAGCGCCGCGAAGGCGGCGTCGGTGGGCGCGAACACCGTCAGGTTCGGGTTCTTGGCGACGACAGAGGTCAGGTTGGTCGCGTCCAGCGCCTTCAGGAAGGTCTTGAACTCGCCGGAAGCCTTCAGGGTGGCCACGATGTCGCCGGCAGGCGCCACGGGCGTGAAGGCGGGAGCGGCAGGCGCGGGGGCCGGAGCCGCTGCGGCCGCGGGGGCCGGGGTTGCGGCAGCGTCGGCAGGCGCCGGCGCGGCTGTCTGGGCGTAGGCCGCGCCAGAGATCAGGGCCGCGACGGCGGCGGCGGAAACAACGCGAGACAGAAACATACAGGGCGCTCCCCTTCGATTCTTGAGGGCGGCCACCATAGCCGCCCTCAAGGCCGAAAAGTGGCGCCCTGACGCGATTTTAGTTGCCGGCTGGAGCGCTGCGCTTGCCAGCGTGCGACATGGGCTGGCCGTACTTCGCGCGGTTCTCGGGGGTGTCCGGAATCGGGCCGTTCGTCACGACCTGAGTCGTCACGGTGCCGGGCGCGCCGGTCATGCTGGTCGTCATGCTGGAAGCCGGAACGCCGACAGTGGTGGCGCTGGGCGCCGGGGTCGTCGTGGTCACACCCGTCATCGTGTCAGTGGTGGTCACCGTCCCGGCGGGCGGGTTGACGGTGGTCGTCGTGGTCACCCCGGTGGCGGGATCGACGGTCGTGGTGGAGCTGGCCGACTGCGCGTGAGCGACGCCGGCGAGAAGCGCCGCGCAACCGGCGGCGGCGAGAATGCGTGTCAGGGTCATTTCAGTCCTCATCCTCCAGGTTGCGCCCAAGCGGCGCTTCGCCCGACCCCGTCGGTTAGATACGCGCAAGGCGAAGCCGTTGTTCCCGGCTGCCCAATTTGAAGGCGCCCCTCCCAATCCCCGCCCACGAATGAGGCGCTTGCGGCCGTTTGGCGCCGGCGAGGCCATCAACAGCCCTGCTCCGCGACCGGTCCGAAATAGCGTCGCGCCGATCGGCAATGGCGCCTCGTCCTGGGGCCCGGGACCGGTTGAAGCATCACGGGGGCGACGTCCCCCAAGGGGCGTCGGAGCAAGTCGCAATGAAAATGATCATGGCGGTGGTCAAACCCTTCAAGCTGGACGAGGTGCGTGAAGCGCTCGTCGCGGCGGGGGTCGAGGGGCTGACCGTTTCGGAAGTGAAGGGCTACGGCCGGCAGAAGGGCCAGACGGAAATCTACCGGGGCGCCGAGTACCAGGTGAACTTCGTGCCGAAGGTGAAGCTGGAGGCGGTCGTCGACGACTCCGCCGCAGCCAAGGCCGTCGAGGCGATCAAGGCCGCCGCGGCCACCGGCAAGATCGGGGACGGGAAGATCTTCGTCCTCAACGTCGAAGACGCCGTGCGCATCCGCACCGGCGAATCCGGCACGGCCGCCCTCTAGCGACATCGGACAAGGGGATAGTCATGAAACTGTTCGGTTTGAACCGGCTGGCGGGCCTGGTCCTCGCCGCCACCATCGCGGGAGCGCCGCTGGCCGCCCCTGCCTTCGCGCAGGACGCCCCGGCGCCCTCGCCCATCGCCGCGGCCGCGCCTGCGGCTCCGGCCGCCACTGAAGCCGCCGCTCCGGTCGCCGCGGCGCCTGCCGCTCCCGTCGAAGAGGCGAAGCCCTGGGCGCCCGACAGCGGCGACACCGCCTGGATGCTCACCTCGACCGCGCTGGTCCTGCTGATGACCATCCCGGCGCTCGGCCTGTTCTATGGCGGCATGGTCCGGCGCAAGAACGTGCTGGCCACCATCACCCAGTCGTTCGCCATCACGGCTCTCGTGACGGTGCTCTGGATGGTGCTCACCTACAGCCTGGCGTTCACCGCCAACCCTGACGCCGGCATCAACAAGTTCGTCGGCGGCTTCGACAGGGTGCTGATGAACGGCATGAAGATGGACGTTCCGAACGCGCTCGCGGGCACCATCCCCGAGAGCGTCTTCATGATGTTCCAGATGACCTTCGCCATCATCACGCCGGCCCTCATCGCCGGCGCGTTCGCCGAGCGGATGAAGTTCTCGGGCATGCTGCTGTTCGTGGCGCTCTGGTCGATCGTGGTCTACGCGCCGATCGCCCACTGGGTGTGGGGCGGCGGCTTCCTGGGCGGCGCGGGCGTGCTCGACTTCGCCGGCGGTACGGTCGTCCACATCAACGCCGGTGTCGCGGGCCTCGTCTGCGCGCTCGTGCTCGGCAAGCGCAAGGGCTACGGCGTCGACAACATGGCGCCGCACAACCTGGTGCTGACCATGATCGGCGCGAGCATGCTGTGGGTCGGCTGGTTCGGGTTCAACGCGGGTTCCGCGGTGGCCTCGAACGCCCTGGCCGGTCAGGCGATGCTGAACACCCAGGTTGCGACCGCCATGGCGGCCCTTGCCTGGATGGTCGTGGAGTGGTTCGAGCGCAAGAAGCCGAGCCTGCTCGGCCTCTGCTCGGGCGCGGTGGCCGGTCTCGTCGCCATCACCCCGGCTTCGGGCTTCGTGAACGCTCAGGGCGCGCTGATCGTCGGCGCGGCGGCCGGTGTCGGCTGCTACCTTTCGGCGGTGTGGCTGAAGCGGATCTTCAAGTACGACGACAGCCTGGACGCCTTCGGCGTGCACGGCGTGGGCGGCATCATCGGCGCCCTCCTGACCGGCGTGCTGGCGGATGCGACCGTCAACTCGCTGGGCGAAGGCGCGAGCCTGATGAAGCAGGTCTATGGCGTGGTCTTCACCATCGGCTGGACCGCCATCGCCACCTACGTGATCCTGATGATCTGCAGGTTCACCACGGGCATCCGGGTCACGGAGGAGGAAGAGATCGAAGGTCTCGACATGGCCCTCCACGGCGAAGCGCTGCACGAGTAGCAGCTTACGCAGGATGAAGCGTACGGGGACGGGGACCTTCGGGTCCCCGTTTTCGTTTGGTCTTCCCCCTCTGGGGGAAGTACCCGCGAAGCGGGGGATGGGGGCCTGGTGACTCGCCCCCTCAGCCCCTTCGGGGCAGCTCCCCCAGACGGGGAGCACCTATTCGACAGCGCTGAATCCACCACCGGGGCCGGAGGATGCGGAGGCGCTCGGCAAGGCCTTCGGCTTCGATGTCGGAGGCACAGAGCGCGAAGCAGGTGGCGCCGGAACCGCTCATGCGGGCGAGCAGGACTTCGGGCTCGGAGGCGAGCGTGTCCAGCACCTCGCCGATGACGGGGTTCAGGCCCATCGCCGGGGCCTGGAGGTCGTTCCGGCAAAGGCTCAGGAAGGCCGCCAGCTCCTCGGCGGTCTCGATGGTGTCGGGGAGCCGGGGACAATCCGGCGAGCCGTGTGCCCCCGTGTCGTCGAAGGCGCGATAGACGGCGGCCGTCGACGAGTGGACCAGCGGGTTCGCCAGCACCGCGTCCAGCACCGGCATCCGGGGCGCGTCGGAGAGCTGCTCCCCCCTGCCCTCCGCGACGACGGTGCGGGTCCAGAGGCAAGCCACGCCGTCGGAGCCCAGGTCGGCGGCGATGGCCTCCAGCGTTTCGTCCGACACCGGCAGTTCGAGGGCGTCGCGCAGGAGCCGCAGAGCCGCACCGGCATCCGACGACCCCCCGCCGAGCCCCGCCGCCACCGGCAGGCGCTTGTCGAGGATCAGCTGGAACGGCGGCTTTGGACCGGGGACGCTGGTGAGGAGCGCCCTCGCCGCGCGGACCACGAGATTGTCGGCGCCGTCGCCGAGTTCACCCGCGAACGGCCCGGTTACCTCGAACGTCGGCGCCTCCGCCGCCTGGATCGAGAGCCGGTCGCCGATATCGGCGAAGGCCATGAGGCTACAGATGGGGTGATAGCCGTCCGCGCCAGCGGGGCCGACGTGGAGGAACAGGTTCACCTTGGCCGGGGCAAAGGCGGTGAGCGTCATCCGGAGTTGGCGACGACCCGGCCGGGAACCGGCGGCGGCGCGCCGAGGCCCGACTTCAGCTTGCTCTCGACTTCCTGCTTGATGGCGGGGTCGGGCTGCAGCGTCAGCACGCGTTCCCACTGGAACTTCGCCTCGGTGCGGCGGCCCACACGCCAGTAGGCGTCGCCGAGATGGTTGTTGATCTCTGGATCGGCAGGCTCCAGCTCCACGGCGCGCTCAAGCTTCTCGACCGCCTTTCCGTATTCGCCGAGGCGGAAGTAGGCCCAACCGAGGCTGTCGACCATGGCGCCGGAGTGCGGATCGGCCTCCGACGCGCGGCGGACCATGTCGAGCGCTTCCGACAGCCGCTCGCCGCGGTCGATCCAGCTGTAGCCGAGGTAGTTGAGCAGCTCCGGCTGATCCGGCTGCTGCGCCAGCGCGCGGGTCAGGTCCTTCTCGGCGTCCGGCCAATGGCCCGAGCGTTCGAGCGCCACGCCGCGCATGTAGAGCAGCCGCCAGTCCGGCTTGTCGCCCTCCTGCGCGATCAGCCTGTCGAGCACCGTCGCGGCCTCGGCGTAGCGGTCGTTCACGCGCAGCAGGTCGGCCTGGGTGATCGCCGCGTCGCGGTCGTTGGGATCGGCCGCCACGGCTTCGGCCGCCAGCCGCAGGGCCGTGTCCTTGTCGCCGGCCGTCTGATAGCTCCAGGCCAGCTTGGAACGCGCGTTGGAGAACTCCGGCGAGGTCGGCGGCACCATGTTGTAGGCCTGCCGCGACGCCTCGATGTCATCGAGCCCGCCCAGGATGTCGCCCACCAGCAGCCAGGCGTCATAGCGCTGCGAATCGAGGCGGATCGCCATGCGCAGGTAGGCCAGCGCCAGCTCACCCTGCTTTTCCGCGAGCATGGCGGCGGCGGGCGCCATCATGGCGCGCGCGGCGCCTTGCTGGACCGTGGGTAGCGCGGGCGGCTTGCCGCCGGATGCTGCGCGATCGCGGGCGACGGTCAGTTCGCGGTCGTCGGGCTCCTGCGCCAGGGCGTCGTTGTAGAGGGCCAGCGCTTCCTTCGCCCGGCCGCGCCGCTCCAGGAAACCGCCGTAGTCGAGGGTGAAGAGGTCGCCGAGCTCGGTCGCGCCGGCCAGCGCCTTGAAGTCGGTCTCCGCCTCGTCATAGCGGCGGGCGCGTTCGAACAGCAGCGCCTGGCCGAGCTGGCCGAAGTATTCGACGACCTTGTCGCCGGCAACCTGCGGCCGCTCGAGCGAACCTTGCGTATCCCCCGCCGCCGCGGCCGCCCACGGCGCCAGCAGCGCGCCCGCCGCCCGGTGCGGGAAGCCCAGCGCATCCGGCGCGAGCAGCGGCCGGGCGTCCTTGCCGCGACCCTGCGCGATCATATCCACCGCCCGGACCAGCAGGCCGAGCTGGTAGGTGGCGTCGTGGCCTTCGGGCACGGCCGGCGCCCAGGACGCGGCCTTGGTGATGTCGCCCGCCAGCACGGCCGCGGTGAAGGCGCGGTCCTTCAGGAAGCCGCCGTCGAAGGCGCCGCCCTGGCTGGCGCGCATGAAGTAGTCGGTGGCGTCCGCGCTGCGGCCGTCGTGCAGGGCGCCCTCGCCGGCCAGGAACAGTCCGTAGCTCGACTGGTCCGGCGCAAGCGCGGCGGCGCGTTCGGCCGGCGTCTTCGGCACCGTCGCGCACGCCCCGAGCAGGGCAAGCGGCAATACGGCAGTCAGTGCTAGGTGCGCTCGCATGACGTCAAACTCGGTCCTTTCCCCCCCGCCCGCAAGCGCCGCTTAACGTCACATATTGGGATAATTGGGGCCGCCGCCGCCTTCCGGCGTGGTCCACACGATGTTCTGCGACGGGTCCTTGATGTCGCAGGTTTTGCAGTGGACGCAGTTCTGGGCGTTGATCTGGAACCGCGGGTTCTGACCCTGCTCGTCATAGAGCACTTCGTAGACGCCCGCCGGGCAGTAGAGGCGCGCGGGTTCGCCATAGCGCGGCAGGTTCACCTCGATCGGGACGTTCGGGTCCTTCAGCTTCAGGTGCGCCGGCTGGTCTTCCTCGTGGTTGGTGCTCGACAGGAACACCGACGACAGCTTGTCGAAGCTGATCTGGCCGTCCGGCTTCGGATAGACGATCTGCGGGTAGTCCTTGGCCAGACCGGTCGAGGCCGCATCCGTCTTGCCGTGCTTCATCGTCCCGAAGAAGGAGAAGCCGCCGAACAGACTGGTGCACCACATGTCGAACATGCCGAGCGCGCCGCCCAGGAAGGTGCCGAACTTCGACAGCAGCGGCTTGGCGTTGCGGACGACCTTCAGCTCCTTCTTCACCCAGGAGCGGTCGTAGGCGTCGGCGTATTCGACCAGTTCGTCGGACGTCCGCCCCGCGTGGATCGCGGCGAAAGCGGCCTCGGCGGCCATCATGCCGGTCTTCATGGCGTTGTGGCTGCCCTTGATGCGGGGCACGTTCACGAAGCCCGCCGAGCAGCCGATCAGCACGCCGCCCGGGAAGGTCAGCTTCGGCACCGACTGGTAGCCGCCCTCGGTGATGGCGCGCGCGCCATAAGCCACGCGGCGGCCGCCTTCGAGGTAGCACTTGATCGAGGGGTGGTGCTTGAACCGCTGGAACTCGTCATAGGGAGAGAGCCAGGGGTTCTTGTAGTTCAGGTGCACCACGTAGCCGATGGCCACGTAGTGATCGCCGAAGTGGTACATGAAGCTGCCGCCGCCGGTGTTGTTGTCCAGCGGCCAGCCGGTGGTGTGCTGGGCCAGGCCCGGGCGGAAGTTCTTTTCCGGGACCTGCCAGATCTCCTTCAGGCCGATGCCGAACTTCTGCGGCTCCTTGCCGTCGCAGAGGTTGAAGCGCGCCTGCAGCTGCTTGGCCAGCGACCCGCGCGCGCCCTCGGCGATGAAAGTGTACTTGGCGTGCAGCTCCAGCCCCGGCTGGAAGTCCGGCTTGTGCTCGCCCTCGCGGTTGATGCCGAACACGCCGGCGACGACGCCCTTTACCGAGCCGTCCTCGTTGAACACGAGGTCGGAGGCGGCCATGCCGGGATAGACCTCGACGCCCAGCGCCTCGGCCTGCTCACCCAGCCAGCGGCAGACGTTGGCCAGCGAGGCGATGTAGTTGCCGTGGTTGTGCATGAACGGCGGCATGGCGAAGAGCGGCAGCTCCAGCTCGCCCTGCTCGCCCAGGATCAGCCACTTGTCCTTGGTGACCGGCGTGTCCAGCGGCGCGCCGAGTTCCTTCCAGTTCGGGAAGAGCTCGGAGATGGCCTTCGGATCGATCACGGCGCCTGACAGGATATGCGCCCCGACCTCGGAGCCCTTCTCCAGCACGGCCACGGTGACGTCGTTCCCCGTCTCCTGCGCCAGCTGCTTCAGCCGGATCGCGGCCGACAGCCCCGCAGGACCCGCGCCGACGACGACGACGTCGTACTCCATGGCTTCGCGTTCGACGTCTTCGCTCATGGCCTTTTCCCCAGTTGGCGCAGCGTGAATCGGGCGACCTTATCGGGAGCTGAAGCGCTGATGGTCAAGGGGAAAGCACCAAAGCTCGTGCTCGGCGCAGGCATGGCTCTTCCCCCAGCTTGTCTGGGGGAAGTGGGCTGAGACGCGAAGCGGCGAAGCTCGATGGGGGAGTTGTCCTTTTGGTACTCCCCCATCGACCCTCCAGCTGTCGCTGTCGGGCCACTTCCCCCAGACAAGCTGGGGGAAGAGCCTGTCGCGCTTCTCCCGCAAGGGGAGAAGGGTTACGAGTAGCGGATGCAAACTTCCCCCTCCCGCGCCGCTGAGAGCCTGCTGGCCTTTTGGGCTGAGGCCGGGGTCGATGTTTGCCTCAACGAGACGCCGGTGGACCGGCTGGCCGAGGGTGCGGCGCGGCTGAAGGCTCGGCCTCAGGCGGCGCCGGTGGCGCATCGGCCACAGCAGGTGCAGAAGAACGCCGCGCCCGATGTGTCTTCGGCGGTCGCCGATGCAAAGCGGCTGGCGGCGGAGGCTCAGGACCTGGAGCAGCTTGCCGCCGCCATAGCCGCCTTCGAGGGATGCACGCTGCGGCACGAAGGTGCGCGGCAGGCGGTGTTCTCGCGCGGCAACCCCGAAGCCCCGCTGATGATCATCGGCGAAGGCCCTGGCGGCGAGGAGGACCTGAAGGGCGAGCCCTTCGTCGGGCGCGCCGGACAGCTGCTGGACCGGATGCTGGCGGCGGCGGGACTGACGGGCCGCGTCTTCATCACCAACACCGTCTTCTGGCGGCCGCCCGGCAACCGCACGCCCACGACCGCCGAGCAGATGGTCTGCGCGCCCTTCGTCGAGCGCGCCATCCAGCTGGTGAACCCGAAGATCCTGATGCTGGCCGGCGGCGCCTCGGCCAAGTTCCTGCTCAAGCGCGAAGAAGGCATCCTGGCGCTGCGCGGGCGGTGGTTCGAATGGAAGAGCGAGGACGAAACGGTCGCTTTACCAGCCTTGCCTACACTGCATCCTGCGTTCCTCCTGCGGCAACCCGCCGCAAAGAAGAAGGCGTGGACCGATCTTCTGACGCTTACGGAACGGCTTGATCGACCGGATCGGCCCGCCTAAGCTTCTGAAAGATCATCGATAAAAAGGGGCGCGTCGATTCCCAGGGGAGTTGGGGAAGGCGCGAGTGTTTTCATGAAGCGCGCCGTGCGCGGGCCACTCCTGGCCCTGGCCCTCGTGGGGGCCATGATCCCTGTGGCCTCCGTCCAGGCCAAGACCCATCACGCGCACGCGTCGAAGCACCACCACGTCAAGCGCAAGCCCATCAACTACTCCGCCGAGGCGCGGGCGGCCTTCTACGGCGGCGACGTCTCCAAGGCGCTGGCCTATGCGCCGCGCGGGGGCGAGCGCTGGATCGCGGGACTGGCCGCCTATCGGCTGAAGAAGTTCGGCGAGGCGAAGACCTTCTTCGTGCAGGTCGCCAACGACCTGACGCAGGACGACTCGCTGCGCTCGGCCGCGGCCTTCTGGGCGGCCCGGGCGGTCACGCAGGCCGGCGAGCCGGAGGAAGCGGCGCCCTACCTGCGCATGGCGGCGATGGCGCCCTTCACCTTCTACGGCATGCTGGCCCAGCGGCAGCTCGGCATGGAGGCCGGGGCGCAGCTGATCCGGGTGGCGAGCCTGGCGGGTTCATCGGCCAGCTGGTCGAGCAGCTATGACGACTATCCCACGCCGGAGCTCTTCCCCGCCGGTGGCTTCACGCTGGACAAGGCGCTGGTCTACGCCCTGGTGCGGCAGGAGAGCCGGTTCAATCCGTATGCGGTGTCGAACGCTGGCGCGGTGGGCCTGATGCAGCTGATGCCGGCCGCGGCCGCGCACGCGTCCGGCGACGACAACATGATGACCAACGTCATCCCGCTGTTCGACGCGCCGACGAACCTGCGGCTAGGCCAGGACTACTTCCAGTGGCTGCTGGAGGAAGGCGTCGGCGACTACGACATGCTGAAGGCCGTGGCCGCCTACAACGGCGGGCCGGGCATGCTGCAGAAGACGCAGGCGAAGCTGGGCGACGATGCGTCGGACGACCTGCTGCTGATGGAGTGCCTGCCGGCGCGGGAGACCCGCAACTACGTCGAGCAGGTGATGACGGCCTACTGGACCTACCGGAAGAAGTTCGGGGAAGAGGCGAAGACGCTGGACGCCGTCGCCATGGGCCGCCTCGCCGACTACCGCCTCGACCAGGCGTCCTAGACCTTGGATGCTCCCCCTCTGGGGGAGATCTCCGCGAAGCGCACTGAGGGGGCCTGCAGCACTTGCCCCCTCCTGCCCTTCGGGCCACCTGCCCCAGAGGGGGAGGATCTGGTCAGCGCCAGACTTGTCCCGTCATCCACGTCCGTCAGCGTCTCCAGCACCGCCAACGGGCCGAGGACGCTGAGCGTGTCCTTGAGCGTGTGCACACTCGACCACCGGACGCCCGCGAAGTGAACCGCCCGCGCGCGGCGAGGCTCCAGCGCTAGCAGCCAGAAACCGCCATCGCTCGCGGGGCCTATGGCATTTCGCCGGCGGAAGGCGTTCGCCACCCGCGCCGGTGTGAGCTCCGGCACGTCCGTTCCCACCACCGCCACCGGCGCTTCCCCATGAGCCCGCAGCGCGCGAGTGAGCCGGGCGCCGAGGTCTCCCCTGCCCTGCGGCTCGATCGGAAGGCGGGGCCAGGCGGGGTCGGCTTTGCGGCCCTCCAGCCTCAGCACCAGCCGCCAGCGGGGATCGCGGAGCCGCCAGAGCGCGCGCGTGCTCATGGCGCGGTAAACCCGCCAGGCCTCCACCGCGCCGATATCGCGGGCCAGCCTCGTCTTGCCGACCCCGATGGCGGGCGAGCGGGCGAAGACGATCAGGGTGGGCTTAGGCATAAGCCCGGGCCAGCCGCTCCGGATCGGCCCCCGCGAGATAGCGGGCGAGCAGGACTGCGTTCCTGGCGGAGCGGCCCAGATAGCCGTCGCGGCGGTAGCGGTCCGCGCTCGTGATCGCCTTGGCGTCCAGCCTGCGAAGGCGTTTGGAGCCGATCCGGCGGACGAGGTCGACGTCCTCCATCAGCGGCAAGGGCCGGAAGCCGCCAACCTCATCGTAGAGCCTGCGCGAGACCAGCAGTCCCTGGTCGCCGTAGGGCAGGGCCAGGAGCGCACACCGCAACGCCACCCCTCGCTCCCAGAGCCGCGCGCGCAGGCCGTTGTCGTCGAGCGCGAACCGAAACCAGCCGGCCTTGTCGGAATGGCGTTGCAGATGCTGGGCGGCGGCCGCCTCCCAGCCATCGGCGAGCTCGGTGTCGGCATGAAGCACCAGCAGCCAGTCGCTCTTCGCGGCTGCGCAACCGGCCGCCAGCTGAAGGCCCCTGCCCCGGTCCGTGCGGACGATGTTGGCGCCCGCATCGTCGGCGAGCTCCAGCGTGCGGTCAGTCGAGCCGCCGTCGGCGACGATTACCTCGCGCACCACCCCCTCCACGGCGGCGGGCACGAGCGGCGCCAGCGCCCGCTGCAAGGTGCGCTCCGCATTGAGAGTCGGGATCACGACCGAGATCATCGACGCATCAAGCCGCAGCGGGGGATTGGGTCAAGGTCTGTTCTTGTTCTGTTCTCGTTCGCATGCGAGGATGCCGCCATGCCGACCTTGGCCAACAGCATACGCGGGCGCGGCGCCCAGTCGAACGCCACCGGGCGGTACGAGAGCCTGGTGCACGAGGAATTCGACGACGGCTGGACCGTCGAGGACCCGGAGCCTCAACAGCTCAAGACCGAGGTGCAGCCGGAGAAGGCGCGGGTCATCATCACCAAGAACGACAGCCCCGACATCGGCTTCGACCAGTCGATCAACCCCTACCGAGGCTGCGAGCACGGCTGCATCTACTGCTACGCCCGGCCCGCGCACGCCTACATGGGCCTGTCGCCGGGCCTGGATTTCGAATCCAAGCTCTTCTTCAAGCCGCACGCAGGCGCATTGCTGGAGAAGGAGCTGTCGAAGCCGACCTACCGGCCAAAGGTCATCCACATCGGCGGCAACACCGACCCCTACCAGCCGCAGGAGCGCAAGCTGCGTGTGACGCGGCAGGTGATTGAGGTGCTCAGCCGCTTCAATCACCCCTTCTCCATCATCACAAAGTCGGCCCTGATCACCCGCGACCTCGACCTGCTGGGACCAATGGGCGGCAAGAACCTGGTGCGCGCGGCGGTGTCGGTGACCACCCTCGACCGCAAGCTCGCCCGGAGCATGGAGCCCCGCGCCGCCACGCCCGAGCGGCGGCTCGACGCGATCCGCCAGCTCAGCGACGCCGGCGTGCCAACCATCGTGATGTTCGCGCCGGCCATCCCCGGCCTGAACGACCACGAACTGGAAGAGGTGCTGGAGCGCGCGAAACAGGCCGGCGCGGTCGGCGCGGGCTATGTGGCGCTGCGGCTGCCGCTCGAGATCAAGGACCTGTTCCGCGAGTGGCTGGAGTCCGACCACCCGGACCGGGCGAAGAAGGTGATGTCGCTGGTCCGCCAGATCCGCGGCGGCAAGGACTACGACTCCGAGTGGGGCAAGCGGATGACCGGCCAGGGACCGGTCGCCGAGATGCTCGCCAAACGCTTCGAGATCGCCCGCCGACGCTTAAGCTTCGGCCGCCGCTGGGACGGCCTCGACCTCAGCCAGTTCCGCGTGCCGCCGAAGGCCGGCGATCAGTTGTCGTTGTTCTGATCGGCCTTGCCGCCGTCGTCGGCCTTCTCCTTGCCGGTGACGGACGCCATGATGTGGTCCTGCTTGGCCTGATGGTGCGACGACGCCTGCAGGGCGTGGAAGGTCACCCACAGCGCGGCCACGATGCCCAGCGTCCAGATCACCATCCGGGCGTTCGCGAAGAAGTCCTGCTTCGACTTGCGGCGGCCGTCGTAGGGGATGGCGGCGGCCAGGGGCGCGGCGGGCTGAGGTTGCGGCTGCGGCTGCGGCTGCGGCGCGGTCTGGAACTGATTGCGCATGGCTTCCAGTTCAGCGCGCATCTGCTGGAGCGCGGCGTCCACGGGCGGGGCGGCGGGCTCCGGCGCGGGCGCGGGCTGGCGGCGGGCCACGGGGGCCGGCTCCGGCTCCGGCTCGACGACGGGAGCGGGCTGGCGGCGTAGGACCGGCGTCTCGACGACCGGCTCGGGTTCGGGCTGCAGCGCGGGCCGGCGGATGACCGGCTCCGCCTCGACCACCGGCTCGGGAGCGGGTTGGCGGACCACGGGCGCTTCGACGACAGGTTCGGGCGCAACGGGCTGGCGCGCGACCGGCGGCTCGATGACCGGCTCCGGCTCCGGCTCCATCCGGGCAGCCACGACGGGAGGCGCGGCGGGCGTTTCGGCCTGCGCGGCGGGAGGAATGTCGAGGTCTTCGTCGTTGGCGATCGGCGCGACCGACGGGCTGAAGCCGACCGGACGCTCCATCTTGGGCAGGAGCTCTTCGCGGCGCGGGGCCTCGGCCACGGGCTCGTCCATCCAGCGCGGCTGGTGCACGACCGGCTCGACGGGGGCGGCCGCGTCGACGGGAGCTTCAGGCTCGTCGAACGCTTCGACTTCCTCGTCCTCGGGGATCGATTCCTCGCCCCAGCCCGGCATGAAGCTCGCGCCGTTCATGGAGGACTGGGCGGCGGCCTGCGGCTCCGGTTCGGGCGCATGGGCGACCGGCGCTTCCACAACGGGTTCGGGTTCGCGCGCGACCGGCTGGATGGGCGCCTGAATGACGACCGGTTCGGGTTCGGGAGAAGGCGCGGCGGGTTCGGCGGGCTGATAGGTGCGGAGCGGCTCGGTCGTCATCGGGATCGGCTGATGCGCGGGCAGCGACTCCTCGGCGACCGGGACTTCATCGACCATCGGCGGCGGCGTCTGGACGGGGGGAGCAGGTTCCAGGTCGCGGGCCAGAACGTCCCATCGAGACGGCGTGCGGGGCTTTTCCTCGGCGATGCCGAGGCGCCTCAGCATGGCCTCGCGCTGATCGTTATCTTCGGGCTTCTTGCCGGGGATCATGGGCGCGCGCATCGGGTCTCCTCCCTTTGGGAGGAAGGGGTAAACCGGAAGCCTTAAGCCTCGCTTAGAAGTTGCGGCTAACGCTTCGTAAACAGCAGCGCTTTCGTGAGGAACGCCTTGTCCTGACCGCCCGGCGAGAGGCCTGCCTTCGTAAACAGTTGACCGAGATCGGTGTCGGCGTAGGAGCCGTAGAACGGCTCGTGGAAAAACGCCGGAAACGCTTCCAGCAGGCGGGCGAGATCGGGCTCATCCCGCGGCTGGACGGAATCGGCGAAGGCCAGCACGCCGCCTGGCTTCAGCACCCGCGCGATCTCCCGGGCGACCACCGGACGAACGCGCGGCGGGAGTTCGTGGAAGAGGTAGATGCAGGTCACCGCATCCAGGCTCTCGTCGGCGAACGGCAGCCGCTCGGCGTTGGCCTGGATCACCGGCAGGTCTGAGCGCACCCGCGCCTCGGCGGCGTAGGCCGGAGATAGGTCGAGCCCGAACAGCCGAGCGCGTGGAAAGGCCGCCTGCAGGTCCCTCAGGAAACCGCCGGAGCCGCAGGCGATGTCGGCGACCTTCAGCCCCCGATGGTCCCGGCCGCGCCACGCCTTCGCCAACAACGACAGCGCCCGTCTGCGCATCGCGCCGGCCGCGCCGGAGAACAGGGCCTCGACCTGCGCCTCGTAGCGGCGGGCGCTGTCCTCGGTGAACCAGCCGCCGGTCTGATAGTGGAAGTTTTGGCGGTAATAGCTTGGATAAGCTCTGGAATTCACCGCCTCGCGCACCTCGGTCGCCTGCGCATTACGGCGGCGCTGGTCCACGGCCCGCGCGTCCGTCAGCACGTCCGCGGCTCGGCGGAAGACCTCCATCGCATCGACCTCCGTGTCCATCGCCGGATAGAGCCCCGCCGCCACGTCGCGGGCGTCCTTGCGGAATGCCGCGAGGTAGGCGTCGCGCAGGCGTTCGCGGGAAACCGGGGGCGTGGTCGGTTCGAAGCTCTTCGCCTGCTCGCCCTCGGTTGGGCGGACCAGCGCGCGGGTGGCGCGGCCCGCCGCGGTCCACCAGGCGGCCTTGGCGACGGAGGCGGCGACGTGCGCGGCCGTGTCGATCGCGAACGCCCCTCGCCTGCCTTCCTTCTTCATCGCCTCACCGGGTGAAAATGCCGACGAGCTCAATGTGGGGCGACCAGAGGAACTGGTCCACCGGCAGAACGCGCTCCAGCCGGAAACCGGCGTCGACGAGCACGCGGGCGTCGCGGGCGAAGCTCGCCGGGTTGCAGGAGACGTAGGCGACGCGGGGCGTGGATGAGCGCGCGATCTCCCCCACCTGCTCGGCGGCGCCCGCGCGGGGCGGGTCGAGCACCACGGCGTCGATCTTGGCCAGCTCCGTTGAGAGCACCGGCCGGCGGACAAGGTCGCGGGCCTCGGCGGTGATCGCCTTCAGGCCCGGCGCTGTGGCGATGGCGCTCTTCAGGGCGGCGATGGCGGGCGCGGAGAAATCCGCCGCGAGCACCGGCGCGATCTCCGCCAGCCTGAAGGTGAAGGCGCCAGCGCCGCAGTAGAGGTCGGCGAGCCGCCCTGCCCCGGCGACGTTCTCCATGACGAAGGCGGCTGTTGCGGCTTCGGCGTCCGCCACCGCCTGCAGGAAGCCGCCGGGCGGCAGGGCGACGGTGGCCTTGCCGAACCGCACCATCGGCTGGCGGGCCTGATAGACGATCTCGCCGCTCATCGTGACGCGCGCCATGTCACCAGCGGACGCGGCTTCGGCAGCCTGCATCCGGGCGTCGGCCGATAGCCCGCCGGAGCGGCGCTCGACGCCGGTGACGTCTACGTCCAAGCCGGTGGCCGTCCAGGTTACGTGCAGGGTCGGCGCCGACTTCGGGTGTTCCAGGAAAGGCTCGGCCAGCCGGCGCAGCGCCGGGAAGGCGGCCACCAGCCGCGGATCGGCGATCGGGCAGGCGTCGATGGCGACCAGCTTCCACGACCGGCGCGCCTTGAAGCCGATCTGGGCGCCGCCCTTGACCTTGCGCGCGTGCAGCGCGAGCCGCCGGCGTGTGCCCGGCGCGGCGGCGAAGGGCGGCAGGATCTCCGTCTCGATCCGCTCACGCGCGAGCGCCAGCCGCACCTGCTCGACCTTCCACGCCAGATACGGCCCATGCGCCCAGTGCTGGAGCGCGCAACCGCCGCACTCGCCATAGTGCGGCGAGACCGGCGCGATCCGCTCGGGACTGGCGCGCAGCACTTCGAGAAGCTCGCCGCGCCCATCTTCGACCCGCGCCAGGACCCGTTCGCCGGGCAGCGTCAGCGGCACGAAAATCGCCCCATCGGCGACGCCGTCCCCCTGGGCGCCGATCTTCCCGATTTCGAGCTCTACGGGCGCGGCGGCCATGGAACTTCCCTTATTCGCGGTCATTGCTGCGGCGGCACGGCAAAGCCGTGTGAACGAAGATGAACGGCCTTCTCAAATACCGTTCAGGTTCGTTCAGCCACCTTCCCCCTTACCACGGCGAATCCCCCCTCGCCGCGGTCGCAAGGAGACTTATGGATATGAAGACAGTTCTTGCGCTCGTCAGCGCCGCCGCCATCGCGGCTCCCATCTTTGCGCTGCCTCAGGTCGCGGCCGCCCAGAGCGCGCGCTCGTACGGCTCGGGCGACATCTGCGCCGCGCAGAAGCGGTCCGCCGCCAACAAAGGCACGATCGTCGGCGGCCTGATCGGGGCCTTCGCGGGCTCGCAGCTCGCCGGCCACGGCGCGCGGACGGAAGGCACCATCCTGGGCGCCGGCGTCGGCGCGGTGGCTGGTCACGAGATCGCCAAGCGCAACGTCCACTGCACCGCCTATCCCAAGCGGGTTTCCTACCACCGCGCCAACTGCCACTGGGTCAACGAGTACTACGGCGGGCGCAAACACAGCTTTGAAGTCTGCCGCGGACGTGACGGCGTCTGGCGGCCGAGCGGCCGCGGCTAAGCCCCGGCTTCACCGTCTGCATCATCACCCAAAGGGTTAGTACCATGAAGAAGATGACCAAGGGCCTTGTGGCCGGTCTGGCGGCGGCGACCACCGTCGCGGGCCTGGCGGCTATCCCGGCCACGGCCTCGGCCCAGAGCTACTACGGCTCGGGCTACGGCTATAACAACGGCTACTATGGCGGCGGCTACAGCTACGATCCGTGCCGTCGCGACACGACCCAGCGCGGCACCACCGGCGGTCTCGTCGGCGCGGCCATTGGCGCGACGGTCGGCAGCAACGTCGCCGCGCGCGGCGTGCGGACCGAAGGCGCGGTGCTCGGCGGCCTGGTGGGCGCGGCCATCGGCGCCGCGGTCGGCCAGCAGTCAGCGGCATGCACCAGCGGTCCGGCTCCGGCCCCCGCCCCTCGCGCGGCCTATCCGCAGCCCTACTACGGCTCCGGCTACGGCCAGCCGTACTACAACACGCGCCCGTACAATGACGGCCGCGACTACGGGTACAGCCGCAACTACGGCTACAACAACCCGTACTACGACGATGACGACTACGGCCGGGGCTACAACTACCCGGCGGCGGTCAACACGGGCCCGGGCGCTGACCAATGCACGCTGGCGGAAAGCCCGATCTACCTGCCGGACGGCCGCACGCAGAAGCGCTTCGTGCGCGTCTGCCGCGATGCGTCGGGCCGCTATCAGGTCGTCGACTAACTAGCTTGCCCCCCTCCCGCTGTGGGATGATCCGCGGCGGGAGGGTCCGATGGCTATTCGGATCAGAGACATCGACCACGTCGTGCTGCGCGTCACCGATATGGCGCGCATGCAGGCGTTCTACTGCGACGTGCTGGGCTGCACCGTCGCCAAGGTCCAGGAGCGGTTCGGGCTCGTGCAACTGCAGGCCGGCCGTTCGATGATCGACCTCCTCGACCTCGAAGGACCGCTCGGCCAGGCCGGCGGCGCGGCGCCCGGGCGCGAGGGCCGCAACATGGACCACTTCTGCCTGCGGGTTGAGCCCTGGGACGGCGAGGCGATCCTCAGCTTCCTGAAAGAGCATGGGATCGAGCCCGGCGACATCGTCAGCCGGTTTGGGGCCGAGGGGGATGGCCCCTCGATCTACATCGGCGATCCCGAAGGCAACGTGGTCGAGCTGAAGGGCCCGCCCTATTCCTGATGCGCCGTGGGCGTGCGCGGCTCGAACAGCCGCCGCAGGAAGCCCGGGGCAGCGACCGACAGCGGGTTGATGGTGATCTTCGGATCGGTGAACGGCCCTTTCGCCGTGTAGGTGATGCCGAAGAGGCCCTCGGTCTCGCGTGCGCCGAAGATCCCGCCAAGCGCGGCGTTCAGCACATAGGCCGGCGTTACGACGCCGACCACGTCCAGCGTGCGGGTCTTGGTATCCATCACGCCTCGCGCCGTCAGGCCCACCGACTTGCCGGTGGCGCGGACGTCCTCCAGCGTGACCGTGGAGCCGCGCAGTTTCATGGGCGCTATCACCTCATCGAAGACGATGGCGCCGTTGGTGGCGACCAGCTGTGCTGCGCCAGGCACGCGGATGATGGTCAGGTTCTTCACGTCGAAGTCGAAGTCGTAGCCACCCTCGACGACACGGCCCGTGCCGGACGCCGCGCCGCCGCGCAGGTTGGCGTAGCCGCCCAGCGATTTGGCGATATCGCCGAGGTCGGCAACCTCGACCGATAGCGCCGTGGTGTCGGTGTCCGGGAAGGCCTTCAGCTTGATGGCGCTGCCCGCCAGCGTGGACGCCGTAAGCGTCGCGCGGCGCTCAGCAGGCGCGCCCCAGCCGCCGGAGAGCTTCACGTCCTTCACATAGCCCTCGTCGGAGATGCGGACGCGGGCGATGTCGGCGTCGAGGCGCAGGGATTGCGAGACCTTCTTCGCGGCGCCGGAGCCGGAGGCCTTCTGCACCCCTTTCAGGATCGGGCGGAAGTCGAGGTAGCGGGCGTTCACGTCGGCGGAGAGGCTGTTCTTCTCTTCGCGGGCCGTGAGCGAGCCGTCGAAGAAGCCCTCCATCCGCACCTTCGGTAGCGACAGCCGCGCGAGCTTGTCTTTGGTCAGCACGGCCGAGCCGCTGACCTCCAGCCCCGGGCCTTCGGCAACGATGTGCTCGGCGGTGACGCCGCCGCCCGGCTGGACGGCGAGGTCGATGTAGCCGCGCGCGGGCCTGCCCGCAGGCTTGGCCCAACCGGAGTCGGGCACAGCCAGCGCCGCGCGGGAGAGGTCGGCTTCGAGGCGTCCGCTCAGGCGTCCATTGCTCGCCTGGTCGAGGTTGCCGCTGAAGTCGATGGCGCCGTCCATGAACTCGCGAATGTCGAGGCCGACACGCGCGAAGGTCTCCTCCGGCGCCGAACCGGACAGCGCGATCCGGCGGCCGCCGGCCTTGGGCGGCGAGACGGTGTAGCGGACCGAGGCGCCCGCCACCTGCGCCTGACCGGAGATGCCGCCGTTGGCCGCCACGCCTTGCGCGTCCACGGGCAGCGCCGCGTCGGGCCGGAGCGGCAGGCCGATGTCGGCGAAGTCGGCGCGGTCGAGGCTGGTGTGGAAGCGGTAGTTCAGCGCGCCGGGCGAGGAGCCGGGCGTCCACTCGACCCGGCCCTTCATGCTGGCGAGCGAATAGTCGGCCGCGCCGCCCACGTCCTGCAGCGCCGCGCTGAAGACGAGCTGCTGGGTGCGGTGGAACATCGGGAACTGCGACACGCCCATGCGCCGCGCCTCGTCCGGCGTGATCTCGGCGCTGTAGCGGAAGATCCGACCCGAACCGTGGCTGTAGAAGAGCGAGCCGGAGTAGGCGTTGGCCTCGAGCCCGCCGGTCCAGGCGTCGCCGCGCGCGTTCATGGCCAGCTTCACCGGGACCCGGCCCGGCAGGCCCGAGCCCACCGGCAGACCGGATTGGCGCCAGGCGACCGGCTGGCCGACCCCTGTCGCGAGAACCTTCTGCGGAGTCCAGTCGATCCGGCCGTCGAACACGCGCGAGCGGATGACGCCGCCGCCGGTCCCGTTGCGCGTCGTGATGCGAGCCTGGAACGGCGCACCTTCGGCGCCGACGAAGCTGACCTTGCCGTTCAGCGCCATCGCCTTCGTCCCGGCGTCGCGGCCTCGCAGAGCGGCGTTGAAGGCGATGTTTCCGGCGAACGGTCCGACGCGGCCGGTCCCGTTCGCTCGGACGTGCTTCAGGTCGCCCTCGACCGCCATCTCCCCGTTGGTCAGGTCCATGCCGATGGCCACGTCACGGATGGTCGAGTTGTGGATCGCCCCCTTGTAAGTCGCGCCGTAGTCCGACGGCTGAACGTGGAAAAGCATCGGCCGGGTGATGGCGATCGTCAGCTCGGCCGGCCCACTGAGCCGCGCGGGCGACATGCCGGTCGGGCCCATCAGCTCCAGCGGCGGCATGTCGATCAGCGTCAGCATATCGCCGATGTCGCCGCTCGTGCGCGCCTTGAAGGTCGCGAGGGCGCCACGGGGCTTGAAACGAGGGATGGTCACCACGCCGTCGGTCAGCCGCAGCTTGTAGAGCGTCCCGGTCGGCATCACGAGGTCGAGCCGGTCGCCCTGCACCACCCCGGACCCCACCGCATGCTCGATGGCGGGCAAGGTCGGCGCCACCTTCAGCACGCCCTCGCGATAGGTGAAGGCGATCCGCAGCATCCGGTTCTCGAGCCTGTGACGGTCGATCTGGCCGGGCGGAATGTCGGCATGGATGGAGGACTTCGTCACCCGCGCCGACAGCAGCCGAGGCTCCAGCCACAGGCGCGCGCCCTTGGCGATGCCTTCGGGCCAGAAGGCGAAGACCTGCGGGATGCCGATCTCGCCGCCGACGTCGATATCGGCCTTCATGCCCCACGAGGCGTCCGGGTCCGCGCCGCGGTAGAGGACGGCGGCGATCCGCACCGGCTGGCCCGCCATCAGCACGCGCAGGTCGCGGACCTCCAGTCTGCCCTTCTCCGGAACCAGCGCGCCGGCGAGCGTCATGTTGTCCAGCGTCTGCGACTGGGCGTGGGGGGCGATGGTCAGGAAGCTGTGGTCGCTGGTCAGGCGGTACTCGACACGGGCGGGCTGGCGGTTGCGCTCAGGGACCAGCCACATGCGGCCGATGACGTTCAGCTGGGTGCGGATCGCGTCGAGCCGGAAGGACTGCAGGACCACCTGCTTCGTCGCCGGATCGTAGCGGGTGACGGCGTCGGCGCCGCTGATCGGCTGCACGACATCGCCGAACCGCCAGGATCCGGGGCCGGCATGCCCCGTCACGTCGGCGGCGGTGATGCCGCGGTTGGCGGCGTACTGCACGCGCGCCTGCCCCTGGATCACCGAGTCCAGACCGGAGATCCCGCGCGTCAGGCCGCTGGCCGGGAAGATGCGGGCCGGGTCGAAGTCGCGGATGGAGCCGGAGGTGGTGAGTTGCTTCAGCCCAACCGTGCCCTGAAGTGAGCCGGCGATAACCGCGCGGTGCATGCCCTCGTCGACGATCAGCCGGTTGTCGGCCGCGAGCCGACCATGCTGCTTGCTGAACGTCACCTTCCGAATGGCGGCGGTCCAGCGCACAGGTCCTGCGACCTCGCGCATCGCAACCGTGCCGTTCTCCAGGTCGGCGTAGCGCAGGTAGCTCAGCGGCCGGTCGCGGCGGGACTTGCCGGTCAGGGAGAAGAGCAGCGTGCTGAGCTTCAGCGGCGGAGGCACGCCGGCCGCGTCGTATCCAAGCTCGAAGGCGCCGTAGGGCGAGGCGCTGATGGCGGTGAAGAAGTCCTTCACGACGAGGTGGGACGGCGCGGGCGCGACCAGCGCGATGGAGTCGAGGCCCAACCCCGCTTCGACCAGCTTCGCCCGCAGCACAGGCCTGGCCTTGCCGTCGGCGAGCGAGACGTCAGTCATGCGCAGGCCGATGGCGCCCGCGTCGGAGAACTTCACCAGCTGGACATGGCCGACGTTGGCGCGGCCGCCCGCGACCTGCCCCGCCAGCACCTTCTCGACCGCGCCGCCCAGCACGTCGGCGTTCATGGGGCCGAAGGACAGCCGCACCAGCAGGCCAACGCACAGCACCGCCACGACCAGCGCGGCCGCCGCAAGCGTTATCAGCCCGTGCCTGACGGCGGGCTTCAGCATGCGGCCCCCCTCCTCTGCCTGTCGCGCCCTATAGACGAACCCCTTTTGACGCATCAATTGTCGGCGCTAACAAGGCCATAACGCGGAAAGAAATCAGATGGACCTCAAGGCGGGCGACCCGGCCCCGGATTTCGACCTTCCGACCGACAACGGTCAGATCCGGCTCTCGGACCTGAAGGGGAAGGTCGTGGTGCTCTACTTCTATCCGAAGGACGACACCTCCGGCTGTACGGCCGAGGCCGTAGGCTTTTCCGAAGCCGCCGAGGACTTCCGCCAGGCCGGCGCCGTGGTCGTCGGCGTCTCGAAGGACACCGCCAAAAGCCACGGCAAGTTCCGTCAGAAGTACGACCTGAAGGTCGAGCTCGGCGCCGATCCGGAGGGCCAGGTCGTGGAACGCTACGGCGTCTGGGTCGAGAAGAGCATGTACGGCCGCAAGTACATGGGCATCGAGCGCGCCACCTTCCTGATCGACCGCGCCGGCGTGATCCAGCGGGTCTGGCGCAAGGTGAAGGTCCCCGGCCACGTCGCCGAAGTGCTCTCGGCCGTTCGGGAGGTCGCATAGGCGTCGAATCACGCCAAACTTGCCTGTTTGGTTAACTTTAGGGCATATGCCTTCCCCGTCTGAAACGACGAGTTTCCGGGGGCATGCGCGTCATCGGCGTCTTCAACCGCATTCGCGATCGCGTGCTGGCGCTCTTTCCCGAGCGGCATCTCTACGTGCGCTCCGGCGGCGCGATGCGGGCCTATGTGCTGACCACGAAGAAGCAGCTCATGATCGCCTCGGCCGTGGCGGCGGCTTCGCTGTGGATGGGCGTCTGCACGGCGGCGATGCTGGTCAACGCCATGGCGCTGACGAAGTCGGATCAGGAACTGGCGCACACGCAGGCGCGCTATGAACGCTGGATCGCCGACCGGCAGGCCCGCCTGAACAGCGCCGTCGCCCAGCTGAACCAGACGAACGGCTCGGTGGCGGACCTGGCGTCCAACGTCGAGAAGCAGCACGAGGCGCTCGCCCTGCTCTTCACCCAATACCAGGGCGCGACCGGCGCCGCCCAGGCGCTGGCGCCCGCCAAGCCACGGCTGATCGGAACCCCGGCGCAGCGGCTCGAGGCCGTCGAGCAGGACCAGGAGCGGCTGATCGCGGCGGCCGAGACCTTCGCCAAGACCCGCGCCGAGCGGCTGCGGCTGGCGTTCAGGCTCGCCGGCCTCGATCCTCACCACTACGTCGCGACCAATGCAGGCCTCGGCGGGCCGCTCATCGAAGCGAAAGACCCGCGGGCGCTCGCGGCGATCCTCGACGTCGACGACGACTTCGCCGTGCGCGTCCAGCATGCCGCCACCGAGATGTCCGACGCGCGTGCGCTCTCGGCGGCGGCTGGGCGGCTGCCGCTGTCGCGGCCGACGGACACCGCGACCAGCAGCGGTTTCGGCGTGCGGGTCGATCCGTTCACCCACCAGCCGGCCTATCACCCCGGCCTCGACTTCTCCGGCGCGATCATGACGCCCATCCATGCGACGGCGCCGGGTATCGTGTCCTTTACCGGCGTGCGCTCCGGCTACGGCAACACCATCGAGATCGACCACGGCGCCGGCTTTAAGACCCGCTACGCCCACCTCTCGACGATCTCCGTGCAGGTCGGACAGCGCGTGGCGCTCGGCCAGCGCATCGGCGGCATGGGCTCGACCGGCCGCTCGACGGGTCCGCATCTGCACTATGAGGTGTGGGTCAACGGTAGGGCGCAGAATCCCGACCGCTACGTGCGGGCGGGGGATGAGCTTTCGTCATAGTTCCCTTCTCCCCTTGCGGGAGAAGGTGTCGGCGAAGCCGACGGATGAGGGGTCGAAAACCGCTTCAGCCGCGACTCAGCTGTTCCGCTTCATCGAGGTTTGAGAAACCCCTCATCCGACCCGCTTCGCGGGCCACCTTCTCCCGCAAGGGGAGAAGGGTCACGCTTCGACGCTATCCCGCGTCGCGCCCACCCGCTGCGCCAGGGCCGCGCCCATGAAGTCGTCGAGGTCGCCGTCGAGGACGCCCTGGGTGTCGGAGGTTTCCACGTTGGTGCGGAGGTCTTTCACCATCTGGTACGGCTGCAGGACGTAGCTCCTGATCTGGTGGCCCCAGCCGATGTCCGTCTTCTGGTCCTCCAGCGCCTGGGCGGCGGCCTCACGCTTCTGCAGCTCGATCTCGTAGAGGCGGGCGCGCAGCATCTTCCAGGCCTCGTCCCGGTTCTGGTGCTGTGAGCGGTGGATCTGGCTGGCGACCGCCACCCCGGTCGGGATGTGCGTCAGGCGCACGGCCGAGTCCGTCTTGTTGATGTGCTGGCCGCCCGCGCCGCTGGCCCGATAGGTGTCGGTGCGCACGTCGGAGGGGTTGATCTCGATCTCGATGGTCTCGTCCACCTCGGGATAGACCCAGACCGAGGCGAAGGAAGTGTGGCGGCGCGCGTTGGAGTCGTAGGGGCTGATGCGCACCAGCCTGTGCACCCCGGCCTCCGTCTTCAGCCAGCCGTAGGCGTTCGTCCCCTTCACGTGCAGGGTCGCCGACTTGATGCCCGCCTGCTCGCCGGGCGTCTCCTCGATCAGCTCGGCCGACATGCCATGCGCGTTCGCCCAGCGGGTGTACATGCGAAGCAGCATGGACGCCCAGTCGGCGGATTCTGTGCCGCCCGCCCCGGAGTTGATTTCCACGTAGCAGTCGTTGCCGTCGGCCTCCCCGGACAGCAGCGCCTCCAGCTCCGCGCGGCCGGCGCGTTCCCGGATGGACTTCAGCTGGGCGCGGGCGTCTTCCAGCGAGGCCTCGTCGCCCTCCATGTCCGCCAGTTCGGCGTATTCCAGTGCGTCGGCGAGGTCGCGCTCCAGCGAGCGCACCGCTTCGACGGACGCAGCCAGACGCTGGCGATCGCGCATCAGGGCCTGGGCCTCGGAGGGCCTGTCCCACAGGGTCGGGTCCTCGACGCGGGCGTCGAGTTCGTCGAGCCGCCTTAGCGCCGGCTCCCAGTCAAAGACGCCTCCTGAGCAGTGCGATCGACTGCTCGATGTCGGCCTGGGCGGCCTCGACATCCGGTCTCATGGGCAAACTCCTTCAGGGGCGCGGCAGATAGCGCGCGGCCCACCTCGATTCAACAGCGTCAGTAGAGTCCGTTCAGCAGGTCCGGGACCTTCGGCGGCGGGGCAACGGGCTGCGAGGGCCTGGGCGCGGGCAGGCCGGGGATCGGCAGCGGCGCGCCGGGCGTGATCTGGATCGGCGCCGGCGCCCTGGGCTCGTCGCCCGGCCGGAAGGCTTCGCGGATGCCGTTGACGACGGCGAAGCGGGCGTTCTTCGGCGCCTGGAACTCGGCGGGCGGGAGGCCCTTGAGCGCCTCCTGCATGAACTCGATGAACACCGGCAGCGCGGCGACCGCGCCGGTCTCGTTGTTGCCGAGCGAGCGGTTGTCGTCGAAGCCGATGAAGACGCCCGTCACGATCTGCGGCGAGTAGCCGACGAACCAGGCGCTGCGGTAGTCGTTCGTCGTCCCGGTCTTGCCCGCCAGCGGACGGCCCAGCACACGCGCCTGCACGCCGGTGCCGCGCTGGATCACGCCCTCCAGCATGCTGGTGATCTGGTAGGCCACGATGGGGTCCATGATCTCCTTGCCGTTCGGCGCGAGCCGCGGGCTCTCCTCGCCGCCGAAGCTCATGGAGCAGCGCGGGCAGGGCCGGTCGTCGGCGCGGTACAGAGGCTTGCCGTTGCGGTCCTCGACCAGCTCGATCAGGTGCGCGTTCGGCAGTCGTCCGCCGTTGATGAAGGCCGTGTAGGCGGCGGTGAGCTGATAGGGCGTCGTCTCGCCCGAGCCCAGCGCCATCGACAGCACGGGGTCCATGCGCGGCGTGATCCCGGCATTCTCGGCCATGGCGGCGATCTTCTTCATCCCCACGCCGAGCGCGAGGCGCACCGTCATGGTGTTACGCGACAGCTCGAGACCGCGCCGGATCGGCATCGGGCCGTAGTACTTCTTGTTGTAGTTCTCCGGCGACCAGGTCTGGCCCTCGGCCGCGCCGGGCAGGCTGATGCGGGCGTCGTTGACGTAGCTCGCGGGCGTGTAGCCGTTGGAAAGCGCCGTCGCGTAGACGAAGGGCTTGAATGCCGAGCCGGGCTGGCGGTGCGCCTGGGTGGCGCGGTTGAACTTCGACAGCGAGAATGAGTAGCCGCCCACCATCGCCAGCACCCGGCCAGTGTAGGGGTCCATGACGACCAGCGCGCCGTTGACGATCGGCACCTGGCGCAGGCGATAGCCGCCGCCCGACTCCGCGGGCTCGACGAAGACCAGGTCTCCTACGTTCAGGCCCTTGCCGGCCTTCGCCCAGGCGGCGTCCTCGGGGACCAGGTTGCCCTCCGGATAGTCCTTGGCCGGGATCACCCGCACCGCGCCGCCGGAGACCTCGGAGACCACCGCGGCGCGCCAGGCGCGGCGCTCGGACGGGGGACTCTTTTTCAGGGCGGCCGCCTGCCAGCCCGGCGCGATCTCGCTGACGCGGCCCCAGGCGCCGCGCCAGCCGTGGCGACGGTCGTAGGTCTCAAGCCCGTGCATGAGCGCCACCCGCGCGGCCGTCTGCAGCCGCGGGTCCAGCGTGGTGCGCATGTAGTAGCCGCCCTCGTCGAGCTTGCGGCCGAACTGCTGGGTCCCGCGCCTGCGGACCTCTTCCACGAAGAAGTCGGCGTCGCGGTACTTGGCGCGGGCGGGGGCGAGCTGGACCTTCAGGTCGGAAGCCTTGGCGCGCTCGGCGGCCTCGCGGCTCGCCCAGCCGTTCTTGACCATCTCGTCCAGGATCCAGTTGCGGCGCGCGATCGCCTGCCGCTTGCGCCGGATCGGCTGGTAGTTCTGCGGCCCTTTCGGCAGGGCGGCGAGGTAGGCGGCCTCTTCGAGGTTCAGCTGGTTGATCGACTTGCCGAAGTAGTTGTAGGCGGCCGCGCCCACGCCGTAGCTCTGATAGCCGAGCCAGATTTCGTTCAGGTACAGCTCGAGGATCTGCTGCTTGGTCAGCACGTGCTCCAGCTGATTGGCGAGGATCGCCTCCTTCAGCTTGCGCCCCACGGTGACGTCGCTGGAGAGCAGGATGTTCTTGGCGACCTGCTGGGTGATCGTCGAGCCCCCTTCCAGCCTGCGCCCCTGCAGGATGTTGAAGACGTTGCGCAGCATCGCGCGGCTCATGCCCTGCGGGTCGACGCCGCCGTGGCGGAAGAAGTTGTGGTCCTCCGCAGACAGGAAGGCGTGCACCAGGTAGGGCGGCATCTGGTTGTAGGGGACGAAGATCCGCCGCTCCTTGGCGAACTCCCCGATGAGCGTTCCGTCCCAGGCATAGACGCGGGTCGAGGTGGGCGCGCGATAGTTCGCCAGGTCGCTGGCGTCCGGCATGTCGTGGATGAGCCAGGCCGTATAGATGGTGGTGGCCAGACCCGCGGCCCCGATCAGGATCAGGACGGCCAGACCCAAAGTCCGGACCCAATTCTCGATCGGTTTCAAAGCCGGCAAACCTCCGCGGGACGCCCTCCCCGCACCCGTCCTCTAGCGCGAGCCGCGCCGGGCGCCAACAAATCCGGCGCTCGGATGCGCAAGCTAGCGGGAGGCGAGCTTCATCTGGCCGGCGAAGTACTCGTCGATGGCGTCGCCGACGGCGTCCATCAGCTGTTCGCGGCCGTCGGCGCTGTTCATCCGCTTCTCGTCGACGGGGCTGGTGACGAAGCCCATCTCCATGAGGACGGCCGGCACGTCAGGCGCCAGCAGCACGACGTAGCCCGCATCGCGGTGGCTGCGGGGCAGGAGCTCGGTCTCGTCGCTGACGTGCTCCAGCAGCGTCTCGGCGAACTGGGCCGAGCGGTTCTTGGTAGCGCGTTGGGTCAGGTCGAGCAGGATCTGGCCGACGGTCTTGCCGCCGCCGGGCCAGCTCGCCTTCATCAGCCAGTCGTCCTTGCTCATCACGCGGGTGGCGCGCTCGGCGCCCTTTTCGGAGAGGGTGTACACGGACAGGCCGTGGGTGGTCGGGTCCTCGCCCGCGTCGGCGTGGAGGGAGATGAAGAGGTCGGCGTCGGCGCGCCGGGCGATCTTCACGCGGGTCTCCAGCGGCACGAAGACGTCCGAATCGCGGGTCATGACGACGCGATAGCGGCCCGAGGCCTCCAGCCGCGCCTTGAGCGCCCGGGCGGCGGCGAGCGTGAGGTCCTTCTCGTCGGTGGTGGCGCCATGGGCGCCCGGGTCCTTGCCGCCATGGCCGGCATCGATGACGATGACGCGCTTGCGGGGCGGCGCGGCCTTCACCTCGACCTTTGGCGTCGCGGAAGCCTTGGTCAGCTGCGCCTTCGGCAGCGCGTTCGGCGCCTGGAGGTCGAGCACATAGCGGTAGTTGGTCACCCCATCGCTCGGCGGCAGCAGGAAGCGGCGGCGGACCGTCGCGTTCGAGGCGAGTTCGATGGTCAGCTTGCCGTTCGCCACCGACCAGCGCCGCACAAGCCCCTGGCCCTGGCCGTTCACGCCGTCCGGGAGGCTCACGTCCGAAAGGGCAATGACGACCTTGCCGTTGGACCCGTCCGCCAGGACCTTGCCGCTGGCGGCCCTGCCGAGGTCGAGCACCATGCGGGTGGTGGTGACATCGCCGCCGAGTCGGACCCTTATGAGGTCGCTCGCGCCGGCGCTGGCCGCGGCCTGGGCGACATGTGCCGCGCCGAAGCCGACCGCGCAGGCGGCGATGACCAGAAGGGCCGCCAAGCCCCCTGCTCCCAAGCCCCTGAACGCAGCGACCAGACGCGTACGCATAACCCTGCCCCAGCCTCACAGAACAAACCCTGAGGGTGAACGCAGATCGTAGCCAATCCGTTAAGGATATAGGAGCCTGCCCGCGCTTTCCTTTTCCTTCTGGTTGTGACTAAAGTCCGGCCCGCGCGACCGGCCGTTCTGCATTTGCGGAATGCTTTTGGCGCACGATCGCCTGCGTCGGGCGCCCTTTTCAGGCAGCGACGCACCATCCGAATCCGCGCCTCCGTATCGATGGCGCGACAGGGAATGAACCATTGGGCAGCGCTCACGCCCGCATCCGGCAATTGACCCTCCGCGATCTCGCGGCAGGCGGTTCCGTGACGCGCGCCCCCTTGACCAGCCGGCGACCGGACCTCGAGTCCGCCGCGCGCCGGGGAGACCACCTTGATGTCAAAGAAGATGCTGATCGACGCGGCGCACGCGGAAGAAACCCGCGTCGTCGTCGTGGACGGAACACGTGTTGAAGAGTTCGACTTCGAGAGCCAGGCCAGGAAGCAGCTCCGCGGCAACATCTATCTCGCGAAAGTCACCCGGGTAGAGCCCAGCCTGCAGGCGGCCTTCGTCGAGTACGGTGGCAACCGGCACGGCTTCCTCGCCTTCAACGAAATCCATCCAGACTACTACCAGATCCCGGTCGCCGACCGAGAAGCGCTGATGCGCGAGGAGCTGGAGGACGAGGACGACCATCACGCCGGAAACGGTAACGGCCACGCCGATGACGACGAGGTCGAGACCTCCGGGGACGAAGACGACGTGATGGAAGAAGAGGTCGCCCGGCGGCGCCGGCGCCTCATGCGCAAGTACAAGATCCAGGAGGTCATCAAGCGCCGCCAGATCATGCTGGTGCAGGTCGTCAAGGAAGAGCGCGGCAACAAGGGCGCGGCCCTGACGACCTACCTGTCGCTGGCGGGCCGCTATGGCGTGCTGATGCCCAATACCGCGCGCGGCGGCGGCATCTCCCGCAAGATCACCACCGCGACCGACCGCAAGCGGCTGAAGACCGTCGTGCAGAGCCTGGACGTGCCGCAAGGCATGGGCCTGATCGTGCGCACTGCCGGCGCCAAGCGCACCAAGGCCGAGATCAAGCGCGACTACGAGTACCTGCTGCGGCTGTGGGAAAACATCCGCGAGACGACCCTGCACTCGATCGCGCCGGCGCTGATCTACGAGGAGGAAGACCTCGTCAAACGCGCGATCCGCGACCTGTTCGACAAGGACATCGACAGCGTCCTGGTCGAGGGCGAGGACGGCTACCGCGAGGCGCGCGACTTCATGCGCATGCTGATGCCCTCGCAGGCCAAGAAGGTCATCGCCTACCGCGAGCCGACGCCGCTGTTTGTGGCGCACAGGGTCGAGGACCACCTGGCGCAGATCTACTCGCCGGTCGTGCCGCTGAAGTCCGGCGGCTACCTGGTCATCAACCAGACCGAGGCGCTGGTCGCCGTCGACGTGAACTCCGGGCGCGCCACCAAGGAGCGCAACATCGAGGCCACGGCGCTGAAGACCAACCTGGAGGCGGCCGAGGAAGCCGCCCGCCAGCTGCGCCTGCGCGACCTCGCCGGCCTGATCGTCATCGACTTCATCGACATGGACGAGGCGAAGAACAATCGCGCCGTCGAGAAGAAGCTGAAGGACTGCCTGAAGGACGACCGCGCCCGCGTGCAGATGGGCAAGATCAGCCCCTTCGGCCTGATGGAAATTTCCCGCCAGCGCCGCCGGACCGGCGTGCTGGAAGGCACCACCCACATCTGCCCGATGTGCGAAGGCGTCGGCCGCGTGCGCTCGACGGAGTCCAGCGCTCTGGCCGCCCTGCGTGGCGTCGAGCGCGAAGCGCTGAAGGGCGGCGGCGAGGTGACGCTGAAGGTCCCGCGCGCGGTGGGCCTCTACATCCTCAATGAGAAGCGGCCGCACCTGGCCCGCATCCACCAGCTGCACGGCCTCTACGTCACGATCCAGATCGACGACGCCATGGCGCACGCCGACTACGAGATCGAGCGGACGGCGCTTGGCCAGCACTCCTCGCACGAGCTGGAACAGGCCCCGGCCGTGACGCGGGTCTATGAGCCCGAGGAGGAGTTCGAGTTCGTCGAGGAGGAGGAAGAGGAAGAAGAAGACCTCGTCTCCGAAGGCGAAGAGGAAGAAGAGGAGCGCCCTGCCCGCGCCCGCGAGGAGCGCGAGGAAGGCGAGCGCGGCGGACGCCGCCGTCGCCGTCGTCGCGGCCGCCGTGGCGGTGAGGAGCGCGAAGAGGCCCCGGCTGCGGAACAGGTCGAAGCCCGCCCTCAGCACGAAGAAGACGAACATGGCGAGGATGGCCACGGCCGCCGTCGCCGCAGGCGTGGGCGCCGTGGCGGTCGCCGGGCGCGCGAGGAAGGCCGCCCGCAGGACGGCTTCGCCTGGACGCGCCCCCGCGTGCCGTTCGGCGAAGACCCCTTCGTCTGGCACGATCCGGCCGCGCTGGAAGGCGGTCAGGTCGCGGTAGCCGCCGCGCCCGCCAACGACCGCGCCCCCTCGCCCGCTCCGGAGCCGGCGCCCGCGCCCGTGGTCGCGCAAGCTGCCGCGCCCGCGGACGAGATCTGGGTCGAGCTGCCCGCCGAGCCGGAAGGCGCCAAGAAGCCTCGCCGCACCCGCTCGCGCGGCAAGGGCAAGGCCGAAGCGGCCCCCGAAACCGAAGCTGCGTCGGAACCGGTGGCGACGCAGGAACCGCAGCCCGAGCCTCAGCCGCAGCCCGAGCCGGTCGCCGCCGAGGAGGCCGCGCCCGCCAAGCCGAAGCGCTCGCGAAAGAAGGCCGAACCCGCGCCCGAGCCCGTTGTCGCCGCTGCGGAACCGGCTCCCGAGCCAGCGCCGAAGCCCGCCCGCAAACCGCCCGAACCGGACGCCGCCGAAATTTCGACGCCTCCGCCTGTTCCAAAGAAGGGCTGGTGGCGGCGCTGATGGCGAGTCGCTAGGATGATGGCTGCGCGGGGGCGCAAACTGGAGTTCAGGGCATGACCCTCGCCAGCCGGATGCGTTTTTCGGGCAAGGTAGCCGCCCTCACCGCGGCCCTGGTCACCCCCTTCGCGGCTCTTCCGGCCTATGCCCAGGATCGCGGACCGGCGCTTCTGCGCGACACCGAGATCGAGGAAATCCTCCACCACGACGCCGACCCCATCCTAGTCGCGGCGGGACTGGAGCCGAAGAACGTCCGCATCTTCCTGATCGGCGACAAGGAGCTGAACGCCTTCTCGACCGCCGGGCTGATGATGGGGATCAACACGGGCCTGATCCTCAAGACCGAGAACCCGGACCAGCTGAAGGGCGTGATCGCGCACGAAACGGGCCACCTGGCCGGCGGTCACCCGTCCCGCCAGGACGAGATGATGAAGGCCGGGCTGAAGCCCATGCTGCTCACCATGGGGCTCGGCATCCTGGCCATGGCCGCTGGCGCCCCGGACGCGGGCGCGGTCCTGCTCGGCAACTCCAGCTTCTTCGGCGAACTGGGCGCGCTGGGCTACAGCCGCGAGCAGGAAAGCCGCGCCGACCAGGCCGCCGTCGGCTTCCTCGAGAAGTCCGGCGAATCCGGCAAGGGCCTCGTCGATTTCTTCGACAACTTCCGATACCAGGAGGTCTTCGACGAGAGCCGCCGCTTCCCCTACTTCCAGAGCCACCCGCTGTCGTCCGAACGGATCGAGCTGCTGCGCTCGAAGGTGGAAGCGCAAGCTCACTACAAGGCCGAAGACAAGCCCGACGAGATCGCCGAGCACGCGATCATGAAGGCCAAGATCGACGGCTTCATGACCCCGCAACAGGCGCTGATCGACTACAAGGAGACGGACACCTCCTTCCCCGCCCGCTACGCCCGGGCCATCGCCTACTACCAGATGAAGGACCCCAACCGGGCCCTGAAGCTGCTGGACGCGCTGATCGCCGACTATCCGGACAACCCCTACCTCTATGAGCTGAAGGGCCAGATCCTGTTCGAGTTCGCCCGCGCCAAGGAGGCCGAGGAGCCGCAGCGCAAGTCGGTCGAGCTGAAGCCCGATGCGTCGCTGCTGCACATCAACCTCGGCCAGACGCTGATCAGCTTGAACGATCCCAAGAAGCGCGACGAAGGCATCGACGAGCTGAAGAAGGCGACCATCCAAGAGAACGACAACTCCGTCGCCTGGCGGCTGCTGGCCGAAGCCTATGACGCCCGCGGCGACGAAGGCCTGGCGCGGCTCGCGACAGCCGAGGCGTCCTTCGCCGACGGCGACATGAAGCAGGCCCGCGTCTTCGCCATGCGCGCCCGCGACCGGCTGGAGAAGAACACCATCGAGTGGCGCCGGGCGACCGACATCGTGCTGGCCTCGAAGCCCAGCGACGACGACCTGAAGGAGCTGGCGCGCGAAGGCTCCATCACGCCGGGGTACGCCCACTGATGCGGTTTGCGGGGGCTCTGATCGTCGCGGCCGCCGTCGCGCTCGCCGGCTGCCAGAAGCAGTCGGACGCGGCGTTCGACAAGCGCGTCCACGACTACCTTGTCTCCCATCCGGAGGTCCTGCAGGAGGCCTATGAGGCGCTGCAGGTGAAGCAGGAGAAGGCGCGGCTGGAGCAGGCGGCGCAAGGCATCGCGAAGTACCGCCAGCAGCTCGAGCACGACCCGCGCGACTTCGTCGCCAACCCGAACGGCCAGATCACGGTGGTCGAGTTCTTCGACTACAACTGCGGCTACTGCAAAGCGATCACGCCCGAGGTGCTGGCCATCGTGAAGTCGGAGCCGGACGTGCGCTTCGTCTTCAAGGACTTCACCATCTTCGGCGAGGCGTCGGAGTACGCGGCGGCGGGCGCGGACCTCGCCAAGCCGACCGGCAAGTACATGAACGTCTACCAACAGTTCATGGCGCAGAAGCCGCTGACCGACGACGGCGTGAAGCGCATCCTGACGGCCAACGGCGTCGATCCAGCCGCGGCCCGCACCCACCAGCAGGACGCCGAGGAAAAGCGCCGGCTGGAGGACACCCACAACCTCGCCGTCGCGCTCGGCATCGAGGGAACGCCGGCGTTCGTGGTTGGAAACACCCTGATTCCCGGCGCCGACCCGCAGGCCCTGGGCCAGGCCATCGCGGCGGCGAAGAAGCAGCGGAAGAGCTAAATCAGCCCCGCCAGCGGCGAGGACGGGTCGGCGTACATCCGCTTGGGCATCCGTCCCGCCAGGTAGGCCTCGCGCCCGGCGATCACCGCATGCTTCATCGCCCGCGCCATCCGCACCGGGTCCTTGGCTTCGGCGATGGCGGTGTTCATCAGCACCCCGTCGCAGCCGAGCTCCATGGCTTCCGTCGCATCCGAAGCGGTGCCGACGCCCGCGTCCACCAGCACCGGCACCTTGGCGGCTTCGACGATCAGGCGGATATTGACCTTGTTCTGAATGCCTAGCCCCGAACCGATCGGCGCCCCAAGTGGCATGATGGCGGAGGCCCCCGCCTCCTCCAGCTTGCGCGCGTACACCGGGTCGTCGGAGCAGTAGACCATCACGGAGAACCCCTCCGCGACGAGCAGCTTCAGCGCCCGCAGCGTCTCTTCCATATCCGGATAGAGGGTCTTCGGATCGGACAGCACCTCAAGCTTCACGAGGTCCCACCCGCCAGCCTCGCGCGCCAGCCGCAGCGTCCGCACGGCCTCCTCGCCCGTAAAGCACCCCGCGGTGTTGGGCAGGTAGGTGAAGCGGTCGGGCTTCACATAGTCCATCAACAGCGGCTGGCTCGGGTCCGACAGGTTCACCCGCCGCACCGCCACCGTCACGATCTCCGCGCCCGCCGCCTCGGCCGCAGCGGCGTTGAGCGCGTAGTCCTTGTACTTCCCCGTCCCCACGATCAGCCGCGAGCGGAAAGTGCGTCCGGCGACGGTCCAGGTGTCTTCGGCGGGGGTCATCGCGTTCATGGCCTCGTCCTACTCCTTGCGAGACTTTGGGGACAGATCGTCAGGAGACATTCGAAGACACCTGCCCGGCTTCGCTGGCGGTTTATCCCCTTCGCGAGGCGTGGCTCCATACTGCCAAATTTGACTTCGGCGGCGTCGAAACGCACATACGGGGCATGAGCCAGACCATCAACGTCCACGTGGAATACGACCCCGACGCGCGGGTCTGGTTTGTCGAGCACAGCGATGTGCACGGGCTGCGTCTGGAGTCGCCAACCGTCGAAGAGCTGGTCGAACGTATCCCCGGCGCCATTCAGGACCTGCTCGAAGACGGCAACGAGACCCACGACATCCCAATCGAGGTCATCGCCCACCGCAGCGTGAGCGTTCGTCTGCACGCGTGAGCTACACGCGCGAGGTCAAGAAGATACTGAAGGCGAACGGCTGCTGGTTCGTTCGCCAGGGCCGTGGCGATCACGAAGTCTGGGAAAGCCCTCTCAACGGCAAGCGCTTCACCGTCGATGGAAAGATCATGTCGCGCCACACAGCGAACGGCACGTTGGAAGACGCCGGCCTCGACAAGGCATTCTGAGAATAGAGCCTGCTTATCCGCGCTCCGCCAGGCGCTTGGTGGCGCCGGAGACTCTCAACCCCCGCCGATGAAGGTCACGATCTCGATGCGGTCGCCGTCCGTCAGCTGCGTCGCCGCGTAAGCCGACCTTGGCACGATCTCCAGGTTGCGTTCGACGGCCACCTTGCGGGTGTCGAGGCCGAGGTGGGCGACCAGGCCGGCCACATCGGTGACGCCTTCGAACCGCCTCTCCTCGCCGTTTACCGAGATCTGCATTTCGCGCCTCAACAAGCCCCATGCTTGTGACCCTGCCCGGCGGGCTATACAAGACGCACCGAACCGGGCGGCAGGGGTTGAATGTCGAAACCGATCTATGTGCTGAGCGGGCCCAATCTCAACCTTCTTGGCGTCCGCGAGCCCGAGATTTATGGCCGCGACACCCTGGCCGACGTCCAGGCGCGGTGCGAATCGCGGGCGGGAAAGAGCGGCCTGCAGGTCGTCTTCCGCCAGTCCAACCACGAGGGCGAGCTGATCGACTGGGTCCAGGAGGCCCGCGAGAAAGGCTGCGCGCTCGTCATCAACCCGGCGGGCTACGGGCACACGTCCGTGGCGCTGCTGGATGCCCTCAAGACGCTCTCGATCCCGGTGATCGAGTGCCACCTGTCCAACCCGGCGGCGCGGGAAGACTTTCGCCGCAAGACCTACGTCTCGCTCGCAGCGACCGGCGTCGTCTCGGGATTCGGCGCGGCCTCTTACGAGCTCGCCATCGAAGCCGCGGCCGGCCTTGTCGGCGCGCTGAACCCCCCGGCCTGAACAGAGGTTTATTGCTTCATGTCCAATGACACGGCTCCCGGTGATTCCCCCGAGGACGGGCGCGCCATCGACACCCGGCTTGTGCGCAAGCTGGCCGGCATCCTGAAGGACACCGGCCTCACGGAGATCGAGGTGGAGCGCGGCGACCTGCGCATCCGCGTCGCCCGCGAGGTGATGGTGGCGGCCGCTCCGGCGGCGCTGGCTCCGGCGCCGGCTGTGGCGCCCCCTGCCCCGGCGGCGGCCTCAGCGGCCGCTCCTGCGGCAGCGGCTCCGGCCGAATACGCCGGAGACGTGGTCAACTCGCCGATGGTCGGCACGGTCTATCTGCAGCCGCAGCCGGGCGCCGAGCCGTTCGTGAAGGTCGGCCAGACGGTCAGCGAGGGCCAGACCCTGCTCATCGTGGAAGCAATGAAGACCATGAACCCGATCCCCTCGCCCCGCGCGGGCAAGATCGTGGAAATCCTGGTGTCCGACGCCCAGCCCGTCGAGTTCGGCGAGCCGCTCGTCGTCATCGAGTAACCGCCGTGTTCGACAAGATCCTGATCGCGAACCGGGGGGAAATTGCGCTCCGCGTGCACCGCGCGTGCAAGGAGATGGGCATCTCCACCGTGGCCGTGCACTCGGAAGCCGACGCGGGCGCCATGTGGGTTCGGCTGGCGGACGAGAGCGTCTGCATCGGGCCCGCGCCCGCGGCCAAGAGCTACCTCAACATCCCCTCGATCATCGCCGCCGCCGAGATCACCGGCGCCAACGCCATCCACCCCGGCTACGGCTTCCTCTCAGAGAACGCCCGCTTCGCCGAGATCGTCGAGGCGCACGGCTTCACCTTCATCGGCCCGAAGCCCGAGCACATTCGGATGATGGGCGACAAGATCACCGCCAAGCAGGCGGTGAAGGAAGCCGGCATCCCGGTGGTGCCCGGCTCCGAAGGGGCGCTGCAGTCGGAGGAAGAGGCCTTCGCGGCGGCCGAGGAGATCGGCTTTCCCGTCCTGATCAAGGCCGCGGCCGGCGGCGGCGGGCGGGGCATGAAGGTCGCCGAGACCCGCGAGGACCTCGCCGAAGCGCTGGCCACGGCCCAGGGCGAGGCGCGCGCCGCGTTCGGAGACGACGCGGTCTATATGGAGCGCTACCTCCAGAAGCCGCGCCACATCGAGCTGCAGGTCATCGCCGACAGCTTCGGCAACGTCTGTCACCTGGGCGAACGGGACTGTTCGCTGCAGCGGCGACACCAGAAGGTGATGGAGGAGGCGCCCTCCCCCGCCATCGACGCCGCCACTCGGGCGAAGATCGGCAAGGTGGTCGTCGAGGCGATCCGCAAGATCGGCTACCTCGGCGTCGGCACGATCGAGTTCCTGTACGAGAACGGCGAGTTCTTCTTCATCGAGATGAACACGCGCCTGCAGGTCGAGCATCCGGTGACGGAGATGATCACCGGCATCGACCTGGTGCGTGAGCAGATCCGCATCGCCGCGGGCCTGCCGCTTTCGTTCACGCAGGACGAGGTGGTCTTCGAAGGCCACGCCATCGAGTGCCGGATCAACGCCGAGAACCCGAAAACCTTCACACCCTCGCCCGGCCTGATCACCGACTTCCATGCGCCGGGAGGCCTCGGCGTGCGGCTCGATTCGGCGCTCTACGCCGGCTACACGATCCCGCCCTACTACGACAGCCTGGCGGGCAAGCTGATCGTGCATGGCCGCGACCGCGAGGAGTGCATCGCGCGGACCTGCCGGTGCCTCGGCGAAATGGTGGTGAGCGGCATCGAGACGACCATCCCCCTCTTCCAGGAGCTGCTGGTCGAGCCCGACATCATCAAGGGCGACTATCACATCCACTGGCTGGAGCAGTGGATCAAGGCGCAGGGATGAGCCCGTGGCGCGGGACGACGGCTTCGACGTCCAGGACCTGATCGCCTGCTACCGGCAGGGGATTTTCCCCATGGCCGACGCCCGCCACGACCGGCGCATCTTCCTGATCGACCCGGAGCTGCGGGGCATCCTGCCGCTGGAGCGCTTCCATGTTCCGAGGCGCCTGGCCCGGACGGTGCGGTCGAACATCTACACGGTGAAGGTCGACACGGCCTTCGACGCCGTTGTAGCGGCCTGCGCCGCGCCGCGTCCGGAACGGCCGGAGACTTGGATCAACCGGCCGATCCAGCAGCTCTACGGCGATCTCTACCGGACGGGCCTCGCCCACAGCGTCGAAGCCTGGCGGGACGGCGAGCTTGTCGGCGGGCTCTATGGCGTCGCGCTCGGCGGGGCCTTCTTCGGCGAGAGCATGTTCTCCACCGCGCGCGACGCCAGCAAGGTCGCGCTGGTGCATCTGGCGGCGCGGCTGATTGTCGGCGGCTTTCGGCTGCTCGACGCCCAGTTCATGACCGAGCACCTCGCCCAGTTCGGCGCGCGGGAGATCGGGCGCGACGAGTACCGGCGCAGGCTGGCGCTGGCGTTGGAGGTGGACGCCGACTTCTACCGGTTCGCGGGCGACGGCGCGGCGGTCTTACAGGCGACCAGCCAGGCGTCGTAGACCGGGTGCTGCACCGGGTTTTCGCTCGGGGTCGAAGCGAACATCCAGCCCTTGAACACCTGCCGCGACGGCGCCGCGACGCGACCGGGCTGCGGAACCGGCTGCGAGTTGATGACGACGTAGGCGGCGGCTTCAGGCGCCAGCTCGTCAGGCGCCGCGGTCTCGCAGGCCCGTACGGTGAACACGAGGTCCTTGTAGCGGACCGTCTGGCCGATCGGGGCCTCGAACCGCAGGCTTTCGGTGGTGACCTTGTCGAGCGCCTGCAGCACAGCGGTCGTGGTGCGCGCCCGAGGCAGCGGGCCGGTCGGCTTGGGCGGCTCAGGCGCGGCGGCTGGCGCGGCCCGCTCGGACGCGGTCGCCTTGTTGAGCTGGGTGTACGGGATCGGGTGGGCAGGCGGCTGCGGGACCGGCTCCTCGGCCGCCGGCGCGGTGACGGCAGGCGCGTTCGGCGCGGGCTGCTGGCGCGCCTGCACGATGCCGGCCGCGGCCAGCGCACCGGTCAGGGCGAGAATGGCAAGGCCAGGACGCGGCCTCATCGGCGCTTACTCCGGCGTCCAGGCTTCGTAGTCGCCTGTCGCGGGGGCGCGCTCGCCGCCACGGGCGATGGAGCCCTTCGGCCGCCAGGCGTACTGAGTGCCGGACAGGTTGGGGATGTGCTCCTTCTCCCAACGCTTGCGGGGGAGCGGCGCGACGGTCGGCGGTTCCGCGAAGGTGTGATGCAGCCAGCCGTGCCAATCCGGCGGCACCTTCGAGGCCTCGGCATAGCCGTTGTAGACGACCCAGCGGCGCTTGCGCTCGTCATAGGAATCGCGGGCGTCCTTGGCTTCGTAGTAGCGGTTGCCGAATTCGTCCTCGCCCACGAAGACGCCGCGGCGGCCGATGGTGAAGAGGATGCCGGGGGTGGCGCCGTTCCACCAGGTGAAGAGCCGTTTGAGCACGCCTGAAGCCTTTGGAAATCCAAGCCTTAATTGCGCGCGGACCATAGCGGTTGACCCCCGCCCCGTCCAGCGAGCCAGACGCGCGCATAAGCCCCAGATGTTGTGGATGGATGGGAGAAGCGCCTCAACATCTATTGCCGCGACTCTGTCGGGTCCCTAGCCTCGATGACAGGTGTGTGCGGGAGTCGGATTCGATGCGCTTTGAACGGCGTCTGTCGCGCGGCCCGGCCGCGGAGGTGGAGCTTCGCACGGTCGAGACCGCGGGCGCGCTTGCGGGCGTGCTGGCGCCCAAGGGCTGGCCCGACGCGCGGGTCGAGGCATGGCTCGACTGGGCCGAGACGCTGCCCGCCGACTTCCCGGAAAGCTATCCCAAGGCGCTGGCCGAGACCGACGCCTCCGACAAGGTTCTGGCCGGCGGGCCGGACCTCTATGCGCGACGGATTGCGGCGTGGGGCTCGGCGCTCGGGCTGTTCAATCGGCAGGCCGACACGCTGGCGTTCCGGGACGAACTCTATACGGCGCTGACGCTGGGGCTGGCGGCCGTCGCCCCGGCGCGCGGGACGATGGTCGAGGCGGCCATCCCCGACATCCCCGACATCGGCGCCATCGAGTTCGCCCGCGAGGCCGCGGAGTTCGCGGCGCGCGCCCAGGCTCATGCGCTCGGCGACAGCGCCATCTCCACCCTCGCCTCGCGACTGCGGGCCGTCAGCGAAGCCGTCCGCCGATGCGAAGGCGACGCTGCCGCGTGCGCCGATCCGGCCCGCAACCTCGCCCTTGCCCGGGCGGCCCATGCCGCGCGGCAGGCCGGCGCGAGCGATCCGATGATCGCGGACGCCATTGCGCTCGCCGCTTCCGACGACCCGGCTGGACGGGTGCGCGAGGAGCGATGCGCGCCGAAGCTGGTGGTGACGGCCTCCCGCGACACGGTGGCGGCGGCCGACGCGGACGCGGCTCTGGCCGCGCGGCTGGGCTGGCGCACGAGCGCCGTGACGATGGCGTTCGACCCGGTGGACGCAGAGCTGATCGCCTCCGCCGACGCCGCGCCGCGCGCCGCCATCGACGTGCTGGGCTTCAGGGGCGACGAGCTCACCGACACCGAGAACTTCAAGGCCTTGATCCGCGTGGTCGCCACCGCGCTGGCCATCGAGGCGCAGGTGAACGGCGGCGGCGTCGGGCGGCTGACGCTGGCGGGCGTCTCCGACTGGCTGGTGGCGCAGGGCGTGGCCTATGCGTCGGAGGAAGGCCGCTCCGGCGCCGCGGGCGTCTGGCGCATGGCCGCCGAGGTGGTTTCCGCCACCGCTGCGGAACTGGCCGAGATCTGCACGCCCGCGACGACCGCCCTGTTCGACGATCCCGAACTGGAGCTGCGGCTGGGCGGGCGTCCGCTGGGGGCGCAGCCCTGGCGCGGCGCGGTCACCGTGGCGGAAACGGCCGACGGCGAGATCGTGCGGGTGCTGTCGGAGGCGGCGCTGATGGGCTTGCGCACGCTGCGCACGGACGCGGGCGAGGCGCGGGCGGAGGCGCTCGGGTGCGGGAGTCTGGCCGAGGCGCCGGGCGTCGACCACGCGGCGCTGAAGTCCAAGGGTTTCACCGACCACGAGATCGCGGCGGCCGAGGCCGCCCTGCCCTTCGTCAGCGACCTTCGCAACGCCTTCGCGCCGGCGCTGATGGGCGAAGGCTTCGTCTGCGACGTGCTGGGCGCCACGGCCGAGATGCTGAAGGAGCCCGGGTTCGACACCCTGAAGCTCGCCGGCTTCTCGGATGCCGACATCGAGGCGGCCGCGGCGGTGGCGGTCGGCCAGGGACGCCTCTCCGGCGCGGTGTTCGCCGAGCCCGACGACATCTCCATCGCGGAGCGGCTGGCGATGACCGCCGCGGTCGAGCCCTTCGTCGGGGCGCCGGGCGTGGTGGTGCTGCCGTTGGGCTTCGCGGACGCGCCGGCGGACGCGGTGCGGCTGCAGGCGGCCGCTGCGCGCGCCGGGGTACGCGCGTTGCGGCTCGAACGGACCAATCCACCGGCGGATTTCGCGCTGACTATCCCCGCTTTGGAGGAGGAGGCGCCGCGCCGCAGGCTGGAACCCGCGCCGACCGTGCAGGAACGCGTGGTGGAGCGCGTCGTAGAACGCGCCCGCGAACGCCGCCGCCTGCCGGATCGGCGCAAGGGCTACATCCAGAAGGCGACGGTCGGCGGCCATAAGGTCTACCTCCACACGGGCGAGTACGACGACGGCGAGCTCGGCGAGATCTTCATCGACATGCACAAGGAGGGTGCGGCCTTCCGCTCCCTGATGAACAACTTCGCCATCGCCATCTCGATCGGCCTGCAATACGGCGTGCCGCTGGACGAGTTCGTGGACGCCTTCGTGTTCACGCGGTTCGAGCCGGCGGGGCCGGTGACGGGCAACGACTCGGTGAAGTCGGCGACCTCGATCCTCGACTACATTTTCCGCGAGCTTGGGGTGTCCTACCTGGACCGCGACGACCTCGCGAACGCCGATCCGGAGGAGTTCAACGCCGACGGCCTGGGCAGCGGCCTGGCCGACGGCGCGCCGCCGGAGGAGCAGATGCAGCCGGCCTCGAAGTTCATCTCCAAGGGCTTCTCGCGCGGCGCCGCGCCGGACAACCTGGTCTTCCTGCCGTTCGGCGGGCGCAAGACCGAGGAGGCGGCGCACCAACCGAAGGCGCACGGCGACGTCTGCTCGTCCTGCGGCGACCTGGCGGTGGTCCGGCAAGGGGCGCTGCTGATCTGCCAGACATGCGGCGCACAGGGTGGGCTCACGGACCAGACCGGGGCTGCGTCGTAGAATCCAGACCGGTTTCCCCGGCGAAGGCCTGGGCCCGGCCTTCGCCGGGAAGATCGGAAAAGGGGAGGCTGCGTCATAGCGCCATTACGGCGAATTAAGTGGCGTCCGGGGGCCCTGGGGGCCACACCGTGAGGCCATGAGACGGTTCGCAGTCCAGTTTTCCGCCCTCCTGGCCGCACTGAGCGCGCTGGCCGGCGTCGCCCATGCCGGCGATCGCGACATTCCGAAGCTGGTGTCGTTCGGCGGCGCGTGCGCCCGGTGCGAACTGTCGGGCAAGAAGCTGACCGGCGCGCAGTTCGTCGGCGCCAACTTCGCCGCTTCCCATCTTGTGGGCGCCGACCTGCGCGGCGCGTCCTTCACCGGCTCCAACTTCCAACAGGCCGACTTCAGCCGGGCCGACCTGCGCGGGGCGGAGATGATGGGCGCGCACTTCGCGCTGGCCACCTTCGCAAGCGCCCGGCTGGACGGCATCGAGGCCACCGGCTCCAACTTCGCGAAAGCCGACCTTCGGGGCGCCCGGATGACCGGCGCGGAGCTGACGGGCTCCAACCTGGCAGGGAGCCGGATGGCCGGCGCGCACCTTCGGGGCTCCGAGCTGAATGCGGCGAACCTGTCAGGCGTCGATGCGCGCGGGGCGGATTTCCGAGACGCCGAGCTGGTCAACGCCATCATGGCGAAGGCCGACCTGCGCGGCGCGGACTTCACCGACGCGGACCTTTCCCACGCCGTGCTGTTGGGCGCGGACCTGACCGACGCGCGGATCACGCAGGATCAGCTGGACGACGCCTGCGCGGACTCCACGACGAAACCGCCGCGCGGGCTGACCGCGCATGCCTGCCATGGGGTCATCATCCGCCACATCGCCCCCCCCATCCCGCCAGCGCCTCCGCAGGCGCCGCGGTGGATCATTTCGGCGGGGGATTAAGTTCGGCGCCTGGTTCCGATTGTCCCGGCGAAGGCCGGGATCCAGATGGACAGCGCTGAAGCGGGCTCTAGCGACTCAGGGCCCTTCCAATCAGCGTTCGCGCGTCAGGCTGGGCCCCGGCCTTCGCCGGGGAAGCGGTAATTGTTTGAAGCTGCTGGGCTTAGGCCTTGATCGGCGGCGCGAGGCGGATGTGCAGCTCCTTCAGCTGCTTCTCCGTCACGCCTGACGGCGCGGTCATCAGCAAATCCTCGCCCTGCTGGTTCAGCGGGAAGGCGATGACTTCGCGGATGGCGGTTTCGCCGGCCAGCAACATGACAATGCGGTCGATGCCGGGCGCCAGGCCGCCGTGCGGCGGGGCGCCATAGCGGAAGGCGTTCAGCATGCCGCCGAACTGGGCTTCCACGACCTCGGGCCCGTAGCCCGCGATCTCGAAAGCGCGCAACATGATTTCCGGCCGGTGGTTCCGGATGGCGCCGGAGCAGAGCTCGTAGCCGTTGCAGACGATGTCGTACTGGTAGGCGAGGATTTCCAGCGGGTCCTTGCTGTTCAGCGCCTCCAGCTCGCCCTGCGGCATGGAGAAGGGGTTGTGGGAAAAGTCGACGCGCTTCTCCTCCTCGTTCCACTCGAACATCGGGAAGTCGACGATCCAGCAGAAGTCGAAGCGGTCCTCGGCGATCAGGTTCAGGTCGGTCCCGACCTTGGTCCGGGCCGAGCCGGCGAACTTGTAGAAGACGCCCGGATCGCCGGCGACGAAGAAGGCCGCGTCGCCTTGGCCGAGCCCCAGCTGGTCCATGATGGCCTGGGTGCGCTCAGGCCCGAGGTTCTTGGCGATGGGTCCGCCCCAGCCGCCCTGGTCCTCGCTCCAGAAGATGTAGCCGAGGCCCGGCTGCCCCTCCCCTTGCGCCCAGCTGTTCATGCGGTCGCAGAAGGCGCGCGAACCGCCCTTCGGCGCGGGGATCGCCCACACCGCGTTCTTGGCGTCCTCCAGGATGCGGGCGAAGAGGCCAAAGCCGCCGCCGCGGAAGTGGTCGGAGACGTCCGCCATCTTCAGCGGGTTGCGCAGGTCGGGCTTGTCGGTGCCGTACCAGGCGATGGCGTCGCGGTAGGCGATGCGCGGGAACGGGTACGGCGTGACGGCCTTGCCGCCGCCGAACTCCTGGAACACCCCGTGCATCACAGGCTCGATGGCGGCAAAGACGTCCTCTTGCGTCACGAAGCTCATCTCGACGTCGAGCTGGTAGAACTCGAGCGAGCGGTCGGCGCGCAGGTCCTCGTCGCGGAAGCACGGCGCGATCTGGAAGTAGCGGTCGAAGCCGGAGACCATCAGCAGCTGCTTGAACTGCTGCGGCGCCTGCGGGAGCGCGTAGAACTTGGTCGGATGCAGGCGCGAGGGCACGAGGAAGTCGCGCGCGCCCTCGGGCGAGGAGGCCGTCAGGATCGGCGTCTGGAACTCGGTGAACCCCTGCCCGATCATTCGGCGGCGAATGGAATCGATCACCTGCGAGCGCAGCAGGATGTTCCGGTGCAGCGTCTCGCGGCGCAGGTCGAGGTAGCGGTACTTGAGCCGGATATCCTCCGGGTACTCCGGCTCACCGAACACCGGCAGCGGCAGTTCGGCGGCTTCGGAGAGCACCTCGACGGCCCGCACGCGCACCTCGACCTCGCCGGTGGGGAGGTTGGGGTTCACGGTATCGGGCGTACGCGCCACCACCTCGCCGTCGATGCGGATCACGCTCTCGGCGCGCAGGTGCTCGACGATGTCGAAGCCCGGGGTGCCGGGGTGCAGGACGAGCTGGGTGAGACCGTAGTTGTCGCGCAGGTCGACGAAGATCAGTCCGCCATGGTCGCGCTTGCGGTGAATCCACCCGGACAGGCGGACTTCAGCCCCTGTGTCGGAAGCGCGGAGCGCGCCGCAGGTGTGGGTGCGGTAGGCGTGCATCGGTCTCAAATCGTGGGTGATTTACGAAGGCGCGGAAGGGCGCATGGGAGGGCTTGGCTGTCAAGCCAACGTCCCTTCTCCCCTTGCGGGAGAAGGTGTCGGCGAAGCCGACGGATGAGGGGGCGAAAACCGCTTCCGCTGCGACTCAGCCGATCCGCTTCATCGACTTCTGAGAAACCCCTCATCCGTCAGCCTTCGGCTGCCACCTTCTCCCGCAAGGGGAGAAGGGTTTTGTACGTCTCAACTCCTCTTGGTAAACTGCCGCCACGATGAAGCTTTCCGGGACCTCCGCTTGGCTCGACAGCTGAGACTCAAGCTCAAACGACCGGCGTCGCACTCGCGCGAAGAGTTCGTCCTCTCGCCGACGAACGAGCAGGCGGTGAAGGCCATCGACGCCTGGCCGGACTGGCCGGCCGGGGCGCTGGCGCTGGTGGGGCCCAAGGGCTCGGGCAAGACGCACCTGGCGCTGGCGTGGGCGCATGCGGCGGGCGCCGTGATCTTCGATCCGCAGACGAAGCTGTCGTCGCTGGAAGGACGGCCGGTGCTGGTGGAGGATGTCGACCGCTCGGGCATCGACGACGAAGCGCTGTTCCACCTGTTCAACATGGCGGGGCTGAAGGGCGGCGGCTTGCTGCTGACGGCCCGCAAGCTGCCGGCGCAGTGGAGGACCGCCCTGCCCGACCTGCGCTCGCGGCTGAATGCGCTGACGGTGGCCCAGCTCGGCGCGCCGGACGACGAACTGCTGCGCAACGTGCTGGAGAAGTTCTTCCGGCAGCGGAATATCCGCCCGGCCGATGACATATATCCGTATCTGATCCGTCGTATTGAGCGCTCCGTCCCCGCCGCCGAGGCTATCGTGCGGCGGCTGGACAAGGCCGCCGACGAGCAGCAGCGCGCGATCAGCCGGGTGCTGGCGCGCGAGGTGCTGGAGGGCGACGGAACGCTGGAGCTGTTCGAATGAGCGAGGCCGCCGTCGCCTCTGCCGCGCTGATGCTCGACGAAGCGCTGCTGGGTTCGCCCGAGCGGTTCTTCAACCGCGAGCTCTCGTGGCTGAAGTTCAACGAGCGGGTGCTGGAGGAGGCGGAGAACCCGCGCCATCCGCTGCTGGAGCGCTTGAGGTTCCTGTCGATCTCGGCGGCGAACCTCGACGAGTTCTACATGGTCCGGGTGGCCGGCCTGAAAGGTCAGGTCCGCGAGGGTGTCCGCGTCGTCAGCCAGGACGGCCTCACGCCCGAAGAGCAGCTGGTCCGGATCAACGCCGACGCGGCCGAGCTGATGGCCAACCAGCAGCGGATATGGCGCGAGCTGCGGTCCGAGCTGGCGGGCCAGGGGCTGCGCCTGCTGAGTGCGCGCGACGTGGGCCCCGAGGACCTCGACCGCGCCAGCGACATCTTCCTGAACAAGCTGTTCCCGGTCCTGACGCCGCTGGCCATCGACCCGGCGCATCCGTTTCCGTACATCCCGAACCTCAGCTTCTCGCTGGCGCTGAAGCTGCGCCGCGAGTCGGACGGCAAGTCGCTCTACGCCCTGCTGCCGGCGCCGACCCAGGTGAAGCGGTTCTGGGAGCTGACCGGCGGAGAGAACCAGGGGCGCAAGGGCGAGCGGCGGTATCTGGCGCTGGAGTCCTTCCTCGTCCTCTTCCTCGACCACCTGTTCCCCGGCTGCGACGTCGAGGGGCTGGGCATGTTCCGGCTGATCCGGGACAGCGACGTGGAAATCGAGGAAGAGGCCGAAGACCTGGTCCGCGAGTTCGAGGCGCGGCTGAAGCGGCGCAGGCTGGGGTCGGTGGTGCGGGTGAAGGTCGAGGCCTCGATGCCGGAGGACCTGCGCGAGTTCATCCTCGAAGGTCTGAAGGCCGAGCCCGAGGATGTGGTCGTCGTCGACGGCAAGCTGGGGCTCGCGCAGTTGTCGGAGCTGATCCCCGCCGACCGGCAGGACTTGAAATTCCCGGCCTTCTCACCCCGCTTCCCAGAGCGCATCCGCGACCACGGCGGCGACTGCTTCGCGGCGATCCGGGAGAAGGACATCCTGGTCCACCACCCGTTCGAGAGCTTCGACGTGGTGGTGCAGTTCCTGCGCCAGGCCGCGCGCGATCCGAACGTGCTGGCGATCAAGCAGACGCTCTATCGCACCAGCCAGGACAGCCCCATCGTCGCCGCCCTGATCGAGGCGGCCGAGAACGGCAAGAACGTCACGGCGCTGGTCGAGATCAAGGCGCGCTTCGACGAGGAGGCGAACCTGAAGTGGGCCCGCGACCTGGAACGGGCGGGCGTGCACGTCGTCTTCGGCTTCGTCGAGTACAAGACCCACGCCAAGCTCAGCCTGATCGTGCGGCGCGAGGGCGAGACGCTGCGGACCTACTGTCACTTCGGCACCGGCAACTACCACCCGGTGACGGCCAAGATTTACACCGACCTGTCGCTGTTCACGACCGACCCGGCGCTGGGGCGGGATTCGGCGCGGCTGTTCAACTTCATCACCGGCTATGCGCGGCCGGAGCGGCTGGAGAAGCTGTCGTTCTCGCCGGAGACGATGAAGACCGACCTGCTGGCCTTCATCGACCAGGAGATCGCCAACGCCAAGGCCGGGTTGCCGGCCGCGATCTGGGCGAAGCTGAACGCGCTGGTGGATCCCGAGATCATCGACGCCCTCTACCGCGCCAGCCAGTCGGGCGTGGGGATCGACCTCGTCATCCGCGGCATCTGTTGCCTGCGGCCGGGCGTCAAGGGGCTGTCGGAGAACATCCGGGTCAAGTCCATCGTCGGGCGCTTCCTGGAGCACGGGCGGATCGTGGCGTTCGCGGCGGGGCACGAGATGCCGAGTTCGCGGGCGCGGGTGTTCATCTCGTCGGCCGACTGGATGCCGCGCAACCTCGACCGGCGGGTGGAGGCGCTGACGCCCATCGAGAACCCAACCGTGCACCAGCAGGTGCTGGACCAGATCATGCTGGCCGCGCTGAAGGACGAGGCGCAGAGCTGGACCCTGGACGCGGACGGCGGCTACACCCGCGATCCTCTGTGGGAATCGAAGGCCGCCTTCTCGGCGCACGAATACTTCATGACCAATCCCAGCCTGTCCGGCCGCGGGCAGCACGCTCAAGACCTGCCCCGCGCGCTCGCCGATGTCGCCAGGCGTTAGTTCGACCCCCGTCAAGGACGCGGCCGTCATCGACGTCGGGTCCAACTCCGTCCGCCTGGTGCTCTACCGGCTGGAAGGCCGCGCGATCTGGACGACCTACAACGAGAAGGTGCTGGCGGGTTTGGGCCGAGATCTCGGCGCGACGGGCAAGCTGTCGCTGGAGGGTTCGGAGCAGGCGCTGTCGGCGCTTCGGCGGTTTAGGGCCGTGCTCGACGCGGTGAAGCCGGACGAGGCGTTCGCCGTCGGCACCGCCGCCGTTCGCGACGCCGAGGACGGGGCAGACTTCATCAAGCGCGTCCACAACGAGGTCGGGCTGAACATCCGCGTCCTCTCGGGCGAGGAAGAGGCCCGCTACTCCGCGCTGGGCGTCGTCGCGGGTGCGCCGGATGGCGAGGGCGTCGTGGGCGACCTGGGTGGGGCGAGCCTGGAGCTGACGCAGCTGAACGGCGGGGAGGCGGGCGATGCGGCCACGCTGGGGCTTGGGCCGTTCGGCGTGGGTTTTCGACTGGGCGACGATCCGCGCAAGCTGCGCAAGACCGTGGAAGCGCAGATCGCCGAGGTGGCCGACCGCTTCCAGGCCGAGACCTTCCACGCCGTCGGCGGGGCCTGGCGCAACCTCGCCCTGCTGCACATGGGCATCGCCGGCTACCCGCTGCGGATCGTCCACGAGTACGAAATGACCCGCAGCGAGGCGCTGACCGCGGCGCGAGTGATCTCGCACCTGTCGGCGAGTTCGCTGACCGGCATTCCGGGGATATCGGCCAAGCGCGCCGAGACCCTGCCCTATGCCGCGGTGGTGCTCGAGGCGCTGGTCGGGCAGCTGGGCCTGCGCCGCATCCTGACCTCGGCCTATGGCCTGCGCGAGGGGCTGCTGTACGAGGCCATGGAGCCGGAGGTCCAGGCTGAGGACCCCCTGGTCGCCGGCTGCCGGGCGTTGGGCGGCCGTTTCGCGACGGATGCCGCGCTTGGGCCCGCGCTGGAGACGTGGCTCGAGCCGGTCTTCGCCACCCTTCCCCCGGCCTTCGGCAAGCGCGACAAGGTCCTGACCGCCGCCGCCTGCCGGTTGGCGGACCTCGGCGCGACCCTGCACCCGGACCACCGCGCCACGCTGATCTTCGAGCAGGTTCTACGCGCGCCCATCGCTGGCCAGAGCCATGCCGAGCGGTGCTTCCTCGCCGTCGCCGCCTTCCACCGCCACACCGCGCATGACGACCTGCCGGAGGCCAGCACCATCGCCAGGATCATCCCCGACTTCCTGCGCCGCCGCGCGCGGGCGCTGGGGGCGGCGATTCGGCTGGGCTGCGATCTGTCGGGCCGGTCGAGCGCGCTGCTGGCGAAGTCGCGGATCGCGCTGGAGGACGGCAAGCTGGTGCTCAGCACGGAGCCGAAGTGGGCCGACATGCTGCTCGGCGAACAGACGAAGCGCCGCGCTCAGGCCGTGGCGAATGCGCTGAACGTGGGGCTGGAGATCAGATTGAACCCTTCTCCCTAAGGGAGAAGGAGGGGCCCGCGCCGAAGGCGTGGGAGGATGAGGGTTTAGGAACGTCGCAAGGCTCGCGCTATAGCTGAGCTATGGACAAGATCGCCAACGCGAGACGCCTTCGCCAGGAGAAAACCGACGCCGAGCGGAAGCTCTGGTCGATCGTGCGCGGGCGGAAGCTGGACGGCTGGAAGTTCCGGCGGCAGGTTCCAATCGACCGCTACTTCGCCGACTTCGTCTGCATGGAGGCGCGGCTGGTTATCGAATTGGACGGCGGCCAGCACTCCGAACAGGTCGAGTATGACGAAGCGCGGACCAAGGTGCTGGAGGCGTGCGGCTTCACCGTCCTGCGGTTCTGGAATTCGCAGGTGCTAACGAGCAGCGACGGGGTAGCGTGGAGCATCCATCACGCGCTCAATTCGGCGAGGGCGTTAAGCGGGGGTGGTGGCTCTCGGCGCCCGCCGCACCTCGACCACCCGCACCCGCGTGCCGTCCAGCACCAAGGCCAGTTCCCCCCGCTTCAGCTTCAGGGCATCCGCCCCAAACGCCTCGCGGCGCCAGCCGTGGAGGGCCTGGACGTCGGCGTTGTCGTCGTTGGCGATCTTTTCGAGGTCGGAGACGGTGGCGATCAGCTTTGACGCCACCCCCGCGTCCTCGGCGCGGGCCTTCAGCAGCACCTTCAGCAGCTCGACGATGGCGCCGGCGGCCTGGTTCGGCGGCGTTCCGTTGCGCTCGATGACCGGGGCATAAGCTTCGGGGTTCTTCAGCGCCTCGCGGATGGCCGCGACCAGCTCGGGGCCGAACCTGGAGCCGGAGAAGCCCTTCGGCACCCCCCGCAGGCGATCCAGCGCGGCGGCGTCCGTCGGCGCCTGGGCGGCCAGTTCGTCGATGGCTTCGTCCTTCAGAATGCGCCCGCGCGGCTGGTCGCGCAGCTGCGCCGTCCGCTCGCGCCAGGCCGCGACGGCCTTGAAGACGGCGAGGTATTTCGGCGTGTGCTTCCTGGGTTTCAGCCGCTTCCAGGAATTCTCCGGATCGACGTCGTAGAGGGCCGGGTCGGTGAGCGCGGCCATCTCCTCCTCGACCCAGGCGAGGCGCCCTGCCTTCTCCAGCCGCGAACGCAGCATGGGATAGAGCTTGGCGAGGTGGGTCACGTCGGCGAGCGCATAGGAAAGTTGCGCGTCCGACAGCGGCCGGCGCGACCAGTCGGTGAAGCGGCTGCTCTTGTCGATGTCGATCTTCAGCATCTGGCGGACCAGCGCGTCGTAGGCGATCTGCTCGCCGAAGCCCGCGGCCATCCCGGCGATCTGGGTGTCGAACAGCGGCACGGGCATGGCGCCCAGGTTGTTGAAGATTTCCACGTCCTGACGCGCGGCGTGGAAGACCTTCTGCACGCTGGCGTCGCGCAGGATGTCGAGCAGCGGCGTCAGGTCGATGTCGTCCGCCAGCGGATCGATGCAGACGCCCTCTTCCGGCGAGGCCACCTGGATCAGGCAGAGCTTCGGCCAATAGGTCGTCTCGCGCATGAACTCCGTGTCCACGGCGATGAAGGGTTGGCCTTTCAAGGACTTGCAGAACGCCGACAGTTCGGCGGTGGTGGTAATCGGCGTCATCGGCTAGCTATAGCCCCGCGAGCGGGCGAGTCTGCAAGGGGCAAGCGTCGCGACGCGACTTGAATCCACCCGCCCTGAAGTATTCGAGCGACAGATGACCGACCGGCCCAACGGCCTGACCTATGCTCAAGCCGGTGTCGACATCGACGCCGGCAACGCCCTCGTGGAAGCCATCAAGCCGCTGGCCAAGGCCACCCGCCGCCCCGGCGCGGAAGCGGGCCTGGGGGGGTTCGGGGCTTTGTTCGACCTGAAGGCGGCGGGCTATTCCGACCCGCTGCTGGTCAGCACCACCGACGGCGTCGGCACAAAGCTGAAGATCGCCATCGAGACGGGGCTGCACGACACGGTCGGCATCGACCTCGTGGCCATGTGCTGCAACGACCTGCTGGCCCAGGGCGCCGAGCCGCTGCTGTTCCTCGACTATTTCGCCACCGGCAAGCTGGACGTGGAGACGGCGACGCGGGTGGTCGCCGGCATTGCCGAGGGCTGCAAGCAGGCCGGCTGCGCGCTCGTCGGCGGCGAGACGGCCGAGATGCCCGGCATGTACGCAGACGGCGAGTACGACCTCGCCGGCTTCAACGTCGGCGCGGTGGATCGCGACGGCGTGCTGCCGAAGCTGGACGAGCAGCGCGCGGGCGACGTGCTGATTGGCGTGGGCTCGAGCGGGCCGCACTCCAACGGCTACTCGCTGGTGCGCCGGATCGTGGAGCGGTCGGGGCTGGGGTGGGACGCGCCCTGCCCGTTCGGCGAAGGCACGCTGGCGCAGGCGCTGATGGCGCCGACGCGGATCTACGTGAAGTCGGTCCTGCCGCTGATCAAGGCAGGCCGCATCAAGGGCGGCGCCCACATCACCGGCGGCGGTTTGATCGAGAATCCGCCGCGCGCCATCGCCGAGGGGCTGGCGCCGAAGATCGACTGGAACGCCTGGGACCTGTCGCCCGTGTTCGAGTGGCTGCAGAACACCGGCGGGGTAAGCGATCACGAGATGCGGCGAACGTTCAATTGCGGCGTCGGCTTCATGCTGATCGTCTCGCCCGCCGACGCCGAGCCGGTGCTGGCCGCCCTGCTGAACGCAGGCGAGGACGCCTTCATCT
>JBLNCT010000059.1:0-18076 GCA_050260915.1 Parcubacteria group bacterium
GCTCGGGCGCAACGGCGGCGACGCTGGTGCCGGCCATCGCCGACGAATGCGGCAGCCTGATCATGCTGCAGCGCTCGCCGACCTATTTCATCCCCGCGCGCAACGCCAACGAGCTGGCCGACCAGCTGCGCGAGCTGGAGGTCGACCAGCACTGGATCCATGAGAACGTGCGCCGCAAGATTCTCCACGACCAGGCAGCCTTCACCCAGCGCTCCTTCGAGGAGCCGGAGGTGGTGAAGGAGGAGCTCTTGGCCGGCGTGCGCGCCTTCCTGCCCGAGGAGACGGTGCAGGCGCACTTCGTGCCGCACTACCGGCCCTGGCGCCAGCGCATCGCCTTCGTCCCCGACGGCGATCTCTTTCAGGCCGCGCGCGCCGGCAAGGCGTCCGTGGTCACCGACGAGATCGAGCGCTTCGACGCCACCGGCATCCGGCTGAAGAGCGGCAAACACCTCGACGCCGACGTCATCATCACCGCGACCGGCTTCAATCTGAGCGTGCTGGGCGACATCGCCTTCACCGTCGACAACCAACCCGTCGACTTCTCCCAGACTGTCACCTGGCGCGGGATGATGTTCACCGGCGTGCCGAACATGGTCTGGACCTTCGGCTATTTCCGCGCTTCCTGGACCCTGCGCGTCGATATCATGGGCGACTTCGTATGCCGCCTGCTGAACGCCATGAAGACCAAGGGCGCGCATAAGGTCGCGCCCCAGCTTCGGCCCGAGGACGAGGGCATGACGTTGGAGCCCTGGATCGATCCGGAGAACTTCAATCCGGGCTACCTGATGCGCTCCATGCACCTGATGCCCAAGCGCGGCTCCAAGCCGGAGTGGCAGCATACCCAGGACTACTGGACCGAGCGCCAGGAGCTGCCGAAGGTCGACTTCGAGAAGGAAGGCCTGGTTTTCGGCTGAAGACACGCGCGGGGTGACCTGCCGACCGCTGTTCTCTTTCCCGCGGCGCAGCTTGGGCCTACTTCTTGGCCATCGCAGCTGGGGAAACCGGCATGAGACCAAGGGTTCGCCTCGTCGCAGCGACCGTCGTGACGTTGATCGCGGTCGCGGTGCTGTGGCTGGCATGGGGGCCGCGCGGGAAGGCTGGCGATACGCTCTCCGGCTACGTCGAGGGCGAGGCGATGTACCTCTCCTCGGCCACTCAGGGTCAGTTGAGCGAGGTCGCCGTGGTTCGCGGCCAGAGGGTGGCGGCCGGCCAGCCACTCTTCGCGATCGATGCGGGACCGCTGGTCGGACAGCGCGATCAGGCCGCCGCCGCGCTCGCCGCCGCACAGGCGAAAGCGGAAGACGCGCGCAAGGGCCAGCGGCCGGCGGAGCTCTCCGTCTACGACGCCCAGGCCGCCGCCGCGCAGGCGCAGCTCCGCGACGCGCAAGCAGAGTTCAACCGGATCGCCGCGCTCGTGCGGCAGGGGGTCTATGCGCCCGCCCGGCTGGATCAGGCCCGCGCCGCCCGCGACACCGCCGCCGCCAACGTCCGCGCCATCGAGCGGCAGAGGACGGTGGCCACGCTCGGCGCCCGCCGCGACGCCCTGATCGCCGCCGAAGCGCAGGTCGAGCAGGCCAAGGCCGCTCTGATGGAGGCCCAGAGCCGGCTCGACCAGGTCAGCCCCAAGGCGCCGGCCAACGCCCGCGTGCAGGACGTCTTCTTCCAGAAGGGCGAGTGGGCCGCGCCCAACCAGCCTGTGGTCGCCCTGATCCCCGACGACCGCGTGCGCCTGCGCTTCTTCGTGCCGGAGCGCGAGGTTTCGAAGTACCGCGTCGGGCAGGCGGTCGGCTTCACCTGCGACGGCTGCGCGGGCGGCCGGGCGGTGATCAACTACGTAAGCCCGAGCCCCGAGTTCACGCCGCCGGTCATCTACAGCCGCGAGAGCCGCGAGCGGATGGTGTTCATGGTCGAGGCGCGGCCCGACAACCCGCGCGCGCTGAACCCCGGCCAGCCGATGGACGTGGAGCCGCTCAAGTGAGCCTCGCCATCGACGTGCGGGGGCTCAACAAGAGCTTCGGCGACAGGCACGTCGTGCAGGACGTCTCGATCCAGCTGGAGGCGGGAAGGATCACGGGCTTCCTGGGACCGAACGGTTCGGGCAAGACGACCACGCTGCGGATGCTCTGCGGTCTGCTCACGCCGGACAGCGGCGAAGGGACGGTGCTGGGGCTCGACTTCCGACGCGAGGCCGAGGCGGTGAAGCGCCAGACCGGCTACATGACCCAGCGGTTCTCGCTCTACGACGACCTGACGATCCAGGAGAACCTGGACTTCGTCGCCCGCGTCTATGATACGCCCAACCGCCGCCAACGCGTCCGCGAGGCGCTGGATCGGCTCGGGCTGTACAACCGGCGCAAGCAGCTCGCTGGGCGGCTTTCCGGAGGCTGGAAGCAGCGCCTGTCACTGGCGGCCTGCGTAATGCACGAGCCGCGCCTGCTCCTGCTCGACGAGCCCACCGCGGGCGTCGATCCGCGCGCGCGGCGGGAGTTCTGGGACGAGATCCACGAACTCGCCAACGACGGCATGACCGTGCTGGTCTCCACCCACTACATGGACGAGGCCGAGCGCTGCCACGACATCGCCTACATCGCCTACGGCCGGCTGATGGCGCGGGGCGCGGCCGAAGAGGTGGTGGCGCATTCCGGCCTGATCACCTGGCGCGTGGACGGGGCGGGGGCGGATCGGCTGGCGGGCGAGATCGGCGGACGACCGGGCGTCCTGACCGCGGCGCCATTCGGCGCTTCCCTGCACGTGAGCGGAACGGACCGGGCCGCGCTGGAAGCCGCGATCGCCCCCTGGCGCCACGAACCCTTCCACTGGAGCGAGGTCCGGCCGACGCTGGAAGATGTCTTCATCCAGCTGATGGCCGAGGCGCGGGACAACTATCAATGAACGGATTCTCGCTCGCTCGGGTGATGGCGGTGCTGACGAAGGAGTTCGTGCAGCTGCGGCGCGACCGGCTGACCTACGCCATGATCCTGGCGATCCCCATCGTGCAGCTGCTGCTGTTCGGCTATGCGATCAACTCCGACCCGCGACACCTGCCCGCCGCCGCGCTGGTGCAGGACACCGGGCCCATGGCGCGCTCGGTGCTGTCGGCCATCGCCAACAGCGGATACCTCGACATCGTCGAGACGGCCTCGAGTCCGGCGGACCTCGAGGACGCGCTGCGCCACGGCCGGGTGCAGTTCGCCATCACGATCCCGGCCGATTTCTCCCGCCGGGTGGTCCGCCACGACAGGGCGCAGATATTGATCGACACCGACGCCACCGATCCGATGGCGACCGGCGGGCCGGCCGCGGCGGTGAGCGCGCTGCCGCAGCTTGCCCTCAAGCGCGAGCTGACGGGGCCACTGACGCCGACGGGCTCGACCGGTCCTCCGTTCGAGGTGGTGATCCATCGTCGCTACAATCCAGAGGGCCAGAGCTCACAGAACATCGTGCCCGGACTGCTGGCCGTCATCCTGTCGATGACGCTGGTGATGATCACCGCCATGGGCGTCACCCGTGAGCTGGAGCGCGGCACGATGGAGGGGCTTCTGGCCACCCCCGTGCGACCGCTGGAGGTGATGATCGGGAAGCTGACGCCGTACGTCGTGGTCGGACTGCTGCAGGCTTTGCTGATCCTGACGCTTGGGCGGCTCCTGTTCCACGTCCCGATGGAAGGCAGCTGGCTTACCCTCGGGATCGGGCTGCTGCTGTTCATCGTGGGCAGCCTGTCCCTCGGGTTCGTGATCTCCACGGCCGTGCGATCGCAGCTCCAGGCCGTGCAGGTCTCCATCTTCTACATGCTGCCGTCGATCCTGATGTCCGGCTTCATGTTCCCGTTCCGGGGAATGCCGGCCTGGGCGCGGGCTATCGGCGAGCTGATGCCGGTCACCCACTTCCTGGTGGTCATCCGTGGGACCCTGCTGAAAGGGCTCGGCTTCGCCGAGCTCTGGCCAAGCCTGCTCGCGCTCGCCGGGTTCGTGCTCGCGATGACGCTGTTGGCCATGGCGCGCTATCGCACCACGCTGGACTAGGAGGGCTGCTCCTCGACGGGTGGCTCGGAGAGGGGCGTGCGGTGCTGCGTCAGGAAGCGGCGGATCGACCAGGCCGCCAGCCAGCAGATCATCGCCCAGGCCGCCCCGAGGCTCCATCCGGCCAGTACGTCGGTCAGCCAGTGGACGCCGAGGTAGACCCGGCTCGCCCCGATGATCAGGGCCAGGATCACCGCGGTCGCAAAGACGAACACCTTCTGCCTGCGCCTCGGCATCACCTGCGCCAGCAGCGCGCCCAGCGTCAGGTAGGTGATGGTCGACAGCATGGCATGGCCGCTCGGGAAGCTGGCGTTGGCGCTGGTGACCGCGCGGTACATCAGCGGTGGCCGGTCGCGGCCGAACAGGGCCTTGATGACCTCGCTGATTCCCGTGCCGCCGAGCACCGCCGTCACCACGAAGAGCGCCGAGGCCACGCGCTTGTGCAGCAGCAGAAAGGCCACCGCGATAAGGACGATGAGCGTCAGGTTCGTCGTGCCGCCAAGCGTCGTCAGCTCCGTCGCCGCCCGCTGCAGCCAGGCCGGCCCCAGCGCATCGTGCGGGTTTCCGCCGGGGCGCAGGAACATCAGCACCCGCTCGTCGATGCCGTGCGGCCCCTCCTCCTGCATCTCGTCGGCGATCCACAGGAAGAGGGAGACGCCCAGGCCCGCGATGAAGAGGGCCGCGAGCGCGCCGAGTTCAGCCTTGCCGAACGCCCAGAGTCGCTCGATCAGAGGAGCATTGGTGCTTCGCTTGGAGATCGCCATCCGGCCCGCAACGGCTGCTCACGGCGCAGGTTCCTGAAGCCTTAAAGCTCCACCGCTCCATCAACAGTTTCTTTACTAAAAAGTTGGGTTGGAGCGCATTCTGACCGTTGACGACTCTCAGCGACGCATGGCCCCATATGTCGTGCAGGGGGCTCCTGCAGGCACTATATATAGCGGTGGGTTCGGGCGGAGTGGCTGTCCGGCGAAGCTGCGGAAGTTGCAGGGTTTTGGGAACGATGAGCAGCGAAGCGGCAAGGCAGGTTACGCGTCAGGATCAGTCGGCGAGCGCCATGCGCATCGCGGACAGGCCGAAACTGCAACTCGTGAAGAAGGTCGAGGTCGACCGTTCGCGCGACGCCAAGCTGACCGACTTCGGCAAGACCACGCTGGAAGACCGCTATCTGCTTCCGGGCGAGTCCTACCAGGACATGTTCGCCCGCGTGGCGACGGCGTTCGCGGATGACTCCGAACACGCCCAGCGCATCTACGACTACATCTCGAACCTGTGGTTCATGCCGGCGACCCCGGTGCTGTCGAACGGCGGCGCCGAGCGCGGCCTTCCGATCTCCTGCTTCCTGAACTCCGTCGCCGACAACCTCGAAGGCATCGTCGGCGTCTGGAACGAGAACGTGTGGCTTGCGGCCAACGGCGGCGGCATCGGCACCTACTGGGGCGGCGTGCGCTCCATCGGCGAGAAGGTGAAGGGCGCGGGCCAGACCAGCGGCATCATCCCCTTCATCCGCGTGATGGACTCGCTGACGCTGGCCATCAGCCAGGGCTCGCTGCGCCGGGGCTCGGCCGCCGTCTACCTCGACATCCATCACCCGGAGATCGAGGAGTTCCTGGAGATTCGGAAGCCCTCGGGCGACTTCAACCGCAAGTCCCTGAACCTCCACCACGGCATCAACATCACCGACGAGTTCATGGAGGCCGTCCGCGACGGGGCCACGTTCGGCCTGCGCTCGCCGAAGACCGGCGAAGTGATCCGCGAGGTCGATGCCCGCTCGCTGTGGCAGAAGGTCCTTGAGCTGCGCCTGCAGACTGGCGAGCCCTACATCATCTTCTCCGACGCGGTGAACCGCGCCATGCCGGCGCACCAGCGCGAACTGGGGCTTAAAGTTCGCCAGTCGAACCTCTGCAGCGAAATCATGCTGCACACCGGCCCCGACCACCTGGGCAAGGAGCGCACCGCCGTGTGCTGCCTCTCCTCGGTCAATGCCGAGACCTATCTGGAGTGGCGCGACCATCCGACCTTCGTGGAAGACATCATGCGCTTCCTCGACAACGTGCTGCAGGACTTCATTGATCGGGCGCCCAGCGCGGCGGCCGCCGCCATCTACGCCGCCCAGCGCGAGCGGTCGGTGGGGCTGGGCCTGATGGGCTTCCACTCCTTCCTGCAGGCGCAGAACGTCCCCTTCGAGAGCGCACTGGCCAAGAGCTGGAACATGCGGCTCTTCAAGCACCTGCGCCGCCAGTGCGACGCCGCTTCCCGCACGCTGGCCGAAGAGCGCGGGCCCTGCCCGGACGCGGCCGAGCGCGGCGTCATGGAGCGCTTCTCACACAAGCTGGCCATCGCGCCGACCGCCTCGATCTCGATCATCTGCGGCGGGACCTCTGCTGGCATCGAGCCGATCCCCGCCAACGTCTATACCCACAAGACGCTGTCGGGCTCGTTCGCGGTGAAGAACCCCTATCTGGAGAAGCTCCTCGAGGAGAAGGGGCAGAACACCGACGCCGTCTGGAACTCGATCCTCGAGCGCGAGGGCTCGGTCCAGCATCTCGACTTCCTCAGCCAGGACGAGAAGGACGTCTACAAGACCGCCTTCGAGATCGACCAGCGCTGGATCATCGAGCTCGCCGCCGACCGCACGCCGGAAATCTGCCAATCGCAGTCCGTCAACGTCTTCCTGCCGGGCGACGTGGATAAGTGGGACCTGCACATGCTGCACTGGCAGGCGTGGGAGCGGGGCATGAAGAGCCTCTACTACCTGCGTTCAAAGTCGGTGCAGCGGGCCGCCTATGCGGGCGGCGAGAATATCGCGGCGGTCTTCGAACAGGGGGCCAAGACCGACTACGAGGAGTGCCTGGCCTGCCAGTAGGCGGTCAGGCAGACTCCGTCGCCGCGGGGGGCGGCACGATGAGTTTCACCTTCAGGCCAAGGCCGTCCATGTCGAACGCTAGCCTCGCCCCCAGCTGGTAGGCGAGGTTTCGCACGACGCGGAAACCCAGGCCCCCGTCCTTCCAGGGATCGAAGTCCTCCGGCAGGCCGACGCCGTCGTCCTCCACGTCCACAAAAATCCCGCCGCCCAGACCCGGGCCGCAGCGGACGAGAATCTTGCCGGGCGCGCCGGCGGGGTGGGCGTGCTTGACGGCATTGGTGACCAGCTCGGAGACCACCAGCCCGATCGGACCGGCGGCGTCGGGAGCGGCCATGCATGGCCCGGAGGAACGGAAGGTGAGGCTGATTTCCTGTTGCGGGATGGTCGAGACCAGCGCTTCGCAGGTTTCTTCGAGATGGACCGCCAGATCGATCATGCCTTCGGCGCTGGGGTTGGACAGCAGCCGGTGCAGGCGGCCCACCGTCTCGATGCGCGAGCCGATCTCATCCAGCAGCGTGCGCACGTCGCGGCGGCTGAAGATTTCTTCCCGCCCCGAGGTGATGTTGGAGGCGTGCAGGCGAACGAGGCCCGCGATCATCGCCAGGTTATTGGCGATGCGGTGGTTGGCTTCTCTGTGAAGCTCGTCGGCGCTAGGGCGCGGGCCGTGAGGCGAGGCCGAAGCGCCCGGTGAAAAGTCCGGGGGAAACACAGGCGCTGCCTCCAAAAAAGGAATTGACACCATGATCTCTTCCTTGAAAATCGCAAGTATAATTCGCACTAATCTCTTCCCATCCGCGTGATCGCAGGAGATTTTCTATCCAACTCCTGAAATGCTGATGAGAATGATTAGCGATCACCTCACGTCTCTAAGTATTAGCCGGTTGCGCACCCGGCGGCTTCATAGCCAAGCTCCCCGGTTGTGCAAAATGAGTAACCGGCGTTATATGAGTAAGCAGGGTGGATTGAGCCAAAACGCGTCTCGCGCGTTTGAACAAGATGATGGTGGTGAAAGGCGCCGGGAGAACTGCCGACCATGAGTGACTTGGCCCGCGGCGAGCGGCTTCAGATCATGCTCACCCAGGACGAACTCGAAGCGCTCGATAACTGGCGCTTCTCGCGGCGCATGCCCAGCCGGGCCGCCGCTGTCCGTGAACTCCTCAAACGCGGCCTGGCCAACGAAGGGGTAGAGCTCCCCTCCGGCCGCAGCCGTTCGCAGGATTTCGGCGTGATCGACTCGCCTTCGGAGCGCGAGGCCGATGGCCACGACGGTGACGGCCGCGCCGCGGACGGCGACGGGCTGGACGGCCACGGCGCGTGATCTTCATCAAGGAACCCGGACCCAACCGGCGCTTTAAACAGACATGAAGGTTCCGCTTTCCGGACCTGTTTCGTGGCTGGGCAAGGATAATGGGTAGAAGTGCTGTGGGGGCGTTGATCGTGGCGATGGCTGCGACGGTGGCCCACGCGCAGCAGCCTCCCGTTTCGCGACTGTCCGCGGCGGTGTTCGACACCGGCAAGGCAACACCCACCCAGTGGCGCACCGCACAGTTCGCCGGCGCTCAGAAGGACACGCGTATCAACCTGGACGTGACCGGCTCGGTGACCGACGCCAGCGGCCGCGCGCCGCTTGCGCCGTCCGATGAGGCCTCGTTCGAGCCGAAAGGCTTCGACCTGCGCCTCAGCCGCGACTGGCCTGACGCTGTCAGCGTTGGGGCTGGCGACCAGAAGCTGTCCGTCACGCCTCACGCGGGCGTTGGACTGACGGACGCCGGGCCGGGCGCGGAAGCGGGCGCCACCGTCAGCGTGGAGGACCGGGTGGCCGGTCGGCTGGAAGGGATTGGCGTCCGCGACGGCAAGTCGTTCGGCGACAAGGGCCGCTGGTACATGTTCGTCGCCGGCGGCAGTCGGACGGTCGGCCTGAACATGCTGCGCGGCGCCGATGGCGGCTTGCAGCGCGCGGGCTGGTCGACGGACGCCACCAGCGCGTTGGTCAGCGACGCCCAGGCCGGCGTGGGCTGGCGGCGCGGCGCCATGCAGGCCTCGATCGGCTACATGCACCGCGAAGTGAAGCCGCACGAACCGGTCGCCGGCTTCGAGAAGCGCGACGACAACCTCGTCGCCATCTCCTTCTCCTTCAAGCCGCGCTAACCCCGCTCTACAGCAAAGCTCTGGACAAGGCCTGCACGCGTCCGAAACTCCCTCTGATTCGAGCGGGGGAGCTGGATGGAGCCTGAACGTACGGCGCGGCAGAACCGAGCCCGCATCCGCCCGTTAGGGCTGCACATCCTTTGTGAGTATCCCCGCCGATGATCGAACCCGCGCCGCCGCCCGCCGAGCCGCCCCTCCAGGCGCACCCGGCAGAGCACGAACCCTGGTGGAAATGGCGCAGGCGCCCGTGGCAAATCGCCGGGGTCGCGGCGCTGGCCGTGGTGCTCATGGCGCTGTGGCTCACCTGGGCGCTGCCGCTGGGACGCGCGCTGGAGCCGCTGCCGAGCCCCACGCTGGTGCTGGTCAGTAGCGACGGCAAGGCCTTCGCGAGGCGCGGCGCCTACAAGGAAGCGCCCGTCGAGGTGGCGAAGCTGCCCAAGTACGTGCCCGGCGCCTTCATCGCCATCGAGGACCGGCGCTTCTACCACCACATCGGCATCGATCCGCGCGGCATCGCGCGGGCGCTGCGCAACAACATCCGCGGCGGCGGGGTGGAGGAGGGCGGCTCCACCATCACCCAGCAGCTCGCCAAGAACGCCTTCCTGTCGAACAGGCGCACGCTTCGCCGCAAGGCGCAGGAGGCGGTGATCGCGCTCTACCTGGAGAGCCGCCTCTCGAAGGACGAGATCCTCTCGCGCTATCTTTCCAGCGTCTATTTCGGCGAGGGCGTCTTCGGCCTGCGCGCGGCGGCGCGGCAGTACTTCAACAAGACGCCCGAGCAACTGACGGTCGGTGAGGCCGCCATGCTGGCGGGCATGGTCAAGGCGCCGTCGAAGCTCAATCCCGTCGACGATTATCGCGCTTCGCTGGCCCGCCAGCGGGTGGTGCTGAAGGCCATGGTCGACACGCACGTCATCACGAGGCGCCAGGCGAGACAGGCGCGGCGGGTCCGCGTTCGCATCGGGCGGCCAAGCCTGCCGGTCGGATCCTACTTCGCCGACTGGGTCTCGCCGCAGGCCAAGAACGCGTTCGAGCGGGCCTACGGCGAGGTGGTCGTCCGGACCACGCTCGACAGCCGGCTGCAGACGCGGGCCGAGCAGATCGTGCAGCAGTACCTGAACGGTCCCGGTCGCACGCTGCACGCCAGCCAGGGCGCCCTGGTCGCCATGCGGCCGGACGGCTCGGTCGTGGCGCTGGTGGGCGGCAAGGACTACCGCCAGAGCCAGTTCAACCGCGCGGTCGACGCCCAGCGCCAGCCGGGGTCGTCCTTCAAGCTGTTCGTCTACCTCGCGGCGTTGCGCGACGGCATGACGCCGGACTCGCTGGTGATGGATGCGCCCGTGCGGCTGGGCGGTTGGACGCCGCAAAACCACGAGGGCGAGTACCTGAACCGCCCGATCCCGCTCCGGACCGCGTTCGCCCGCTCGTCCAACGTGGCGGCCGTGCGCCTGCTGCAGCAGGTGGGCGTGCGCGACGTGATCAACACAGCTCGCGACCTTGGCGTCACCTCCGATCTTCCCCGCGACGCCACCATCGCGCTGGGGTCCGGGCCGGTGAGCCTGATGGAGCTGACCAGCGCTTATGCCGCCATCGCTGCCGGCCGGGCGCCGGTTCGGGCGCACGGGCTGGCCGACGTCGTGCCGACGGGCGAGGTGGAGCGCATCCCGGCTTCGCAGCAGCAAGGCATGATGGACATGATGCGCGCGGTGGTGACCAGCGGCACCGGCCGCGCGGCGAGCCTGGGGGTTCCAGTCTACGGCAAGACCGGGACCACGCAGGACTACCATGACGCCCTTTTCATCGGCTTCGTCGGCGACCTCATTGTAGGGGTCTGGGTCGGCAACGATGATAATGCGCCGATGCGCCGCGTGGCGGGCGGTAGCTTGCCCGCGCAGATCTGGCACGATTTCGCCAGCTACGCGGTCAGCATCGGCCAGGTGCACGGCATCCAGAACGTCGCCGTCCAGCAACCGTCGCCGACCGACAACGAGCTCGCGCCCGAGGACATCGCGCCCAATCCGAGCGGGCTGGAAGGCCAGCTCGCGCTTCCGCCCGACGTGACCATCGACCAGAGCACCCAACCCGCACCCCAACCGCAGGATGACCAGGGCGCCGAGGACGAGGCTCTCGAGCCGACCCAGGCGCCGATGCCGCCGCCGCCGCGTCCGGTCCGGGTCAACCCGCGGCCCATCGCGGTTCCGCCGCCGGAGCCCGACCAGGGCGACGAGGACCAGGGCGGTCCGGGCTAGCCCCTCAAAGAAAAGGAGCCCCGGCGGGTGGCCGGGGCTCCTCCGAGCTTAAAGCTCGACGACGGACGACTTACTGGGTGGTCGTCGTGTTCGTCGCCGTGGTGTTGGTGGTGGTGGTCGTGGTGTTGGCCGCCGCGTTGGTGTCGGCCGCGTTCGTGGCCGGCGCCGCGTTCACGTCGGTCGCATTCGTGGTGGTCGTGGTGGTTTCCGTCGTCGTGGCGGCGGCGGTGTTGTCCACGGTGTTGTTGGCCGCGTTGTCAGCCGGCTTGTTGCAGGCGGCGGCGGTCAGGGCGATAGCGGCGATGGCCGCAACGGTCACGATACGCATCAGGAAAGGCCTCCCTCGTTTAGGACCAAGGCCGGTAACATAGCCGTGAGTTTCGCCTGCGTCGAGACGCCGCAGATCAACCCTCCCAACCTTCCGAAAACGGGAAGCGTTCGGCCCATAGGTCCGCGAGCCTTGGATCGGCGTCCACGCGGCGTACGACCTCTCCCAGCTTCGGCGCGATTTCGTAGAAGCGCCTGCGTCTGGGCGTCCAGCGGCTGACTACCGTGACATAGAGGTCGAGCACCGAAATCTCGTCGCCCAGGATGTAACGCCCGGGCGACACCTGCTCGTCCATGATCCGCCAGCAGTCGGCGATACGCTCGGCCGTCCGCGCCTTGATCGCCTCCTCGGCCTCGGGCGTCGCGGCGAGGCGCGAAGGCACGTCGCGGACCCAGAACATCGAGTAGATGGCGGCGGGCACGTAGACCATCCAGCGCAGGAACTGCGCCCGCTTGGGATCGGAGGACGCGGGCGCCATGCGGGCCTCAGGATGGCGGTCGGCCAGCCAGATCAGGATGGCCGCGCTCTCGGTCATCAGCTCGCCCGAGGGCAGCACCACCGCCGGGACCTGCAGCATCGGGTTCACCGCCTTCACCCCGGCCAAAAAGGCGTCGGGACTGTCGGCCGGGATATCGACCCTCTCGTAGGGCTCGCCGAGCAGCGTCAGCGCCGCTTCCACGGCCACCGAGCCGAAGCCGGGCGCCCCGTAGAGTGTGATCCTGTCGCCCATGAGTTATCCCCAGCCAGTAACATCTTGTGGAATGACGCGAAGCAGCCACTACATTTGGTAGCCAAACGCCGAACCGGTGATAACGTTATCACTGGCCCGACGGTGGGCGTTTAGATTCATGTGAGCAGCGCCATGTCCGACAAGAATGTCCGCAACCTTCCCGGCCTCCTGACCCCCTCCTACGCCTACAAGCCGTTCCGCTATCCGTGGGCCTACGAGTTCTGGAAAAAGCAGCAGCAGGTCCACTGGCTGCCGGAAGAGGTGCCGCTGGGCGAGGACTGCAAGGACTGGGCGACGAACCTGTCCGACAGCGAACGCAACCTGCTGACCCAGATCTTCCGCTTCTTCACCCAGTCGGACGTCGAGGTGAACGACAACTACATGGAGCGGTACGCGCGCGTCTTCAAACCCACCGAGGTGAAGATGATGCTGTCGGCCTTCTCCAACATCGAGACGGTCCACATCGCCGCCTACGCCCTGCTGCTCGAGACGATCGGCATGCCCGAGGCCGAGTTCACGGCCTTCCTCGACTATCAGGCCATGCGCGACAAGCACGACTACATGCAGTCGTTCGGGGTGGAGACCCACGCCGACATCGCCCGCACGCTGGCCATGTTCGGCGCCTTCACCGAGGGGCTGCAGCTGTTCGCCTCGTTCGCGATGCTGATGAACTTCCCCCGCTTCAACAAGATGAAGGGGATGGGCCAGATCATCTCCTGGTCGGTGCGCGACGAGAGCCTGCACTGCGAAGGCATGATCAAGCTCTTCCATGCCTTCTCGAAGGAGACGGGCTGCGTGACCAAGTCGGTCGCCGACGACATCGTCGACTGCTGCAAGACCGTGGTCGGCCTGGAGGACAAGTTCATCGACCTGGCCTTCGAGATGGGCCCGGTGCAGGGCATGACGCCCGACGACATCAAGGGCTACATCCGCTTCATCGCCGACTGGCGCCTGCGCCAGCTGCACCTGCAGCCCGTCTTCGGGGTGCAGGAAAACCCGCTGCCCTGGCTGCAGAGCCTGATCAGCGGCGTCGAGCACGCCAACTTCTTCGAAGCCCGCGCCACCGAATACTCCAAGGCCGCCACCCGCGGTCAGTGGCATGGCGCCGAGGGCGTCTGGAGCGAGTTCGACCGGCTGTTGGCCAAGCGCTCCGAAAACGTGATGCCGGCGGAGTAATCCGCCTCGAACCAAAGCGGCGCTCCGCCGGTTGAAGGGGGCTCTGACCAACCCTTCAGCCAGCGGAGACTCCCCATGGCCGACGCCGCCCACCACGACGTTCACATCCTCAACAGCCTGATCGAAACCACCATCGACAGCGTCGACGGCTACGAAAAGGCCGCGCGCGAGACCAAGAACTCCGAGTTCCGCCGCATCTTCGAAGAACGCGCGTTCGAGCGCCGCAAGGTGATGGACGAGCTCCGCCGCGAGGTCACCCGCATGGGCGGCGAGCCGGAGGACGACGGCTCGTTGCTGGCCAAGGCCCACCGCTCGTTCCTGAAGATCCGCGACGCGGTGGCCGGCGGCGACGACAAGCAGGTGATCGACGAGGTCGAACGCGGCGAGGACTTTATCAAGGGCAAGTTCGAAGTCGCCATGCGGGACGAGGGCCTGACCCCGCCGGTGCGCGAGACGGTGATGCGGGCCTACGACTCGGTGAAGTCCGGGCACGATCAGATCAGCGCGCTCAAGCACGGCATGGCAGGGAGCGCGCGGCACTGATGGGCCAAGCTCGCAAACCCGGCGAGGAGGACGACCTCCAGCACGCCTTGGAAGAAGGCGCCGCGGCCGCCACCCACGACCCCGACGAAGCGGAGATCGCCGCGGACGACGCCGGCGGCACACGGCTGGCCGAGGCCATCGAGGCGGAGGAGGAAGCGCAGGCGCATCCGAGCTGACGGCTCGCTCGGGGCGAATGTCTCCACTGACGCCGACGCCCTCGCGCGGGCGGACGGACGCGGGGATGTGCACGCGCATGTGCGATCAGGCGCACGGACAGATGCGCGCGCGTGCGTTAGGGCGGTGAAGGCGGCCAAAGGGGATGGGCGGGGAGTCATCCGCCTATTCTGAGGCTGTCCGGCGCCGCGGGGATAAGTGCGGCGCGGGCTTGGGGCGGGAGTATCCGTTTTGGGGTCGGATGTATCCGGAGGGTGTGTCTCCTTCTCCCCTTGCGGGAGAAGGGGCTTTACCGGTGACTCTCCCGCCACTCCCGCACCATCTGCGGCGTCACCTCGCTCGCGTAGCAGACCGGCGCGTAGCCGCCCGGCCGCGACCAGGCGCTGCGGCCGCCGCAGGCCCTCCCGTTGCGCATGGTGTTGTACGGACACGGGCAATCGCCCGGATAGCCCGTGAGCGACTCCTCGATGATCTGCCGCTTGATCTGGGCGTCGGATTCCGCATGCGCGGACAGAGCAGGGGCCAGTAGCGCAACCGCCACCACCGCCCCCCGCAAGGCGTGGTTGAAGCTGACCATGGCCGCAACCGTGACTCGACTCACGCGTGTGAGTCGAGTCAAAATACACGCTGTACGAGCACTATCCCCTGGACTACGCCCGCCGCGATCGGCGATCCGCGGCGGGCGCTTTCGTCAGCGGAAGAGGTTCGCCACCACGTCGGCGATCAGGCCGGTCGTGGTCTGGGTCAGGTAGACGTTGTCGCCCGCCCGCACCCACTGATAACCCGGAGGCGGCGCCGGCAGACTGTAGGCCGTGGGCGCGATGTAATAGGTCTGGTTCGAGTAGTACCTGGGCGGCAGGTACTGGCCGCGCTCATAGACCACCACCCGCTCGGTGCGCACCACGCGGTGCGGCTCGACATAGCGGACGTGGCGGCGGGCATGCTTGTGCTTCTTATGCCAGCCGAGGTGCTTGCCGTTGTCGTGGTGGCCCGGGTGGGCATAGGCCCCGCCGGCCAACGCAAGGCTCCCGGCCGCCAGCGCGGCGGCGATCGTGCTGATGTGCTTCATCCTTCGAGCTCCTTTTGAGAGCCCCCGCCCTGGCGCTTGTAAGAACGCGTGCGGCCAAGATGGGTTCGGCGCAAAGCCCCTCGCCCCCTGCGGGAGAGGGGTTGGGGTGAGGGGTCGCGCGGCATTTCAGCCCCTCGTCGTCATCCTCGGGCTTGTCCCGAGGACCCATACGCGTCTGAGCTTTAGAACGAAGCTGCGCGCCCGATGTTATCCTTGCTCCGCCTGCGTCTATGGGTCCTCGGGGCAAGCCCGAGGATGACGGGGTGGGTGGAGCATTCTGAGAAACCCCTCATCCGACCCGCTCCGCGGGCCACCTTCTCCCGCAAGGGGAGAAGGAAAAAAAGAAAACCCCCGGCCTTTCGGCCGGGGGTTCTGCATTTCAGCTGATGAGCTGACGCGGACTTAGAAGTCCATGTCGCCCATGCCGCCGGGCATGCCGCCGGGGGCGCCGCCCGCCGACTGCTTCTTCGGCGCTTCGACGATGGCGGCTTCCGTGGTGATCAGGAGGCCGGAGACCGAGGCCGCGTCCTGCAGGGCCGTGCGCACGACCTTGGCCGGGTCGATCACGCCGTCGGCGACCAGGTCGACGTACTCTTCCGTCTGGGCGTTGAAGCCGAAGGTGGCGGACTTGTTCTCCAGCACCTTGCCGACCACGATCGAGCCTTCCACGCCGGCGTTTTCGGCGATCTGGCGGATCGGGGCTTGCAGGGCGCGCCGCACGATGGCGATGCCGGCCGTCTGGTCGGGGTTGTCGCCGGTCATGCCGTCAAGCGCGAGCGAAGCCTTCAGCAGGGCGACGCCGCCGCCCGGCACGATGCCTTCTTCCACGGCCGCGCGGGTCGCGTTGAGGGCGTCGTCGACGCGGTCCTTCTTCTCCTTCACCTCGACTTCGGTGGCGCCGCCGACGCGGATCACCGCAACGCCGCCAGCCAGCTTGGCCAGGCGCTCTTGCAGCTTTTCCTTGTCGTAGTCGGAGGTGGTGTCTTCGATCTGGCGCTTGATCTGGCCGATGCGGGCTTCGATCCCGGACTTGTCGCCGGCGCCGTCGACGATGGTGGTGTCGTCCTTGGTGATCGAGACCTTCTTGGCGCGGCCGAGCATGTCGATGGTGACATTCTCGAGCTTGATGCCGAGGTCTTCGCTGATGACCTGGCCGCCCGTCAGGATGGCGATGTCTTCCAGCATGGCCTTGCGGCGGTCGCCGAAGCCCGGAGCCTTCACCGCGGCGACGCGCAGGCCGCCGCGCAGCTTGTTGACCACCAGGGTGGCCAGCGCCTCGCCTTCCACGTCCTCGGCGATGATCAGCAGCGGACGGGAGGATTGGACGACGGCTTCCAGCACCGGCAGCAGCGGCTGCAGCGAGGACAGCTTCTTCTCGTGGAGCAGGATCAGAGGCTCCTCGAGCTGGGCCTCCATCTTGTCGGCGTTGGTGATGAAGTAGGGAGAGAGGTAGCCGCGGTCGAACTGCATGCCCTCGACGACGTCGAGTTCGGTTTCGAGCGACTTGGCTTCCTCGACCGTGATCACGCCTTCGTTGCCGACCTTTTCCATGGCGCGGGCGATCATGTCGCCGATCTCATGGTCGCCGTTGGCCGAGATGGAGCCGACCTGGGCGATTTCCTGGTTGGTGGTGACCTTCTTGGAGGCGGTGCGGATCTCTTCGACGACCTTGGTGACGGCCTTGTCGACGCCGCGCTTCAGGTCCATCGGGTTCATGCCGGCGGCCACCGACTTCAGGCCTTCGGTGACGATGGCCTGCGCTAGCACCGTGGCGGTCGTGGTGCCGTCGCCGGCCTTGTCGTTGGTCTTGGAGGCGACTTCGCGGATCAGCTGGGCGCCCAGGTTCTCGAACTTGTCGGACAGCTCGATTTCCTTGGCGACCGAGACGCCGTCCTTCGTGGAGCGCGGGGCGCCGAAGGACTTCTCGATCACGACGTTGCGGCCCTTGGGACCCAGCGTGACCTTCACGGCGTTGGCGAGGATGTTGACGCCCCGGAGCATCCGGTCGCGGGCGTCGGAGGAGAAATAGACGTCTTTAGCGGCCATTTCGGTGTTCCTTGTTCAGGGTCCTCCCTTTCCCCCGATCGCCCCGGCGAAGGCCGGGGTCCAGATCAAAGGGCGGAGAGGTGGGGGTTAACTTACGTGTTCAGCGGCTGAATCTGGGTCCCGGCCTTCGCCGGGATGAGCGGATGAAAAATCAGCGCTCGACCACGCCCAGGACGTCGCTTTCCTTCATGATCAGGAGGTCCTGACCGTCGATCTTCACTTCCGTGCCGGACCACTTGCCGAACAGGATGCGGTCGCCGGCCTTCACGTCGAGGGCGACGAGCTTGCCGTTGTCGTCGCGCGCGCCGGGGCCGACGGCGATCACTTCGCCTTCCTGCGGCTTTTCCTTCGCGGTGTCGGGGATGATGATCCCGCCCTTGGTGCGCTCTTCTTCCTCGACACGCTTCACCAGGACGCGGTCGCCGAGAGGACGAAATTTCATCTTCGAGTTCTCCGTCGAGACGGTTGCAATTGGGGGGAGCCGGCGCTCGGGCGCTGCTGTTAGCAGTCGCCCGTGGAGAGTGCCAACGCCGCGCCGGAGTTAGGTTCGCGGGGCGGGAGAGTCAAGGCGGCGGTTTGCGATCGTGGCGGAACCGTGTTCACATTCCGGCCGTTGGGGGGATTGGCGAAACCATCCGCAAGGGGCGGTCGATGGGCTTTGAGCGCTTTCTCTCCTCGATGATCCGTGACGGGTCGCTGACAGTGCGGATCGGCGGGCGCGCGCCCTTCAC
>JBLNCT010000060.1:0-20111 GCA_050260915.1 Parcubacteria group bacterium
CCTGGCCGCCAAACGCTGCGACCCTGCGCTGAAGGCCTTCGCCGAGCGCCTCCTCGCCCACGGCAAACCCGCCAAGCTCGCCGTCGTCGCCGTCATGCGAAAGCTCATCGAAGCCGCCAACCTCGTCCTCAGCCGCGGCCAGCCATGGCTAAGACAACCCGCAACCTGAACATGGTTGCTCATCCGACCCGCTTCGCGGGCCACCTTCTCCCGCAAGGGGAGAAGGGATCACGGAAACGCTTGAGTTCATCGGCGAAAGCTGGATGAAGGCCCATTATGCGCCGCTTTGACGCCTCCGACGCCGGTTTCGACGCCGCCTTCCGAGCCTTCCTCGACGAGCGCCGGGGCTCGCCCGCCGATGTGGACGCGGCGGTGGCGAAGGTGCTGGACGCGGTGAAGGCCGAGGGGCTGGCGGCGGTGCTGCGGTTCTCGCGGGAGTTCGACAAGGCGGACCTCACCGAGCAATCGATCCGCGTCACCCAGGACGAGATCGACGCCGGGGCCGCCGAGTGCGAGCCCAGGGTGCGCGAGGCCATCGCCTTCGCGGCCGCCCGCATCCGCGCCTACCACGAGCGCCAGCGGCCGGCCGACCAGCGGTTCACCGACGAGGCGGGGGTCGAGCTCGGCTGGCGCTGGACGCCGTTGGAGTCGGTCGGCGTCTATGTGCCGGGCGGGCGGGCGGCCTATCCGTCGACGGTGCTGATGAACGCGGTTCCGGCGAAGGCGGCGGGGGTCGAACGGATCGCCATGGTCACGCCGCCGGGGCGGCTGCAGCCGGCGGTGCTGGCGGCGGCGAAGGAGGCGGGTGTCACGGAGATCTGGCGCGTCGGCGGGGCTCAGGCCGTCGCGGCGCTGGCCTACGGAGCCGGGCCCATCCGGTCGGTGGACAAGATCGTGGGGCCAGGTAACGCCTACGTCACGGCGGCCAAGCGGCGGGTCTATGGCGTGGTCGGGATCGACGCGTTGGCGGGGCCTTCGGAGATCGTGGTGGTGGCGGACGCCGCCAACGACCCGGACTGGATCGCGGCCGACCTGCTGTCCCAGGCCGAACACGACCCGGCCGCGCAGTCGATCCTGATCACCGATGATCGCGCGTTCGGCGAAGCTGTCGAGCGGGCGGTGCAGACCCAGCTCCAGTCGCTGGCCACCGGCGAGGATGCCGCCCTGTCCTGGCGAGACCACGGCGCGGTGGTGATCGCGCCGCTGCCTGAGAGCCCCGCACTGGTCGACCTGATCGCGCCGGAGCACGTCGAGTTCGCCGTCGATGAGCCAGAGCAGCTGGCCGACCGGGTGCGGCATGCCGGCGCCATCTTCCTCGGCCGCCTGACGCCGGAGGCCATCGGCGACTATGTGGCGGGTTCGAACCACGTCCTGCCGACCAGCCGCGCCGCGCGGTTCTCGTCGGGGCTGTCGCTCTACGACTTCCTCAAGCGCACCTCGATCGTGAAGTGCGACGAGGCGGCGTTTGGCAGGCTTGGGCCGCACACGGTGGCGCTGGCGGAGGCGGAGGGGTTGCCGGCGCATGCGCACTCGGCTGCCATACGGTTGAGGGACTAATGCGTCCTTCGACACGGCCGCTGCGCGGCCTGCTCAGGATGACTTATTTTGGGGAATTCCCAAACGCAGTCATGGTGAGCAGCCCCGAAGGGGCGTGTCGAACCACGCAAGGCCGAGCCAATGTCTGAAGATCGCGACAAGCACCGCCTGCAGAGCATCGTCATCGACGAGGACTCGCTGGCGTCGGCTTCGCGCGATCAGGAGCAGGAGCGGCAGATCGCCATCTTCGACCTGCTCGAGGACAACTACTTCAAGCCGGAAGGCGCCGAGGGCGGGCCCTATGACCTGAAGCTCGGGCTCGTCGAGAACCGGCTGGCCTTCGACATCACGGGGCCGGGCTTCGAGCGCCGGCACCTGCTCTCGCTCTCGCCGTTCAAGGGCGTGATCAAGGACTACTTCATGGTCTGCGAGAGCTATTACCACGCCATCCGCAACGCCACGCCCCAGCAGATCGAGGCGCTGGATATGGGCCGGCGCGGCCTGCACAACGAAGGCTCGATGCTGCTCAAGGAGCGGCTGGCCGGCAAGGTCGAGACCGACACCGACACCGCCCGGCGCCTCTTCACCCTCATCTGCGCCCTGCACTGGAGGGGCTGAGACGAGTGGCCGAACTCCCCGGCGCGGTACTGTTTGCGTGCAATTTCAACCGCGTCCGATCCCCGATGGCCGAGGCGCTGATGAAGCTGGCCTATGGCGACGCGGTCTTCGTCGACAGCGTGGGGCTGAAGCACGAGGAGGACGGCGACCAGGTCGATCCCTTCGCCGCCGCCGTGATCGACGAGCTGGGCGGCGACCTGGACGGCTTCCGTCCCAAGACCTTTGACGAGCTGGAGGACGACTCCTTCGACGTCGTCGTCTCGCTGACGCCCGAGGCGCAGCACCGGGCCGTCGAGCTGGCGCGGGGGCGTTCGGTCGATATCGAATACTGGCCCACCCTCGATCCCACGCTGGCGACCGGCTCGCGCGAGCAGATCCTGGACGCCTATCGGGAGGTCCGCGACCAGCTCGCCCGGCGCATCCGCGAGCGCTTCGGCAAGCCATCGACCTTCGGGGGCTGAGTGGGATATATTGTGAAGCAGATTCCCGGCTCGCGTGCTAAGCGCGGGCCGTTTGCATATCCCCGTTTGGCTGAGAGGCTGTATGGCGAAAGAGGAACTGCTTGAGTTTCCGGGCACCGTAAGCGAGCTGCTGCCCAACGCGACGTTCCGCGTGAAGCTCGAAAACAATCACGAGATCATCGCCCATACCGCGGGCAAGATGCGCAAGAACCGCATCCGCGTGCTGGCCGGGGACAAGGTCCTGGTGGAGATGACTCCCTACGACCTGACCAAGGGCCGCATTACCTATCGCTTCAAGTGACGTTGCCGGGCGCATGAGCGCGCCGCCGCTGGTCCTTGCGAGCGCGAGTCCCAGGCGGCTCGACCTGCTTCGGCAGGTGGGCATAGAGCCGGACCGCATCCTTTCCACCGACATCGACGAGGGCCTCCTCAAGGGCGAGACGCCGCGCATCCACGCGGTGCGGCTGGCGCGCGAGAAGGCGGCGGCGGGGGCCGCGGCCGCGCCGGGCTGCTTCGTCGTGGCGGCGGACACGGTGGTGGCGGTCGGGCGCCGCGTGCTGCCCAAGGCGGAGACGCAAGGTGAGGCGCGCGATTGTCTGAAGCTGCTGTCGGGCCGGGCGCACCGGGTGCTGACGGCGGTGGCGGTGGTCGCGCCGGACGGGCGCTGCTCCTCGCGCCTGGTGGAGACGCGGGTGCGCTTCAAGCGCCTGAGCGCGCGGGAGACGGAGGCCTATCTCGAAAGCGACGAGTGGCGCGGCAAGGCCGGCGGCTATGGCGTGCAGGGCAGGGCGGGCGCGTTCGTGATCGAGCTGCAGGGCTCTTACCCGGCGGTGGTCGGCCTGCCGCTCTATGAGACTCTCTCTTTATTAGAGGGGCTCGGCTGGCGGACATGAGCGAGCGGTGGTTCTACATCGATCGCGGCATCGGCGAGACACGGGCGGTGGTCACCCTCGACGGGCGGCCCGAGCGGCTGCTGATCGCGCGCGAGGGCGAAGATCCGGTCACCGCCGTCGGCGCGCGCGGGGTGGCGCGGGCGCGGAAGGTGGACCGCGCGCTGGGCACGGCCTTCCTGGAGTTGGCGGGCGGCGCGCCGGCGGTGCTGCCCCTGAAGCCCGACATGGAGCGGATCGTCGAGGGCCAGGCGCTGGAGGTCGAGATCCGCAGCGAGCCCCGGAAGGGCAAGTCGGCCGTCGTGCGCCTGATCGGCCCGGCGGAGGGCGCGCCCCGGCTGCTGGAAGCCGCGCCCGATGTGGAGGCGGAGCTGCGGGCGCTCGCCAAGGACGCCCCTATTATAGAAGACGCGCGCGCACGCGAGGCGGCGGACGAGGCGCAGGCCGATGCGCTGGAGACGATCCACCCGCTGCCGGGCGGCGGCTCGCTGGCCATCGAGGAGACGCGGGCGCTGGTCGCCGTCGATGTCGATGTGGGCGAGCGGCCGGGCTCCGATTCGAAGCGGGTGACGCGCCAGGCCAACCTGACGGCTCTGGGTGCGGGCGCCCGGCTCCTGCGGCTCAAAGGCCTGGGCGGGCTGGTGGTGTTCGACCTGGCCGGACGCGGCCACGACGGCAATGCGCTGCTCTCGGCGGCGCGGGCCGCGTTCGGGCCGGACAACGGCGTCGCGATTAGCCCGGTCAGCCGTTTCGGAACCATGGAGCTGACGATTCCCCGCCGCCGCCGGCCTGTGGTGGAGGTGCTGCGCGAGCAGCCCGCATTGACCTCGGCGCTCTCCTTACTACGTGCGCTGGAGCGGGAGGGCAGGGCCCAGCCCGGCGCCCGGCTCCTGGCCGAGTGCGCCCCCGCCGTGGCCGACGCCGCCCGTCCCTACGAATCGCAGCTGGCCGACAAGCTCGGCCGCCGCTTCGAGATCGTGGCGCGAGATGGCTGGCCGCCGGAGCGCCTGGAGGTGAGCGCGAAATGAGCAAGGGATGCCCGATCTGCGGCAAGCCGGCCGACCCGGACTTCCGGCCGTTCTGCTCGAAGCGCTGCGCCGACGTGGACCTGCAGCGCTGGTTCGCGGGGAGGTACGCGATTCCCGCCGTCGAGAACGAGGAGCAGGGGGAGGGGGAAGAGCAAGAGTGATCCCTTCTCCCCTTGTGGGAGAAGGTGGCCCGCGGAGCGGGCCGGATGAGGGGTCTCTCAGGCCTCGATGAAGCCGAACCGCTGACTAGCAGCTGAAGCGATCATCGACCCCTCATCCGTCAGCCTTCGGCTGCCACCTTCTCCCGCAAGGGGAGAAGGAGCCTTACCCCGCTGGACTTGCCCCCATCGCTCTTTTATAGACGCGGCTCCCGCGAGCGCGGGGGCCGATCGGGCCTAAGCCTGGGTAGCTCAGTTGGTAGAGCAGCGGACTGAAAATCCGCGTGTCGGTGGTTCGATTCCGCCCCCAGGCACCATCCTTCTTCAAATATCGACGCTCCGCCGAATTGCTGCAATGCAGCAAGCATCATTCCCTTTGCGCCTCTCAAGCGCCTTGTATAAGCGCCGCGCTCTATTGTGCAGTGCAGTATAAGGCGAAAATGTGCAAAACAGTTGTTTGTTTGGCGGGTTAAACAGGTCTTGACGGAGCGGTAAGGGTTCGCCAAAGGACTGCGGCCCCAAGTTCCGACCTGGGGTGAAACCCGGCTGGCCTCCGCGAAAGGCCGGGGTTCCCATGCGCCTTCGAAACGCCATTCTTTGTCCTGAAGGGTTGGGAATGTGCGTTGCGGGTCGGGCGCAGCGAAAGCGGTCCGCAGTGTGGTCGGGTTCCCGCCCGGCGCATTGCGGAAAATCAATAAGGGTGGAGACGCTCTCGCGCGACGACCCTCGGTCCAAACGTGCTAGACCAACCAGGAACTGGCGACAGATGCTCGACAAGAAACTCACTCCCATTATCGCTGCCCTCGGCGCCGTGGCGCTGATGACCAGCGCGCCGGCGTTCGCCCAGACCGCCGACAACGCCGCGGCTCCGGCCGCCGCGACCGCCGACGCCGCCGCGACCCCGGTCGCGGCCAACGCCGACGCCGCCGCCGCCTCCGCGCCGGCTGCTCCGCCGACCATGGAGAAGCAGAGCCACGGCGGCCGCATGACGCCGATCACCATGTTCATGGACGCCGAATGGGTCGTGAAGGTGGTCATGATCGGCCTGGTGCTGGCCTCCATCTTCTCGTGGACCCTGCTGATCACGAAGCTGCTTGAGTTCGGTTCGCTGAACCGCCGCTCGGACAACTTCGTCGAAGCTTTCCGCTCCGCGAAGACCGTCAACGACATGGGCCGTATCGCCATGTCGGAAGAGTTCGAAGGCAACCCGCTGGCCGACATGACGGCCGCCGCGGCCCAGGAAGTCGAACTCTCCCGTCAGGCCGGCCTGAACGTGTCGGGCGAACACCGCGACACCACCATCATGCGTGCGCAAGCCGCCGTCGGCGCCGTCCAGTCCTCGCTGGCCAAGCGTCTGTCGAACGGCATGCAGTTCCTGGCCTCGGTCGGTTCGTCGGCGCCGTTCATCGGCCTCTTCGGCACCGTCTACGGGATCATGAACTCGTTCATCGGCATCGCGAACACCAACACGACCAACCTGGCCGTCGTCGCCCCGGGTATCGCCCAGGCGCTGCTGGCTACCGGTATCGGTCTGTTCGCGGCTATCCCGGCGGTTATCTTCTACAACTACTTCCAGACGCGGATTTCGGCCTACGGCACCCGCTCGGATGGTTTCACCGCTGAACTGATGAACGCCATCTCGCGGCAGCTCGACAAGGGGGCGTAACACCGATGGGAGCCAAACTAGGAGGCTCCGGCGGAGATTCGCGCTACCAGGTCGAGCAGAACAGCGAGATCAACGTCACACCCTTCGTGGACGTGATGCTGGTTCTCCTGATCATCTTCATGGTGGCCGCGCCCCTCGCAAGCGTTTCGGTCGAGGTGAAGCTGCCGGAAGCGGTGGCGAAACCCAGGCCAAACCCGCCGAAGCCGGTGTTCATATCGATCCAGAAGTCGGGAAACATCTACATCGGTGACTTCCCGACGGACGTGCCGAGCCTCGGCGACGACCTCCGCAAGGCGGTCGGTCACCGGGACCCGAGCAAGGAGCGGATCTTCATCCGCGCCGACCAGGAAGTGCGCTACGGAGCCTTCATGCAGGTGATGAACGCCCTGCAGGACAACGGCTTCTACAGCGTGGCCCTGATCGGCACGGACACGAGCGGCCCCGGGAAGAAGTGACGCGCCATGGCTGATCAACAAAACGAAGAGCTGCGGCCGCATCACAACCCGTTCGACGCCCCTACGCAGAAGGGGATGGGCCGGGGCTTTACGATCGCGATGGCGATCGTGCTGGCCTTCCACGCTCTGCTCGGCGTCTACCTGTGGAAGGTGAAGTTCGAGCCGAAGTACCGGGACTACTCGGATGAGAAGATCGACACGGAGCTGATCAAGCCGCCGCCGCCGCCTCCTCCTCCGCCCCCGCCGCCGCCGCCGTCGGAAAAGCCGCCGCCCCCGCGCGTGCAGCCCCGTCCGCCGCTTACGCCGCCGCCGGACGTCCCGCCGCCGCCGCCGCTGCCGATCCCGCCGGTCGAACACCGGGTGGAAAATCCGCAGCCGCCGGTCATCGCGCCTCCGGCTCCGCCGGCGCCGCCCCGCCCGTCGATCATCACGTCGCCGGACTGGGCCCGGATGCCGAACGCCGAGGACCTGGCCCGCTTCTATCCTGACCGCGCCCAGCGGCTGGAAAAGGAAGGCCGGGCGGTGATCCAGTGCACGGTTACGGCCACGGGTACGCTTGCGAGCTGCTCGGTGGTTTCGGAAGACCCGCCGGACATGGGCTTTGGCGACGCGACCTTGAGGGCTTCGAAGTACTTCAAGATGCGTCCCCAGACCAAGGACGGCACTCCAGTGAGCGGCGGCACCGTCCGCATCCCGCTGGTATGGCGACTGCCAAGGTAAGGAACCGCCAGTTCCAAAGCGAACGCCCCGGAGGAGACTCCGGGGCGTTTTGCTATTTGCCGGGTCGCGGTCCTTCTCCCCTTGCGGGAGAAGGTGGCCCGAAGGGCCGGATGAGGGGTTGAAGATCGCTTCAGCTGCGATTCAGCGGTCGGACTTCATCGAGGTTTGAGAAACCCCTCATCCGACGCCCTCCGGGCGCCACCTTCTCCCGCAAGGGGAGAAGGGTATCTAAGCCGGCGCCAAGCCCTTCCCCCTCATCCACGCCTCGATCCGCGCGTTCACGGCCTCGGGGGCTTCCTGCTGCACCCAGTGCGAGACGCCCGGGAGCCGGTTCAGGGTCAAATCACGGACAAGGTCCTCGTAGCCCTCGGTGAACTCGATGCCGATGGCCGCGTCCTCCTCGCCCCAGACCATCAGGGTGGGGACTTCGATGATCGGCGGGTTCTCGCCGAACCGGTTCAGGTCCATGAAGTTGGCGCGGTAGTAGTTGATCATCGCCCTCATGGCGCCGGGGATCAGGGCGTTCTTGCGGAACGGCTCCAGCGCCTCGTCGGTGAAGCGGCTCTTGTCGACGGCCATGCCGCGGAAGGCGCGGACCACCTGGCGCCCCCCGAACGCGGTGATCCCCGCCTCCGGCAGCCACGGAATCTGGAAGTAGAAGACGTACCAGGACCGCAGCCACTGGCGGGGGTTCTTCCGCGCCCGGGCGATGGTGGCCGGGTGCGGCGCGTTCATGATCACCAGCCCATCAAGCGGCAGGCGATTCTGGATGGCGAAAGTCCAGGCGATCAGCGAGCCCCAATCGTGGCCGATCAGCAGCCGCCGCTTGGCGCCGAGCGCGTCGAACAGCCCCACCACGTCCTCGACCAGGTGCTCCAGCTTGTAGGCCTCCACCCCCTTCGGCCGGCTGGACTGGCCATAGCCCCGCAGGTCCGGCGCCACAGCCCGCCAGCCTAAGCCGGCCAGCAGCGGCAACTGATGTCGCCACGACCAGCGGCTCTCTGGAAACCCGTGCAGGAACAGCGCGACGTCGTCGCCCTCTCCCGCCTCGTCGACCACGAACGAGAGGCCGTTCGCCTCGACGGTGCGCGTGCGGATGTCGCTCATCTCTGTCCCTCCCACCTCGGAAGAGGAAACACGACAGCTTCACCGTCGTCGATCCTTGATCGCGGCGCGTGCTCCGACTAAACCCAAGCCCTCGCAAGGATGCCGCCCTAGCTCAGTTGGTTAGAGCGCCAGATTGTGGCTCTGGAGGTCCCCCGTTCGATCCGGGGGGGCGGTACCATCCTTCCCCGCGCGAGGCCTTTCCTTCAGCCCCGCTTCTTTTCCGTATAGGATTTCCACGCCGCCCTTGTCTTAGCAGGCAGGCGCCACATGGGCGGCGGGGGCGTGATGCTCGACCAGGAGAGCATAAGGGCGTGGTTCTGTGCGGAGGTGCTTCCGCTGGAGCGCGCGCTTACGCGCTTCATCGGCCGCAACTGGCGCAATCCCGCCGACGTCGCTGACCTGCGCCAGGAGATCTACGCGCGAGTGATCGAGGGCGTCGGGCGCTCCGGCATACCGCTGCAGGCGAAGGCCTACGTGTTCACCACCGCCCGCAACCACCTGATCAACTGCGCGCGGCGGGGGCAGGTGATCTCGCTTGAGTCGGTCGTGGAGCTGACCGGCGCCAATGTCGCCATCGACGCGCTGACGCCCGACCGGGTGGTCTCGGCGCGTGAGGAGCTGGCGCGGCTGTCCGTGGCGCTGGACCGCCTGCCGCCGCGCTGCCGCGAGATCGTGATGCTGCGCAAGATCGAGGGCCTGACGCAGAAGCAGGTCGCCGCGCGCCTCGGCATCGCCGTCGGCACCGTCGAGCAGCAGATGGTCCACGGCATGCGCGCCGTCGTCGATTTCATGCTGGGCGGCTCGGGCCGGATGAAGCGGCCGGCGCCGGCGCGGGCGAAGGAGGGGACGCAATGAGCCCCGCCGCCCTGATCGAACAGGAAGCCGCCCGCTGGATCCTGCGCCGAGAGGAGCCCGGCTGGACCGAGGCCGACGGGGAGGCGCTGGACGCGTGGCTCTCGGAATCGGCGGCGCATCAGGCGGCGTTCTGGCGTCTGGAGCACGGCTGGCGGCGCGCCGACCGGCTGGCAGCGCGGCCGCTCGCTTCGGCGGAAGAGCGCAGGCCTTCCTGGACCCGCCGTTTCGCGCCGCTGGCCGCCTCCATCGCGGCGCTGGCGGGGGCGGCGGTGTGGCTCGGCCACGACATGGCCGGCCGCACCTACACGACCGACGTCGGCGGCCACGAGGTCGCGCCGCTGCCCGACGGCACCAAGGTGGAGCTCAACACCGACACCCGCCTGCGCGCCGACGTCACTCGCGATCACCGCGAGGTCTGGCTGGACAAGGGCGAGGCCTATTTCGAGGTCGCCCACGACAAGGCCCACCCCTTCACCATCTACGCCGGCAAGCGGAAGGTGACGGTGCTGGGCACCCGCTTCTCGGTCCGCCGGACGGGCGATGAGGTGCAGGTCACCGTCGTCGAGGGCCGGGTCCGCGTCGATCCGACCGAAGCGCCGAAACCCACGCCGCCGACGGTGCTGACCGCCGGCCAGATCGCCATCGCCAAGGGGGCGGCGGCGACGCTGGTGACGCCGAAGACCGTGCCGGAAGCGGCCAAGGAACTCAGTTGGCGCCAGGGCATGCTGGTGTTCGACCAGTACACGGTCGAGCGCGCGGCCGAGGAGTTCAACCGCTACAACCGCCGCAAGATCGTGGTGACCGACCCCGCGGCGGGCGCCATCCGCATCGGCGGGACCTTCGAGACCGACAACATCGACGGCTTCGTCGAGCTGCTGCAGCAGGGCTACGGCCTGAAAATCGAAAAAACCGACGACGCCGTAAAAATAACCGGCTGAAGCGTATAGGAGCCTCGGACTTGCCTTGTCCCAGTATTCAGCGGCGCACGAGAAGCCCGCGAAATTCAGGGGGGAAGGCGATCATGTACGGCTCAAGATCTCTGCGCGCGCTTCTGGCGGGCGGCGTTTGCGCGTTAGCGATGACGACGGCGGCTTACGCGCAAAACCGCAACTTCGACGTCCCGGCCGGAGACCTGCAGGCGGCGCTCGACACCTATGCGCAGCAGGCGGGAATTCAGCTGCTCTACAAGGTCGACCTGGTGAAGGGCGTGCCGACGAGGGGCGCGCACGGCGACCTGTCGTCGGACCAGGCGCTGGCGATGCTGCTCTCCGGCACCGGCCTGCAGGTCCGCCACCACGCGTCGGGCGCCGTCGCCATCGTGGACTCCTCCGACCCCCAGTCCGGAAGCGCCGCGGGGGACGGCGCTGACGGCGGTACGGTCGCTGCGCTGGTGGTGACCGCGCAGAAGAAGGAAGAAAATATCCAGGACGTGCCGATCGCCATCAGCGCCTTTACCCAGAAGTCGCTGGACGAGCAGAAGATTGAGGGCGGGTTCGACCTGCTCAAGGCCATCCCGAACGTCACCTTCTCCAAGAACAACTTCACCGGCTACAACTTCTCGATCCGCGGCATCGGGACGAAGGCGATTTCGGTCACGACCGATCCGGGCGTGGCGGTGGAGTTCAACGCCACGCCGCTGATCCGTAACCGCCTGTTCGAGCAGGAATACTTCGATATCGAGCGCGTGGAAGTGCTGCGCGGCCCGCAAGGCACCCTGCACGGACGCAACGCGACGGCGGGGGTCATCGACGTCGTCTCCGCCAAGCCCGTCATGAATGAATTTAAGGGGTGGATCAAAGGAGAGGTCGGCAACTACAACACCAAGCGCCTGTCCGCGATGGTCAACCTGCCGCTCGTCAACGACAAGCTCGCCATCCGCTTCGCCGGCGCCGCCACCATGCGCGACGGCTACAGCATCAATCTGTTCGACAATACGCATGACGATGGCCGAAACCTCTGGTCGGCCCGGGCGACGCTGGGTTTCAACCCGACCGAAAAAATCCATAGCAACCTCGTGTGGGAACGCTTCGAGGAGAACGACGACCGCTCACGGACCAGCAAGCAGCTCTGCACGCCCGACGCGGGGCCGCAGAAGGTCGGCGACAGGACGATTGTCGCCATGCCCGGACAGGAGCGCTGGTTCCCGGTGGCTCTGCAGCGCGGCGAATACAGCCAGGGATGCTTGCCGGGATCCCTTTATGACGACGCCGCCTATGGCGCGCCCAACGGGTTCGCCATGCCGTTCATCGCCGCGCTGGCTCAGGTGTCGTACAGCACGCTGGGGCAGGATTCGAGGTATCCTGACCAAGTGGTGGCTCTGACGCCTCTGGATTATGGGGTCGACCCCTACAACGGCGTGGTCCAGTCCCATAACCTGCGCGCGCTCTACTCGCGCCTGCACCCGACGTATCGAGCCAATACCGACGTCGTGGAATGGAACACCGATGTTGAACTGACGCCGTCACTGACGCTCACGTTGCTAACCGGCTACTCGAAGGACAGCATCTATTCCACGCAGGATTACAACAGATACACGACCGTGCCGTCGTTCAACGACTCCACGTTCGCGACCGTGAGCGTGTTCGATCTGGACACCTACACGATGGTCACGGGTCCGTCGCCGCTCCACGACCTGATCCCCGGCGGCGTCTTCTGCGATCCGCAGCTGGGGTGCTCGGATACCGTGGTGGGCGAGGACCTCTCACGCGCGAAGAGTGAGCAGTTCTCGCAGGAGCTTCGGCTCTCGTCCGACTTCGACGGGCCCGTCAACTTCGTCGTGGGCGGAAACTTCCTGCGGTACCGGACGGTCGAAGACTACTACGTGTTCAACAACGCCATCACCTTGTCGGCGATTGCGGCCTTCAACGCCCGCCCGTCGCTTGGCGTGGACTGGGCGCATCCCGAAAGGGCGCCGGATCGCTACACGATCCATCCCGATTGCAGTTACGCCTCGTCCCGCGGCGTAATGTGTGTGCCCATCGAGGCCAACCCGATCGGGAACATACAAGACACCGGTCACAACTATTTCCTTAGCCGCAACCCCTACAAGTTGAAGTCGAGGTCTGCCTTCGGCGAATTGTACTGGACGGCCAGCGAAGCGCTGAAGTTCACGGTCGGCCTGCGATACACCGACGATCAAAAGCAATTCACGCTGATCCCCAGCCAAACGCTGCTGACGCCGCGCGATTATCCTGGCTTCCTGGACGAACCGGAGTTCACCCAAAAGTATATGGCGGGGCTTCCGATGTTCGGGTCGGGGTTTGGTTATCCGATCACGCGGAGGCCGAAGAAGGAGTGGAAGGAAGTAACCGGGCGGGCTGGGGTCGAGTGGAAACCCGAGCTGCAGTTCAGCGACCAGACCCTCATCTATGCCTTCTATTCGCGGGGCTACAAGGGTGGCGGCTTCAATCCGCCGGCGCCTGGCTTCAACTACGAAGACGCCGCGGCGTTCGGCATCGTCTATGCGCCGTCGGCGCCGCCGGAGTTCGACCCTGAATTCGTCAATGCGTACGAGGTCGGCGCCAAGAACACCTTCATGGGCGGCGGGCTCGTTCTTAACACGACGGGCTTCTTCTACGACTACAGCGGATACCAGGTCTCGAAGATCGTCGACCGCTCCGCCTACAATGAGAACTTCGACGCCCGGGTCTGGGGGCTCGAGTTGGAAGGGATGTTCTCCCCCACTCGCGATCTTCGGTTCAACGGGAGCCTGGGTTATCTCGACACGAAACTCGGCGAGGGTTCGAAGTCGATCGACGTCATGAACAGGACTGCCGGCCACACCGACTGGATCGTCGCCAAGCCGTTCCTGTCGCTGCCCTCGAATTGTATTGTGCCCGTCCATATCGCGGAGTTGGCTGGGGGGCTGACCGGTGTTGAACAGGTTTCGAGCTGGGCCTGCCCTGGGGGAGGAATTCTCGGGTTCAATTTCACGGGCAAACCCCCGCTGGGCGGTCGTTTCCCCGACGGCACGACCTACGACCCCGCGGAACACCCGGAAGCGAACTACGGCGCGGGTTTCGACACCGACGTTTCCGGCAACGAGCTGCCCAACAGCCCGCACTGGACGGTGACGCTGGGCGCCCAGTACGGCTTCGACTTCCTGGAGGGCTGGCGGGGGACCATCCGGGCGGACGGCTACTGGCAGTCGCAATCGTGGGCTCGGGTTTATGAGCTGCCGATCGACAAGTTGCATGGGTGGTACAACGCCAACCTGTCCGTGTGGGTTGAGCGTCCCGACGACGGCCTGAAGATCGAGTTCTACGTCAAGAACCTGCTCGACGAGACGCCGATCACCGACGCGTTCATCAACTCCGACGACAGCGCGCTGACGACGAACGTCTTCACGCTCGACCCGCGGCTGATCGGGCTCAGCATCCGGAAGGAGTTCTAAGGCACACCCACAATCGTCATCCCACGGTCGGCGGCGCGCCGATCCGGGGGACCCAAGGGGCGCATCTCGTTCTGCACCTCAGGTTGGGTCCCCCGGACGTCACCTGCTCCGCAGGTTCGCCGGGGGATGACGCCGTTTTTATTGTCCGGCTTCGGTCCCCTTCGAACCGGATTCACTGCGAGGCGGCGGGTTCCCCCTGCCGCCTCTTTCTTTTGTATCGTGAGACGATATATCGAACCAATCGCGCGCCCGGCGGTTAGGGCGGCGGCCCGTTTTCGCATACCCAAGGGGAGACCAGAGCATGTCCATCAACGAACTCGCCGCCGCCCTCGAACTCCCGCCGCTGCCGTACGACTACGCCGCGCTGGAGCCGCACATCAGCCGCCGCACGCTGGAGTTCCACCACGACAAGCACCACCGCGCTTACGTCGACAAGACCAACGAACTGATCGCCGGGACGGACCTCGCCGGCCGCGACCTGCCCGCCATCATCGGCGCCGCCCGCGAGCAGAAGAACCAGACCCTGCTGAACCAGGCCGGCCAGGCGTGGAACCACGACATCTTCTGGAAGTCGATGAGCCCCAACGGCGGCGGCGGCCCCACCGGCCGGATCGCCCAGATGATCCAGCGCGACTTCGGCGGCCTCGACGCCTTCAAGGCGGCGTTCAAGAAGGAGGGGACCTCCCACTTCGCCTCCGGCTGGGCCTGGCTGGTGCTGGACGGCGGCAAGCTTGCGGTGACCTCGTTCCACGACGGCGACGCGCCGGTGAGCCGCGAGGGGCTGACGCCGCTCATCACCTGCGACCTGTGGGAGCACGCCTACTACCTCGACTACCAGAACAAGCGGCCGGCCTTCCTCGACGCCTTCCTGGACCACCTGATCGACTGGGAATTCGCCGAACGCTGCCTGCCTCAGACCGCAAGCTAGGCCGGAACCGCAGGCCGCCCCGAGGTGTTCGATCTGTATGGGACCGGGGGCGGCCGAACCGGCGAGGAGCACCATGATCAGGAACGACGACGAACTCGAAATCGCGCTTGGGCAGGTCACCGCCTGGCTTGAATGCCCGCCACAGCCCGACAGCCCCGAGGACGTCCGTTTCCATGAGCTGCTCGAGGCCATCGAGGACTACCGCCCCCACCTCAGCGAGGCGGCCGAGACCTCCCGCCAGGCGGCCGAACGCGCCGAACTGCGCCGCGACGTGGAGCAGTTCCTGGAACGCGTGGAGTCCCATCGCTCCAGCGTCATGGGCGACGTGGACGCGGCCCTGCGCCCGCTGACCGGGCGGCGGTAGCGACCGCTCAGGCCGCGCGGCGGGCGGCGAAGGTCCCGTCGGGCAGGGCGGTGATCTCGGCGTAGCGGACGAGGGTGTTGAGCGCCTGGACGACGCGCTGCTCGATCTTCTTGCCTCCGCCCTTGAACGCGCGCGACACGGCGGCGGCGTCCATCGGGCGAGCGGCGGACTGGAGGACGGCGCGGATGGCCATGACCTGGTCGCCCTTGTCCTTCGGGAAGGCCGGCAGGCCGCGGTCGATGGCGACGACGGTCTCGCCAAGGTCGAGATCGCCCGACTTCGGCGCAGCGGCGCCCCTGGCGAAGCGGGGGATCTGGTAGTCGGGGCGCAGCCAGCGGACGTGGCCGGCGGCCTCCTCCTTCGCCCGCTCGGCGTTCAGCGCGACCAGCCGCTCCAGGATCTGTTCGTCGGTCAGGTCGTGCGGCCAGCCGTAGGCGTCGGCCGTCGCGCGGTCGATCTGGTCGTGCAGGTCCTTCAGGATCAGCACCCGCCCGCGCGCCTTCACGTCGGCCTCCGCGCCGGTGAGCTCGGCCCCGGCGCGGATCTTCTCCAGCACATTGTAGAGCCCGGTCAGCGTCAGGTCCGGATGCTCCGCCTGCACCGCCTTGCGCGTAGCGTCGAGCTCCTCGCCGAGGTCGCGGAGGCGGGTCTTGGTGGCGTCGTCGGGATCGGGGAAGGGGAAGGGGTCGAAGCAGGCAGACTTCGTGTAGCGTGGACGATCTTCCAGAACAGCGCCTCTGCTCAGCGTCCACGTTATGGATTGGCGAGAACTCAACACCGCAAGCCAACCGGCATCATCAGATGCGATGGCGACAATCATATTGTCGGGCAATATTTCGACGTCGAGAAATTGAAAGACGCGGTGCTTGGCAGTTTCTACTGTGGCGACATAGCGCAACATTCCTTGCAGCGCCGGTCGAAGTTCGCGACGAGGCTCTCCAAAGATCCACCAGTTCTCGCGATATACAGCTCGATTGTTGGTGTCACGTTCAAGCTTTACCGTGTCCAGGAGGTACTGGTAGATTTCAGGATAATCCTTACGAACCTCGTCTGCGGACAGGCCGTAGAGGTCAATGACCATCACGTTGCGTGAGCAGGCGGTCAGGTCGCGGCCATTGCGATACTTCCTGACGTGTCGCTCTAGCCCAGGGCGTCGTCCGAGTCCAAGATGTACGGCTTGTTTCGGCGTGACGACAAAACCGGACCCGTGCAGCTTCACTCCAGGCGAGCACAGGCCGTCGTTGGCCAACAGACTCTTAGCGCGTGTCACGTCTACACCCACGGTCAGATCAGAGTTGATCCTGCCCGCACGTGATACGAGCGTCAGCGTCGGGTCATCAGTGTCGAGCGCGGTTTCCGATATGACCTTGCGCAACTCGCCATCTCTCGATCCTGCCACGGCGACTGTCATCGCGATCCGCACAGCGGCACTATCTTTATTGGTCTTCGTCCACGGATGGTCTGGCACGGCAAAGATGATCGAGACGGGCGCCTTGGCGTTCAGATGGCGCTCCATCACTTTGCGCTGAAACACTTGGCTAATCGAATTGGTCGTCACTAAGCCGAAGCGGCGCAGCGCTGTTTTCTTGAGGGTCAGCAGTTCGGCGGCCCGGTCCCACCAATACATGACGAAATCGGCGCTTTCGTTCATATGCGGGTGCGCGCGCCACAGGGCTTCGGCATAGCCGGGCTCCATTCGTGAGCGCAGGTCTTTGCCGCCGATAAACGGCGGATTCCCAACGATAAATTCCGCTTCCGGCCATTCCGGCCTCCGCGGATTCGGGTAATAAGGTGTTGATGTAGAAGACGAATCGCTCTTCTTGATTGATTGATTGATTGATTGATTGGGCCGGAATTCGCCCGGAATCGGATAGCCGTCCCAGGTGAGGACCGCGTCCTTCTGCGAGATATTGCCGAACGCTTTGAGGATCGGCTCGGCCGGGTGTTCGGAGCGGTTGCGGTAGTGCTGCTGCAGGTAGCCGATCCACAGCACCAGTTCGGCGATGGCGGCGGCGCGGACGTTCAGCTCGATGCCGAGGAACTGGTGCGGGTCGACTTCCTCCAGGCCGATGGTCTCGGTTTCGCCGAGCTCGGCCAGCGCCTCCAGCACCTCGCCCTCCAGCCGCTTCATCAGCTCCAGCGAGACGTAGAGGAAGTTGCCGGTGCCGCAGGCGGGGTCGAGGACGCGGGTGGTGCAGAGCTGGTGGTGGAAGGCGCGGACGATGGCGACCGCCTCCTTCGGCTCGCCGCGCCCGCGGGCGTCTTCGGCCTTGATCTGGGCGGCGGTCCAGTCGGCGCGCAGCGGCTCCATCACCGTCACTTCGACCAGCCGCTCGACATAGGAGCGCGGGGTGTAGTGGGCGCCGAGCTTGCGCCGCTCGGCCGGATCCAGCGCCTGCTCGACCAGGGTGCCGAAGATGGCGGGCTCGACATAGCGCCAGTCGTGGCGTGAGGCGGCCAGCAGCTCGCCGATCTCCTCCTTGGTCATCGGGAACGCGCGGGCGTCGTGGAACAGGCCGCCGTTGAAGTAGCGCAGGTGCGTCTTGAAGCCGGAGAAGAAGCGGCTCTCGTAGTCCGGCTCGTCCATCCGCTTCCACAGGTCGCGCAGCAGGGGCGCGAAGCTTTCGGGCGCCTCGAGGCACTCCTCCAGCAGGGCCGTGAACCGGCCGCGCGGCAGCAGGTCCGCGTCCTCCGCGAACATCGTGAAGATGCAGCGCATCAGGAAGTGCGCCACCTCCTCCGGCGGGTGGCTGCGCTCTAGCCGGCGCGAGACGGCGGCCAGGCGCTCGGCGATCTGGCGCGTGACGCGCGCGGCGTGGCGCGAGGGATCGAGCGACTGCGGGTCGGTCCAGATCGCCTTGAACCGCTCCACGATCTCGGGCCGGCGCAGATCCTCCAGCCGCACGCGGAAGCCCTTGCGGTCGGGGAAGTGGCTGTAGGCGCGGCCCGAGCCGGAGAAGTCGGCGTAGAGCTCGAACACATAGCCCACGTCGCAGACGATGATGAACGGCGGCGCCGGGTGGTCGGCGGGCAGGCGAAACACATAGTCCTCCGCCTGGCCCCGCGCGTTGCGCATCAGCATGTCCCAGCGCCCCTCGCTGGGCGCGGTCGAGGCGGCCTCGTCGGCGTTGAACGGAAAGAGCTGGTCCGTGCGGTGGCTGGAGCGGGACTGCTTGGCCTCAAGGATAAAGCAGCCGCGCTTGTAGAGGTCGATCCGCATGGTCGCGCCGGACCCCTCGGACTCGCGCCGCTTCACGCCGCGCTCGAAGACGTAGTCGTTGGTGCGGGTGTCGTTGCTGGCGGGGTCGGGGCGGGGGAGGTTCAGGGCTTCGCAGAGTTCCGACAGGAACATCTGATAGTTGGCGCGTTCAGCTCCGCCGCGGGCATGGCGCCAGCGCTCGATGAAGGCGTCGATGTCCATACGCTATCCCCCCGCGCCTAAATGAAGCGGAACGGGGCGGAAACGCAACTGGAAGAAGTGTTTGGCGCGGGGGTCGGGGCGCGCGACGGCCCTTGACTCTCCCCCTTCAAAACGAGAACATATCGGGAACGGAGGCTATGGAGTGTCTGGTTCTCGTGCGGGTCGGCTGGACGGGCTGAAGGCTCGGATCGCCGCTTTGGAAGCGGGGACTCGGACTCTGGGCGCCGTGCTGCCGTTCGGCGATGCGCGGGTGGACGGGTGTCTGCCGGGCGGGGGGCTGGGGCTTGGCCGCTGGCATGAGTTCGTGGGCGAGGGACTGGAGGCGGAGAACGCCGCTTCGACCGCCGCCTTCGTCGCCGCGCTGGCCCGGCCTCTGGCGGCGAAGGGGCAGGTCGTCTGGGTCGTGCGGCGCGACGACCTCTTCGCGCCGGGGTTGGAGGGGCTGGGCTTGCCGGCGGAGCGGGTGATCGGCGTCTGCGCCCGCGACGAGGCCGAGGCGCTGATGGTGCTGGAGGACGCGCTCGGCACGGCCGGTGTGGCGGCAGCCGTGGGCGAGGTTGAGGCGGTGGACCTGACGGCCGGCCGCCGGCTGCAGCTCGCCTGCGAACGGCAGGGCGCGACGGGGCTCGTTATCCGGCGGCGTCCTTTCGGCGGGGCTGTGCGGCGCGAGACCGGATCGGCGGCGGCCAGCCGCTGGAAGGTGTCCGCCGCGCTGAGCGAACCCGCGCCGGGAGAGCCGGGGCTGGGACCGCCGCGCTGGCGGGTGGAGCTGGAGAGGGCCCGGGGCGGACGGGCAGGGGGCTGGATTATGGAGCATGAGGCCTCCCATGACGCGCATCCTTTCCGTGTGGTCGCCGACCTGGCCGATCTCGGTCTGGCGCCGGAAGAACCGCTCAGGCTCCGCGCCTGACTCCCTTCCCCCTCGAGGGGGGAAGGGTGGGGATGGGGGTGAGTGCAGTGAGCTGACGAGTACGCGCGGGTTGGCTCGGAGCCCTACAGCGCTCACCGCCAAACTCAGCGGCCACACCCCCACCCAACCCTCCCCCCTCGAGGGGGAGGGCTTTGCCCTCGTGATCTCGGGCCGGGGCGTGCGCCGGCTCTATGCGGTGGACGAACAGGCGCGGGCGCTGGGCCTCTATCCCGGCCAGAAGGCCGCCGACGCTCTGGCGCTGGTTCCGGAGCTCGAAACCGCCGACGCCGATCCGGAGGGCGACCTGGAGGCCCTGAACGCGCTCGCCGACTGGTGCGTGCGCTATTCGCCCGCCGTGGCGCCGGACGCGCCCGACGGCCTCCTCATGGACGTGACCGGCGTCACCCACCTCTGGGGCGGCGAGGCGGCGATGCTGGACGACCTCACCGCGCGGCTGGCCGCCAACGATATCCCGGCCAGAGCCGCCATTGCCGACACGGCCGGCGCCGCCTGGGCTTTGGCGCGCTGTGGTCCTCCCCCTTTGGGGGAGGGGGACCACGAAGTGGTGGAGGGGGCTTCATCCGCTGAGTCAGCGGGCGTG
>JBLNCT010000061.1:0-25963 GCA_050260915.1 Parcubacteria group bacterium
ACCCACCCCCATCCCCGACCCTTCCCCCCTCGAGGGGGAAGGGAGGCGCTTTCGCGGGGCGCGCTGTGGGTTATGTTGATGGGCATGGTCGCCCTGTACACGCATTTGGACATGTTCGACCACCGGCCGGGCGAGGGTCATCCGGAGCGGCCGGAGCGGTTGCGTGCGGTTGTCGATGCGCTGAACGACGCCGACGGGCTCGACCTCGAACCGCGTGAGGCTCCGCAGGCAGAGATTGCCGACCTCGAGCGGGTTCATCCCGCGGAATACGTCGAGGGTATCATCGCCGTCGGGCCGACGAACGGGCTTGCCCGGATCGACGCGGACACGGTGCTTTCGCCGGGGAGCGTTGTGGCCGCCCGGCGGGCCGCAGGCGCGGTGGTGCAGGCGGTGCGGGACGTGGCGGCGGGCAAGGCGAGCCGGGCCTTCTGCGCCGTGCGGCCTCCGGGCCACCACGCCGAGCCCGAGACGGCGATGGGCTTCTGCGTCTTCTCCAACGTAGCGGTCGCCGCGAGAGCCGCTCAGGCGGCGGGGCTCAGCCGCGTGGCGGTGGTGGACTTCGACGTCCACCACGGCAACGGCACGCAGGCCGCGTTCGAGACCGACCCGACGCTGTTTCTGGCCTCCATCCACCAGCGGCCGCTCTATCCCGGCACCGGCGATCCCACCGAGACCGGCGTCGGCAACATCGCCAACGGCGTCGTCGGCCCCCATGCGCCGCGCGAGAAGTGGCGGGCGGTGTTCGAGGGGCTGCTGGACAAGGTCGACGCCTTTTCGCCCGACCTGATCATCATCTCCGCGGGCTTCGACGCCCACGCCCGCGACCCGCTCGCCAGCCAGTCGCTGGAGGCGGAGGACTTCGCCTGGGCCACCCGCGCCGTCGCCTCTGTCGCGAGGAAGCGCAGTCGTGGCCGTATTGTGTCATCCCTCGAGGGCGGCTACGACCTAGAGGCGCTGGGCCGTTCGGCCCTGGCGCATGTGCGGGCGTTGCAGGAGGGGTGACGGGGGATTTCGCGGCGCGACGCGCCGCTCGCCTCCGCTGATCATGGCTACCTCGACCGCCGAAACACCGGTGAAACCCGGCCGCGTGATCCTCGCCCGCCACGGGGAGCCTGGCCTGTCGCGCAAGGTCCGCTTCGATGCGACCGGCTATCGCGAGTGGTGGGCGAAGTACGAGGAGACGGGCCTGCGCGAAGGCCAGACGCCCCCCGACGCGCTCGCGGCCCTCGCCGAGACCGCCGGCGTCATCATCGCCTCGACCCGCAAGCGCTCCATCGAGACCGCCCACGCCGTCTCCGGCGGCAAGGCGTTCAGCCAGGACCCGCTGTTCATCGAGGCGCCGCTGCCGCCGCCGAACTTTCCTCGCTGGATCAAACTGTCGCCTCGCCTGTGGGGCTTCCTGGCGCGGTTCTGGTGGTGGTTCTTCGATCACCACGAGGGTCAGGAGACCCGCGCCCAGGCCCAGGTCCGCGCCAACGAGGCCGCTCGCATCGTCGCCGAGCTCGCCGACAACGGCCAGGACGTGCTGGTCGTCGCCCACGGCTTCTTCAACACCATGGTTGGCGAGGCCCTGAAGAAACGCGGCTGGCGCTGCACCGAGGACCAGGGCTTCCGCTACTGGAAAGCGCGGATTTTCCGGCGCTCTTGAACCCTCCTCCCTCGAGGGGAGGAGGGCAGGGTGGAGGGTGTGGCCGCTGAGCTTGGGTGAGGAGCGCTGTTGGGCTCGGAGCCTCACGCGGCCAATCTTCACCGCTCTGCACTCACCCCCATCCCCGACCCTTCCCCCCTCGAGGGGGAAGGGAGACGTTGCCGAGCGTTTTGCCCCCCACTAGGGTGCGCCCATGACCGACGCCGCCGCCGACATCTCCGGCCTTACCTTCGAGCAGGCCCTGGCCGAGCTGGAGAAGATCGTCTCCGAGCTGGAGTCCGGCCAGGCGCCGCTGGAGCGCTCGATCGAGATCTATGAGCGCGGCGCCGCGCTGAAGGCGCACTGCGAGAAGAAGCTCGAGGCCGCGCGTCTGAAGGTCGAGAAGATCGTGTTGGGGTCGGGGGGCCCAGCAGGCGTCGAGCCGGCCGAGTTCTCCTGATGGCGCTGGAGGGGTTAGCCCGCCGTGTCGCCGAGGCGGCCGACCTGGTCACCGTGGCGCTCGACGCCCTGCTGCCGCGAGCCGACGGCCCGGAGCAGCGGCTGACCGAGGCCATGCGCTACGCCGCGCTTGGCCCCGGCAAGCGGCTTCGGCCCTTCTTCGCCATCGAGACCGGCAAGATGTTCGACCTGGCCGAACGGCCGGTGCTCCGCGCCGCCTGCGCGCTGGAGTGCATCCACGCCTACAGCCTGATCCACGACGACCTGCCCTGCATGGACGACGACGACATGCGCCGGGGCCGGCTCACCGTGCACAAGGAGTATGACGAGGCCACCGCCGTGCTGGCCGGCGACGCGCTCCAGACCGCCGCCTTCGAGATCATGGCTCATCCCGACACTCATCCGGACGGCAACGTCCGCGCCGAACTGGTCCGCCGGCTGGCGCTGGCGTCCGGGGCAGGGGGGATGTGCGGCGGCCAGATGATCGACCTGCTGGGCGTGAAGGACGACTTCGGCGCCGTGGCCCGCATGCAGCGGATGAAGACCGGCGCCCTGATCGCCTTCGCCTTCGAAATCCCCCTGATCATCGCCCACGCCCAGGACTCCGAGCGCCACGCCCTGATGGCCTTTGCGCAGGACCTGGGCCTCGCCTACCAGATCGTCGACGACCTGCTGGACGTAGAGGGCGACGCGGACCTGCTGGGCAAGGCGGCGGGCGGAAAGGATGCGGCCAAGGGCAAGGCCAACTATGTAACCCTGCTTGGTGTGGAAGCGGCCCGCGACCGGGTCCAGCACCTCGCCGACCAGACGCGGGCCCACCTGGACCTTTTTGGAGAGCGCGCCACTTATCTCCGGGCCAGCGTCGATTATGTGCTAGACCGCCGCGCATAAACCCTCAGTTCGGGTCGATTCATGCCGCCTGCCACGCCGCTCCTGGACACGATCAAGTCGCCCGCCGACACGCGGGCGCTGTCGGCGCCTGAGCTGAAGCAGCTGGCCGAAGAGCTGCGCGCCGAGACCATCGACGCCGTCTCCGTCACCGGCGGACACCTGGGCGCGGGCCTGGGCGTGGTCGAGCTGACGGTGGCGCTGCACCACGTCTTCGACACGCCGAAGGACATCCTGATCTGGGACGTCGGCCACCAGGCCTATCCGCACAAGATCCTGACCGGCCGCCGCGACCGCATCCGCACCTTGCGCCAGGGCGGCGGGCTCTCCGGCTTCACCAAGCGCGCCGAGAGCGAATACGACCCGTTCGGCGCGGCCCACGCGGCGACCTCCATCTCCGCCGCGCTCGGCTTCTGCGCGGCCCGCGACCAGAAGGGCGAGGACAACAAGGTCATCGCCGTCATCGGCGACGGCTCGATGAGCGCGGGCATGGCCTACGAGGCCATGAACAACGCCGCCGAGACGACCAAACAGCTGATCGTCATCCTCAACGACAACGACATGTCGATCGCGCCTCCGGTGGGCGGGATGAGCGCCTACATGGCGCGGCTCGTCTCCGGCGGCGGCTACCGGCGCTTCCGCAATCTCGGCAAGCGGATGGCGGGCGCGCTGCCCGGCCCGCTGCAGGAAGCCGCCCGCAAGGCCGAGGAGTTCGCCCGCGGCATGGTCACCGGCGGCACCTTCTTCGAGGAGCTGGGCTTCTACTACGTCGGCCCCATCGACGGTCACGACCTCGACGCGCTGGTCCCGGTGCTGGAGAACGTGAAGAACTTCACGGGCAAGCCGGTGCTGGTCCACGTGGTCACCCAGAAGGGCCACGGCTACGCCCCCGCCGAAAACGCCGAGGACAAGTACCACGGCGTGGTCAAGTTCGACGTCGTCACCGGCGAGCAGGCCAAGGCCGCCGGCGGTCCGCCCAGCTACACCAAGGTCTTCGCCCAGGCGCTGATCAAGGAAGCGGCCAGGGACGACAAGATCGTCGCCATCACCGCCGCCATGCCGTCCGGCACAGGCCTCGACCTCTTCGCCAAGGCCTACCCCGAGCGCACCTTCGACGTCGGCATCGCCGAGCAGCACGCGGTGACCTTCGCCGCGGGTCTGGCCGCCGACGGGATGAAGCCGTTCGCGGCCATCTACTCCACCTTCCTCCAGCGCGGTTACGACCAGGTCGTCCACGATGTGGCGATCCAGCGCCTGCCGGTGCGCTTCGCCATGGACCGCGCGGGGCTGGTCGGCGCCGATGGCCCTACCCACGCGGGCTCCTTCGACATCGGCTTCATGGGCGCGCTGCCCGGCATGGTGCTGATGGCCGCCGCCGACGAGGTGGAGCTGGCCCGCATGGTCGCCACCGCCGCCGCCATCGACGACCGCCCCAGCGCCTTCCGCTACCCGCGCGGCGAGGGTCTTGGCCTCGAAATCCCCGACGTCGCCGAACCGCTGGAGATCGGCAAGGGCCGCATCGTCCGCGAAGGTACGACCGTCGCCATCCTCTCCTTCGGCACGCGCCTGTCGGAAGCGCTGAAGGCCGCCGACAAGCTGGCCGCGCGCGGCATCAGCGCCACCGTCGCCGACGCCCGCTTCGCCAAGCCCCTGGACCTCGACCTGATCCTTAGGCTCGCCCGCGAGCACGAGGCGCTGGTCACGGTGGAGGAGGGGGCCATCGGCGGCTTCGGCGGCTTCGTCCTGCAGGCGCTGGCCGAGCACGGCGCGCTGGACCGGGGCCTCAAGGTCCGCACGCTGACCCTGCCCGACGTCTTCCAGGACCAGGACAAGCCGGACGCCATGTACCACCAGGCCGGCCTCGACGCCGACGGCATCGTCCAGGGGGCGTTGGCCGCACTCGGCATGGACAACGTCTCGGCGGCGGGACGAAGGGCCTGACCCTTTATTTCCGATTGCCCCGGCGAAAGCCGGGGTCCAGGTGAAACCCACTGAGCTCACCGGATGAATCTGGGCCCCGGCCTTCGCCGGGGCAATCGGATTAAGGTAGGTAAATAGCCGTTAACCTTTGACTCAGGACTCGTCGGGGAAACTCCGTTCACCCGATTCCCGACGTATCCTCCGATGTCCGATTCGATTTTCCGGAACGCCATGGCCGAGACCGCAACCAGCGGCCGCAAGCGCTTCGACCTGCTGGCAGTGCTCGCCGCGGGTTTTTTCCTGCTGGCCGTCGCGCTGGCGGGCCTGCCGGCGCTGAACGCGGGGCCGGCGACGGCCGCGGGGCTGCTGCTGATGATCGGCCTCGCGGGCGTGGCCTTCCTCGGCCTGATGGCTTTCCGCGCCAGCTCCCGTCCGGCGCAGGACGAAGACCCCACCGAGCGCCTCCTCGAAGCCCTGCCCGAAGCCGCCGCCGTCGCGGGGGCCGACGGCCGCATCCTCGCCTTCAACGGCGCCTGGAACGAAGCCTTCGGCCTCTTGCCGCGCCTGCCCAAGGGCGGCGGCGGCCTGTTCGCCGCGCTGGTGAAGGCCCGCAAGGGCGAGCCCGCCAACGCGACCCTGAAGGTCGGCGCAACCGAGCGCCCGGCCTCCATCGCCCCACTGGGCCACGGACGCTTCCTCGTCCGCCTGACCGGCGGCGGCGAGCCGCTGCGCATCACCAGCGACGCCCAGCCCGCCGTGATCCGCGCCGCGGCGCCTGAGACGCTGGACGCCTTCGCGTCCGCCTCGCCCTTCGGCGCGGCCCTGCTCGACGGAGAGGAGGTGTTCGGCGCAAAGATCATGGAGGTGAACCCCGCGCTCACCGCCATGACGGCGGGCAAGGCGGTCGACGGCGCCACCTTCGGCGACCTGATCGCGCCCAGCTCCCACCTCGACGCGGGTCTTGGAGCCTCCGAAGGCGCCTCAGGCCCCTTCGAGGTGCGCCTCGCCCACGACCCGACCCGGATCGCGCACCTCTACCTCGCCCGCACCGATCACCGGCTGGTCGCCTACCTCGTCGACGTGTCCGAGCAGAAGCAGATCGAACTGCAGCTCGCCCAGAGCCAGAAGATGCAGGCGATCGGCCAGCTGGCCGGCGGCGTGGCGCACGACTTCAACAACCTGCTGACCGCCATCCAGCTGCGCCTCGACGAGCTGCTGCACCGCCACCCCGTCGGCGACCCCTCCTACGAGGGCCTCAACGAAATCCGCCAGACGGGCGTTCGCGCCGCCGACCTGGTGCGCAAGCTGCTCGCCTTCTCCCGCAAGCAGACCGTCCAGCGCGAAGTGCTGGACCTCGGCGAAGTGATCTCCGAGTTCGAGGTCCTGCTGCGTCGCCTGCTGCGCGAGGACGTCAATCTCGTCACCGACTATGGCCGCAACCTGCCGCAGGTCCGCGCTGACAAGAGCCAGCTCGAGACGGCGGTGATGAACCTGGCCGTCAACGCCCGCGACGCCGTGCGCGCCGGCGGCAAGGGCGGCGAGGTCCGCATCCGCACCGCACGCCTCAGCTACGCCGAGGCCGCTGCGCTGGGCTACCCCGGACCGCCGTCGGGCGACCTGGCGCTGATCGAAGTCGCCGACGACGGCCCCGGCATCCCGCCCGAGGTGCTGTCGAAGATTTTCGACCCCTTCTTCACCACCAAGCCGGTGGGCGAAGGGACCGGACTGGGGCTGGCCACCGTGTACGGCATTGTCCGCCAGTCCGACGGCTTCATCCATGTGGACTCGAAGCCCGGCGAAGGCGCGGCCTTCCGCATCTTCCTGCCGGTCCACATCCCGTCCGCCACCGCCGTCTTCCCCGCACCGACGCCCGCGCCCGCCAAGCGCGCGCCACGCGACCTCTCCGGCGTCGGCCGCATCCTCTTCGTCGAGGACGAGGACGCCGTCCGCGGCGTCGCCGCCCGCCTGCTCCGCGCCCGCGGCTACGAGGTCATCGAAGCCGCCGACGGCGAGGAGGCGCTGCTGCTGGCCGAAGAAAACGCCGGCCAGATCGACCTCCTGATCAGCGACGTCATCATGCCCGGCATCGACGGCCCGACCCTGCTGAAGAAGGCGCGCGGCTATCTCGGAACCGCCCCGGTGATGTTCATCTCCGGCTACGCCGAAGCCGAATTCAGCGACCTCCTCGAAGGCGAGACGGGCGTGACGTTCCTGCCCAAGCCCCTGGACATCAAGATACTGGCCGAGCGGGTGAAACAGCAGCTCCAGGCGGCTTAGGGGCGAGCCTCACGAGCGGCTGGAGGCTTGTCCGCTCTGGGTCGAAAGCGGACTTTCGGTAATCTTGGTCGGCGCCACTGTCCTCGGCGACGATCGGTTCAAACCCCGCGAGGTCCGATGGCGACATCCTTCTACGAGCTCAGCGTGCCGACCTTCCTGCAGACCGTGCGCGCCGTTGGAGGCGTCCTCGACCGCGCTGTCAGGCACTGCGCCGAGACCGGCGCCGATCCAGACGGATTTGTGAACGCCCGGCTCTACGACGACATGGCGCCCTTCCATTTCCAGATCGAGGCCGCGTGGCGCCATGCCGTGTGGGGGCTGGAGGCCGCGAAGACCGGCGTCTTCGAGCCGCCCGGCCTGGTCGGGCCGGTCCCTTTCGCCGAGCTGAGGGCCATGATCGGCAAGGCGGAAGCGGCGCTGGAGGCGTACACCCCCGACGAGGTCAACAGCTGGGCGGGCCGCGACCTGGACCTTCAGATCGGCCCCCGCCGGCTGGCCTTCACGTCGGAGACCCTGATCCTCTCGTTTTCGCTGCCCAACTTCTATTTCCACGCCGTCACCGCCTACGACATCCTGCGCTCGCGAGGCGTGCCGATCGGCAAGCGCGACTATGAGGGACAGCTGCGCACCCGCTCGACATAGCGCGAAGCGGCGGCGTCGCGGGATGGCGCGCGCGGCGAAGCGAGACATTCCTTCTCGACCCTTTCGGCCACACTCGATACCGGGGCCAGCCGGGTTATCCCCGCCCGGCATGGAGGCCTCAAACTGTCGGCATGACGCCGTTCATTCCAGCCGCTCGCCCCCTCCGTCCCCTCAGCGCCGACCCTGACGCACACGCGCGCACATTCGCGCGCGCCTCCATCCGCGCCTCCGCATGCGCGCCTTGTCCGCGCCCGCGCGAGCCTTTCGCGGCCACAGGAGACTCCCGACCCACGCCATCCGCATTACGGCGATTTAACACCGCCAAGCTTGCCCGGCTGGTCAGTCGGGCTTACCGGTCGTTTCAATCATAACCATTGTGGGGAGTGACCGTCGTGCTGAGCCGTCGTCAACTGCTTGTCACCGCCGCGGCTGCTGGGGCCGTTGTAGCCGCGCCAAGGATCGCGGGCGCCCAGGGCTCCGGCTCGGCCCAGCTGAACGCGCTGTTCGACCAGATCATGGCCCAGCAGCTGCGGCGCTCGCCGCGTCTGGCCACGGACCTCGGCGTCGATAAGGGCGACCTGGCCTGGACCAAGTTCGTGCTGAGCGACAGCTCCCTGGCCGGGATGGCGGACGACAAGGCCTTCACCGCCGATGTGCTGAACCGCCTGCACGCCGTCGACCGCAAGGCGCTGAGCGGCATGGACGCGGTCAACTACGACGTCGTCGACTTCACCTATTCGATCCAGCACGAGGGCAACCGCAAGTTCGAGTACGGCGGCGAGGGCTCCGGCGCCCCCTACATCCTCTCGCAGCTGACCGGCGCCTACCAGGACGTGCCGGACTTCCTCGACAACCAGCACACCATCGAGACCAAGTCCGACGCCGACGCCTACCTGTCGCGCATGGAGGCCTTCGCCCGGCAGATGGACGAGGAGCTGGAGGTCGCGCGCCACGACGTGGGCCTCGGCGTCGTTCCGCCGGACTTCATCGTCGACAAGGCGCTGGTCCAGATGAAGACGTCGCTAGGCCAGCCGGTCGACAGCGCGCCGCTGGTGCAGTCGATCCTGCGCCGGACGAAGGAGAAGGGGATCGCGGGCGACTGGGCGACCCAGGCCGCCGGGCTCTACGGCGAGCGCGTGGCGCCGGCGATGGCCCGCCAGGCGGCGTTCCTGGAGAGCATCCGCCCCTCCGCCACCCACGACGCCGGCGTCTGGCGCCTGCCGAAGGGCGCCGACTACTACGACGTGTCGCTGCGCCAATACACGACGGCGAACGTCACGCCGGAGGAGGTCCACAAGATGGGTCTCGACGTGGTGGCCGACCTCTCCGCCCAGGCCGACGCGCTGATGAAGAAGATCGGCTACTCCAAGGGCACGGTCGGCGAGCGCTACCGCGCCATGTATGACGACCCGAAGTTCCGCTACCCCAACACCGACGCGGGCAAGGAGCAGCTGATCGCCGACCTGAACAAGAAGGTCGCCGCGGTCAGCGCCAAGCTGCCCGCCTGGTTCGGCGCGCTGCCCAAGGCGGCGCTGCAGATCAAGCGCGTGCCCAAGGCCATCGAAGCGGGCGCGCCCGGCGGCTCGTACAACGCGCCCTCGCTCGACGGTTCGCGCCCCGGGATTTACTGGATCAACCTGCGCGACACGGCCGAGGTCCCGAGCTGGACGCTGCCGACGCTGACCTACCACGAGGGCATTCCGGGCCACCACCTGCAGGGCGCGCTGGTCAACGAGACCAGCAGCCTGCCGCTGATCCGCAAGACCATCTGGAACTCCGGCTACGGCGAGGGCTGGGCGCTCTATGCCGAGCAGGTGGCGGTCGAGATGGGCATGTACGAGAACGACATCCCCGGCCACATCGGCATGCTGCACGACGCCCTCTTCCGCGGCGTGCGGCTGGTGGTCGACAGCGGCATGCACCACCTGCGCTGGAGCCGCGAACAGGCGCTGAAGTACTACATCGACCACATCGGCGACCCGGAGACGGCGGCGATCACCGAGATCGAGCGCTATGTCGTCTGGCCAGGCCAGGCCTGCAGCTACATGGTCGGCAAGCTGGAGTGGCTGCGCCTGCGCGACAAGGCGAAGACGGCGCTGGGTTCGCGCTTCGACATCCGCAAGTTCCACGACGCGGGCCTGCTGTCGGGCCCCGTGCCGCTGACGGTGCTGGAGAGCGTGGTCGACAGCTACATCGCGTCGGCGAAAAAAAGCTGAGGCGTGACATAGGGTATCTGCGAATATCCGCCTCTTAGAGCGCGCGCGGGGGTGTGTCCGCGCTTTGCAGGGGGCCGCGTATGGCGCCGCCGATCCGTCCGGATGAGGCTTCCGCCGACCGCTCGCGGGAGCGGACGGCCGCCTGGATGGCCGAGTACGGCCCGGCGCTGCGCCGCTACTTCCGCCGCAGCGTCGGCGCCGGCGAGGCGGAGGACCTGGTGCAGGAGGTCTTCCTGGCCATGCAGGTCCGGGGCGCGCACGAGGATGTCGAGAACGCGTCCGGCTACCTCTTCCGCATCGCCGCCAACCTGTTGGCCAAGCGCAAGCAGCGCGAGCCCTGGCACTGGGACCGGCATGCGGGGCTGGAGGGCGTCTATGAACCGCGCGAGGAGATCAACCCCGAGCGCACCCTCATCGCCCGCCAGGCCGCCGCCGAGGTGCTGGGCGCGCTGAAGACCCTGCCGCCGCGCACCGCCGAGGCCTTCCTCCTGCACCGCTTCGAGGAGATGACCTACGCCGCCATCGCCGCCCACATGGGCGTGTCGGTGAAGGCGGTCGAGGCGCTGATGGCCCGCGCGATCAAGCGCGTCGGCGCGGCGCTGGAGGGGCGGCCATGAGCCTCGAGCCGGTCATGACCATCGACGATCTGGCCGCCGCCTGGTTCGCCCGCCAGCGCGCCGGCGACATGACGCCCGCCGAGACCGCCGAGCTGGACGCCTGGCTCGACGCCGACCCGGAGCACCGCGCGGCGCTGGACGCCCTGCATCGCGCCTGGGAGCGCGCCGAACTCGCCCGCCATGACCCGGAGATCCTCGCCTGGCGCGAGCGGGCGCTGAAGCGGCCGAGCGGCTGGCGGCGGTGGGTGACGGGGAGGGCGGTCGCGGCGGCGCTGATGGTGGCGGTGCTGGGGGCCGGCGCCACCTGGGGCGTGACCAGCACGGGCCTGCTCACCGGCTACTGGCGCTTCTCGGCGCAGGAGTTCCACACCGACCACGGCCAGCGGGCCACCTTCACCCTGCCCGACGGCTCGAAGGTGACGCTGAACACCGACAGCCAGCTGCGCACCCGCGCCGCCGACGGCAAGCGGCTGGTCTACCTCGACCGGGGGCAGGCCTTCTTCAAGGTGGCCCATGACGCCAGCCACCCCTTCGTCGTCCATGCGGCCGGCCGCACCATCACCGCCATCGGCACCGCCTTCGACGTGCGGGTGGAGGGCCGAAAGCTCGAAGTCACCCTGGTCGAGGGCAAGATCCGCGTGGAAGCGCCTACGCTCGCCCCGACGGCGCCCAAGACGAAACCGGCCGAAGCGCCCGAACCCTCCCTGTCGGTGCAGGCCACCGAGATGACGGCCGGCTCCCAGCTGGTGGCGCTCGACCCGCGCGGCTGGACCGTCCGCCCCGCCGACACCGCGCGCGAGACCAGCTGGCTCGCCGGGCGCCTGATGTTCGAGAACCAGACGCTCGCCACCGTCGCCGACGAATTCTCCCGCTATTCAGAGCAGAAGATCGTGTTCGACGACCCCGCGCTCGCCGACGAGCGCATCACCGGCACCTTCCGCTCCGGCGACGTGGGGACCTTCGTCCGCGCGCTGGAGAAATACCGCATCGCCCGCGTCGAGAGCGAAACCGACGACGCCGTGCGGCTCACGACCTACTGACTGAAATAAATGTAAGCACCGACATAGGGTGAAATCGAAAAAGCGCCTCTTGAACGCATCCGGCAGGGGAAAGCCGGCAGAAAATGGGGGAGCGAAACGATGGGTAACAAGTCATTCCAGCGGCGCCTGCTGGGCGGAGCCGCGGCGGTCGTGCTCATGGCCGCGTGGGGATCCGCGCACGCCGAAGACGTCACCTTCAACATCGCGCCGCAACCGCTGGCCAGCGCGCTCAACCAATTCGGCGCCCAGAGCGACACCGCGGTATTGGTCCGCCCCGACCTCGCCGGCTCCAAGACCACCAAGGGCGTAACCGGCCCTGCCAGCGCCGAAGTCGCCCTGAACACCCTCCTGCAAGGCACCGGCCTCACCTGGCGCCGCGACGGCGACACCTTCCTCATCGAGGCCGCCGACCCCCAGTCCGGAAGCGCCGCGGGGGACGGCGCTGATGCTGGTACGGTGGCTGCGCTGATCGTGACCGCGCAGAAGAAGGAAGAGAATATCCAGGACGTGCCGATTGCCATCAGCGCGTTCACGGAGAAGTCGCTGCAGGAGCAGAAGATCGAAGGCGGCTTCGACCTGCTCAAGGCGATCCCGAACGTTACGTTCTCGAAGAACAACTTTACGAGCTACAACTTCTCGATCCGGGGTATCGGCACCAAGGCGGTTTCGGCGACGACCGATCCCGGCGTCGCCGTCAGCTTCAACAACATCGCGCTGCTGCAGAACCGCCTGTTCGAGCAGGAGTACTTCGACGTAGAGCGCGTAGAGGTCCTGCGCGGGCCGCAAGGCACGCTCTATGGCCGAAACGCCACAGCGGGCGTGGTCAACGTCATCTCCGCCAAGCCCGACATGGACGAGTTCAAGGGCTGGCTGAAGGGCGAGGTCGGCAACTATCACGCCAAGCGCCTGTCAGCGATGGTCAACGTGCCGCTGGTGGAGGACAAGCTCGCGATCCGCTTCGCGGGCGCACTGACGGACAGGCAGGGGTACGACAACAACACGGGCACCCAGCACCCCGTGAACGGTCGTGACCTGTGGTCGGGACGTGTGACCGTGGCCTTCAATCCTGTCGAAAGCTTCCGCGCTAACCTAATCTGGGAGCGGTTCAACGAAGATGACAACCGCTCGCGGACGGGCAAGCAGCTTTGCCACCGCGATGACGGCCTCGATTTCGTGGGCTCGACTCCGACCTATGCTGAGCCGCCTCTGGTGACTGGAGGTGACCCGCTCTTGAACCAAAGCATGCTCAGGAAGACTCTGTTTTCACAGGGCTGCAAGATGGGATCATTGTACGGCGACGCGGCTTTCGGGACGCCCAACGGCCTGGCAATGCCTTTCGTCTGGTCTCTTGTTACCCTGGGCCAGGGCGACTATCCACTGAATTATCCCGGCCAGCCCAGAACTCTTATCGAGTTTAGGGATCCATACGGGGGTATGATGCAGTCGCGCGACCTGCGCGTGATCAACTCATTCCGCGATCCGATCTATCGCGCGAAGGCCGATGTGGTGGAGCTTAATTTTGAATGGAACGTCACAGATAATCTGCTGCTGAGCTCGCAAACGGCATATAATAAAGACACAACGTATTCGTTTCAAGACTATAACCGGTTCAACACGGTTCCAATCTTTTCGGACACGTCAGATTTTATTATTGATATGGCGTGGCCTGCAAGCAAAACGGCCTATCGCAGCATCGCGCCAGGCGGCGTGTTTTGCGACCCCCAGCTAGGGTGTTCGAAGTCCATCGCAGGTTTCGATATCGCTTCAGCAAAAGGGGAGCAATTCACACAGGAAATCCGACTCCAGTCCAGTGGAGAAGGGCCGCTCAATTTCAGCGTCGGGGCGAACTACACCCGTTTCCATACGCTCGTCGATTATTACGTGATGTATAATTTAATGACGGCCTTTGCAATGATTGCGCCGTTCAACTTCCCGGAGTACATACCGGGAAAGTCTGCCAATATATACGAATGCTACATTTCCGGGATTGATCCATTCGGGGTTGGGGTGTGGGGAGCGGGCGATCCCGAAAGTGGGTGTCCCTATATCGATCCCAATCCGGTCGAAAGAATCAATGGAGAGGGGCACAACTACTTCAGGTCAAAGAACCCCTACAAGCTCAATTCCGGCGCCATTTTTGGCGAACTATATTGGGATGTCCGGCCGGACCTCAAGGTGACTGTGGGGGTCCGATATACGGACGATAAAAAGACGTTCATTCCCGTCCCCAGCCAAGTCTTGCTCGGCAAGAGCGTCTTTGCTGGTGGCGATGTTAATCGAGGTTACCCGGAGTTGCCGGCTATCAAGCAACATTGGGGGGAGTTCACGGGCCGCCTGGGCGTAGACTGGAAGCCAGATTTGGCCTGGACAGACCAGACTTTGCTCTACGCTTTCTATTCTCACGGGTACAAGGGAGGAGGCGCGAATCCGCCGTCGCCCGGCTTTGGCAGCAAGAGCTTTGCCGACTGGTTCGGCCCTTACTATCCGCCGGGGTTTTTCGAGCAGGGTTCGAACAGGAAGTACCTCGCGCCGATGCTGGCGCTTACCGGCGTGGATTATGCCCCGACGTTCAAACCGGAGTTTGTCGACGCCTTGGAAGCGGGTTCGAAAAACACCCTTCTTGGCGGCGCCCTCAACCTCAACCTCACCGGCTTCCTTTACAGTTACAGGGATTATCAGGTCTCCCAGATCAAGAACCGCACCGCTGTCAACGAGAATTTCGATGCGAAGTCGTGGGGTGTCGAGCTGGAGACGATGTTCGCACCGTCGCGGAACCTGCAGATTATCGCGAACCTCGGTTTCCTGGACACTAGGGTCGCCGATGGCGAAACGTCCATCGACATCATGAACAGGACACAGGGAAACCCATACTATGTCGTTATCAAGCCATGGGTGCAGCTTCCTTCCAACTGCGTGGTTCCCGTCCACGTTGCCGAAGAATGGTTGGCATCGCGATGGCACGTCGGCGGCTGGCACACGATGTGCGGCGGGAGCGCAGGGATTCAGGACGCTTTTGGGCCCCCACCGCCCATGGATACCGAGACGGGCCAGCCATACACGCCGTCCACCTATCCCGAAATCAACGGCGGCGCGGGCATTCGGGCTGATCTCGGCGGCAACGAGCTACCGAACGCGCCCCACTGGACTGTGTCGCTGGGCGCTCAGTACGGCCACGAGATTCTCGACGGCTCCTGGCGGGCTACGGTCCGTGCGGACGCCTACTGGCAGTCGCAATCCTGGGCCCGGGTGTACAACTCCGACCCGTATGACAAGCTGCACGGCTGGTACAACGTGAACCTGTCGGTGTGGCTGGAGCGTCCGGAAGACGATCTGAAGATCGAGTTCTACGCCAAGAACCTGCTCGACAAGACGCCGATCACCGACGCCTTCCTGAACTCCGACGACACGGGCCTGACGACGAACGTCTTCACGCTCGACCCGCGGCTGATCGGGCTGTCGATCCGTAAAGGCTTTTAGGCAAACCCAGTCGTCATCCCACGGTCGGCTGAAAGCCGATCCGGGGGACCCAAGCGGCGCACCTCATCTTGCACTGCAGCTTGGGTCCCCCGGACGTCACCCGCTTCGCGGGTTCGCCGGGGGATGACGCGGTTTTTAATGTCCGGCTTCGGTCCCCTTCGAACCGGTTTCACTGAGGCGGCTGCCTTCACCGGCGGCCGCCTTTTCTTTTCCTCCCGCGACGAGAGAAGCCTAAGAGGCCCTGACCGGCTTGCGGCCGGACCACCAGCGCTTCTTGCGGGTGGGCTCGGCGTCCGGGGGCAGACCGTGGCGGGCTTCGACGTCTTTCTGCAGGGCCTTGGCGGCCATCAGGTGGCCGGGGAAGAGGGTGTCGGCGGCCCAGCCGATCACCGGGACTGTGTCGGTCAGGTTGTCGATGGCGAGGTAGGCCGCCATCCTGGCCAGGGTCGCGGGCTTGGCCTCCGCGCGGACCGCGTGCATCAGCAGCAGCCCTCCGGCGGTCAGGCCGTAGACCAGGTTCGCGCCCGGGATCCACGCGGTGATCCCGTCGAGGCCGATGCCGACGGGGCCGACGCCTACGATCCGGTCGGAGAGCCGCTTGATCTGCTCGGCCGAGCGCCAGGCGGCGTGGGCTTTTTCCTTGCTCATGGACGATGGAACGCGGCTGGAGCGAAGGCGGCTCCCAAGCTAAACCGCCGACCATGAGCCGGACGCCCGATATCGCCGACCTCGAACAGCGCCTGATCGCGGGCGACCGCAGCGCGCTCGCCCGCGCCATCACCCTGGTCGAAAGCCGCCGCGCGGACCATCAGGCCGCTGCTCGCCAGCTGCTCGAACGGGTCATGCCCCGCACCGGCAAGGCGCAGCGGGTGGGGATCACCGGCGTGCCCGGCGCCGGCAAGTCGACCACCATCGAGGCGCTCGGCTGCAACCTGACCGCCGCGGGCCACAGGGTCGCGGTGCTGGCGGTCGATCCCTCGTCCGGCCGCACCGGCGGCTCCATCCTCGGCGACAAGACCCGCATGGAGCGGCTGGCGCAGGACCCGGACGCCTACATCCGCCCCTCTCCCTCGGGCGGCGCGCTGGGGGGCGTGGCGCGCAAGACCCGCGAGGCCATGCTGCTGTGCGAGGCGGCCGGCTTCGACGTGATCATCGTCGAGACGGTCGGAGTCGGTCAGTCCGAGACGGTGGTGGCCGACATGGTCGACATCTTCCTGGCCCTGCTGATCCCCGGCGGCGGCGACGAGCTGCAGGGCATCAAGAAGGGCCTGATCGAGCTCGCCGACATCATCGTCATCAACAAGGCCGACGCCGATCCGGACAAGGCGCGGCGCTCGATGCGCGACTACAAGGCCGCGCTGCATATCCTGACCCCCGCCACGCCCGACTGGACGCCGGTGGTGCTGACCGCGTCCGGCCTGAAGAACACCGGCCTCGACCACGTCTGGGCGACCATCGAGCGCCACCGCGAGGTGATGACCGCCAACGGCCACCGCGTCGCCCGCCGCGCCGAGCAGAACGCCCGCTGGATGTGGTCGCAGGTCATCGACCGGCTCGAGCAGGCGTTTCGGGATAACCCGGAGGTGGCCGCCCTGGCGCCCGAGCTGGAGCGGCAGGTGCGGGCGGGCCGGATGCCGCCGTCGGTGGCGGCGGATCGGTTGCTGGCGGCGTTTGGGCTGTAGCTCTTCCCCCAGCTTGTCTGGGGGAAGTGGCCCGACAGCGACAGCTGGAGGGTCGATGGGGGAGTAGCCCGTCAGCAGAGGATACCCCCCCAACGAGCTTCGCCGCTTCGCGTCTCAGCCCACTTCCCCCAGACAAGCTGGGGGAAGGGCTTACAGGCGCCACACCCGGGCCGCGCCGTTCTTGCCCAAGGCCCCAACCACCCACTCGCAGGCCTCCCGAATCGCCACATCGAGCGCGCCGCTTGGGTTGGCGATCACCAGCGCGCAGCCGTTCATCCGCATCGGGTCGAGCAGAGGCCGAAGCCGCACCTCCACCACAAGCGCGCCTTTCGCGAAGTCGATCCGGCGCAGGAAGCCGTCGAAGGTCTCCAGATCCTTGAGCGGCAACCAGACCGCCACGGTGGCCGAGCGGTTCTTCCGCAGGATCGCGCCCAGCGCCCCCGCCGCGCGCTCGTAATCGTCAGGCCGCTCGAAAGGCGGGTCGATCAGGACCAGCAGCCGCCCGGCCGGCGTGTTCTCGCGAACGAAGGCGTAGCCATCCCCACCCACGACCTTCGCGTTCGGAAACCTGGCGAGGCTTCGGCGAAGGCTCTGCTGATCCTCCGGATGAATTTCGCACGCGACCAGCCGATCCCCGCGCCGAAGCGCCTCCGCCGCCAGCACCGGCGAGCCCGGATAGCGCTTCAGCTCGCCGGCGTTGAACCGCGCCACCGCCTGCTTCAGCGGCCCAAAAGCCTCCGGCGCGCCCGCATCGGCCATCAGGCGGCCGATCCCCTCGGCCGCTTCGCCGGTGCGCACGGCCATGTCGCCTACGAGGTCGTAGGCGCCCGCCCCGCCGTGGGTGTCGATCACGGTCAGCGGCTCAGGCGACCTCGTCAGCTCGCGCAGCATCAGCAGCACCGCCGCATGCTTCATCAGATCGGCGAAGTTCCCGGCGTGGAAGGCGTGGCGGTAGTTCATCGGTCCCCTTCAGCAACCCGCCGGTTCCTACCACGTTGCGCGAAGAGCGGCGCCCCGCCGCGATGGAGTTCCCCGTGATGGCGCGCGATGTCGCCGATATGCCCGCGGTCGCCGAGGCCGCGGGCCTGACCTATGTGGACGATCGCGACCCCGGCATCGCCCGGCGTGGGACTTCGCCCGCCAACTTCGAATATCGCGACGCCGCCGGGCGGCCGGTGAAGGACGACGCGACGCTGGAGCGCATCCGCAAGCTGGCCATCCCGCCCGCCTGGACCGACGTCTGGATCTGCCCCGACCCCAACGGCCACATCCAGGCGACCGGCCGCGACCAGAAGCGCCGCAAGCAGTACCGCTATCACGACGGCTGGCGAGAGGTGCGCGACGGAGCGAAGTACGAGCGGATGATCGCCTTCGGCCGGGCGCTGCCGAAGCTCAGGCGGCAGCTTCAGAAGGACCTGGCGAAGAAGGGGCTGCCTCGCGAGAAGGTGCTGGCGGCCGTCGTTTCGCTGCTGGAGATGACGCTGATCCGCGTCGGCAACGACGAATACGCGAAGAAGAACAAGAGCTTCGGCCTCACCACCATGCAGAAGCGCCATGTCCGCACCTGGACGGCCGGCGCGGAGTTCGAGTTTCGCGGCAAGAGCGGCAAGATGCACAAGACGGGCTTTACGGATCGCCGCCTCGCCCGCGTGATCCGCGCCTGCCAGGACCTGCCGGGGCAGCGCCTGTTCAAGTACGTGGACGCGGACGGCAATCCGCAGGCGGTGACCTCGAACGACGTCAACGCCTACCTGCGCGAGGCGATGGGCGAGGACTTCTCGGCCAAGGACTTCCGCACCTGGTACGGGACGCTGTTCGCGGCCAAGGCGCTGGTGATGCAGAAGGCGCCGACCAGCGCCACGGCGTCGAAGCAGACGGTTTCGACCTGTGTGAAGGCGGTGGCGGGCTTGCTCGGCAACACGCCGGCGGTCTGCCGCTCGTCCTACATCCATCCCGGCGTGATCGAGGCGTTCGAGCAGGGGCGGCTCGCGGAAACCTTCGGTCGTTCGCCGAACGCTGGCGAACCGGCGCTGCTGCGATTTCTCGAAACTCAGGCCGGCTGAGCGAAGAGCTCGGAGGTCAAGACGGCCGGCGCCGCTTCCTGCCGCAGCTGGTCGTAGGTGCACTGGCGGGGCGCCTTGTCGGGCCGCCAGCGGAGCAGCTTCGTTCCGTGCCGGAAACGGTCGCCGGTCACGTGGTCGTAGCGGACCTCCACCACCAACTCGGGCTTCAGCGGCGTCCATTCGTGCGAGCGCTCGGTCGACCAGCGGCTCGGCCCGCCGGGCGCGTTGCCGGTGAACCCCGTCCCGCCGGCCAGAGCATCGAGCCGCTTGGTGATCGCCGGGCGCTCTGCGTCGGTGATGGTGGCGGTGAAGCCCACGTGATCGAGCAGGCCCTGGTCGTTGTAGAGACCGAGGAGCAGGGAGGCGACGTAGCGGCTGTCCTTCTCGTATCGAAAGCCGCCGACCACGCAGTCCGCCGTGCGCAGCCGCTTCACCTTCAGCATCGCCCGTTCGCCGGACACGTACGGGCCATCCAGCCGCTTCGCCACGATGCCGTCCAGCGCCCCGCCGGTTCGCTCCAGCCAGCGCCGGGCTTCGCGCGGCTCGCGGGTATAAGGTGTCAGCTGAAGCGATCGGACGCCGCCGGCCTCTTCGAAGAAGCGCTCCAGCGCCTCGCGTCTCTCAACCATGGGCGCGTCCAGCCAGGAGCGATCCTCGCTGAACAGGCAGTCGAAGGCGATCAGGATCGACGGGGTTTCGGCGGCCAGCTTCCGCACCCGGCTCTCGGCGGGATGCAGCCGCATCTGCAGGGCGTCGAAGCTGAGCGTGCCGCGGGTGGGGATCGCCAGCTCCCCGTCGATGACGAACCGTTCCACCGGCAGGGCCGCGAGCGCGGCGACCATCTCCGGGAAGTAGCGGCCAAGCGGTTTGCCGGACTTGGCGCGCAGGTCGACCGCCGAGCCCTCGCGGAACGCCAGGCATCGGAAGCCGTCCCACTTCGGCTCGAACTGCCAGCCCGGCTCGTCGGGCAGGGCTTCGACGAGCTTCGCCTCCATGGGCGCGGTGTCGAGGGGGAGCGGGAACGTCGGCATGGCCAGCCAACGCGCGCCGGCGGCTGAACGCTCCACAACGGCGGGCTCAGGTTCGTTTCAGCGCGGGCAAGCGATCTTCCGCGTCAACGGCCGCCCTGTGGCTGCACACGAAAGGACAACACCGATGAAGAGGCTCCTTCTCTCGCTCGCCGCCGTCGCCACAGTGGGGACGGCCCTGCCTGCCGCCGCGCAGACTTGGGATCACCGGCCGGCCTACGAACACGAACATAACGTTCGGGGCCTGAACCGGCTGATCAACCAGCGCGAGGCGAACCTGCTGGCCCGCGTCGAACACGCCCGGGCGCGCCGCCTGATCACTCGCGGCGAGGCGGCACACCTTCGGGCCGAGCTGCGGCGGATCGAAATGATCGAGCATCAGTACCGCCGTCGCGGGCTGACGCGCGCCGAGTTCAACAACCTGAACCTCCGGCTCGACCGGGTGCAGGTCCAGCTTGACCGCGCGATCCACGATTTCGACGACTTCGGCCGGCGCTGGTAGGCCGACGAGGCGGGGGCGGAGCGATCCGCCCCCTGCTCACATGAAGCTCATCACTTCGGGCGTCAGGTATCCGAAGCGCTGCATCTGCTCGTTGTGGGCGACGACGATGGTGCGGATCTGCTCGGGCGTCAGCGCCTCGCGCCACTCGCCGGACTTGCCCGACCGGAAGAAGCGCGGCGCGGAGTCCGGCTTCTCGCGATAGCCCTCCTCGTCCTCCTGCCGCTTCAACTCGTCGAAGGAGGAGCGCTGGATCGCAAGCTCCAGCTGCTCGTCGGTCGGGTTCAGCAGCAGGTGGGTGCAAAGCCCCCGGAACACCGCGTGGGTGTGCTCCAGCATGTCCTCGTAGCGCATGACGTAGATCGCCCGGTGCGGCTTCCTCGTCCAGCTCTCCACGTGCTGGCTCCAGGAGCCGTAGATTTCATAGACGCTCTGCTCCGACACCCCCGTCTCCAGGTTGCGGATGCCCATCTCCTCGATGGCGCGGTCGATGGTCGAGCCCAGGTGGTTCGCAAACGAGATCGCCACGTCCAGCGGGTTGCGGACGATGTAGATCGCCCCGGAGGTGACCTCGAAATTGATGGCCGACACGCCGCGGTCCATGACCAGCGCGTGGTGCGTCTTGACCATGGCCAGGCCGTCGGTCCGCTCGGCGATCTGGGCCTGCACCTGGGGCCTCACCCGGGCGATTTCGGAGCGGTCCACGTCCTTCGGCGGCTTGCCCAGGATCTTCTCGTACGGAAAGGCCGAGATGTCCCAGATCGTGTACTCGTTCATCGAGTTGATGTTCTGGGGCTTCCCGTCGTCCTCGCCTTCCAGGATCTTCAGCACGTTGTGCAGGAAGTGCCGCGTCCAGGTGTTGCCGGACTTGGGGTAGGAGGCGATCCAGAGGATGCCGGTCGGGCCGGTCTTCTCGCGCGGGGCTTCGTCGCCCTCCGTCGCCGGCAGGGCTTCGGCTTCCTGCTCGACGGGATCGTCCTCGCGCTCCTGCGCCTTCACCTCGTCGGTCATTGCACCTGCCCTTCGGAGGGCGCCTGCGCCTCCCGCGCGGCCGGGCCTTCAAGCCGGGCGTGGCGGAACCAGCCGACGCGGATCTGCTCGCCGCGCTGGGTGTAGCCGGCCAGCACGAGGTCGGTGCCCCAGTCGGTCCAGATCGGCTCCAGCCCTTTGCGCATCAGCTCCGGCGCCTGGATGATGGCGCCGTAGCCCAGCACCTTCTCCTGCGGGTTCTCGACGGACCAGATCTCAAGCACCTGGCGCGTGTAGCCGCTGATGCGCTCGGCCAGGTCCTGGCGGCGGAAGTCCGGGTCGACGGCGCAGCGGTACATGCCAAGGCGCGCCCGCACCTGCGGAATGGGGCTGACGGTGACCGTGGAGATCGCGACGACCTGGCCGTCCAGGTAGGCCAGCGCACACAGCTCCTTGACCCGCCGCTCGCGCTCTTCGGCGCTGATCAGACCCAGCTTGGCCCAGAAGGCCTTGGCGTCGGCCTCCAGCTTCCAGTCTTCCTTGAGCCAGGCGTTCACGAATTGGACGTTGAGCACGACGTTTCCCCCGAGGTTACTGACGTCAGTGTCTACAACATCGGGACCCAAGGGAAGAAGGGGGATAGCCTTCTTCCTCAAGGGTTCATTCGGCCGCTTCGCTCTGGGTGTAGCCCAGCTGTCGGTTCAGCTTTTCGAGGAGGTCGATAGCGGCTTCGGCGATGACGGTGCCGGGCGGGAAGATGGCCGCGGCGCCTTCGTCCAGAAGCGTCTGGAAGTCGTCGGGTGGGATGACGCCGCCGACGACAATCATGATGTCGCCCCGGCCCTGCTTTTCCAGCTCAGCCTTGAGTTCGGGGACCAGGGTGAGGTGGCCGGCGGCGAGCGATGAGGCGCCGACGACGTGAACGTCATTCTCCACGGCCTGCCTCGCGGCCTCGGCCGGGGTCTGGAAGAGGGGGCCGATGTCGACGTCGAAGCCCAGGTCGGCGAACGCGGTGGCGATCACCTTCTGGCCGCGGTCGTGGCCGTCCTGACCCATCTTGGCGATCAGGATGCGCGGACGGCGGCCGTCGGCGTGTTCGAAAGCCTCGACCATCGCCTTGGCCCGCTGGACGGCGGAATCGGAGCCGCTCTCGGCCATGTAGACTCCCTGGATGGCGCGGATCTCCGCGCGGTGGCGGCCGAAGACCTTTTCCAGAGCATAGCTGATTTCGCCGACGGTCGCCTTGGCGCGGGCGGCGTTGACCGAGAGCTCCAGCAGGTTGGCGCCGCCACGGGCCCCTTCTTCCAGTGCGGCGAGGGCGCGCTCCACCTCGGCCGGATCGCGCTCGGCCTTCAGGCGGTTCAGCTTCTCGATCTGGGCGTTGCGGACGGCGGTGTTGTCGACCTTCAGCACCGGGATGTCGTCGGCGACTTCGGGCTTGTAGCGGTTGACGCCGACGACGCTCTGGCGGCCGCTGTCGATGCGGGCCTGGGTGCGGGCGGCGGCTTCCTCGATGCGGAGTTTGGGGAGGCCCTGCTCGATGGCCTTGGCCATGCCGCCCAGCTGCTCGACCTCCTCGATGTGCTCCAGCGCCCGGCGGGCCAGATCGTGGGTCAGGCGCTCCACGTAGTAGCTGCCGCCCCAGGGGTCGATGGTCTTCGTCAGCCCGCTCTCCATCTGCAGGAAGAGCTGGGTGTTGCGGGAGATGCGCGCGGAGAAATCCGTCGGCAAAGCAAGGGCTTCGTCGAGCGAGTTCGTGTGCAGCGACTGGGTCTGGCCGTTGGCTGCGGCCATGGCCTCGACGCAGGTGCGGGCGACGTTGTTGAACACGTCCTGCGCCGCCAGCGACCAGCCGCTGGTCTGGCTGTGGGTCCGCAGCGACAGGGACCGGCTGTCCTTCGGGTCGAACTCGCGCTTCATCAGGCGGGCCCAGAGCAGGCGCGCGGCCCGCATCTTCGCCACTTCCATGAAGTAGTTCATGCCGATCGCCCAGAAGAACGACAGGCGCGGCGCGAACTGGTCCACCGTCATGCCGGCGGCGATGCCGGCGCGGACGTACTCGATGCCGTCGGCGAGCGTGTACGCCAGCTCCAGGTCCGCCGTCGCCCCGGCTTCCTGCATGTGGTAGCCGCTGATCGAGATCGAATTGAACTTCGGCATATGGCGCGAAGTGTATGAAAAGATGTCGGAAACGATCCGCATCGAGGCCGCGGGCGGATAGATGTAGGTGTTCCGCACCATGAACTCTTTGAGGATGTCGTTCTGGATCGTGCCGGACAGCTTCTCCGGCGGCACGCCCTGTTCCTCGGCGGCGACGATGTAGAGGGCGAGGATCGGCAGGACCGCGCCGTTCATCGTCATCGACACGCTCATCTTGTCGAGCGGGATGCCGCTGAAAAGCGTGCGCATGTCGTAGATGGAGTCGATGGCGACGCCCGCCATGCCGACGTCGCCCTTCACCCGCTCGTGGTCGGAGTCGTAGCCGCGGTGGGTCGCGAGGTCGAAGGCGACCGACAGGCCCATCTGCCCGGCCGCCAGGTTGCGGCGGTAGAAGGCGTTGGAGTCCTCGGCCGTCGAGAAGCCCGCGTATTGGCGCACGGTCCAGGGCTGGTTGACGTACATGGTCGGATAGGGGCCGCGCAGGAAGGGCGCGACGCCGGGGTATCCGTCCAGAAAATCCAGCCCATTCAGATCGTTAGCGGAGAAATCTGAACTGACCGGGATTCCTTCGGGGGTGTCCCACGCGGGCGCGTCAGGCGGAGGGGCGGAGGCGCGCGCGGGTGTGTACGTGAGGGCGGCGAAGTTTGGGAAGGTCGTCATTGGGCGGCCTCCTCGAAAGCGGCGGCGAAGCGGATCGCGGGCATGGGCTCGCATGATGCATCGGGTCCGGGGAGGCGGGGATTAGGCGCGTCCACCGGGACGGGTTTGGCGGTCTCGACCTCGACGGGCTTTTCGTCGGGGTTGGGGAAGACGTTGACGCCGAGAATCTTCTCCGGCGCGGCGTGGGCGGCCTTCACCTTCGACTGGCTCAGGCCCGAGGTCAGCGCGGCGATGATCCCGCCGGCGGCCTCGATGGCCTGGAACTCGGCCCAGGCGGCGCGGGCCAGCTGGTCGGTCAGGTTCTCCAGGAACCACGCCCCGCCGGCCGGGTCGGCGACGCGGCCGAGGTTGGCCTCCTCCATAAGGATCAGCTGGGTGTTGCGGGCCTGGCGCCGTGCGAACGCGGTGGGCAGACCCAGCGCATCGGTGAAGGTCCCGAGCACGATGGCGTCGGCCCCGCCGACCGCCGCGCCGAAACCAGCGGCGGTGAGGCGCAGCAGGTTGGTCCAGGGGTCCTTCTTCGCCAGCATCCGGTTCGAGGAGCGGGCCTCGATCCGGGCGGGAACGTCCACGCCGCAGGCGGCCGCGATCTGGGCCCAGAGGTCGCGGGCGGCGCGGACCTTGGCGATGTCGAGGAAGTATTGGCCGTCGACCGAGAGGCCGAGCACGATCCGCGAGAGGGCGTCTTCCATCGCCATGCCGGACCGGGTCAGGGCCTTGGCGTAGGCGACCGCGCTGGCGGCCATGAAGGCGAGTTCCTGCGCTTCCGTGCCGCCGGCCTCGTGGACGACGCGACCCGACGCGAGCATCAGCGTGGCCTTGGGGTAGGTGACGGCCAGCCGCGCGCCGACGGTGGCGGCGCTGACGAGATGGCTCTCGATGGGGCCGGGCGCGGCGCCGGTTTCGGCGAAGGCGCCGAGCGGGTCCATGTGGAAGGCGAGCGGCGCGTTCGGCGCGGCCTTGGCCAGCGCGCCCAGCCAGTCGGCCGCCTTGGGGCCGAGGTAGCCGGCGTCCAGCGCCACCGGGGCGAGTTCCAGGAGGACGCCGTTCAGCACGCGGGCGAGGTCGTCGGCCGAGCCCACGGCCACGCCGCGCTCGCCGGTCGGGTCGATCTTGACCAGCACCGAGGCCGCGCCGCCTTCGAGGTCCTTCAGGACTTCCGCGTTGGCGTGGGCCGCGTCCGGATGGGCGGTCGCCATGCGCAGGTCCCAAGGGCGCTCCGCATCGCGGGGGCGCAGGTCGCGGACGTTTTCGACCGCGTCCTCGGGCCGGTAGAGCGGCTGGATTTCAATGCCGTCGGCCGTGCGGCTGACCAGGCTCTCCAGCGAGCCGCCCTTCAGCGTCTTTTCGACCAGCGCCAGCCATTCGTCGCGGTTCTGCGCCGGGAAATCTTCGGCAAGGGGAAGGATCACACTGTCCGCCACGCATCATCCTCGCTGCAGCGCAAAAAACTGCCTGCAAATGCCGCCTTGCCGCAGGGTGCGTCAAGCGGCTCTTCCCCCAGCTTGTCTGGGGGAAGTGGACCGACAGCGATAGCTGGAGGGTCGATGGGGGGTACCCCTTTCGATGGAAAACTCCCCCATCGACCTTCGCCGCTCCGCGTCTCAGGCCACTTCCCCCAGACAAGCTGGGGGAAGAGCCTTGCTTGCCACTCTCAAACGCTTGTTTTACTTACGACGTACACCCAAGGAGCTGCCAATGTCCCTGCCGCCGATCCTTCGCGACCGTCTTCGCCTGCC
>JBLNCT010000062.1:0-75000 GCA_050260915.1 Parcubacteria group bacterium
GCGCAGTCAACATCACCACCGGCCACGTGCTGATCGGCTCGGGCGGCGACATTGGGGTCTTCGCCAAGACGACGAGCGGCGACATCACGATCGACGCCGGCGACACCACCACCACCGCCACGGGCCTCCTGTTCGGCAGCTACACCGCCGATGCGGTGGGCGCGGCGTCGAATACCGGCGACATCGCCATCACCAGCGGATCGACATCCACCGTGGGGCTCTACTCCAGCGGCATCTACGGCTTCACCCACGGCGATCTGTCGATCGCCAGCGGCTCGATCACGAATGCAGGCGACCACGGCAACGGCATCATCGGCTCCGGCCAGAACGTGACGATCGACTCGGGCGTCATCTCCATGAGCGGAGTGGCGGCGTATGGTCTCTCCATCTCTGCGGCTGGGGACGCCTCCGTCACCAGCGACACGATTCACACGACCGGTGCGGCCGATGGCGGAGACACCGCGTTCGGCCTGTATGTGGACAGCACGGGCGGAGGCGGTGTCACCATCGAAAGTGGCGTCGTCACGACCGAGGCAGACGCAGCCTTTGGGATCGCCAGTCACGGCGGCGGCGTCGTTTCGGTCTCCAGCGGCAGCATCGCGACGGGCGGCGCCGACGCCACCGGCATCCGGGTGGAAGGCGCAACCTCCGCCCACGTTTCCACCGGCGACATCACCGCGGCCGGCGCCGGCTCCGCAGGCGTGACCGTGGCCGCCGCCGACCTCATCGACATCGACGTCACGGGCGATATCGACGTCACCGGCCCGGGCGTACTGGCCACCGCCGGCAGCGCCGACACCGCGGTCACGATCGACGTGGCGAGCGGCGCGAGCGTCAGCGGCGCCTCGGGCGCGATTGTCGCCGATGGAGGCGCGGACGTGACGCTGAACGTCTCCGGCCATCTCGCCAGCGACGTTGCGGCGACGGTGCAGCTGTCGGCCGGCGATGACACGGTCAACCTGATGACGGGCGCGAACGTGGTCGGCGGCCTCTATGGCGACGACGGCTACGACACGCTGACCCTGAACAGCACGATCAATGACGGCGCGGGCGTCGGCCAGAGCTTCGGCGATGTGGTCGATTTCGAAGAGCTCGGCGTCAGCAACGGCTACTGGACCCTCACGGGCTTGGCCGACACAGACGGCGCAACGATCACCGGCGGCACACTGAAGGTGACCGGTACATTGGCCGACGACGTGCAGATCGCGACCGGCGGGACCCTGCAGATCGGCGATGGCGGCACGATCGGCGCGGTGGTCGGGGATCTGGTGATCGACGGCACGGCCATCTTCGACCGTTCCGACGAATACGACTTCAGCGGGGACGTGTCCGGGACCGGTACGTTGGTGAAGCAGGGCGACTCCCGTCTCATCCTCAGCGGCGCCTACAACTTCACGGGCACGACCCAGGTCGAGGGCGGCACGATCAAGATCATCAACCTGCCGCAGACCGCCGACGTAGTGGTTGACGACGGGGTGCTCGACCTGACCGGAACCGACCAGGAGCTCGCCAGCCTCAGCGGCGGCGACGGCGGGGTAGTGGATGTCGACGGCGGCTCGCTGACGGTCAACCAGGATGGATCGACCGAGTTCGCCGGCGAGATCACCGGCGACGGCTCGCTGACCCTGACGGGCGGCGGCACGCTCAACCTGACCGGCGACAGCACCTACACGGGCGATACGACTGTCGACGAAGGGCTGCTGAAGGTGAACGGCTCGATCATTTCGAACGTGACGGTGGACGACGGCGGCGTGCTGGGCGGCTCCGGGACCATCGGCGGCGATGTCGCGGTCGGCGACGGGGGGCTGGTCGGACCGGGCAACTCGCCGGGCACGTTGCGCGTCGCGGGCGATTTCACCTTCGCCAGCGGCTCGACCTATGTCGCCGAGGTGCTGCCGACCGGCGAGCACGACCTGATCGATGTCGGCGGCGCCACCGTCATCGCCGACGATGTGACCCTGTCCATCATGGCCGGCAACGGCGAATGGGCGCGGCTGAGCACCTACACCTTGCTGCATTCCGCGGGCGGGCTGACGGGGACCTTCGACACGGTCCAGACGAACCTCGCCTTCCTCGATCCGCACGTCACCTACACGGGTACCGACGTCCTTCTGGCGCTGACGCGTAACGACATCAGCTTCGCCAGCTTCGCGGCCAACGCCAACCAGACCAACGTCGCCAACGCCATCGAGGCGGCGGGCTACGGCGATGCGCTCTACGACGCGCTGGTGGTGCAAAGCGCCCAGGGCTCGCGGCAGGCCTACAACGCGCTCTCCGGAGAGATCTACGCCGGGCTGGGTTCGGTGCTGATCCAGCAGAACCGCTACGGCCGCGAGCTCGTGCTCGACCGCGCGGCGACGCGGGCAGAGGGGAGGGGAGCCTGGGCTCAGCTGCTGGGCGGCGACCTGAAGTTCGACGGCTCTTCCGACTATGGCGCGATCGACAGCGAGGCCCGCGGCCTGGTCGGCGGCATCGACGCCGCCGTCGGGGCCTGGCGGGCGGGTGCGGCCGTCTCCTACGTGACGAGCGACGTCGACTCCGCCGCGCTGGCCGGTAAGGCTGATGTCAGGTCGGCGGCGATCTCGGGCTACCTCGGCGGCCAGGTCGGACAGCTGACGGCAAGCATCGGCGCCAGCTACTCGCACCACGACATCGAGGCCGACCGCAGCGTGGCGTTCCCGGGCTTCGCCGACGCGCCGACGGCGGACTTCCAGGCGCACGGGTTCGACCTCTTTGGGGAGGTGTCGGTCCGCCAGCCGGTGGCGGGCCTGACGGTCGAGCCGTTCCTGGGGGTCAGCTACGAGTCGCTGCACGTGGGCGGCTTCTCGGAAAAGGGCGGCCAGGCGGCGCTCACCTTCGCCTCGTCCGACCGCGAGGTCTCGACGGCTGAGCTCGGCGTGCGTGTCTCCGCCTCGATCGACACGGCAGCCGGCCGGCTGACGCCGTATGCGTCGGTCGCCTGGCGCGGCGTGTCGGGCGACGACAAACAGCTGCTCGACGCCGCGTTCCGGAACGGTGCGACCTACGCTGTCGACGGGGCCCCGATCGACGATGGGGCGGTCTACGACCTGGGCGTCCGGCTCGAGTCCGGCCGGATGCGCTTCAAGGCCTCCTACGCCGGCATGGACACCGACCGCTGGAGCGACCGCCAGGGCCGGGTGGGACTGAGCGTCCGCTTCTGACGCCGATCGAAATCCACGGCTAATGCGCCCGCGTTGCTCCGGCGACGCGGGATGTCGCCGCCAGGTCAGCGCAAGGAAAGACTCAGGATCGCGAGGATTGATGGCCGTCAATTTTCCTCAGCGTCCGACACAAGACTGTCGAGCCGCGCTCGAGCGTCCTGGCCACGGGCTCGCTCCTTCCGTGCCTGGACCGTCGCGGATTTCAGATAGAACGCCTTGACGCCGACGATTCCGACAAGGGCGAGGGGACTGGCGAAGAACACGCCCGCGATGCCGAAGAGGGCGGCGAATACGAGCGTGGAATAGAGCGTGATCACCGGCGGAAGCTGAACCTGCTCATCCTGGACGTACGGGGTGATGAACGTCCCCTCGATGAAATGGACGGCCCAGTACATAAGCGCGGTGTAGAGGGCGAGCAGGGGTGATTGGGCGAAGGCCACGAGCACGGCGGGCACGGCGGCGATGAGCGCGCCGATCAGTGGAATGAAGGTGAGAAGTCCGCCGGTGACGCCCAGGGTGATGGCGCCGTCTATGCCGAGCAGGCGAAGGCCCATGCTCGACAGGACCCCGATGACCAGCATGACGGTGAGGCGGCTGACGAGCCACTTGCGCAGGATGGCGCCGCTATCGCCGAGAAAGGCCTCCACCCGGTCGCGCCGGCTCGCCGGCACGAGCGCGAGAATCCCGCGCATATGCCGGCGGGGGTCGACGGCGAGGAAGATGCCGCTGGCGATGACGATCGCCACATAGGCCAGGCCTTGTCCGACCGTCCCAAGGGCGAAGGCCAGGCGAGGCGCGACCGATACGGCGGCGCCGTCGAGCGGCGCGCTGCCCAGCCTGTCGATCAATCCGCGAGCCCAGGCGTGCTCTTCGGCAAACCCGGTCAGGACCCGGACGCTCACCGCGGCCTTTGCGAGAATGGCGTCGTACTGGTCCGCGACCTGGTAGCCGAAGAGGGCTACCGCGCCGACGACGAACGCGATGGTGGACAACACGACGGCCGCCAGGGCGAGCCCGCGCGGCAGCCGTGTCCGCTGCTGCAGGATCTCCGCGACGGCGACGATGGCGATGCCGATGAGCACCGACGCGAACGCCATCACGAGGATTCCGCGCAGGTACCAGAGCAGGATCAGGGCTGCGGTCAGCCCGACCAACTGGATGGCGCTGAAGCCCCCCGTCGGGCCGGCTGGTTGGTCTCGCCTGAAGGCCATTGCGATCTCGACGCGTGCTTGTCGGCCTTGAGTATGGCGATGCCTCGCAAGGCGGCCCTTGCGAGAGATCAAGGCCGAGCGCCCGCCGGTTCGTCAGCTTGCGCGGATGAGCTCGCCCCGGAAATACAGCATCGCGGCGTTCAACCTCTTTGGCGTGGCCATCAGGGTCGACGTGACGTGGCTGTTTATCGCCGTGCTGTTCGCCTGGTCGCTGGCCACGGGCGCGTTTCCGGAGCTCTATGGCGGCCTGCCCCAAACCACCTACTGGTGGATGGCGCTGGTCGCGGTGGTTGGGCTCGGGCTCTCCGTCGTCCTTCACGAGATCGCGCACACGCTGGTCGGCAGGCGTTTCGGCGTCCCAATCGGCGCGATCCGGTTGTTCGCATTCGGAGGCGTGGCGGAGCTGGAAGAGGAGCCGAACTCGCCGCGCGCCGAGTTCTGGATGGCCGTCGCGGGACCCGTTTTCAGTCTCCTGCTCGCCGCACTGTTCTGGCTCGCCGCCATGATCGTCGAGCCGTGGGGCGAGGGCGCAACGCGCGTGCTCGCCTATCTCGCGCTCCTCAACGTCGCCTTGGCCGTTTTCAATATGCTGCCGGCGGTTCCTCTCGATGGCGGGCGAGTGTTGAGGTCGGTCCTCTGGGGCCATACAGGGCAGATCGACACGGCCACGATCAGGGCCGCGCATTACGGCCAGTTCTTCGGCGGCCTGCTGATGGCCTTGGGCGGCGTTGCGATGTTCACCGGCTGGCTCGCCCAGGGGCTGTGGTGGGTTCTTATTGGCTGGTTCCTGCGGATGCTGGCGGGGGGCGAACGGTCCCGAGCGGAGGCCCGGCAGTTCCTTCGCGGCACGCCCGTCCGCGACCTGACCAGCGGCGAAGCGCAGCCGGTCCCGAGCGACATGACCGTCAGGCGCTTCATCGACGAGCGGTTGCTACACGGACGTCACGAACTCTACCCGGTGGAGCGCGACGGCCGCCTTGTGGGGCTGGTCACGCCGCGACATCTGCTCATGGTCTCACCGGAGCAGTGGAACACAACCACCTTGGGCGACATCTGCTCACCGCGCGGGGAGATCGGGATCGTTCAGGCCGAGGAAGACAGCGTCTCGGCCCTGGAGACGATGCGCGCGCACGGCCATGATCACGCAGTGGTCGAGGATCGCGGCCGCATTGTCGGAATTCTGTCTCTGAAAGACCTGCTGGAACTCACGCGCCTGCGCGCGCAGTTCCAGCAGATGTCGGCGGCGCGGTAGGTCGCGCACCTCTGGCGCCGGTTATCCTAGTGCGACAGGAAGAGCGGGATCTTTAGACCATGCAACATATGCGCCGTGGCGCCGCCCAGGACGAACTCCCGGACGCGTGAGTGGCCGTAGGCGCCCATCACCAGCAGGTCGGCTCCGATACGATCGAGGTGGTCTACGAGCGCCGGCCCGATCCGTCGGCCTTTGCAGTCCACGTCATCCACGACGGCCCCGATCTGGTGGGCGGTGAGGTGCCGCACGACCTCCGCTCCCATGCCGCTCACCGCCGACGGCTTCTCGCCTGTGACGGTCACCACCCGCACCGATTTCGCCTTCGCCAGTAGCGGGAGGGCGTCGGCCAAGGCCCTCGCGGCGCAGCGGCTGCCGTCCCAGGCGACGGCGACCATACCCAGACCGGCGGCAGGCAGCGCGGCATTGTTCCGGAACGTGACGACGGGACGGCCGGAGCCGAAGATCGCCGCTTCCGCGAGGGCGCGCTGCCCGTCCGTGGTGTCGAACGCCGGGATGATGCAGAGGTCCCGAGTGCGAGCGCGCGTGGCGACGTATTCGGCGACCAAGTACATGTCGGCCCGACCAGTCAGCGCCTCGCCCATGACCCCTGCTTCCTCCGCCTTTTCGGAAAAGTGCGCGAGCTTCTGACGACACGAGGTGAGACTCTGCGCCTCGGCCTCCTCCGTGAGGTTGGTGAGGTGGATCAGGTACTCGGCCAACCTGTTGTTCGGGGCATGGATGTCGACTTGGACCGCGAGCGCCGAAATGGTCGCACCGAGGCCGGCCGCCAGGGCGATGGCCTGGTCTATCGCTTCGTCCGGCGTCGGATCGGGATAGGTGTCGATGTAGAGAAGGATGTCCTTCATGGCGAGGCGCGCTTCCCGGAGACCGATCGCGTTGGCCGCGACGGGCGCCGCGCTGCTCTCCTGTGCTCATCAACCTCGGCCTGCAGCTTGGCGGCCATGGCGTCAGCCGTTTCGCTCTCCGCAAGCTCCAGCTGTTCGGGGACGGTGCGCTGCTCCGGACCGATCGCGTCGTCCGGGATGCCTCCGGCCGTTTCGGACACACCGACGTCGGCGGGTGTCTCGCTGTCGCCGCGACGTTGCTTGGGCATCGGCTTGCTCCCCGCTGGCGAGGTTACGGCCTGGGTGGGGGTTGCCTGACCTGCATCGCCGCTGTTGGAGAATACGAGGCCCGCGCCGCCCGTCCTCCAGCCTAGAGTTTCCTCTGGGCGCTCGGATGGGCGAACGCGGGTCCGGCCGTCGCGCATCATCGGTAGAATGGTTCATCGCTCAGCAGATCCACGTCCGAAGACGGTTCACCGCCTGCTTCTCCGCTCTTGCCTCCGCGTGGCGACGATCGAAGGAAACCACCGACCGCGCGCTTCGTCCTTGATCCGCCTCAAGCCTGCGCCGCTTCCGGCAAGCTCTCTGAAGACAACTGGCGGGTCATTCCCAGAAAGCCCTCCCACTCCGTCGCGCCCCAGACCTCGGTCGTCGCATGTCCGAAGGTGCGGATGATGGTGGCCACCTTCATCGCGGTCTCGACGTCCGGCGCGGCGAAGATGTCGAGGTAGTCGGCCGGTCCGAGCACGGCGTAGTTGGCCCGCCATTCGACCTCGGGGCATTCGGCGCGAATGCGCTGGGTCACCTCGCGGTTCAGGTTGCCGAGCGAGGCGGGCGAGCGCAGCGCCAGATGGCTCAGGCGCGTAAGCATGATGAACGTGGTCATCGTTTCCTCCTTCGCGAAGGGCGCATGAAACGCCTCTCCGCCGCCGCGCCGCCTTGAGGAGGGTCAATCCCTCGCTTCAAGCCGTGAGCTTGCCTTCGAGGTAAGCGACAGCGCCTGAGATTGTGGTGAGCTTGCGGGCGTCTCCGCCTCGTCGATGATCAGCGTCACGCCGTTCGTGAGCGGTGAGATAATCCCGTAGGACGTCCCGGTCACCCAGCCGGGTCGGCGGTGCACCAGTAGCGGTCGGCGGGCCTCAGATCGAGCGCGGTGCGCCCAGTGATGTGGTGGGCCACCACGGCGTCGTGGACGTGGATCGCGCGACGCGCGGAGACGTGTGGCCTTCAGCTGCCCGGGATCGGCGCCGTTACCGGGTCCACCCCAGCCCTCGTACAGCGGTAACCGTGGCAATAGCTGCGACGATCCGGGCGCTTAGGCGAGGGCAGGGCGCGGAAGAGCAGGACTACGAGGGTGCGTGGCGGAGAGAGAGGCCGCCATATCCAAGTGGCACGGTGGTTCAGGGTGTTTCAAAAGTTAAATAAAACAAACCACTTATGAGGCTCCTGTCGCTGGTTGTATCAATGTGTCTGCCCAAATCCCGCCGATTGTCTTAGGGTAGAACTTAGGGTGCAGGTGCGGGGGGGTAGATGCGATGGCCACGACGAACAAGCTCCAAGCTATGCAGGTATCGAAGCTCTCGAAGCCGGGCCTGTTTAGCGATGGCGAAGGGCTCTATCTGCGCGTGGACTCGGGTAAACGCGGGGTGTTCATCTACCACCGCCACGGCAAGCGTAAGGAGATGGGGCTCGGGCCTCTCTCCGATGTCTCCCTGGCCCAAGCTCGTGAATTGAAACGAGAAGCTCGGCAGCTCGTGAGAGCAGGTAAGGACCCTATCGAGGAGAGGAAGCGGGCTCGGATCGGCAGCATCACGTTTGGGGAGTTCATCGAAGCCGAACTTGACGTGCTGGAGAAGGGTTGGAGCAATCCCAAACATCGGCAGCAGTGGCGCAACACGCTTCGGACCTACGCAGCCAATTGCTGGGAGGTGCCCGTCAATCAGATTGAGACGCAACATGTAGAGAAGGCGCTTCGGCCCATCTGGCTGACCAAGCCTGAGACGGCAAAGAGGCTGCGGGGGCGTATCGAACGGCTGCTGGACTCTGCCAAAGCCAAGGGCCTGCGATCAGGCGAGAACCCCGCGCGGTGGCGGGGCCATTTAAAATCGATCATGGCCACCCATCCCAGATCGGCCCGAAAACACCATGCGGCTCTTCCATTCGATGCGCTCCCCGCGTTCATGGAACGCTTGCGGGGGCTGGAGGCTGTTTCAGCAAGGGCGCTGGAGTTCACTATCTTGACCGCCGCGCGGACTAGCGAAGTGCTCGGGGCCACGTGGGATGAGATCGATCTGGAGAAACGGATTTGGACCGTTCCGGGTGGGCGGATGAAGATGCGGGCCGAGCATCAAGTCCCGCTGAGCGATGCTGCGGTGAAGCTGCTTGAGGGGCTAAAGGAGCTAGGCGGGAAGTGGGTCTTTCCCGGCACACTGGCGGACAAGCCCCTGTCCAATATGTCGATGCAGATGCTGCTGCGACGAATGAAGGTGCCGGTCACACCTCACGGATTTCGCTCCACCTTTCGCGATTGGGCGGGGGAAGCCACCGATCATTCCCGCGAAGTGGCCGAGGCGGCGCTGGCCCATAAGGTTGGAAACGAGGTCGAGCGCGCCTACCGCCGTGGAAATTCACTGGAGAAGCGTCGGGTTATGATGGCTGACTGGGCGACATATTGCAGCTCGATCACGCATTCGTGATGTGGCTCGGTCTGGGCGAGTTCTGGCCCGCCCGGTCCGTTCGAGAAACGCTAAGTCATTGATTTCGCTAAGGCGCGCGGTTTAAACCAAATGAGATGTTCTTAATCGACTTTGAAATTTCTTTACTTCATTTCAAAAGAAGATCGTTGTTGTTCGGGCGGTTCAGGCGTGACTAATAGCTGGTCCCAGCCGAGGCGATGGTGCCGACGGCAGTAAATATGGGACCAAAGTTATGTATCGCGTAAGAGAAAGTAAGTTCTCGTTTCACAAAATGCTTCTTCTAGGGGCGGATTATGTGATCTTCGATCTCGAAGAGATAGGGCCAATTCACAATTGGCTAGAGCGTCGCGCGTCAGACCGCTCTGGTGAACTCACCGCAGACGATAAGCACCTTGATCGGCTCTATTGGTATGGAACGGCGCTGCTCAATGGACGTGTCGCCTATCCGAAGCGTCATATCGACCGGCTCAAGGAACATGTAAGCGCCTACGCTGGCGATATAAACAAGCTCGGACAATCCGACTGTCAAATGATGGAATCGTTGTTTAGGAACGACCGGGACAGGGTCAATGGTTGGGTAATTCTGAATGCTCGCCGCCAGAGAGTTTTGGGGCTCGGAAACGATGAATAGTCAGAGCATTGACTCCCCCCGTGAGCGGATCGCTTACAGTATCAAAGAGACCACGAGCCTAATGGGGCTTAGCCGGTCCACTATCTACAGGTTGGCTACTCAGGGGAAGCTGCGCATTCGTAAAATCGCCGGGCGGTCCGTTGTCGCACGAGACGACCTCCTTCGACTGCTCGATTAAGGCAAGGTAGGGCTTTGAAGAGGCGTAATAGATCGTTCCTCTCTACCTTCGGCTTTGTTCCTTAACCATCAAGCCATTTCACATCAGGACTACAAATATGAACGGAGGCGCATATGTGCTTGAGCCGTGGGAGAAGCCGTCTGCGCAGTTGGAAGCGCTCTGCGCTTCGCTTTACCCGCGACTTGCGGCGTTGGAGAGCCGGGAACGCAAACGCACGGCGACCGCCGACGAGGCGTATCGGTGTGCCCTCTATGGGCTAGTTGCGGCCATTGCAGACGTGGCGCTTAGAAGGGTCCCTGGTTCCGAAGGGCTTCCCGTCTCGTTTTCCGCCCACGCCTACACGGGCGGGCTCAGTATTAAGGCGCTAGCGGCGATCCGGGACGGCCTTGCGCAAGCGGGATTAATCGTGGTCACGAATGGCTACTACGACCGGGAGTGCCTTGGCCATTCGAGGGTGACGCGACTGAAGCCAACGCCTCAGTTCACCATCTTGGCCGAATACTACGGTGTCAGTTGGCGAGATGTCACCCGGCCGCCCAGGCAAGTCCTCCAGCTTTCCAGACCTGACGGAGAAATAGGTGAGCCCCCCGACTCTGTGGTGCGGAGCGAGGAGATCATCAGACGCCTCAATGATCTCAACTCATGCATAACGCTGAGCCTTCCGCCCGATTCATGGAAGCGGGTCATGGCCCGTTGGCAGCGCAGTTGTCACGAGGCGTCATGTGAGGGTGATCCTTTAGGCGATTCTGCCTTCTGCTGGACTGAGGCAGCCGTCTATCTGAAGCGCATTTTCAAGTATGATTGGGAGCGAGGCGGGCGGCTCTACGGCGGGTTCTGGCAAAATGTCCCAAAGGCGGAGCGCCAACACTTTACGATCAACGGAGAGCCCACGGTCGAGCTTGATTACGGGGGTCTCCACCCGGCGATGCTCTACGCGCAGGAAGGAATGACGCTCACATCTGACCCATACATTGTGCCGGGTTACGAGCATGTGCCGAGACAGATGGGGAAGCGGACCTTGAACCGGCTTCTCAACGGAACATGGCCAGCATGTAAGGCGCACCCTCTCGCTCGAAAAGACGAGGATAAGGATCAGTTCTCTACGACCCCAGAGTTTCGGCAATATGTAATTGCAATGAGGGGCCGCCTGGCTCCTGTAGCGAAATATCTCGGAACTAGCTACGGGTTGAGATTGCAAAAGCGAGACAGTGACTTGGCGATCCGAGTGTTGGAACGGTGCTTGGACGCTTCTGTTATCGTGTTCCCGATTCACGACAGCTTCATAGCCAAGAAGGCGGATGAAGAATTGCTATACTCCGTCATGAAGTCAGAAGCGGATAGTTTTCTAGGGGTGTCTTTAGATATTAAAGGACTTCTGTAGCGGCAGCCGCCGCGTCTTCTTCATTACTAGCAGCGATAAGCATAGACATGGAGTCGTGAGGCATGGGATGGCTTCCTGAGGTTTATATACGCTTCAATCGCCGCTGGTTGCCCTCTGACGCCTCTCCAATACTGGGCGAGCTACCTACCCGGCGGGAACCGCCTGATGAGCACGTGCTGGCCTTATATGGGCTCGACCTGACGTAATGAATTTCGCCGAAAATTGTAGCGCGCTTCAACTTCCTCAGCAAAGGGTGGGGGGCTCCAAGATTCTAAGTCTTTGAAGTTCAATTGGAAGTCGTGACTCTGCCGTCTCGGTCTAGGATTCGCTTCACGCTGGTTGCGGTCCAGTTTCTTGCTCTGGGTGTTTGCACCCTCAGGGTATTCAGGCGATCTGCAATCTGGCGAAGCGACAGGCCCGCTTGGTGGATCGATGTCACTGTGGGGGTGACGCGCTTGGCAAACAGATCGGCCTTCGCCATTGCTGCATCTGTAGCCCTTCGGGGATCGCGGTTTTTAGGTGCTGTCGGACCGCCAAGCCGGTCGACAAGTCGCCCTGATCGTTTTGAGATGTAGGGCTCCCCCCGTGCTAGACGCGCCTTGATCGACCCGAGGGCGGCCTTAGTTCGTACGCTGATCGCCTCGCGTTCCTGCTGTGCCACGGCCGCCATGATGTGGACCGTGAGGCGGGTCGCCATCGGCATATCAGCGGCCACGAAGTCGATGCCTTGCTTCTCCAGCCCAGTAAGGAAGTGGACGTCTCGACTCAGCCTGTCCAGCTTTGCAATCAGCAGCCGGGCCCCCGTGAGGCGACATTGTTGAATCGCCGCGTCGAGGGCTGGCCGATCTGCACGGCTGCCGGACTCAACTTCCTCGAACTCACCGACTAATTCCCATGCGCCTCCGTTCAGGTAGTCGGTGACCGCCTTCTTCTGAGCCTCTAGACCGAGGCCGCTATCGCCCTGTTTGCGAGTGCTCACCCTGTAATAGGCTACAAACCGGCCGTCCATTCCCCGTACCTCCATGACTGTATCAAACCATAAACGAACATTATGCGGAATGATACGGAGTCATTGCAGGGAATGGCGATTGTCCGATGATCGCGCTAGAGGTGATCCCGCAAGAAAGGTGTGGGGGAACATGGAAGCGGAATTGAAGCGGCTCGTCGCCGCTGTCGAAGCGAGATCGGCAGACGCTATCGCCCAGGTCAATACCATAGAGGGGATGCACGGGCATCAGGACTGGCCCGAAAGCAGCATGGAATACGATTCTGAGCTGGCCAGCCTCGAATGGAGGCTAAGGCGTCTTCACCTGTCTTTGTCGTTGCTCTTAGAGAAGCTTGGCCTTCCATTCATGCTTCAGCAGTATCAGGACGACTTGGAGCCGCACAAAACGAAGTTCCAAGTGATCCACCACTTCCCCGAAGACCCGGAATTCATTTACAGCGAGCCGTTATTGCTTATGCGGCGAGTCTACGAGGCGCTGGAGCCGGTGTTGGAGCCCGATCTTGAGGATGGCTACCTGGGTAAAATGACCCTTTTGGAGGGCATACTTCGTCAAACTGCGCACATAATTGCAGATCGAGGGTTGGAGCCAACGTCGGAGAAGGACGTTCGCAACGCGATCTACGATACGCTGAAAGTCGTGTTTCCAGATACAGTAAAGGAAATGCAGATTCCGCAAATAGTAAAGAACTATCGGCCTGATGTGGGCGTGAAATCGTTGGAAGCTGCAATTGAATTCAAATATGCAATTTCTGAACTAGAACTTAAGGCCGAGATCGACGGAATCTACGCGGATATGCACGGATATAGCGGATCAAAGGACTGGAGGCGTTTCTTCGCGGTGTTCTACACTTCTGCACCAATCCTTCATCAGGACCGTCTGGAGGAGCAGTTCAGGTGGGCTAATGCCAACCTGTCGTGGAAGCCCATCATCGTTCATGGCGCTGGGACCCGGAAAGCGAAGGCCAAGGCCAAGGCCAAGGCTGGGTCAAAGTCAGATGGCGAAGGGCCGAGTAAGCCGCGAAAGAATCCTCGCCAATAGGTCCGAAGGGTCCACGTCGAGCGCATCTGAGACAGCGACGAACTCTATCACGTCTAGTCGCCGTTCACCTCGTTCGAACTTTGATACGAACGATTGCGGCTTCTGTAGCCGTGCGGCCAGCTGCACCTGGGTAACGCCTGCTGCCTTTCGTTCGGCAACGAGGGCGCTTCGTAGCTTGTCATGCGCTTCGGAAAAGACGGACTTGGACATGGTGCCGCGCCTCAAGGGGTCAACGGCACTTCCGGTAGAACCTCTTTTAGGATATCCCAGAACGGGTTATTCTCGATTGAGGGGGTCTCGCGTGTGGACTGAGATATGGGCTGTCTCGATAGTCGTTCTGTTAGGGTCGGTTTTCATACCGAACCCGCTGCTATTCCGAAGCCGGAAGTTGGCGGCGCTCCTGATAATCCCTGTTTTTCTCTTCGGTGGGATCATGGCCGGTGCAGCGGATGGTCCCGAGGCGGCATTATCTGCTGGTGCAGACGCGAGCGAGCGCTCTGGTCAAGACGATGGCGGCTACTCCAATGTTTCCGTGATCTCGGCGGCGGAGTCCGCCGTGAAGGCGAAGCTGGTCGATCCTGACTCGGCCAAATTTCGAAATGTGGTAGTGCGCCAACAGTCAAGCGGCACAAAAGCGGTTTGCGGAGAGGTGAATGCGAAGAATAGAGCCGGGGGATACAAAGGCTTTGAACGCTTCATTTCGGCAGGAACGAATGATTATACGTGGCTCAGGCAAGAAACTAAGGGTTTCGCGGCGGCATGGAACGAGATTTGCGCTAACGATGTGTCGGCTGAACGTGCGGATGCCTTGGAGACTTCGGGAGGGAGCGTGATTCCTGTGCCCAGCGACACTCGCGCCACCTACCGGCTTCTCTCATTAAAGAAGTTGAAGGGCGGCAGAATCTCCATCGTAACGCAAAGAGAAGGGCCTTCGGGTGAGAGCTTTAGCCGCCGTTCGGTCAACTGCTCGAACATGACATCTCGCTACACTGGAGATGGATCGACCCTGGCCGAGATGGAGGCTTCTGCCAACGATCCCGGCATGGGCGGCTGGGAGGCTGGGGCGATCTCGAAAGAGATATCGCGCTACGGCTGTCAGCACCAGTAACCTGCGGCCTTCAAAGAGGCTGAGGTCCGCACGTCAAATATCGTCCAGTGAAATCGTTGCAAAGGAAGGGGAGCCATGAAGGTTCGGCATATTCCCGTGGGGTTTATACTGTTGGTTTTAATGACTGGCTGCGCGTCAATGGCGAGTCAGAGGGTCCATGCACCACAAACGAGCTATCATTCGGCCCGTAGCCCTGACCAAGCTAAGGACTGCCTCATTCAGGCGTTCAGCGGGGCCAAGTTCATGGGGGTTGCCGGGATCGTTCCTACTGCCACGCCCTACAACGGTGGCTATGTCCTGACCTTTAGCAGCGATGCTAGGCTATTTGTGGACGTGCTGCCGGAAGGAACAGGCTCGCGGATCAATCACCACCAAAGCCAACCCTTCATGGGCATGGGAGCTTTCAAGAACGCACTAGCGTCGTGCCGGTACAGCTAGTCGCTACGGTTCGACATCCGGCTTGAAAGCCGTTGGAACACGCTAAGCGCCTGAACGGCCTTACTAGGCGCATGCCCTCCTTTCTGGACGGGCAGGCTGGCGTCACCTATTTAAGGTGGTGGGGCCGACCTTGCCAACGCGTAGGTGTAGGGCGAGGGCGGCTCGAAGGCTAATGATGGGGCTCCTCGGGAAGGCCACCCTGCCGGTAGCTCGGGCCTTGCTAAGCGCAGTGGGGGAGTCGAGCGTGAGCCAGCCACTAGACCTGAATGATCCATTCGAGCGGCAGGGCCTATGGTGGTCATCTGACGACCCCGATGATCGGGTAACGGGCACACTGACCTTCGATCAAGAGAAGGGGGGGCGGCTTGCGCTCGTTGGCACCTTGGGAAATGCCATAGAGGCGCTAACGCGCATCGGCCAGCCGATGGTCTATAGAACGATCCACGGGCTGTCCGTGGACGGCAAAAGCATTTCGCTGTTGCGCGCGGTTCAGGGGAGCAGTCAGTTCAACTCACCGGGAATGGTCGTTGAGACATATCACGCGTTGTACGTGGTGGTCGGCTGTCATATTCAGTCCCTTGATGATGAACTGTTCGATAGGTCTGAAATCAACTTCGACGGCCTTAATGAGTGGCTGGGCGACCGCGTTCATCAAGAGACATTCGAGAGAAATCCGTGGCGTGTCACCATCGTTTGCGAGTCAGCGGAACGACCGCTAGGGCGCGTTTCGGCCATAGGAGCTTCAGTCAGCGCAGCCACTGTGGCGGTAACACATCGAGAACGGTTGCGAGGGTTCAACGTAACGGCTCTGCCTAACATATCTATAGGCGCGGACCGACCTCGGAGTGTGGTTTGGCACTTGGAGCAGACTGATTGTGTCAGGCGATTAGCGGCACTCTGCGCTGGAAGGCACCTTCCCACGATCTCAGTTCGACTCTTCGGGCCAGAAAAGCAAATCGCGGAAGGCGTGACCGTCCCCGGCGAATATGACGTGCTCTACCGGGTTGTGGGTGACCGCCAAAGAAAGGGCGCGCGTTCAGATACTCCGATATTCTCCGCTTCTGAATTGCTAGACGAAAACATCGACGCGCTGGAACGCTGGTTCGCTGTGGCAGACGAATTAAAGCCTACGATTGATCTCCTATTTACCTATCTTTCGTCGAACAGCCTCTATGTTGAATCTGCATTTCTCCTTGTTGTGCAAGCGCTGGAAGTTTTTCATCGACTCACTGACCCCACGTCAATCATGGACGAGGATAAATATGACGAGGTGCGAGCTTCTCTATTAGCCGCGATTCCGAAAGGCACGTCGAGCGACATGAGAGAAAAGCTCACGTCAACGCTCCTTTATTCGAATGAGCCCAGTCTAAGACAGCGCCTAAAGCGAACGATTACGCAGCTAAACGCAGTGTACGGGCCTGCGCCGTTCGGCTTCGATCAAGCCACTATTGGAAAAGTGGTGGATACCCGAAATTATTACACCCACTACTCTGCGCAGCTCCGCGCACGAGCGGTGAAAGGGGCGCAGCTTCATAGCCTAACTCAGCGATTCGTCCCTCTCCTCTTTGTGCTCCTCTTCTCTCAACTCGGACTCTCAAACGAACGTGTCCGAGACAATCTGAAGCGGCGGCAAGGGTTTTAGCGAGCTATATTGAGGGTGGATGGCGAGGCCTCTGAATGAAGTTCACGTTCAACTGGTTCGGCTACGCCTATCAGGAAGGACTGCGGGTGATTCTTCAGAGCTACCTATCGGCATCCGAGGCTGTCACTTTGGACGTCGAAAGGGCGAAGGATGAGGCCTTCGCTTACCAAGAGGGCGTTGCTCAAGGCGGGGAGTGGATTGGCGAACGGGACGGCGAGGGGGTCGTCATCTGGGATCACCAAGATATCCTTGATATGCGGGTGCAGTCCGCAGAGGCTGCTGCGATGGCGCTACGCAAGGCGTTCGCGCTTGCGTTCTATCATCATTGGGAAAGATCGGCCCGAGGCTGGACGGGCAGCATGCATGCGAAGCACGAGAAGCTAATCGCCGAAACGCAGGCTAAAGGCTATCCCGTGCACAATCGGCTGGCTGCCATTCGAGCGCTCGCTAACACGCTGAAGCACGATAATGCTGTTTGGGGCCAAAGGCTGACGGTCCTCTGGCCTGAGGTTCTTACCGCAGCGCCTATCTCCACTGGCAAGACAGATTGGTATGAACTGGTGCATCTCACAAACGCTCACCTCTTAGAGATTCAGGCAGCCTTAGAGGCGTCCGGGCCAACGGCGCTCGGTCACTGATGCTCATGCCGTACAGCGCCGAACAGATCGAGCAGATGGGTCAGGCGCTAGATGAATGGTTTGAGCGGGAGCGAACATTGACGCTCACGCTATTCGCGTACCGCTGGGGCGACGCCGGTGCGCGGGAGATGATGGAACATGGAGTGAGCCGCCGGATCGCAACGCTAAAGCACTGCTTGGAGCGCACCTTCGAGACGGTTCCGCCAGACACGAAGCAGCCCAGCCGGGGTGAACTTCTGGACGTTACGGCGTTCCTACAGACCTTCTTCATCAACGCCTTTGGGACCACTGACAACCTCGCATGGGTGTGGGTAAAGGAAGTGGGGGTGACGGACCGTAGGGGCCGCCCACTGGCGCGAAGCGAAGTCGGCCTTACGCCTCGACATGTAGACCTTCGGCAGAGCCTGTCGGAGACGACACGGGCTTATCTTGCCACGGCGGACGAATGGTTCGGCTACCTCCAAGACTACCGCCACGCTCTAGCCCATCGCATTCCGCTCTATATCCCTCCCACGATAGTGACGCCTGAGGAGGTGGAGGAGTTCAAACTTTTCGAGGCGGAGATGATGGCAGAAGGCTTTAGCCCGGAACGGTGGCACCGCGTTCTGGCCGCTCAGGGGGCCTTAGGCCGGTTCGAGCCTGTCATGATGCACTCCTACGGGGAGGGGGCCCAACCTATGTGGTTCCACGGACAAATGATCTGTGACTTCGCTACAGTCATAGAGATAGCCGAGCACGTGGTTAGAGACTTGCAAGCGATCCCTGGTGCCGCGTGAGGGGGTCGGGTGGTGGGGTTTGACACTCGCTACCTAAGCCGTTGGATGTCATAGCGCGCTTAGAAGGCGTTTGACGGGCTAAGCCATTGACGTGGCAAGGTTTGCACACGCCCTCCCGGACCCGTATGTGCGTTGGTGAGATCGTGTGCTCAGCAGTCGACGCTGTAGGTCTAAGCGCAACCGGACGCCTTAGGGCGTATCTTAGGGTAAGAACCGCGACATATTCTAAATTATTATTAAAACCAGTTACTTATGAGATGAAAATGGCGGAGAGAGAGGGATTCGAACCCTCGTTACGGTTTCCCGTAAACACGCTTTCCAAGCGTGCGCCATCAACCACTCGGCCACCTCTCCCCACGGCAGGTGGGCCAATGGCCCCCCGCGGGAGGCGGGCAATATACTCATGGGCGCCCCCTCGGCAAGCTCGGCTCTCGCGCCTATCTTTGGGCTCCCCCCGACCGCGAAGGAACGCCCATGCTGTTCGCCCGCAAGAGCCTCGAACTTCCGACCGAAGAGACCGCCCTGCCGGGCCGCGCCCAGCCGATCCCGACGGCGACCACCCACTTCGTCAACGGCCATCCGCTGAAGGGGCCCTACCCCGAAGGGATGGAGGAGGCGGTGTTCGCCATGGGCTGCTTCTGGGGCGTGGAGCGGGTGTTCTGGCAGGTCCCGGGCGTCTGGGTGACGGCGGTCGGCTATGTGAACGGCATCACGCCCAACCCGACCTACGAGGAGGTCTGCACCGGCCGCACCGGCCACACCGAGGCGGTGCTGGTGGTCTTCGATCCCCGGCAGGTCACCTATGAGCAGCTCCTGAAGACCTTCTGGGAGAACCATGACCCGACCCAGGGCATGCGGCAGGGGAACGACATCGGCACCCAGTACCGCTCGGGCATCTACGTCCAGAGCGACTCGCAGGCCTCCGCCGCCGAGGCCACCCGCGAGGCCTACGCCCAGGCGCTGTCGGCGCGGGGGCTTGGGCCCATCACCACCGAGATCGCCGAGGCCGGGCCCTTCTACTTCGCCGAGGACTACCACCAGCAGTACCTGGCCAAGAACCCGGGCGGCTACTGCGGCATTGGCGGCACGGGCGTGACCTGTCCCATCGGGGTCGGCGTCACGGCGTAAGGTCGAGCGGGGCGGCCTCGGCCGGCACGGGGGCGTCGAGGCAGTCGATGGCGCGCTCCAGCCAGTCCATGCGGTCCTCATAGCCGGTGAGGCCGCCGTTGATGCGCCGGGTCACGCCGGCGAAGCGCCCGGTGTCGCAGAGCGCGTTCAGGCCGTTCTCCGACCAGAAGGCGCAGGCGACCTTCACCGCCACCTCCGGCTCGGCTGCGCGTTCGGGCCTCGCCTCCAGGTCCACGCCGATGCGCCGGCCGATGGCGCGGTAGTTGGCCCGGCCGGTAATCTGCAGATATCCCCGTCCGATAAAGCGCGCCCCATCCCCGGGCTCCAGGTTTCCGAGGTCGGCGCGGCGGCCGTAGACCCGTTCCGCAAGCGCGCGGGGGTTGCGCACGTACGGACGGGCGGAGGCGGGCGTGGGGAAGCGCGCGGGCCAGACACGGGCGATCCGGGAGGCGCGGCTGAAGATCAGGCTCTCGGTGGTGCGCCTAAGCCCATCGGACTCATGGCCGAGCTGGGCGAGGAAGAAGGGCATCCGCCAGCCGGGCTCCAGGAGGCCGGCGGCGTCGAGGGACTCGCGCGCCTGGACGAACGCGACGTGCGCGGACGTAGGGGCGTGAGGGAAGAGGCGGGTCAGGGTTTCGATGGTCAGCATCCGCCAAGGATGCGGCCCCGCCAGCCGCCGCCGAGGGTTCGGAACTAATCCTCGTAAATCAGGCTGTGCTTCGAGGTTTCGCGCATGGTCAGCGCGATAACGCAGGCGACGGTCATGATCGCGGCGACATAGATATAGAAGCCGCTCTCGGCGCCTCGGTGCTTGAACCACAGCGCCACGTACTCCGCCGTGCCGCCGAAGAGGGCGTTGGCGAGCGCGTAGGGGATGGCGACGCCCATGGCCCGGCAGTGGGCGGGAAAGAGCTCCGCCTTCACGACGGCGCTCACCGCTGTGTAGCCGGTCAGGATCACCAGGCTGCCGAGGATCAGCGCGCCCGCCAGCGCAGCGCTCTGGGTGTGGGCCAGCGTCGTGAACACCGGCCACGCGATCAACGCGCCGCCGCCGAAGGCCAGCGCCAGCATGGCGCGGCGGCCGACCCGGTCCGACAGCCAGCCGATCACGGGCTGGGCCAGCATGAAGCCGATGAGGGTCACGAAGTTGATCGCGCCGGCCTGCTCCTTGGAGAAGCCCGCCGTGTTGGTCAGGAACTTCAGCATGTAGGTCGTGTAGGCGTAGAAGCCGAGCGAGCCGCCGGCCGTAAGCCCGATGATGGTCGCCGTCTCGCGCGGGTATTGGGTGAAGAGGAGCATGCTCGAGCCGCGCTCGCCCCGAGCCCTGGCGGTGGTGAAGCTTTCCGACTCCTCGATGCCGCGCCGGATCCAGAAGACCACGATGGCCAGCAGGGCGCCGATGACGAAGGGGATGCGCCAGCCCCAGTCGCTGATTTGCTCCTTCGTCAGGGTCTGCTGCACGACCACCAGCACCAGGGCGGCCGCCAGCTGGCCGGCGATCAGGGTCACGAACTGGAAGCTGGACCAGAAGCCGCGGCGCTTCCGGCCCGCGACCTCGCTCATGTAGGTGGCGCTCGCGCCATACTCCCCGCCGATGGAGAGGCCCTGCAGCAGCCGCGCGGCCAGCAGGGTTGCGGGCGCGGCGACGCCGATCTGCGCGTAGCCGGGGATCAGCGCCACGATCAGCGAGCCCAGGCACATCATCGCGACCGACAGCGACAGAGCGGCCCGGCGGCCGGACCGGTCTGCGTAGAACCCCATGATCCAGGCGCCCACCGGCCGCGCGACGAAGCCGAGCGCGAAGACCAGCGCGGTGTTCATGTACTGCGCGGTCTGGTCGCCTTCGGGGAAGAAGACCTTGGCGAAGTAGATGCTGAACGAGGCGTAGGCGAACCAGTCGTACCACTCGACGAGGTTGCCGGCCGATCCGCCGAGGATCGCCTTCGCCCGCTGCCACGGCGAAAGCCCGGCGGGCGCGAAGGCCTCCGGGCTTGTGGCGTCTGCTCCGGTCTCCGCCGCGCTCATCCCGCTCCCTCCGTTTTCGGGAGCCTAGGACGGCGCGGACGGTTTGGGAAAGCTAGATGCGTCCCATCAGGACGAGGATGATGATGATCACCAGGATCAGGCCAAGGCCGCCGGAGGGGTAGTAGCCCCACGACCGCGAATAGCCCCAGGTGGGCAGCGCGCCGAGCAGCAGCAGGATCAGGACGATGATGAGGATGGTGCCGAGCGACATGGAAGGTCTCCTGAACAGCCAAGCCCCCCTGCCGCACACAAATGGGCGTGGCACGGCTAAGGTTCCTGAGAGTGCGGAGGATTACCGATGTACGTGGCGGTCTATGCCTGGCGTGTGAAGCCCGGGAAGGAAGAGCGGTTCCGCGAAGCCTGGCGGCGCGGGACGCGGGCGATCACGGCGAAGTACGGCTCCTTCGGCTCGCGCCTGCATCGCGCCGATGACGGGCGCTTCATCGGCTATGCGGAGTGGCCCGACGAGGCGACCTGGCGCGCGGCTTTCGAGGCGAAGATGGTCTACGACGACCCGGAGGCCCGGGCGATGTTCGTCGATGCGCTGGAGGGCGGGCGGCACGAGCTGATCGCGAACATGGAGGTGTTGGATGATTTGCTCACCCAGCATCCTTCTCCCCTTGCGGGAGAAGGTGGCCCGCGAAGCGGGTCGGATGAGGGGTTTCTCAAACCTCGATGAAGCGGATGTGCTGAATCGCTGCTGAAGCGACTTTCGACCCCTCATCCGTCAGCCCCGGATCAAGTCCGGGGCTGCCACCTTCTCCCGCAAGGGGAGAAGGGATCAGAGCCTCACCCCGCGCAATCTCAGCGCATTGCCCACCACACTCACCGACGACAGCGACATCGCGAGAGCCGCGATGGCCGGTGAGAGGAGGATGCCGAACGTCGGGTAGAGGAGGCCCGCCGCCACGGGCACCCCCGCTGCGTTGTAGATGAAGGCGAAGAGGAGGTTCTGGCGGATGTTGCGCATGACGGCGCGCGACAGGCGCCGGGCTCGCACGAGCCCCTGAAGGTCGCCCTGCAGCAAGGTGACGCCGGCGCTCTCGATGGCGACGTCGGCGCCGGCGCCCATGGCGATCCCGACCTCGGCGGCGGCCAGGGCAGGGGCGTCGTTGACGCCGTCGCCCGCCATGCCGACGACCCGGCCTTCACGCCGGAGCTTCTCGACCACGGAGGCCTTTTCCTGGGGCAGGACCTCGGCCTCGACGTCATCGATGCCGAGCTTCTTGGCGACGGCGTGGGCGGTGGTCCGGTTGTCGCCGGTCATCATCACCAGGCGGATGCCCTCGGCTTTCAGGGCGCGAACGGCTTCGGCCGTAGTCTTCTTGATCGGGTCGGCGATGGCGAAGACGCCCGCGAGCTGGCCATCGACGGCCATGAAGATCGCCGTCGCGCCGTCCTGACGCAGCGCGTCCGCTTCGGCGTCCAGCGCGGCGGTGGCGACGCCCTGTTCGGCGAGGAACTTGCCGCTGCCGAGCAGGAGCTTCCGGCCCTCCACGGTCCCCAGCACGCCCCTGCCGACGGGGGAGTCGAAGTCCTGGGCGTCGGAGAGCTTCAGGCCGCGCTCGTTGGCGGCGCGGACCACAGCGTCGCCGAGAGGGTGCTCGCTGCCGCGTTCGAGGCTGGCGGCCAGGCGCAGGAGGTCGTCTTCGGCAAAGCCTTGCGCCGGGCGGATCGCGACGACGGCGGGCTTGCCTTCGGTGAGCGTGCCGGTCTTGTCGACGACCAGGGTGTCGATCTTCTCGAAGCGCTCCAGCGCCTCGGCGTTCTTGATCAGCACGCCGGCATGGGCGCCGCGACCGACGCCGACCATGATCGACAGCGGCGTGGCCAGCCCGAGCGCACAGGGGCAGGCGATGATCAGCACGGAGACGGCCGCCAGCAGCGCGAAGCTGAAGCGCGGCTCGGGCCCGAAGGCGCCCCAGGCGACGGCGGCCAGGACGGCGATCCCAATCACCAGCGGCACGAACCAGCCGGAGACCTGGTCGGCCAGCCGCTGGATCGGCGCGCGGCTGCGCTGGGCCTGGGCCACCATCTGGACGATCTGCGACAGCAGGGTGTCGGCGCCGACCTTCTCCGCCCGCATGACGAAGGAGCCGGTGGTGTTCAGCGAGCCGCCGATCACCTTGGCGCCGGGCTCCTTGGTGACCGGCATGGACTCGCCGGTGACCATGGACTCGTCGATGGCGACGCGGCCTTCGACGATCTCGCCGTCGACGGGGATCTTCTCGCCCGGACGGACGCGCAGCCGGTCGCCGACGTGGACGAGGTCGAGCGTGACCTCCTCGTCACCGTGGTCGGTGACCCGCCGCGCCGTCTTGGGCGCGAGGTCGAGGAGGGCGCGGATGGCGCCGCCGGTCTGCTCGCGGGCGCGCAGTTCCAGCACCTGGCCCAGCAGCACCAGCACGGTGATGACGGCGGCCGCCTCGAAATAGAGCGGGACCGCGCCTTCGTGCGTGCGGAAGGCGGCGGGAAATGCGCCGGGCGCCAGCGTCGCGACCACGCTGTAGGCGTAGGCGACCCCTACGCCCATCGCGATCAGGGTGAACATGTTGAGGTTGCGGGTCTTCAGCGACGCCCAGCCGCGCACGAAGAAGGGCGCGCCGGCCCAGACGACTACCGGCGTCGCCAGCGCCAGCTGCAGCCAGCTGAGCGGCCGGGGCGCCATGGGAATGTGGAAGCCGAACACGTGCTGTCCCATCTCGACGACCAGCAGCGGCAGGGTCAGGACCAGCCCGATCCAGAACCGCCGCGTCATGTCGGCAAGTTCGGGGTTCGGCCCCGTCTCGGCCGTGGCGATCTCGGGCTCCAGCGCCATGCCGCAAATGGGGCAGGAGCCGGGGCCTTCCTGCCGGATCTGGGGGTGCATGGGGCAGGTATAGACCGTCCCCGGCTTCACGGGCCCCGCCGGAGCATGGGCGGCGTGATCGTGGTGGTGATGGCAGCTGTGCTCGGTCATGGAGAGGTCCCTCGTCTCCTCACCAAATATACCCCGGTGGGGCATATTGCAATTACCCCGTTGGGGTATATGTTCGCCCCAACGGAGGCCGTCTTTGGAACGCGAGAACAAACCTAAACTGCTCAATCGCCTGAACCGCATCGAGGGCCAGGTGCGTGGCGTTGCGCGGATGGTCGAGGAAGACCGCTACTGCATCGACATCCTCACGCAATTGCGCGCGCTCAAGGCGGCGCTTGGCAAGGTGGAGAGTGAGCTTCTGCGGACGCACCTCGAACACTGCGTCACCGGCGCCATGGCGGGCGACGATCCCGAAGAGCGCCGGCAAAAGGCGCAGGAGCTGATCGAGCTTCTCGACCGAATTTGAATCCCTTCTCCCCTTGCGGGAGAAGGTGTCGGCGCAGCCGACGGATGAGGGGTTGATGGTCCTTTCCGCCTCGAAAAGCGGCAGCGGCTGCTTCTGAGACACCCCTCATCCGTCAGCCCCGGATCAAGTCCGGGGCTGCCGCCTTCTCCCGCAAGGGGAGAAGGAGCAGACCGTCCCCATCTCACTGTTCCGTCGCGGAAATCTGTTATAGGCCGCAGGCAGAGAGGGAGAGCGTCGAGGGATGGCCGCACCGGGCCTTGCAGTTCGCGGACCGCGCAGTCTGCTCCGTCAGATCCGAGAGGCTCTGGCCGGGGGCGGGCCCGCGCAGTCGCGCCTGGACATGGTGGTGCGGATCATCGCGCGCTCCATGGTGGCCGAGGTCTGCTCGATCTACCTGCGCCGCCCCTCCGGCGAGCTGGAGCTGTTCGCGACCGAAGGCCTGAAGCGCGAGGCGGTCCACGTCACGACCCTAAGGCCCGGCGAGGGCCTGGTCGGCGAGATCGTGCGGCTGGGTCGGCCGCTGAACCTGTCGGATGCGCCGAGCCATCCGGCCTTCGTCTACCGGGCGGAGACCGGCGAAGACCCTTACCACGCCTTCCTCGGCGTGCCGCTGCTGCGCGGCGGGCGGCCGATCGGCGTGCTGACGGTCCAGAACCGGACGGAGCGCAGCTACACCGAAGAGGAGGTCGAGGACCTCCAGATCATCGCCATGGTGCTGGCCGAGATGGTGGCCGGCGGCGGCCTGCTCGGCGAGGAGCAGTTCAAGACCATCGAGGTCGCGCCCCACAAGCCCGACCGGGTGAAGGGCGCGCGGTTCGCCGAGGGTCTGGCCATCGGGGTGGCCGTCCTGCACGAGCAGCCGGTCGCCACCGAGCAGCTGCTGTCCGACGACCCCGTGGCCGAGGAAGAGCGGCTGATCAACGCCATCAAGGCGCTGCAGAACCAGATCGACGCGATGATGGAGGGCCAGCACGGCGTGGGCGTGCCCTACGAGGTGCTCGATACCTACCGCATGCTGGCCCACGACCGGGGCTGGAACCGATCGCTGGAGGAGGCGGTGCGCTCGGGCCTGACGGCCGCCGCCGCCGTCGAGCGCGTGCGCTCGGAGCACCGGGCGCGGCTTGGCCAGGCGCGCGACGCATACCTGCGCGAGCGGCTGCACGACCTCGAAGACCTCAACGACCGCCTGCTGCGGCACCTGCAGGGCGACCACGCGCCGCGCGAGCTGCCGGACAACGCGGTGCTGATCGCGCGCAACCTCGGGCCGGCCGACCTGCTGGAGTACGACCGCACCAAGCTCTGCGGCATACTGCTGGAGGAGGGCTCTCCCGCCAGCCACGCCGCCATCGTGGCCCGCGCGCTGGACATCCCCTGCGTGGGGCGGCTTGCGGGATTGCGCGACCGGGTCTCCGAAGGCGACCGGGTGATCGTCGACGCCGAGATGGGCGAGGCCTACCTGCGCCCCCGCCCGGACGTCGTGAAGGCGCTCAACGCCCGCCTCGAAGTCCGCAACCAGCGCCGGGCCGAGTTCGCGAAGCTCCGCGACACGCCCGCCTTCACCCGCGACGGGGCGAAGATCACGCTGCTGATGAACGCGGGGCTGGCGGTCGACCTCGACAGCCTGGCCGATACCGGCGCGGAGGGCATCGGCCTGTTCCGCACCGAGTTCCAGTTCATGGTGGCCGAGGAGCTGCCCCGGCTGGACGCCCAGCGGCAGCTCTACAGCCGCGTGCTGGACGTGGCGGGCTCGATGCCGGTGACGTTCCGGACCCTGGACCTCGGCGGCGACAAGCTGCTGCCCTACATGGAGGCGGAGCGGGAGGACAACCCTGCGCTAGGCTGGCGGGCGGTGCGGATGGGGCTGGACCGGCCGGCGCTGCTCCGGCTCCAGATCCGCGCGCTCATCTGGGCGGCGGAGGGGCGGCCGCTGCGGATCATGTTCCCGCTGGTCGCCAACGTGGACGAGTTCCGTGCAGCGCGCGGCTTCGTCGACCAGGAGCTTGCCTGGGCCGAGCGGCGAGGGCGGCCGACCCCGTCGCGGCTGGATGTCGGCGCGATGATCGAGGCGCCGTCGCTGATCTGGCACCTGGACGCGCTCTTGCCGATGACGGACTTCGTCTCGGTCGGGACCAACGACCTGATGCAGTACCTCTTCGCCGCCGACCGGGGGAACCCGCGCGTGGCGGACCGCTACGATCCGCTCTCGCCGCCGGCGCTTCGGGCCCTGAAACAGATCCAGGAAGCCTGCGCGGACACGGGGACGCAAGTTTCCGTGTGCGGGGAGATGGCCGGAAGGCCGCTTGAGGCGTTTACGCTCGTGGCGCTCGGGTTCGATCGCCTGTCGATGCCGCCCGCCGGTATCGGCCCCGTCAAGCAGATGGTCCTTTCCTGCGACCGCGAAGCCGCGCGTCGGGGGGTTCTGGCCCTGCTGAAGGGGACGAGCGGTTCGGTTCGCAACGAGATCGAAACCCTTGCCCGCAAACTGTACGTCGCGGTCTAACGGTCAAGTTTGTTGTTGTGGATCAATATGTTGAAACGGTACGATTCCAGCCATACTCGTAACGGAAGTTTAGCAGTGCTCTGTTACTTGAGCTTGGCCGCACCCATATCGGTGCGGACGCGTATCGTCGGGGGTCCTTAAGCCATGCCGCTGGATGCTAGCGGAGTAACGCCGATCTTCGCGGCTCGCACGACCGCCGAGGGCGCCGTGCAGGAAAAGCCGACGCTCGACTACGGCCCCGATATTGGCGTGGCGCTGCGCCATGCGCGCGAGTGGCGCGGCATGAGCATCGACGACGTGGCCGAGGAAACTAAGGTCCGCCGCGCGTACATCGCCGCCATCGAGGACATGCGCCTCGACCAGCTGCCGTCGCGGCCCTTCACCATCGGCTATGTGAAGTCGTACGCCGAGCTGATGGGCTTTGAGCCCGGCGCGGCCATCGCCCGCTTCAAGGAAGCCTCGCCGGACCCCGACAACAAGCTGCGTGAGCCCATCGGCGTGCCGCAGGAGCGCGATCCGCGCCTGGGCCTGATCGCCGTGGCGGGCGCAGTGATCCTGGCCGCCATCATCACCTGGAATGTCGCCCAGCGGGTGATCACCGCCGCCGAGGCGCCGCCGGATCAGACTCTGGATATCCAGAGCTTCGCGCCGGCCGGGCCCGCCGGTCCGGTGTCGCTTGGCGCGCCGCTGCCGGCCCCGCCGGAGTCGACCGTGCCCGCGCCCTACCTGACGCCGGGTCTCGAAGCGCCGGCCCAGCCGACGTTCGACCCGACCAGGCCGGGCGTGAACCCGTCGGCCGTGGCCGCGACGAACGCCCAGCCACTGTCGATGCCGGCGACCTTCACGCCGCACGGGGCGGTGTTCGGCGCGCCTCCCGCATCTTCGGTCGTGACCATCCAGGCCCGCGAGCCTTCGAACCTTGTGGTGCGCGGGGCCGACGGCGCCGTCTATTTCGCGCGGCAGATGGCGCCCGGCGAAGCCTTCCGCGCGCCGGTGCTGAACGGCATGCGGTTCGAGACCTCGAACCCGATCGGCTTCGACGTGTACGTGCGCGGACAGGCCAAGGGGCAACTCGCCGCCTCGATCACGGATGTCGCTAGCCTCGTCCCGCCGCCCGCTTCCGCGCCAGCACAGCCCGCGGCTGCTCCGGCGAAAACAGCGGGCTAGGATTCCACTTAATTCCGACTGTCCCGGCGAAGGCCGGGACCCAGATGGAACCACTCTCAGGGCGGGCTCTAAAGGCTCAATGTCTAGCCAATCAGCATCTGCGCGTGAGGCTGGGCCCCGGCCTTCGCCGGGGACACGGTAACTGATTGAAGCTTTTGTGCTTTAATTAGGCCCTGACCCTAAAAGGTCCTGACCAGCGACGCCACGAACCGCCCCGTGTGGTTGGGGCTGAGGTGGTGTGAGTCCGTGTCGTACCAGCGCGCCTCCACCGCGATCTGCTTCGTCGCTGCGTAGCGGACGCCCGCGTTCCAGGCCGTGTAGTCGGCGCCGCCGTGCTGCTCGCGGGCGCCGATGGCGGCCAGCGCTGAAAGCTTGTCGCTCAGCTTGCGGCTGACCTGTCCCTCGATCCACCAGGCCTGCTTCACGGCGGCGTAGCTGTCGGGCGAGTATTCGACCCGCAAGCGGAAGGCGCTCGGGCCGACGGATTTCGACGCGTCGGTGCGCAGCTCCAGATGGCCGTTCTGCACGCCCGGGCGGGAGCCGGGCAGCGTTTTGTAGATTGCCTGCGCATCGAGCCCCACGTCTGCCAGCGTCTGCTTGCGGCCGAGGTAGAGGTGCAGCTCGGAATCCGCGCCCTGTGTCGTCTTCACATTGCCCCACCAGGCGCCGCCGTAGAGCGGCCCCAGGCCATGTTCCAGGCGCAGGGAGGCATGCGGATCGCCGGCGCTCTTGCCGATGCCCTTGGAGATGTACTGGCTGGCGACGGTGACGTTGCCGCTCCAGCCATCGGCCGCGAGGGCGGGACCGGCGAGCGCGCAGGCAAGCGCGCTCGCCGTCGCAAGGACGGTTCGGGACATGCAATGCTCCTAGGGAGTCAGATGACGTTGAAGAGGCGCAGCGCCTTGTAGATGGCGAGCAGCACGACCAGCGTCCCCACCGCCCAGGTGAAGGCGCGGACCGGGATGTGCTTGGTCAGCTTGCCGGCGAAGGGCGCGGCGATGACCCCGCCGATGATCAGGCCGACCACCGCCGTCAGGTGCCGCGAGATGCCGTCGCCTTCCGCCCAATGGCCGGTCAGCAGCGCGGTCAGGAAGGCCGCCGCCACGGCTGTCGCCACGAAGAACTGCGCCGTGATGACGGTGCCGACCGCATGCCGCGGCGTCGCGCCGGAGCCGACGAGGGTGCTGGTCACGTTCGCGCCCCAGCCGCCGCCGCCCGCCGCATCGCAGAAGCCGCCGACGAGCCCGAGCGGGGCCGCCAGCTTCGGCGAGACGGGCTTGTTGCCCTTGCCCTTCCAGGCGCGCCAGAGGATCACGCAGCCCATCACGCCGAGGTAGACCACCACGAACGGCGTGATCCTGCGGCTGTTGATCGAGGTCAGCACGAAGGCGCCGAACAGGCCGCCGATGACGCCGGCGATGGCCAGCGGCCAGAACATCTTCCAGTCGACGTTCTTGTGGGCGACGTGCGAGCTCGCCGCTGTGCCGATGGTGAAGACCTCCGCCGCATGCACGGTCGCCGACGCGTGGCTCGGCGGCACGCCCAGCGCGATCAGCACGGAGGAGGAGATCACGCCGTAGGCCATGCCGAGCGCACCATCCACCGTCTGGGCGAGCAGGCCCACGCCGATGAAGATCAGCAGTTCGTGCAGCAACCGGGTTCGTCCCCCTCCAACGCGAGCCCACGCCTTCTCCCGGATACCCTACCAATGCAATGGGAGATAACATCGACGGCCTTCCAGATTGTCTGTAGCGGCGCCGGACGCCAAAGCCACGTCGCGGCCGATCAACTTGGCGTCAGATCACCTTGAACAGGTGGAGCGCCTGGTAGATCGCGATCAGCACCACCAGGACCCCCACGGCCCAGGTGAAGGCGCGGACCGGGATGTGCTTGGTGATCTTGCCCGCCAGCGGCGCAGCGATCACGCCGCCAATGATGAGGCCGATGACCGCGGTCAGGTGCCGGCTGATCCCTTCGGCATCGCGCCAGTGGCCGGTCAGCAGGGCGGTGAGGAAGGTGACCGACACCGCCACCGTGATCAGGAACTCGGCCGTGTTGACGGTGCCGACCGCGTGACGCGGACTAGCCCCGGAGCCGACGAGGGTGCTGGTCACCGTCGGACCCCATCCGCCCCCGCCCGCCGCGTCGCAGAAGCCGCCGACGAGCCCGAGCGGCGCGGCCAGTCTCGGCGAGACCGGCTTGTTGCCCTTGCCCTTCCACGCCCGCCACAGGATCACGCAGCCCATCACGCCGAGGTAGACGACGATCACCGGCTTGATCTTCGAGCCGTCGACCGAGGTCAGCAGGTAGGCCCCGACGATCCCGCCGATCACACCGGCGATGGCCAGGGGCCAGAACATTTTCCAGTCGACGTTCTTGTGGGCGATGTGGGAGCCGGCCGAGGTTGCGGTCGTGAAGACCTCGGCGGCATGCACGCTGGCAGAGGCGTGGCTGGGCGGCACGCCCAGCGCCAGCAGGACGGAGGAGGAGACCACGCCGTAGGCCATGCCCAGCGCGCCGTCCACGATCTGCGCGGCGAAGCCCACCAGGGCGAAGACGGTCAGTTCTTCCAGCATCGAGTGTCCCCCTCAGCGAGTGAGGCGAGATAACCCTTCAAACCCTAGCGGCACAATAGGAGATAAGCTGGGGGACGCTTGCAGATTGTCTGCGCTGTCAGCCTTTGGCCTTGGGAATGTCGCGGTCAACGCTTACTTTCCGCGCGTCATGAGTTCAGGCGACCACACCCACGTCCGTCCCTGGCGCCACATCGAGCGCCGCAAGTCGCGGATGATCCACGTCGGAAACGTGCCGGTCGGCGGCGATGCGCCCATCGCCGTGCAGTCTATGACCAACACGCCTACGCCGGACGCGGGCGCCACCATCGACCAGATCCGGGCGCTGGAAGAGGCGGGTGCCGACATCGTCCGCGTCTCCTGCCCGGACGAGGATTCCACGGCCGCGTTCCGCACGATCGCGAAGGCCGCCAAAGTCCCGCTGGTCGCCGACATCCACTTCCACTACCGCCGCGCCATCGAGGCGGCGGAGGCGGGAGCGGCCTGCCTGCGCATCAACCCCGGCAACATCGGCTCGGCCGACCGGGTGCGCGAGGTGATCCAGGCGGCGAAGGACCACGGCTGCTCGATCCGGATCGGAGTCAATGCGGGTTCCCTCGAACGCGACCTGCTGGAGCGCTACGGCGAGCCGTGCCCCGAGGCGATGGTCGAGAGCGCGCTGAACCACGCGCGGATCCTGCAGGACCACGACTTCCACGAGTTCAAGATCAGCGTGAAGGCCTCCGACGTCTTCCTGACGGTGGCGGCCTACCAGCAGCTGGCCGACGCCATCGACTGCCCGCTGCATCTCGGTGTGACCGAGGCCGGCGCGCTGCGCACGGGGACGGTGAAGTCCGCCATTGGGCTCGGCAACCTGCTGTGGGCCGGGATCGGCGATACGATCCGCGTCAGCCTGGCGGCGGATCCGGTGGAAGAGATCAAGGTCGGCTTCGACATCCTGAAGTCGCTCGGCCTGCGCCACCGCGGCGTGAACATCATCGCCTGTCCGTCGTGCGCGCGGCAGGGCTTCAACGTCATCGAGACTGTGGGCCTGCTTGAGGAGCGGCTGGCCCACGTCGCCACGCCGATGAGCCTCTCCATCATCGGCTGCGTCGTGAACGGGCCCGGCGAGGCGCTGATGACGGACCTCGGCTTCACCGGGGGCGGGAAGGGCGCCGGCATGGTCTATGTGGCCGGCAAGCCCGACCACAAGATGGACAACGACCGGATGGTCGACCACATCGTCGAGCTCGTCGAAAAGCGCGCCGCCGAGATCGAGGCTGCAAAAAGCGACCTGCAAGCGGCTGAATAAGCTTTGCTTCACTGCGGCAACTGACCACAGCGCCCAATTTGGGTGATAAAACATAGGTTGTTGACGACGCTTGACGGTTCGACCCCCCTAAAGCCGTGAGCGTCCCGGAGACCTACGACGTGTCGCAAGACCCGCCGAAAGTCCGCGATCGCCTGGCTCTCAGGCTGTCGTCGGAATACCTGCTGAGATCCATCGACCTGATGACAGGCGTCGTCGGGGGCGATCTCGTCAAAGGCCTGATCTTCCTGGCCATCGTGCAGGCCAACATCCAGCACCTCGTCCACGACGACACCCTGTCGCAAACCTATTCGGAATCCACCGACACCGTGCCCGACGAGGCGCGGCGGCCGGTGAGTGTCCACGCGCTGTCGGTGTCGCTCGGCATCCCTTACGAGACCACCCGGCGCTACGTGAACAAGCTGCTGTCCGAAGGCTACTGCATCCGGGTGCGTCGGGGCCTTGTGGTGCCCGCGGTCGTGCTGCAGCGGGACGAGATGTTGAACGCGCTCAAGCGCAACTTCTCCAACCTGCAAAGGCTGATCAGCGGTCTGAAGCGGAGCGGGGTGGAGATTTAGGAGGGCGGATGCCCCCTCCGATCCAAAGGACCGGAGGAGGCCCGCCGCCCTTGCCTGCAGCGGGGCGAGCCCGCGGGCATGCGGTTATGTGTCCCATATAGATACAAGCGAAACAGACGGTCCATAGCGTTAACTCAAAACGGGTAAACTTTACCGGACGTGACGCGGAGCCTGAGCCTCGCTAGATACGCGCCGTGCGACTCCCCCAGGCCCGTCTCGATCAGGTTCTCGACCGCTTCCGCGAGGTGGAAGCGCGCATGGGCGCGGCTGCCGACGGCGCCGAGATCGTCCGCCTGTCCAAGGAACACGCCGAGCTGAAGCCGGTGGCCGACGCGGTCACGGCGCTGGAGAAGGCCCGCGCCGAGCGCGCCGACCTCGAGGCCATGGTCGACAGCGGCGACAAGGAGATGGCCGAACTCGCGCGCGACGAACTCGACGCGCTCGAGGACAAGCTGCCGGAACTGGAGCGCCAGGTCGCCCTGCTGCTGGCGCCGCGCGACAAGGACGAGAACGCCTCGGCCATCCTCGAAGTCCGCGCCGGCACCGGCGGCGACGAGGCGGCGCTGTTCGCGGGCGACCTCTTCCGCATGTACCAGCGCTATGCCCAGTCGAAGGGCTGGCGCGTCGAGGTCGATAGCGTCTCCGAAGGCGAGATGGGCGGCTACAAGGAAATCGTCGCCTCGATCACCGGCGAGGGCGTCTTCGGCCGGCTGAAGTTCGAAAGCGGCGTCCACCGCGTGCAGCGCGTGCCGGAGACGGAGGCGCAGGGGCGCATCCACACCTCCGCGGCCACGGTGGCGGTGCTGCCGGAGGCGGAGGACGTCGAGATCGAGATCAACGATGCGGACCTGCGCATCGATACCTACCGCTCCTCAGGCGCGGGCGGGCAGCACGTCAACAAGACCGACTCGGCGGTTCGGATCACCCACATCCCGACCGGCGTGGTGGTGACCTCGTCGGAGAAGAGCCAGCACGAGAACCGCCGCAAGGCGATGAAGAACCTCAAGGCCAAGCTCTACGAGATGCAGCGCGAGGCGCTGGACAGCGCCCGCGCCGACGCCCGCAAGAGCCAGGTCGGCTCCGGCGACCGCTCGGAGCGCATCCGCACCTACAACTATCCGCAGGGCCGGGTGACCGACCACCGGATCAACCTGACGCTCTACAACCTCCCCAAGATCATGGAGGGGGAGGCGCTGGACGACGTGATTGAGCCTTTGATTGCTGAAGATCAGGCGGCGCGGCTGGCGTCCCTTGAAGAGAGCCTCGCCTGAAGGCCCGGTTGAACTGGCCCCAAAGCGTTGTGGTCTGCCGACGCACCACGCCCGCGCCGTAACGCACCGCGCCCCGGAAGCTGAACGGATAGCCGACGGTGTCGGCCATCGCCGCGCCGCGCTGACCCATCGGCATCGGCGCGCCGGTGGTGGAGTCCACCGCTGTCTGGTGCTCGATCTCGGCGTTCAGTTCGGCGCCGAGCAAGAGCGCCATGGTCGAGAACCACACCCACAGCATGAAGGCGATTACCGCGCCGAGCGGTCCGTAGGTCGCGTCGAGGTGGGTCACGTGGTTGATGTAGCTGGAGAAACCCAGCGATCCGAGGAGCCAGGCCAGCGCCCCGAACGTCGCGCCCCAGGTCACCCACCGCCACTTCGCCTTCGCCCGGCTCGGACCGTAGCGATAGGCCAGGGTAAAGGCGCCCGTGGTGAGCACGAACACGATCAGCCAGCGCAGCGGGATCCAGTAGAGGTCGAACTCCGCCAGCCCCATTCGCCTCAGCGCCGGCGGGATCGCCACCAGCACCAGCGTCACCAAGGTAAAGAAGGCCAGCGTCGTGAAGGTCGCCCAGTAGGTGAGGGCGGTGCGGCGTACGTAGTCGCGCTTCTCCATCTCGTCGTAGGTGGCGTTCAAGCCGTTGAAGAGCGCCTTCATGCCCGCATTGGCGCTCCACACCGACAGCAGCACCGAGACGACGAAGGCCGCGCTCAGCTTGGCCCCGTGGGCGCCGGCCAGGCGCATCATCTGCTCGCCGATCACCTGCAGCACGGTCGCGGGGACGACCAGCGAAAGGCTCTGCAGCTGGTTCTGCACCGTCGCGACATCGGCGAAGAGGCCGTAGAGCGACACGAACGCCCCGATGGCCGGGAAGATGGCCAGCAGCACATAATAGGTGATCCCCGCCGCCACGATCGGCAGCTGGTCGCGGCCCATCTCGCGGTAGGTCCGCCAGAGGATGTCCTTCCAGCCGAGCAGGGGGATGTGGTGCGGATGCTCCGCGGCGCGCCCGCGCCCGGGTTCGGCCTGTTCGAACGCCTCCGGCGTCATGCAGCGGTCTTCCGACAGGCCGGGCGGAGGCTCCTTCTTCGTCGGCCACAGCACGCCCGCCGCGATCAGCGCCATCCACGGGATCAGGTGGTAGGGACGCGAGCGCCCGTAGTCGCGCACGCTGCGCAGCGCGGCCTTCGGGTTCAGGCGCGTGGCCATCGACAATTCATCCTCCCTGACGAGGAGAGCTGACGCTCCGTCACCATTGCAAACGCGGTTTGGCCGCTTACGCTGCCTTGGCCCACAGCGCCCGTCAGAAGGCGCACCCCCCGGGGCGAGGAGAGAAACATGGCGCTGACGCGCGGGGACGACTTCCCCATTCACCAGACGGCCGAGCCGATCGCCTACTCGGGCACGGACCGGAACTTCTACGACCGCTACTTCTTCAACGGCTACAGCGCCGAAGCCGGTAGCGAAGACTATTTCGCCGCCGCGTTCGGCGTCTATCCGCACCTGAACATAGCTGACGCCGCCTTCGTCGTGGTGCGCGACGGGGTGGAGACGGCGGTGCACGCCAGCCGCTGGCTTTCCGACCGGCTGGACCTGACGGTCGGGCCGATCCGCATCGAGGTGCTGGAGCCCTTGCAGCGGCTGAAGGTGGTTGTGGATGCGCCCGACCAAGGCCTGAAGGCGGAAGTGACCTTCGAGGGCCGCAGCTTCCCCATCGAGGAGCCGCGCTTCATGCGCCGCGTCGGCACGCGGGCGATGATGGACTACACGCGGCTGACCCAGAACGGCCGCTACACCGGCTGGATCGAGCTCGACGGCAAGCGGCAGAGCGTCGACGGCTATGTCGGCACGCGCGACCGCTCCTGGGGCGTGCGGCCGGTAGGCGCGCGCGACAGCCAGGACGTCGTGCCGCCGCAGCTGCCTCAGTTCTTCTGGCTGTGGTCGCCGTGCAACTTCCCGGATGGCAGCTTCTTCTTCCACACCAACGACGACGAGCACGGCCGCCCTTGGAACACCCGCGCCGTCTGGGCGCCGGACGGGGCAGGGGAGGACGGCTTCGTGCACCTCGAAGGCCAGGCCGAAATCCAGTGGAAGAGCGGCACGCGCTATGCGGCCTCGGCGGTCGTGCGGCTGAAGGACGAGTTCGGCAAGCCGGCTGGCGAGGTGGCGTTCAAGCCGCGTTATGAGTTTCTGATGCTGGGCCTGGGTTATGGCCATCCGAAATGGGGCCACGGGACCTCGCACGGGCCGCTGGAGGTCGAGCGCGAGGACATCAAGCTCGCCGACGCCGGGGCGCAGGTCCCGTTCCATCTGCATGTGCAGGCGCTGTCGGAGGTGACCTACACGCGGCCGGACGGTCGGGTCGTGAACGGCCGGGGCGCGCTGGAGCAACTGGCGCTCGGCCCGCACGCGCCTTCGGGGTTCAAAGAGATGTTGGACTTCGCGCCATGAGAAACGCCGACCAACGCCCTTCCCCCAGCGGAAGTGGCCTGAGACGCGAAGCGGCGAAGGTCGATGGGGGAGTTGTCTCTTGTTGGAATACTCCCCCATCGACCCTCCAGCTGTCGCTGTCGGGGACTGGTTTCCCCCACATTCGTGGGGGAAGTGCATGAGCCTTGCCGACCAGCTACAGACCTATCTGACGCGGCTTTGGAACCAGCCCGTCACCGTGCACGACCTCGCCCGCATCCCCGGCGGGGCGAGCCGGGAGACCTACCGCTTCGACGCCGACGTGGGCGGGGAGACGAAGGCGCTGATCCTGCGGCGCGATCCGCCGGGAAGCCTGATCGACACCGACCGGCGGCTCGAGTTCATGGCCTACCGCTCCTTCTTCGGACGCGGCGTCCCCGTGCCGGAAGCCGTGGCGCTGGAAGAGCAGGGCGCGGAGCTGGAGCGGCCGTTCTTCATCATGGGCCGGATCGACGGCGGCAAGGCGGCGAGTCCCTTCACCGTGATCCCGTACGGGGAGCACGCTCATGCGCTGGGCGTGCAGTTCTTCTCCATCCTCGGCGCGATTTCCGGGACCGACCCGCACGGCCTGCCGATCACCGAGGTCGCGCCCGCGCCCATGCCGGACGAGTGCTGGCGGCGCGAGCTCGACTACTGGGAAGGTGTCATCGACGCCGACGAGCAGCATCCGCAGCCCATCGTCCGCGCCGCGATCCGGCGCCTGCGCCGCGAGCCGCCCAAGCCCGCGCAGGCCATCCGCGTCGTCCACGGCGACTATCGGAGCGGCAACTTCCTGCACGACGAGAAGGGCAAGATCATCGCCATCCTCGACTGGGAGATGGCGCACCTGGGCGATCCGCTAGAGGACCTGGGCTGGGCCATCGATCCGCTCTGGGCGCACTTCGAGGCCGAGAAGGGCAGGGTGGCCGGCATGATCGACCGCGCCGAGGCCATCGCCATCTGGGAGCGAACCAGCGGCCTGAAGGCCGACCCCGCCGCGCTGGCCTGGTGGGAGCTGTTCAACGCGGTGAAGGGCATGGGCATCTGGATCTCGGCGGCCAAGGAGTACCGCGACGGCGGCTTCAAGGACCCGGTGCTCGGCATCTCGGGCTGGTACACCGCGCGCCGTCACGACCAGATCATCGCCCACCGTCTGGCACAGCTGGAGGGCCTCGCATGACCCCGACCGTCCCCGACCTGCTGCTCGGCAACTTCCTATGCCTGATCGACCCGCCGCCGCCCGAGGCCATGGGCGAGTTCATGGTGGGACGCGTGGCGGTGACCGGCATGATCTCCCTGCTCGCCGCCCAGGAGGCCGAGCGCGGGATCGAGGCGCGGCTTTGGGAGAACTCGGCGATCCGGGCGGTGCTGTCGCGCTCGGCCATCGACTATGGCGAGCGCTTCCGGGGGGCGTCGAAGAAGCACGACGAGAACTACAATCTGACCGCCCTGGACGCGGCCAACGCAAAGCTCCGGCGTGAGCTGATCGTCCTTCACGAGATGGCGGAAAACAAAGGCGATACAAAGCTCCACAAGGAGATCATCGCCCTCTACGTGAAGATGGCCGAGGCCCGCCGGCTGGACCTGCCGCCGCTGCCGGGGAGCTGATGAACTCAGCGCTCCGGCTCGGCCTCTTCTACGCAGCGGTGTTCATCGGCAGCGGGGCCAGCGCGCCTTACATGCCGGTCTGGTTCAAGGCGCACGGCCTGACCGGCGCGCAGATCGGGCTGCTGTTGTCGGCGCCGATGCTGGCGCGGGCCGTCACCGCCCCCAGCCTCGCCATCTGGGCCGACGGATTCGAGCTCCGACGCTCGCCGATGGTGCTGATGCTGTTCCTGACGACGCTGGCGTACGCGGCCATCGCCTTCACGCACGGTTTCGGACCGTGGGTGGCGTGCTGGTTCGTCGCCACGACACTGCTGGCCACGGTGACGCCTCTGACCGACGTGCTGGTCCTGCGGCGGGCCGCGCGCGAGCGGTTCAACTACGGCTGGCCGAGAGGCATCGGGTCTGCGGCCTACATCGTGGGCAACGTCGGCGGCGGCTTCCTGCTGGCGCGGGCGGGCGTCAATTCCGTGCTGGTCTGGACCGTGGTCGCGGCCCTGCTGGCCACCGGCGCCGCGAGCTTCCTGGTGCCGTCCGAGCCGGTGCACGAGAGCGGAGAGCGCACGCTCGGCCGCGAGCGGTGGCGGGGTCTGGGCGGGCTCCTGCGGGACAGGGAGTTCATGCTGGCCGCCTTCACCGTCGGCGCGATCCAGGCGACGCACGCCTTCTACTACGGCTTCTCCGCGCTGGTCTGGCGCAAGCAGGGGCTGTCGGAGGGCATGGTCGGCCTGTTGTGGGGCTTCGGCGTCGCGGTGGAGATCTGCTTCCTCTGGTTCATGGAGCCGTGGCGCAGGCGCGTGGGCGCGGAGCGTCTGCTGCTGCTGGGGGGACTGGGCGCGGTCATCCGCTGGAGCGCCTTCGCCTTCTCGCCGCCGCTGTGGCTGCTGTTCCCGCTTCAGGCGCTGCATACCCTGACGTTCACGGCGACTTTCCTGGCCGGCCTGCAGCTGATCCAGCGCCTTGCCCCCGCCCACAGCGCGTCGGCCGCCCAGACCATCAGCTCGGCGCTGTCAGGCGGCTTGCTGATCGGGCTGGCCACGCTGGCGTCGGGGGCGCTGTTCGACGCCGTCGGCGCCTACGGCTACCTCGCCATGGCCGCGCTCGCCGCCTTCGGCCTGATCGGCGCCGCCCACTTCGTGCGTATGAACCCTGAGGGCCAACCCCGCGTTGTGAACCTTGAGTGAACAGGAAGGGCGCGGCCCGTTCAGACTGACCGTGCGAGCCTCTCCATATGTCGCTCCACGGAGAAGAACCATGCGCAAGACCCTGATGAGCCTGCTGGCAGGCGCGGCGCTTGCCGCGGTCGCCGGTGCGGCCGGCGCCCAGACGCCCTATGGCTATCCCGCTTATCCGCCCGTTCCGGCGTATCCGACGGTTCCCGCGTATCCGGGCTACGGTGGCTACGGTGGTTACGGCAATCAAACCGCCACGCTGTACGAGCTTCCCGGCTTCCAGGGCCGCTCGGTGGTGGTCAACGGCTCGAACGGAAACCTGGACAACATCGGCTTCAACGACCGCACGCGCAGTGTGCGCCTGAGCGGTACTTGGCGCCTGTGCGAGGACGCCGACTTCCGCAGCCGCTGCGAGACCATGAGCGGATCCATCCCGGACCTCAGCCGGCGCGGCATCAGCGGCCTGTCGTCCCTGCAGCCGGTAGATAGCGGCTATCCCGACGGCGGGTACGGCGGCGGCGCGGTGCAAGGGCGCTCGGTCGTCTTCTATCCGGGTCCGGTGAGCAGTACCTACGGCCGCCCGCCCTGGGGCTACGGCGGCGGGAACGCCTACGGCTACGGCACGGGCCGCCGCGCGGCGGACGACTTCTGCCGCAGCATGGGCAACCGCGAGGCAGTCTACTACGACAACGCCGCGGGCACGCTGCAGGACGTTCTCTGCCGCCGCTGATCATCGGCTTTGCCGCCCCGGCTTTTACCGCTAGCTTCGAGCACGGTTAGGCCGGGGACCTGTCGATGAAGTTCAAGAAGCGTTCGCCGCGCGCCTTTTCCACGCCCGAGGCGGCCAATATCGACTTCGGCGCGACGGCGGAGGCGCCTGCGCCTGAGCCCCAGCCGGTGTTCGGGACGGCCCCGAAGCCGGTGAAGGAGCCGGCGACCTGGCCGGTGTACCTGGCGGCCGCGGTGGTGACGGTGCTGTGGGCCGGCGCGCCTGTGGCCTACGCCATCGGCTACCGCAACGGCGTCGAGCCGCTGCAGTACGACCCGTTCGCGCTTGCGGTGTTCGCGGCGCTGGCGATAGGGCCGATGGCGCTGGTCTGGGTCTGCGCGTTCGCGGTGATCCAGGGGATGCGGCTGTCGGCCGAGGTGCGCCGCAGCCGCGAACTGGCCAACCAGATGCTGGCGCCGACGGCGGTGGCCGCGGCCGAAGCGGGCACCGTGGTGGAGGCGGTCCGCCGCCAGCTCGAAGACGCCGAGGCCGCCGTCGGGCGCTCGCGCGACGCCATGGCCGCGCTTCGGGAGTCGCTCGACAACGAGACAGGCCGTCTCAACGAAGCGGCCTCGGGCTCCAGCCAGACGGCCGCCCATCTCGCGGAAACGCTTGCCGGCCAACGTCGCGAGCTGGAGTCGCTGTCGGCCTCGCTGCAGGAGCAGGCGAGCGTCGTCGCGGAGGCGATCGGCCGGGCAGGGGGCGTCAATGCCGCTGCCGGCGAGGTCATCTCCGCCGCCCGTGGCGCGGGCGAGGACATGGTCCGCCACACCGCGCGGCTCGAAAGCACCGCCCAGTCGGTGGTCGAGCAGATGCGCGGGGTCGAGCAGCAGCTGACCGAACAGCGGACCGCGCTCGGCACGCTCGCCGACAACCTCCACGCCGAGCAGGAGGCGATGAAGATCGAGGCCGAGGCCCGGATCGGGCGGCTGGGCGAAATCGTGGGCCAGTCGAAGTCCGCCACGGCCGAGATCAGCCAGACGGCGCAACAGGGCGCCGAAGCGATCCAGCACCTCACGGCGGCCGCGGCCGAGCGCTTCGCCGAACTCACCGCCGCCGCCGCGCGCGAACGCGAGACGCTGGAGGAGGCGCTGCGCGCCGCCATCGACCGCATCACCGAGGCGTCCGAAAACGCCCGCCGCGCCGCCGAGGAACAGGCCGAGGCCGCCCGCGCTCGCGTCGACCAGCTCAACGAAGCGGCCTTCGACGCCGGCCAGAAGGCCAACGCGCTGTTCGAGGGACGCCTGACCGAGGCGCGCGGGCTGATCGAGCAGTCGGCCACCATGATCGACGAAGCGGGCCAGAAGGCGCGGGAGCGGCTGGAAGGCTGGGTCACGGCGGCTCGCGCGGCGGTCGCCGACATCGACCAGAGCCTCACCGAAATGACGGCCTCCGCCCGCAAGACCTCGGAGGAGACGAAGGCCCTGGACGCCGCGTTCCAGGAGCGGGTGCGGGCCAACTACGAGCTGCTGAGCGAGGCGGTGCGGCTGATGGGCGTGGTCGCTGGGCCGATGCCGGCGGCGCCGGCGAAGCCCGCCGCGCCCGAGCCTCAGCCTCAGCCTCAGCCTGAGCCAGAGGCGCCGCCGGCCCCGCGCCCCGCGGTACACGCAAAGATTCCCCTGACCGGCTCGCTGCGTCCCAGGCTGCGCCTGACGCCGACCACGGCGGAGGCGGAGATTCTGCCCGCGCCGCAGGTGGCGCCGCCGCCCCCGCCGCCGCCCGCGCCGGAGGAAGAGGGCCTCGGCTGGAAGGGGCTGCTGCAATCGCTCGACCGCGACGAGGCCGATCCGGAGCAGCTGGCCGAGCGCATCCATGCCGAACTCGACGCCATGGGGATCGACGCCAAGGTCTTGTTGCCCAAGCCCAAGGTCGATGAGATTGCCGCGGCTGTTCAGACCGGTGATGTGGAAGGCGCTCGCGAGGTTGTCCGCGCGCTGGCCCCCGCCGCCGTGCTGCGCCTGGCGCGGCGCCTCTTCGCCGACGCCGCGCTGCGCGGACAGGCCGAGCGGTTCCGCAAACGCTTCCACGCCGCCCTGACGGACGCTGCCGGACGCGACGGCGAGGGCTTCATGGTCGGCTCCCTGCTCGATTCCAGCGAGGGACGGGCCTGGCTGCTGCTCGACTCCGCTTTCGCAGATCAGCGTTAGACGTTCTTTTTCAAAGCCTTTTTTGAAACTGAGCCGGGCGCTGGCGGGTTAACCGCAATATGAAATCCACGCTTGGTCCTCACGAACGCTACCTGGTGGTCCGCGCCAAGAACGGTTGGTCCGTCAACCTTGGGGCCGACCAGCTCCAGTTCTTCGACAACCGGGCCTCCGCGCGGGACGAAGCCCAGCGCCTGGTGGACGAAGCCACGGCGAACGGCCGCAGCGCCGATTGGCTCGACGTCGCCGAAGACCATTCCGAGGGCGCGGCGTAACACTCTTTTCGCCGGCTGAGCTTAGGCTAAGGTGACCAGCCTAGCCGGCGGGGTGCCATGCAGCGTCTGAGTGAAATCGATTTGCCCGCGCTTGCGCCGAAGATCCCGCCGCTGGTCATCGACATCGCCACGGCCCTGTTCTGCTTCGGGGTGATGGCGACGATCCGCATCGTCCTGCAGATGTTCGTGCCCGGCTCCGCGCCGTTTGCGCTGCTCTACCCGTTCGCCGTGCTGGCGACCCTCCTGTCGAGCTGGAGGGCCGGGGCCATTACCTTCTACCTCGGCCTGATCGGCGCCTGGTACCTGGTGCTGCCCGGCGCCGGGTTTGCGCTGGAGTCCAGCGGCGATGCGGCGCGCTTACTGATCAATGCGTTGTCCGGCGGCCTGATCCTGTTCATCGCCTACGTCTTCCGGGACTCGGCCCGGCGAGGCGCCTCGGAACGCGCGGCCAAGCTGGAGGAGCGGGAGCTGCTGTTCCGCGAGCTGAACCATCGCGTGAACAACAACTTCGCCATGGTCGCGAGCCTGCTGCAGTTGCAGGCCTCGCGCGCCCAGGATGCCGGGGCGAAGGCGGCCCTGGCGGGCGCGCTGAACCGGGTGATGAGCATCTCCCAGGCGCACAAGAACCTCTATGCGACGGGACGGGACATGTCCCGCGTCGACATGTCCGTCTATCTGCAGGACCTCTGCCGCAACCTCGCCGAGGCGCTGTTCCTGGGCGAGATCGTGCAGCTGGAGTGCGACGCCTTCCCGGCCTCGATGGAGCGCGACCGGGCTGTGGCGATCGGGCTGGCTGTCAACGAGCTCGTCACCAACGCGGCCAAGCACGCCTTCACCGAGACGACCGGCGGCCGGATCGAGGTCAGCTTCCAGCCGGAGGCGTCGGGCTGGCGGCTGATGGTCCGGGACGACGGCAAGGGATTGCCGGACGATTTTCAGACGCGACGCAACGGGCTGGGCCGTGGGCTGGTTGAAGCATTCGCCCGGCAGGCCGGCGGGACGCTGTCCATCTCGCAAGGCGCGGGCGCAACCTTCGTGCTCGATCTGAAGCCCTGACGGTATGAACGCTCCGACTTCGCCGACCAGCCGCTTCGTCGGCCAGAACGTCCGCTTCTTCGACCGCCTGCTGACCGACGCCATCCGACACCTGGACGGCGAGGAGGCGGCGGGGCTGGTGGAGCGCGCCTCCCGCGCGGCCCGCACGCACGAAGGGCTGGAGGGCTTGTTCGACAGCCTGACCAACGAGCAGGCGGTGTTCCTCGCGCGGGCCTTCACCTGCCATTCCATGCTCGCCAACATCGGCGAGGACGTCGCCGGCCGCCGTCGTCATGCGGAAGACGAGGCGGCCCCCGGTGACGACCGGCCCAGAACCTTGCCCGCGGCCGTGGAGGCGCTGAAGCGTTCGGGCGCGAGCGAGGAAGAGGTCAGCCGCCTGCTCGCCTCGCTCGACGTGCTGCCGGTGCTGACGGCCCACCCGACGGAGGTCCGCCGGCGGGCTGTCGTGGACCGGGAGGCGGAGATTTCGCGGCTGATGGCGCTGCGCCGCCACCACCTGCCCCCTAGCCTCGACGCGCGCATCCGCGGCGACCTGTTCCGCGAGATCGCGCTGCTGTGGCGTACCCGCCTGCATCGGCCGGAGAAGATCACGCCCGCCGACGAGATCCGGAACGCGCTGGCCATCGTGCGGGACTCGATGCTGCCGGCGCTGGTCGAGCTCTATGAGATGTGGGGCGACCGGCTGAACGGGGAGACGGGGACGCCGCTGAAGCTCGGCTCCTGGCTGGGCGGCGACCGGGACGGACATCCCGGCGTCACCGGCGAGACGCTGCGGCTGGCGCTGCGCTCGCAGGCGCGGATCGTCTTCAACTTCTACGCCGACGAGGTGCGCAAGCTCTGGTTCGACCTCGCCATCTCCGCCGAGCTCACGGATGTGACCGAAGAGCTGCGGGCGCTGGCGGCCCGCTCGCCCGAAGAGTCGATCCATCGGCAGGACGAGCTGTACCGGCTGGCGCTGGAGGGGATTTACGACCGCCTCTCCGCAACGGCGAACAGGCTGGCCGGCGGCAGCTATGCGGCGCGTCTGGAGCCGTATGCGTCGGCCGCGGAGTTCATCGCCGAGCTGGAGGTGGTGCGGGGTTCGCTCGCCCAGACCCTCGGCGAGCGGCTGGTTGGGGCGCGTTTGCAGACATTGCTGCAGGTGGCGCGCGCCTGCGGCTTCCACCTGCTCGCCATCGACCTTCGCCAGAACGCCGACGTCCATGAGCGGGTGCTGGCTGAGCTGTTCGCGCGGGCGGGGGCGGAGGAGAACTACCTCGGGCTGGACGAACGCACGCGTGTGGCGCTCCTGACCAACGAGCTGGCCCACGGCCGCCCGCTGCGCTCGCCGTTCGCCGATTACTCCGAGGAGACCGCCAAGGAGCTCGCCATCCTCGACGCCGCCGCCGAGGCTGTGCGGCTGTACGGGGAGGAGGCGCTCGGCGCCTACGTGATCTCGAAGGCGGCGACCGTCTCCGACATCCTGGAAGCGCTGGTGCTGCTCAAGCAGTGCGGCATCGTCCAGTGCGGCGACAGCCCGAAGTCGGCCGTTCGCGTCTCACCGCTGTTCGAGACCATCGGCGACCTGGAGCGCGGGCCCGACGTGCTGCGCCAGTGGCTGGAACTGCCGGTGGCCCGCTGCACGCTCGGCGAGCCAGCCGTGCAGGAAGTGATGCTCGGCTACTCCGACTCCAACAAGGACGGCGGCTATGTCGCCTCGCGGCGGGGCGTGGCCCGGGCGGCTTCGGCGCTGGCGGCGGAGTGCCGGCGGGCGGGCGTCGGCATCCAGCTTTTCCACGGCCGAGGCGGTTCGGTGGGCCGGGGCGGCGGTCCGGCGGCGGAAGCCGTACTGGCGCAGCCGCCCGGCACGGTGCAGGGCCGCCTTCGCATGACCGAGCAGGGCGAGATGATCGCCCGCCGCTACGGCGACCAGCCGACCGCGCGCCGTAACCTCGACGGGCTGGTGGCCGCCGTCCTGCTGTCCAGCGGAAAGCAGCCCTACGAAGGCGAGCACAGGGCCGACACCCTGATGGACCGGCTGGCGGAGCACGCCTTCCATGCCTATCGCGAGCTCGTTTACGAGACGCCGGGCTTCGAGGACTTCTTCTGGTCGGCGACGCCAATCGCCGAGATCGTGCAGCTGAACATCGGCAGCCGCCCGGCCTCGCGGACCCAGAGCCGCAGGATAGAGGACCTCCGCGCGATCCCGTGGGTGTTCAGCTGGTCGCAGGCGCGCTTCATGCTGCCGGGCTGGTACGGCTTTGCCGGCGGGGCGCGGCGGGCGGGGCTGACCGCGGCTGAGCTCGGCGAGCTCCATGCCGAGGACGACTTTTTCGCCACCGTGCTTTCCAACATGGAGCTGGCGCTGGCGCAGTCGGACATGGCGATGGCCGGCCGCTACGCCGCGCTTTGTCCGGACGAGGGCCTGCGCAACAGGGTGTTCGACGCCGTCCGCCGCGAGCACGACGCGGCCGTCGAGTTGGCGCTGGCCATCCGGGGCGGCGCCGGCCTGCTCGACAACCAGCCGGACCTCGCGGAATCCGTGGCGCTGGCGGCGGGCGCGGTCGATCCGCTGAACCACCTGCAGCTGGAGCTGCTGTCCCGCCGCCGTGCGGGGGATGAGGACGAACGGGTGCGGCTGGCGATCCAGCTGACGGTCGCGGGCGTGGCGGCGGGTCTGCGAAATACGGGCTGATGAGGGTTTGAAAGGCGGCTCCGGCGCCTTAAGCGAAGCCGGCGAAATCCAGGGAGGCCGCCCGTGGCGCTCGAGACCGAGACCCGTGACCAGCTGATCGACACCGTCCGCCGCTTCGTGACCGAACGCCTGCGCCCCATCGAAGCCGAGGTGGCGGAGAACAACGCCGTGCCGGAGCCCGTCGTCCAGGAGATGCGCGAACTCGGGCTGTTCGGCCTGTCGATCCCGGAGGAGTACGGCGGCCTCGACCTCTCAATGGAAGACGAGTGCCTAGTGGTGTTCGAACTGGGCCGCGCCAGCCCCGCCTTCCGCTCCGAGTTCGGCACCAACGTCGGCATCGGCAGCCAGGGCCTCGTGATGTTCGGCACGCCCGAGCAGAAGGCGAAGTACCTGCCGAAGATCGCGTCGGGCGAGATCGTCACCTCCTTCGCCCTGACCGAACCCGAAGCCGGCTCCGACAGCGCCTCGGTCCAGACCCGCGCGCGGCGGGAGGGTGACCACTATGTGCTGGACGGCGCCAAGCGCTTCATCACCAACGCGGGCAAGGCCGGGCTCTTCACGGTGATGGCCCGCACCGATCCGGACAAGAAGGGCGGGGCAGGGGTCTCGGCCTTCCTGGCGCCGGGCGACTCGCCGGGCCTGACCGTCGGCAAGCCCGAGAAGAAGATGGGCCAGCACGGCGCCCAGATCCACGACGTGATCTTCGACGGCGTGAAGGTCCCCGTCGAGAACCGCCTGGGCGAAGAAGGCGAGGGCTTCAAGGTCGCCATGCAGGTGCTGGACAAGGGGCGCCTGCACATCGGAGCGCTGTGCGTCGGCGTGGCCGAACGGCTGATCGCCGACAGCGTGGCCTATGCGACCGAGCGTCGCCAGTTCGGCCAGCCCATCGCGAACTTCCAGTTGATCCAGGCTATGATCGCCGACTCCAAGACCGAGGCGCTGGCCGCCCGCGCGCTGGTGCTGGAGTCGGCCCGCAAGCGGGACGCCGGAGAGAACATCGTTCTGGAGGCCGCGGCGGCGAAACTCTTTGCTTCTGAAATGGTTGGCCGGGTAGCCGACCGCGCTGTGCAGATCTTCGGCGGCGCCGGCTATGTGTCCGACCACGGGATCGAAAGGCTCTACCGCGACGTTCGTATCTTCAGGATCTACGAAGGGACCAGTCAGATTCAGCAGCTCGTGGTTGCGCGCGAGACGCTGAAACGTGGTGGATAGTCGGGTCCAAGCAGGGCTGTTGGGCTTGCTCCCGTCCTTCCGCCCGTCTAGGCAATGGGGAAGCTGCGCATGGGCGAGTCAGGGGCGGCTATCAGATCGCCCCGCGCCTGAATCAGTATGAGGAGGCGCCAGCATGGGCGGCGTAATGGGGATCCCGGGGCTCGACCAGGCTCCGACCAAACACCAACGGCTTGTCGAGTGGGTTCGTGAGATCGCGGCCCTGACGAAGCCGGACAGCGTCCACTGGTGCGACGGTTCCGATGAAGAGTGGGAGCTGCTGACGCAGCGGCTGTGCGACGCCGGCACCCTGAAGCGCCTGAACCCCGAGAAGCGCCCGAACTCCTTCTACGCCGCCTCCGACCCGCGCGACGTGGCGCGCGTCGAGAGCCGCACCTTCATCTGCTCGCTCGACAGGGAAGACGCGGGCCCGACCAACAACTGGATGCATCCCGACGAGATGCGGGCGACGCTGAACCCGCTGTTCGACGGCTGCATGCGCGGGCGGACCATGTATGTGGTGCCGTTCTGCATGGGCCCGCTGGGTTCGAAGATTTCGGCGTTGGGCGTCGAGATCACCGACAGCGCCTATGTCGCCATCTCGATGCGGGTGATGACCCGGATGGGGAAGGGCGCGCTCGACATGCTGGGCGAGGACGGCTTCTTCGTGCCGGCGGTGCACACGCTGGGCGCGCCGCTGGAGGCGGGCCAGGCCGACGTTCCGTGGCCCTGCAACGAAGAGAAGTACATCGTCCACTTCCCCGAGAGCCGCGAGATCTGGTCGTACGGCTCGGGCTACGGCGGCAACGCGCTGCTGGGCAAGAAGTGCTACGCGCTGCGCATCGCCTCCGTGATGGCGCGCGACGAGGGCTGGCTGGCCGAGCACATGCTGATCCTCAAGCTGACCAGCCCTCAGGGCGCGGTCCGCTATGTCGCCGCCGCCTTCCCCAGCGCCTGCGGCAAGACGAACCTTGCCATGCTGCAGCCCACCATCGCGGGCTGGAAGGCCGAGACGATCGGCGACGACATCTGCTGGATGCGGTTCGGCGAGGACGGCCGCCTCTACGCCATCAATCCGGAAGCGGGCTTCTTCGGCGTCGCGCCCGGCACCGGCGAGAAGACCAACAAGAACGCCATCGCCGCCCTGCACGCCAACTGCGTGTTCACGAACGTCGCGCTGACGGAAGACGGCGACGTCTGGTGGGAAGGCCTGACCGACGAGCCGCCGGCCCGCCTGATCGACTGGAAGGGCCGGGACTGGACGCCGGAATCGAACGAGCCCGCCGCGCACCCCAACGCCCGCTTCACCTCGCCGGCCGGGCAGTGCCCGGTCATTGCGCCGGAGTGGGACGACCCGAAGGGCGTGCCGATCAGCGCCATCCTGTTCGGCGGCCGCCGCGCCTCGGCGACGCCGCTGGTGACCGAAGCCTTCGACTGGAAGCACGGCGTGTTCCTGGCCTCCAACGTGGCCTCGGAAGGCACCGCGGCGGCCGAGAACAAGGTCGGCGAGCTGCGCCGCGACCCCTTCGCCATGCTGCCCTTCTGCGGCTACAACATGGGCGACTACTTCGGCCATTGGCTGGACATCGGCGAGAACGTCGACGATCCGACGAAGCTGCCGCGCATCTACTTCGTGAACTGGTTCCGCAAGGACGAGAACGGCAAGTTCGTGTGGCCGGGCTTCGGCGACAACAGCCGCGTGCTGAAGTGGATCGCCGAGCGCCTGGACGGTAAGGCCGACGCGCGCCCGACGCCCATCGGCAACCTGCCGACGCCCGATTCGCTCGACACCTCCGGCCTCAGCCTGACGGAAAAGCAGCTGGAGCTTCTGCTCAGCGTCGATGTCGAGGTCTGGAAGGAAGAGGCGTCGCTTATTCCCGCCTTCTACGAGCGGTTCGGCGAGCGGCTGCCGCAGCGCCTGTGGGAAGAATACGACTCGCTACTCGAGCGGCTGGGGGAAACCCCGGTGAGGCGGGCCGCGAAGGCGTCCGCCAAAGCGTCATCCGAAGTCGTCAGCCCGGCCTGACTCACGCTCAAATTGTAGCTTCACAGGAAGGTGAGGCCGCGCCCGGTCGATATTACCCATTTTCCACAACAACCGTTTCCCGCGTCTCTTGACATTGATGTCAATGTCAGTTGTTCTCCTCCTCAGCCGCGGGCGCTTAGCCGTCCTCGCGGCGAAGGGGTAGGGACACTTCGACGACCTCGGCCCGGAGACGGCCGCGTTCTTCGAGGACGCAGGAACGGACCAGCCGCTGGGGGGTGGCTGCCATTTCAGCGCCGGCTCGCGCCGATCCTCGTCGAGTGTTTCTACGCTTTTTCCCGGTGCAGCCCACGTCCGGGAAAATCGGTGGTTCGGCCAATCCGGACCGCCAGTCGCAGAGGTTGGGGGACCCGAGCGACACTGACGGCGGTTCCTGCTTTTCGGGGGAAACGCAGGAACAACCTCCGAGCCGACCCTCTCTCGGCTCCGATTCTCAGAGGCGGCGGAGCAATCCGCCGCCTCTTCTTCGTTCAGGCAAGGACCTTGCGCATCGCGCCGGTGAGTCGGGCGAGGTCGTCGTCGTCCATCACGAACGCGGGCGTTAGGTAGACCACCTTGCCCATCGGCCGAATCCAGCAGCCTTCCTCGGCGAAGCGGGCGCAGAGGCCGCTCGTGTCTACCGGCAGCTCGAACTCCACGACGCCGATGCCGCCGAGCGAGCGCACATCGACGACGCCCGGCAGGCGACGGCAGGGCTCCAGCCCATCGGCCAGCCCGCGCGATAGCCGCGCGACGCTGGCGGCCCAACTCCCATCCTCGAACAGGTCGAGGGAGGCGTTGGCGGCCGCGCAGGCGAGCGGATTGGCCATGTAGGTCGGGCCGTGCATCAGCGCGGCGCCCGGATCGTCCGACCAGAAAGCCTGGAACACCTTGCGCGACGCGACGGCGGCGGACAGCGGCAGGGTGCCGCCGGTCAGCGCCTTGGAGAGCGTCACGATGTCCGGCTCGATCCCGGCCTGCTGCATGGCGAAGAGCGAGCCGGTGCGGCCGAAGCCGGTGAAGATCTCGTCAAAGACCAGCAGGACGCCGTGCTTGTCCGCGAGCGCGCGCAGGCGCCGCAGCACCTCGGGCGAATGGAACAGCATCCCGCCCGCGCCCTGCACCAGGGGCTCAACGAGGATGGCGGCGATCTCATGCGAGCGCTCACCCAGCAGGGCGTCCAGCGCTGCGGTCGAGGCCTCGTCCACCGGCAGGTCGGCGATGACCTGGGCAGGCATGACCCCGGCAAAGAGGGCGTGCATGCCTTCTTCCGGATCGCACACCGTCATGGTGGCCAGGGTGTCGCCGTGGTAGCCGCCGCGGAACGCCAGGAACCGCGTGCGCCCCGAAACGCCGCTGTTGATCCAGAACTGCAGCGCCATCTTCATGGCGATCTCGACCGCGACAGATCCGGACTCGGCGAAGAAGACGTGGTTCAGATCGCCGGGGAGAAGGCTGGCGAGACGGTCCGCGAGGCGGTAAGCGGGCTCGTGCGCCAGACCGCCGAACATCACATGAGGCATGAGCTCCAGCTGTCGGCGGACGGCGGCGGCGATATGGGGATGATTGTAGCCATGGCAGGCGGTCCACCAGGAGGCGATCCCGTCCACCAGCTCCCGGCCGTCCTCCAGCACGATGCGCGTCCCATGGGTGCGCGCCACCGGCAGCGGCGGCCGGGCCGTCTTCATCTGGCAATAGGGGCGCCAGACATGCGGCGCGCCGGCGGTCAGCCAATCGCTCATGTGGCGCTTCGTAGGGCCTCCCGTGGATAGCCTGCAAGCCTTCGCCGAACGGAAGATCGCAGCACTTGAGGCCGATAGCCTGATGCGCCGCCTTGCGCCGACCGCGCGGGAGGACGGCGCGGTGGTGGAGCGCGACGGGCGGCGGCTCGTCTCGTTCTCCTGCAACGACTACCTGGGCCTGTCCCACCATCCGGCGGTGAAGGCCGCGGCGATGGCGGCGATTGAGGAATATGGAGCAGGCGCTGCCGCGTCCCGCCTGATCACCGGCGACCATCCGCTGCTCAGCGAGCTCGAAGCGCGGCTGGCGCGGTTCAAGGGGACGGAAGCGGCTTGTGTCTTCGGCTCGGGATACTTGGCCAACAGCGGCGTGATCCCGACGTTCGCAGGGCCGGAGAGCCTGGTGCTGGTCGATGAGCTGGCCCACGGCTGTATCTGGGCGGGCGCCCAGCTGACCGGTGGCAAGGTGCTGGGCTTCCGGCACAACGACGTGGAGCACGTCCGCGAGTTGCTTTCCGAGCATCGCCCCCATGCCGACCGCGCCATTGTCGCGACCGACGGCGTCTTCTCGATGGATGGCGACATCGCGCCGCTCGATGCGATTTCCGCCGCGTGCGCCGAGCACGACGCTTGGCTGCTCAGCGACGACGCGCACGGGGTCGGCGTGGTGGGCGAGGGAAGGGGTTCGGCGGCGCTGTTCCCCGGCGCCCGGATCCCGCTGCAGATCGGCACGCTGTCGAAGGCGCTGGGCAGCTACGGGGGCTATCTCTGCGCGTCGCAGGCCGTGATCGACCTGGTGAAGACCCGCGCCCGGACCTTCGTCTATTCCACCGCGCTGCCGCCGGCGAGCGTCGCCGCCGGGCTGGCTGCGCTCGATATCGTTGAAAGCGACCCGGAGTTTTGCGCCAAGCCCCTCGCCAAGGCCCGCCGCTTCACGCGCGCGCTGAACCTGCCGGACGCCCAGAGCGCCATCGTGCCGGTCGTCATTGGCGATGCGGCGGCCGCTCTGGCCGCGTCCCGGCGGCTGGAGGCGGCGGGTTATCTGGTCACGGCCATTCGCCCGCCGACCGTGCCGAAGGGGACGGCGCGGCTGCGTGTCGCCTTCAGCGCCGAGCACGCGGACGAGGATATCGACCGCCTCGCAGACCTGATCCGGAGCCTGAAATGCCTGCCCTGATCGTCACCGGCGTCGGCACGGACATCGGCAAGACTTATGTCAGCGCCTCGATCATCCGGGCGCTGCGGGCGCACGAGGTCCCGGTCGACGCCTTCAAGCCGGTGATCAGCGGCTTCGATCCGGCGCAGGCCGAGACCAGCGATGCGGGCGTCCTGCTCTCGGCGCTCGGCGAGCCGATCACCGATGAGACGCTGAACGCCATCTCGCCCTTCCGCTACGCCGCGCCCTTGTCGCCGCCGCTGGCCGCGGCGCGGGAGGGCCGCTCGATCAAGTTCGCGGAGGTGGCGGGCGCCTGCCGCGAGCGGGTGGCCGACGCGGGCCGCACCCTGCTGCTGATCGAGGGCGCGGGTGGTGTGATGTCGCCGCTGAGCGACGGCGCGACCGTGCTCGACCTGGTCGAAGCGCTCGACGCGCCGGTGCTGCTGGTCACAGGCGCCTACCTCGGCGCCATCAGCCACACGCTGACCGCCGTCGAGGTCCTGCGCCGTCGGGGCGTCACCATCCGCGCGGTGGTGGTCAACGAGAACGAGGGCTCCGGGACCACGCTGGACGAGATGCACGAGAGCCTCCGCGTGCTGGCGGGTGGCGTGCCCGTGTTCAGCGTGGAGCGGGGCGGGGAAGTGCCCGAGGGCCTGCTGCGGCTGTTGTTCTGACTTTAAAAAACTTAGGCCGCTCTCGCGGCTCCCCACTCGTTCCAGCCGGCAAAGCGCGGCGTGCCGGGCAGGTACATGCTGTCGAGCCCATCGAGCCGGAAGCCCGCGCGCTCGAGGTTCAGCGCCACCGGCCGGGTCAGGTGACAGCCGCCGGCGATGCGCTTCCAGACCGGCTCGATCCGTCGCTGCCATTTGGCGACCGACAGGTCTGGGGCAAGCCCGTGCTCGCAGAACAGCAGCCGCCCGCCGGGTTTCAGCACCCGCCGCGCCTCCTCCAGCGAGCGGATCGGGTCCTGCACCGAGCAGAGGGTGTAGGTGCAGACGATGGTGTCGAAGCTCTTGTCCTCGAACGGCAACGCCTCGGCCGAGCCTTCGCGGACCTCCACGTTGAGACCCGCAGGACGATCCGCGTGCTCGGCGCGCCGGCGCAGCTCCTCGGACGGATCGACGCCTGACACGCTCTCCACCACGGCGGGATTGTAGAACCCGAGGTTCAGTCCGCCGCCGATGCCGAGCTCCAGCACCTTGCCGGTCGCCAGGGGGACGACCTTTGCCCGCTGCTTCATGATCGGCTTGGTCGAGCACGCGCAGCCGATCAGGCGCGGCATGATGTGGCGGTCGTAGAACGAGGTCATGGCGCCAGCTTGCGCCGGAGCGGAGGCGGCCGCAACGGCTCAGTCAATGCCGTACAGGATCTCGTAGGGATCGACGCGGCCGGCCTCGATGTCGATCACCCTGGTTTCGGGCCAGCCGACGGTCACGGCCTCGCTGGCGCGCCAAGCCGCCACGATGAGATCGCGCAGCTCCGAGGCGCCGGCGGCGAGCCGGGCCGTGGCGAAGGCCTTGCCGTTGGCGTCGCCGTCCTGGAACGCGCCGACCTTGTCCAGGCGATAGAGGGGCTCGACCTGCTCGCGCGTCGCGGCGAGGTAACCGGCTGTCATGGCCTGGATCGAGCAGGCGCAGGGGTGCGGTGCCGCCATCGCCTTGCGCACGTCGTCGATCCGGATGTTGTCGTGGACGAAGGCGCCCTCGACCGGCAGGTGGATTTTGGCCGTCGTGTAGCCGCCCGGGTTGGGATAGTCGCCCCAGCCGTTGAAATGCACGCTGACGTGCAGCGGCTGGCTGCCGTCGCCGACGTAGTGGGCCCAGGTCCCGAGGTCGCGGACGATCAGCCGCTCCCGACGTTCGCGGTCGGCCTTGAACCAGGCGTCGTGTTGAGGGCTGCCGTCGTGGCGTTCGGCGGCCGAGAGCGCGCGCCAGTAGGCGAAGTCCTTCACCAGCTGCTGCCAGCCGTCGACGATGGAATAGTAGAGGTAGCCCGCCTGCCAGCTGTCCGTTCCGGCCGCGCGCAGGGCCGTTTCGTAGTCGGCCCGGGTCGGCGGCATCGCGGCGAGCGAGGGGCCGCCCAGGACCTTTCCGCTGTCGTCGAGGTCGAGGAAGTGGGCCGGGTCGCGGTCGGCGTCGTGCTCGCGCCCGGCGCTCTTGGAGCGGTCAGGCTCGCGCGCGAGCTCGCCGATCTCGGCCGCTGCCTCGGGCGTGCGCAGGAAGGCGGGGAGCTCCGGCGGGAGGGACTCGGCCCCGAGCACGCCGATGATCCGGTGTCCCGTGGCGCCCCAGGCGAGCGCCTGCGCTGGGATCGCCAGCGCGACCGCGAGGAGAGCCGCGTAGATGCGCAGGGTCATTGGGAAGGGGCTTTTACGGGTTGTCAGGCACGGCAGAGGTATCCTAAGCAGGGCCGGCGCGACAGCCCCGCTATGGAGGAAACCCCAAATGCGAGCCCTCGCCGGCCTTGCGGGCGCCTTAGCCCTGATCCCCCTCGCGACCCCCGTTCACGCCGAAACCGCCTCCGATCCGATCGGCGACCTGATCGTGAAGGCGATCTCCATCCTCAGCCTGCCCGCGGTGCCCGACTGGCGGCTGAAGGCGACGCTCTATCACGCAGGGGCCAAGGGCGTGGGCGCGCTGGACTCGCTGGGCTGCAAGCCGATCCCGATGCGGACGGTGGCGGTCGATACCCACCGCATCCCCAAGCACACCGTCCTCTACATCAAGGAGACCGACGGGCTGGTCATGCCCGACGGCAGGAAACACGACGGCTTCTGGTACGCGTCCGATACCGGCGGCGCGATCAAGGGCGACCGGATCGACCTCTACACCGGCAAGGGCAAGGGTTCGATGAACCCACTGATGGACTTCAATTTAAAGAGCCTGACGGTCTTCAAGGTGGGCGTGTTCAAGGGCTGCCCGCCGGGTTGAGCAGCGCCACGGCTGCGCATTTGATACATCGTCATCACCCGGCGAAGTCCGGGTGACCCAAGCGGTATTGCAATGCTTTCACTGCGGCTTGGGTCCCCCGGATCAGCTTCGCTGACCGTGGGATGACGAACGGTGGAGCTAAATATCCCCACCAACGTTCGGCGGCGTTCCCGGCGCGCGGGCGACGTGGATGCCGCACTCGGTCTTGTCCTGACCGGCCCAGCGGCCGGCGCGGAGGTCGCCGCCTTCTTCGACGGGGCTGGTGCAGGGCCAGCAGCCGATGGAGGGGAAGCCTTGCGCGACAAGCGGGTGTGGCGGCAGGTCGTGCTCGGCGGCGTAGGCGTCGATCTGGTCCTTGGTCCAGTTGGCGAGCGGGTTGAACTTCAGGTGCGCGGGCGCTTCCTCAACCACCTTCAGCCGCAGCCGGTCGCCGCCCTGGAAGCGCTTGCGGCCCGTGATCCAGGCGTCGAAGCCCTCGAGCGCGTGGTCCAGCGGGATGACCTTGCGGATGTTGCAGCAGGCGTCGATGTCGCGCTTCCACAGGTCCGAGTTCGGGTCCTGGGTGGCGAGGTCCTGATAGCGGGGACGCAGGTCGCGCACGTCGGTGAGGCCAAGCCGCGCCGCCAGGTTCTTCCGATAGTCCAGCGTCTGACCGAACAGCATGCCGGTATCGAGGAACAGCACCGGGATCGACGGGTCGACCTGCGCCGCCATGTGCAGCAGCACCGCGGACTCCGCGCCGAACGAGGAGACGAGGGCGAGCTCGTCGCCGAACTCGGCGCGGGCGCGGCGCAGGATTTCGAGCGGGTGGGCGTCGCGCAGCTCCGCATCCAGCGCGTCGGCGCGGGAGAGGGGGCGTTCGAGCTGGTCGTAGGCCATCATCCCCTCCGCGCCTCAAAGGCGGGGACGAGGTCGTCCGTGGCGCGCTGGTAGACGTGCCGGTAGCGCGCCGCCGCGCCAGCCCAGGCCTCCGGCGTCGAGCCGTCGGCGGGGACAAAGGCGTCGAAGCCGCAGCGGAGCATGAAGCGCGCCTGCTCCAGCAGCACGTCGCCCACCGCGCGGACTTCGCCCGCGTAGTTGAAGCGCTCGCGCAGCAGCCGCGCCGAGCTGTAATGACGCCCGTCGCGGAATTTCGGGAAGACGAGCGCCACGACGGCGATGCGCGGCAGGTCGTAGGCGAGGTCCTCGACCGCTTCGCCCGCCTGCACCCGAACGCCGACCGGCCGGTTGGAGCCGATCAGGGCGTCGCCTTCCGCCTGGAAGCGGGTCATGGACAGGATCACCGGGCCTTCGGGGATTTCGTCCTCGTCGGCGACGTCGATGAAGACGTCCTCCGCCTCGATCAGGCCGCCGTCCGTCGCCTTAATGAGCTTCGGCATAGACAGCCTCCTTGAACGGAGCCAGGCCCACGCGGCGGAAGGTGTCGAGGAAGCGCTCGTCGCCCTCGCGGACCTTCAGGTAGGTGTCGACCAGCGTGTCGACCGCGTCGCTTACCCGATTGGCGGGCAGCGCCGGGCCGAGGATCTGGCCAAGGCTCGCATCCTCCGCGCCGGAGCCGCCCAGCGTGACCTGGTAGAACTCCTCGCCCTTCTTATCGACGCCCAGGATGCCGATGTGGCCGACGTGGTGGTGGCCGCAGGCGTTGATGCAGCCGCTGATGCGGATCTTCAGCTCGCCGATGGCTTCCGCCTTCGCCTCGTCGACGTAGCGCTCGGCGATGTGCTGGGCGACCGGGATCGCGCGCGCGTTGGCCAGCGTGCAGTAGTCGAGGCCGGGGCAGGCGATGATGTCGGTGATCAGGCCCATGTTGGGCGTGGCAAGCCCGGCGCCTTTAAGCGCCTCGTAGACGGCCGGCAGGTCGTCCAGCTTCACATGCGGCAGGATCAGGTTCTGCTCGTAGTTGATGCGGACCTCGTCCAGCGAGAACCGCTCGCCGAGGTCGGCCACCAGATCCATTTGCTCGGAGCTCATGTCGCCCGGCGTCTCGCCGGGGACCTTCAGCGACACGTCGACGATGGCGTAGCCGGGGACCTTGTGGGCGTGAACGTTGCGGCGCACGAACCGGGCGAACGCGGGGTCGCTCGCCTTGGCGGCGTCAAACACGGCCGAGGTCGGGGCCAGTGTCTCGTACTCACGTGCGAACTCGGCGCGGATGCGGGCGAGTTCCTCGTCGGGGAGGTCGACGGCTTCCTTGTTCGAGGCTTCCCATTCGGCCTCGACCTGGCGCGCGAACTCCTCGGCGCCGAGCGAGGCGACCAGCACCTTGATGCGGGCCTTCCAGATGTTGTCGCGTCGGCCGTGGCGGTTGTAGACGCGCAGGATCGCCTGCAGGTACGACAGCAGGTGGCGCGTCGGCAGGAACTCGCGGATCGTCGAACCGAGATAGGGCGTGCGGCCAAGCCCGCCGCCGACCATCACCTCAAAGCCAAGCTCGCCGTTACGGCCGCGCCGCATGGCCAGGCCGATGTCATAGACCTTAACCGCCGCCCGGTCCTTTGCGGCGGCGGTCACCGCGATCTTGAACTTGCGGGGCAGGAACGAGAATTCGGGGTGGAAGGTCGACCACTGGCGCATCACCTCGGCCCAGATGCGCGGGTCGTCCAGCTCGTCGGCCGTGGCGCCGGCATGCGGGTCGGCGGTGATGTTGCGGATGTCGTTGCCGCTGGTCTGGATGGCGTGCAGCCCGACCTCGGCCAGCTGGTCGAGGATATCGGGCACGTCCTTCAGCTTGATCCAGTGGAGCTGCAGGTTGGTCCGCGTCGTGAAGTGGCCGTAGCCCTTGTCGTAGGTCCGCGCGACATGGGCCAGCCGGCGCAGCTTCGCGCCGTTCAGCGTGCCGTAGGGCACCGCGATCCGCAGCATGTAGGCGTGCAGCTGCAGGTACAGGCCGTTCATCAGCCGCAGCGGCTTGAACTGGTCCTCGGTGATCTCGCCGGCGAGACGGCGCGCGACCTGGATGCGGAATTCCCGCGCCCGGTCCTGGACCATCTCCTGGTCGATGGTGTCGTAGCGGTACATTCTACTTCCTGCGGATCAGGTTCACGCGGCCGGTCGAGCGCGAGTGGCCGGTGGCGGCCAGCAGGGCCTCGATAGCGGCGCCGCCCTCGGCCTGCTTGCCGTGGTGGGGGAGGTTGGTGGGGCCGAGCGCGCGCAGGCGCTCGCGGTAGCTGACAGGAGCGAGGCCGCCGGTCGGCGCCTCTTCCACGTCGATGAAGTAGGGCTCCACGACGACGGTCGGCTGGCCCTTGGCGACGTCGAGCGCGGCCTCGGCGTGGGCGTCGTCATCGGCGCCGAAGATCTGCGCGTCGGCGAACCGCTCGACCCACTGGCCTTCGTTCCAGAAGATGACCTCGCCGTCGATGAGGCGGTTGGCGGTAATGGCTTTCATGCGGCGCTCCCGTGCGTGGTTCGAGACGCGCCTTGCAGGCGCTCCTCACCATGACGCGCACTGTGTTCGTCATCCTGAGGAGCCAGCGCAGCTGGCGTCTCGAAGGACGCACTGGCCAGCGCCATCGCTTCGCCGACCATCAGCAGGGCGGGGCCGGTCAGGCCTTCGGCCGCTTCGGCGAGCTTGCAGAGCGTGGTGGCGATCCGCTGCTCGTCGGCGCGGCTGGCGTTGACGACGATCAGCGCGGGCGTCGCGCCGTCGCGGCCCGCGCCGATGAGCCGCTCGGCGATGAGGCCGGCGGTCGTCAGGCCCATGTAGATGACGACGGTCTGGTTGGCCTTGGCCAGCGAAGCCCAGTCGAGGTCCGGCTCACCGTGCGCGGCATGGCCGGTCACGAAGGTAACCGCCTGCGCCGAGCCGCGATGGGTGAGGGGGGCGCCCGCACCGGCCGAAGCCGCCAGCGCCGCTGTGACGCCCGGCACGACATGGCATTCGACGCCCGCCGCGCGGCAGGCTTCCAGCTCTTCGCCGCCACGGCCGAAGACGAACGGATCGCCGCCCTTCAGGCGCACGACGGTCAGCCCTTCCAGCGCGAACGCGACCAACAGGCGGTTGATCTCTTCCTGCGGCAGGGTGTGGCGCGACTTGCGCTTGGCGACGTTGATCAGCCGCGCGCCTTCCGGGGCGAGGCTGAGAATTTCTTCAGAGACCAGCCCGTCGTGGACCACCACATCGGCACGGCCGAGCGCCTTTAAAGCCTTAAGGGTCAGCAGCTCCGGATCGCCCGGACCCGCGCCCACCAGCCACACCGATCCCGCCGCGAGCGCACGGCCGGTCAGCGCGACGAGGTTCTTGCGAATGTCGGGCGAACGGGACATTTACCTTTAGCTTCTCTATAAGCGGCTTGGCGAGCCGATAGGGCTCTGAGCGGTTGCAAACTGGTAAGGCAGGGTCCACTTCGCAAACGAGGACTTCTGCCGGGGGTGTCAGGATTTCTATGGAACGGACGCAGGAACATCGAAGGCGGCTGCCGCCGCTGAATGCGCTGCGTGCGTTCGAGGCCGCCGCGCGCCACCTGAACTTCAGCCGCGCGGCCGACGAGCTGTCGGTCACGCCCGGCGCAGTTTCGCAGCAGATCCAGAACCTGGAGGACTACGTCGGCGCGGCCCTGTTCAAGCGCACGCCGAAGGGCCTCCTCCTCACCGACGCCGCCCAGACGGCGTTGCCGGCGCTCCGTGAAGCGTTCGACCGCTTGGCCGAAGCCGCTTCGCTGCTCACCGCCGCCGTCGATGGCCGCCGCCTGACGCTCACGGCCGCGCCGTCTTTCGCCGCCAAGTGGCTGGTGCCCCGGCTCGGCAAGTTCGAGGAGGCGCACCCGCAAGTGGACGTCTGGCTCTCCGCCGGCATGGAGGTCGTGGATTTCGCGACCGGCGAGGTCGATCTCGCCATTCGGTACGGCTCCGGCCGCTATCCCGGGCTGGAGGTGATGCGGCTCCTTTCCGAGACGGTGATACCCGTGGCCAGTCCCGAGTTGCTGGCCTCCAACGCCCTGAACGATCCCGCCGATCTGGCCAACCACGTGCTGCTGCACGACGGCTCGCCGGACGCGGACGACAGCTGCCCCGACTGGGCCATGTGGCTGGCGGCGCGGGGCATCAAGAACGTGGACGGCAACCGGGGGCCTCGCTTCAACCAGTCCAGCCTCGTGATCGAAGCGGCGGTGAACGGGCGCGGCGTGGCGCTGGCCAAGCAGACGCTGGCGCAGGCCGACATCGACGCCGGGCGCCTCGTCGCCCCTTTACAGATCGCCACGGCGGTCGACTTCGCCTATTACGTCGTCCACCCGAAGACCAAGGGACGGCTGCCGCAGGTGAAGGCCTTCGTCGCCTGGCTTCAGGAGGAGGCCGCCGCGCACGAAGCGGCGCTCCGCACGATGGACAACGGCGCCGGCATCTAGAGTTCAAATGGCCCGAGACGTAACCGACCGACGCCGCCCCGCGGACTGCACCACCATGACCGAGGTGCGCCAGGGCGTGGACGCCATCGACCGCATGCTGGTCGAGCTGCTGGCGGAGCGGCAGGGCTACATGGACGCCGCCGCGCGCATCAAGACCGACCGCCGCGTGGTCCGCGACGTCGCCCGCATCGAGGACGTCGTCGCCAAGGTGAAGGCCGCCGCCCGAGAAGCGGGCTTGTCGGAAGCCATCGCCGAACCGGTCTGGCGCACCCTCATCGACCGCTGCATCGCCTACGAATTCGAGGCGTGGGACCGGCTGCGCGAAGACTGAGGGAACCTTGCCGTCCGGACGGTGTAGTCTGGTCGCATGTGCAACGATTTCCGGATGAAGATCGACCCCGAGGACTTCATCGAGGGGTTCTCCAGGATCGAGATGCCGTTCCGGTGGGCGACGGGCGGGCCGCCGAACCTGCAGCCGCGCGACGACGTGCGCATCACGGAGACGGCGCCGGTGGCGCGCTGGGCGGGCGACAGCGCCGAGCTGCTGATGATGCCGTGGAGCTGGAAGCAGAACGGGCGGCCCGTGTTCAATTTTCGGAGCGAGGGGCGGGACTTCAGCCGCAGCGAGCGGGTGCTGATTCCGACGGACGGCTTCTACGAATTCACGACGCCTGTGGAACCGGGCAAGCGGCTGAAGGACAAGTGGCTGTTCACGATGAAGGGCGAGCCCTGGTTCTGGATCGCGGGGATCGTGAAGAATGGCGCCTTCGCCATGCTGACCACGCCGCCCGGCGAGGACGTCGCGCCCTATCACGACCGCCAGATGGCGGTGCTGCCGTTGTCGCGGACGAGGGAGTGGCTGCTGGACGCCTCGCCCGAGGTGCTGAGGCCGCTGCCGGGCGGCTCGCTTGCGGTGGCGAAGGTCTGCTAGACCGGCGCTTATGCCCCGCATCACCGCCCGCCACGAGAGCCTGCCGCTCACCGCGCCCTTCCGGATTTCGCGGGGGGTGAAGACGGCGGCTGAGGTGGTGGTGGTCGAGGCCGAGCAGGACGGGGTTGTCGGCCGGGGGGAGGCGGTGCCGTACGCGCGGTACGGAGAGACCGTCGAGAGCGTGCTGGAGCAGGTCCGCGTCGGCGGGAACTTACCGGCAGGTGCGGCGCGGAATGCGATCGACCTGGCGCTCTGGGACCTGCGGGCTCGGCTGGAGGGGCGGAGCGTCGGGGAGATGACCGGCCATCCTATGCCTGACGAGATCGTCACCGCGGTCACCGTCAGCCTTGATGAGCCAGACGCGATGCATGCGGCGGCTCTGGCCGTGGCGGATGCGCCGCTGATCAAGGTCAAGCTCAACGCCGAGCGGTCGGAGGAGCGGTTGCGGGCGGTGGCGGCGGCCGCGCCGCGCGCACAGCTGATCGTCGATCCGAATGAGGGGTGGACGTTCGAGATACTGGACAGCCTCCAGCCTGTGATCGCCGAACTCAACGTGGCCCTGCTGGAGCAGCCGCTGCCCGCCGGAGAAGACGCGGCGCTGGGGGGCTACGCGCCCGCCAAGCCCATCTGCGCCGACGAGAGCGCCCACGTGGCCGCCGACCTGGAGGCGCTCGTCGGCCGCTATCAGGCGGTGAACATCAAGCTCGACAAGGCCGGGGGCCTGACCGAGGCGCTGGTGATGCTGGAGCGGGCGCGGGCGCTGGGTTTCCAGGTGATGACCGGCTGCATGGTGGCTTCGTCGCTGGCCATTGCACCTGCGCTGCATATTGCTGGCACAAGCGACTTCGCCGACCTCGACGGGCCCTGGTGGATCAAGGACGACCGCCCCGGCGGCGTGCGGATCGAGGGTGGGCGGCTCTTCCGGCCGGCGAAGGGGTTCTGGGGCGAACCCTAGACCGGCTTCACAAGCACGATCTTCTTCTTGCCGGCCGCGAGCTTGATGACGCCGTCGACGAGGTCGGCTTCGGTCAGGGCGCGGTTGGCGTCGGGTTCGGGCGTGTCGTTGACGCGCAGGCCGCCGCCTTGGGCCAGGCGCCGGGCTTCACCCCGGGACGAGGCGAGGCCGGCGTCGGCGGTGAGCGCGGCGAGCACGACCCCCTCGGCAAGATCGCTCCGGCGGACCTCGAACGTCGGCAAGTCCTGCGACAGCGCCCCCAGCTCGAACGCCGCCGTCGCCGCGCGGTGGGCGGCTTGCGCGGCGTCCGCGCCGTGGAGCATCCGCGTGGTCTCGTCGGCGAGGACCTTTTTGGCGTCGTTGATCTCGGCGCCTTCCAGCTTCTCCAGCCGCTCGATGGCCTCCAGCGGCAGGTCGGTGAAGAGGCGCAGGAAGCGGCCGACGTCGGCGTCCTCAGTGTTCCGCCAGTACTGCCAGTAGTCGTAGGGGCTCACGAGGTCGGCGTTGAGCCACACCGCGCCGGCCGCCGTCTTGCCCATCTTCGCGCCGGACGAGGTGGCCAGCAGCGGCGTGGTCAGGCCGAACGCCTCGCCCTGGTCGACACGGCGGATCAGCTCGACGCCGTTGACGATGTTCCCCCACTGGTCCGAGCCGCCCATCTGCAGCGTGCAGCCGTAGCGGCGGAACAGCTCCAGGAAGTCCACCGCCTGCATGAGCATGTAGTTGAACTCGATGAAGGTCAGCGGGTGCTCGCGCTCCAGCCGCAGCTTTACGCTCTCGAACGTCAGCATGCGGTTGACGGTGAAGTGCGTGCCGTATTCGCGCAGAAACTCGATGTAGCCGAGGCGGTCGAGCCACTCGGCGTTGTCGACCATGATCGCGTCGGTCGGGCCGTCGCCGAAGGTCAGGAACTTCTCGAAGACGCTCTTGATGCCCTCGATGTTGCGCGCGATGTCGGCGTCGGAGAGCAGCTTGCGGCTTTCGTCCTTGCCGGAGGGGTCGCCGACCTTTGTCGTGCCGCCGCCCATCACCACGATCGGCTTGTGGCCCGCCTGCTGGAGGCGGCGCAGCATCATGATCTGGATCAGGCTGCCGACGTGGAGGCTGGAGGCCGTGGCGTCGAAGCCGATGTAGCCGGTCACCACGCCCGTCGAGGCCGCCTCGTCCAGCTCGGCCGGGTGGGTGACCTGATGGATATAGCCGCGCGCCTGCAGCGTCCGGAGGAAGTCGGAGCGGAACTGCGGGGCGGCGGTCATCTCACTGGCCTTTCTTGAATCGAGGCGCGCGTGTAGCACGGCCTCAGGCGTTGCAGAACTGTCGTGCGTCCTTCGACACGCACCCTGCGGGTGCTGCTCAGGATGACTGACTCTGAGCTAGTCATGGTGAGCAGTCCCCTGAGCTTGTCGAAGGGGGCGTGTCGAACCACGCAGGGAGATCACATGCGCGTCCTTGGCCTCGCCGCCGACGGCTCGTTTGCCGTGCTGGAGACCGACGGGCGCGCGATCGAGGCGTTCGGGCCGGCCGGGCGGCGGTTCGAACTCGCCGAACTGGGGGAGATCGACCTTGTCGGCTTGCAGGAGGGCGACCCCGAGGAGTTCGCCGCGACCTGGGGCTTGCCGGTCGCCACCGGGTTCGGGGCGTTCGGCGTGGCGAAGGCGGTCTATTACAGGGCTCGGGCGAGGCTCCTGGGGCTTGAGCGGCCGACGGCGGTCATCGACGGCGATCAGGTGATCCTAATCGAGGAGAACGGGCTGCTGATAAGCGGGGCCGATCCGAGGCAGGCGAGGGCTGTGGTTCAGGCGAAGGAGCTGGGCCCGTTCGTCGACGCCGAGGCTGTGGCCTACCTGGCGGCGCGGTGCTGGAACGGGTTTCCGATCCAGTTTCCGGGCACCACCGGCGCGCCTTACCCGATGACAACGGGGCGGATCGTCCGACCTCAGTAGATCAGGTCGTGGCGGCGCTCCTCCAGCCAGGCCTCCTCGTCGGGGCGGGTGAGGGCGTCGAGGTCGGCGGGCGTGGCGGCCGGGTCGTCGACCCATTCGCGCAGGAGCGGCGAGCCGTTGATGACGTCGATGGCGAGCTTGTCGAGTTCGTACTCGTAGGGGAAGTCGCGCCACAGCGGGTAGTCCGGGTACAGGCGGCGGATCGCCTTGAAGGCCAGCGCCTGCAAGCGCCAGGGCTTGAAGGCCCGATGGTCGTAGCCGAAGCCTTCGGTATGAATCTGGACGCCGTTGCAGAGCTTGCCGGCGTGCTTGTGGAAGGTCGGTTCGAACCAGATTTCGCGGAGCAGGCATCCTTCCAGCCACTGCGGCGCCAGGTCACGCATCTCCCCCAGCACCGCGCGGGCGTCGATGTCCGGGGCGCCGAAGAGTTCCAGCGAGCGGGTCGTGCCGCGGCCTTCGGAGAGCGTCGTGCCTTCCAGCATCACCGTCCCGGCGTAGGCGCGGGCCATCCAGAGGTTCGGCGCATTAGGGCTCGGGTTCACCCACGCCCGCTCGCCCAGCGGCCAGCCGTAGCCGGGGGCGGCGTTCGGGTCGTAGCCGTCCATCTCGATGACGCGGTACTCGACGTCGAGTTTGAAGGTCCTGATGAACCAGTGGCCGAGCTCGCCGAGCGTCAGGCCGTGGCGCATCGGGATCGGACCGGCGCCGACAAAGCTTTCCCAGCCGGGGCGCAGCGTCAGGCCCTCGACCGGGCGACCGGCGGGGTTTGGGCGATCCAGCACCCAGACCGCCTTGCCCTCCTTCGCCGCCGCCTCCAGCACGTAGAGCAGCGTCGTGATGAAGGTGTAGATGCGGCAACCGAGGTCCTGCAGATCGACCAGCAGGACGTCGAAGGTGTCCATCATCGCGTCGGTCGGGCGACGCACCTCGCCATAGAGGCTGAAGACCGGGACGCCGTGGACCGGATCGTTGAAGTCGGGCGACTCGACCATGTTGTCCTGCTTGTCGCCGCGCAGGCCGTGCTGGGGCCCGAACGCGGCCGTCAGCTTCAGGTCGGGGCAGGCGGCCAGCAGGTCGAGCGAATGCTCCAGCCGCTCATTCACCGAGGCGGGATGCGCCAGCAGCGCCACGCGCCGGCCGGCCAGCGGCTTGCGCAGGGAGGGGTCGGCCAGCAGCCGTTCGACGCCAAATCTCATGCGCCCCTGCTTTCCGGAAGTTCGAGCGCAAAGCAATCGGCGTTGTGGAAGTCGGGCTTTCCGGCCGGGTGGCGCAGCGCCCAGTAGGAGATGTCGCCGTTGGTCTCCTCGATGACGGCGGAGAGCCCGACGCGCCAGGGCCCTTCCGGCGCCTGGCGAAGGTCGAGCAGCGCGCGCAGCTCAAACCGGTCGTCGCCCCGCTGCACCTCCACCTGCGGCGCCCCGACGTCGGCCCGGTCCATGCCCTCGCGGTAGCTGTCGAACCGGTACGCCGCCCACTCCAGCGACGGCGCGAGGTTGAACTCGAAATACGCCTTCGTCCCCGGCGCGCCGACGAAGGCTTCGAAGCAGGTGTGGCGCCAAAGCTCGTCCACCCGGGCGGACGCGGCGGCCGGAGGTAGCCGCACGTCGCTCATGGCGCCTCGCAGGACGTAGCGCAGCTTGAGCAGGCCCGCCCCCGGCCGCACGGCCGTCACGTCGATGCCGGTCACCGCCGTGCAATGCGAATCCGGGTGGAGGTTCAGCTGCGCCATGCCGGCATGGTAGCGGCGCCGTCGCCTGACGCCAGACCGTCTCCAGAGTCTCCACTCCCCAGCAGGACTCGTGCGGGCGCACGGACGGACGGACGCACGGAGGCATGCGCGTGGGGATGCGCATGCGGGTGGGGCGGAGGCTGAAGGGCGATCTTGGGCGGCGCAACGGGTCATGCCGCAGAGTCTACGGCCACCGACGGGGTGGCGGATAAGTCGGCTCAGAGGGGTGTTCGGAAGGGCGCAAATGTCTCGCATCGGTATGTCTCGCTTGACCTGGATCAACCCTGGCCGCGCTCACGCAGCGTAGGATTTGCCCCAACGATCCAGGACGCGGCCCATGGAGGGGACCCGGAAGACGGTGCGCGGATTGCGGGTGCGATGGGGCCTCGTCCTCGTCGTCGTGGCCGCGTTCCTTTGCCCTCCGCAAGCCATGTCGGAGCCCGCCGTTCCGCAGGGCGTGTGGCTCATGGACGGGCGGGTCGCGGTGCAGATCTTCGAGTGCGAGCGCCTGATGTGCGGCCGCATCATCTGGCTGGCGGTCCCGCGCGATCCTCAAGGCCTGCTGGACCGGGACAAGAAGAACCCGGACCCGGCGCTTCGCCAGCGCAAGCTCTGCGGCCTGACCGTCCTTTGGGGGCTGCACCCCGTCGGCGCCGACCGCTGGCGGGACGGCTGGTTTTATAATCCGGACGACGGGGTAACCTATCGCGTCAAGGCGCAGCTCAAGTCCGCCGACGTCCTCGTCGCACGCGTCTATGTCGGCGTTCCGCTCCTGGGCAAGACCAAGACCCTGGTCCGCGTAACCCACGATACCTCCGAGGGCTGGTGCTGAACGGGCCCGCCCTAGCTATTCGCCCGCGACACCCCATCTAGAGGAGGCGCCGCCGGGCGTGTGCCGCCACTGAAGCGGTCGATCGCTTCCCCGGCGCGGCGTTGTTTCAGGTTCCGTCATGTCATCGCTCTTCATAGCGGCCGCGCTCAGCACAGCGAGCGTGATCGTGCTGCCCAGTGTCTTCCGCGCGTTCGGCTGGAGCCGACGGGCATGAGCGCCGCCCTCGCCAACCTACCGATCGGAGACGCCGCCATGTCGAAGAACCAGCTCCGAGCCGACGAGTATCGCGGCCGCGCCGCCGATGCGACCGCTCTGGCCAAGGCCGCCATCCTGGCCAACGTGCGCGAACGGCATGAGGCCGCCGCCGCCCGCTGGACCGACCTGGCGCGGCTGAATGAGCGGCAGGTCACGCCCAGCGAAGGCCGAACCGCCGCGGCCAGGCGCGAACTTATCCGCGCAGCCTTGCCGCCGATCGTCCCCTGCACCGCATAGGAGGCTGAATATGGCCAAGGGTCAGAAAAAGTCGAACCGGGAAATCCGCAAGCCGAAGCAGGAAAAGCCGAAGCCGGAAGCGGCGACGCGCTCGTTCCTCGAAACCGCTGCCGGAACGGGCGGCTCGGGCGCCAAGCGGCCGCCGCGCTGATCGCGCACGCACCCGGCAAAGTTGCGCCGGTCTAGCGGATGGGCTGTACTCCCCGTGTCCGGGGAGGGCCCGACATGAACACTGAGCTTCTGGAATTCACCCGCCGCGCGCTGGAGAAGGGCGTGCCGCGCGAGCGCATTGGCGTGGCGCTGGCCGACGCCGGCTGGAGCGAGGCCGATGTGCGGGCCGCTCTTTCGGCATTTGTGGACAGCGACCTGCCGATCCCGACGCCCAGGCCCCGGCCGTACCTGCCGGCGCAGGAGGTGTTCACCTATGCGCTGTTCTTCACGGCGCTGTATGTCAGCGCCTTCAACGCGGGCGCGCTGATCTTCCACTTCATCGACCGCTGGTTTCCGGATGCCGCGGCTAGCCGGTTCCAGTCGACCTACTTCTTCGACGCAATCCGGCGGAATATCTCGGCGCTTATCGTCGCTTTCCCGCTGTTCCTGTTCCTCTTTCGGCTGACGCAGAAGGCGATCGAGAAGGACCCGACCAAGCACCAGTCGCGGCCGCGCAAGTGGCTGACCTACCTGACCCTCTTCATTGCGGCGTCGTCCCTGATCGGGGACGTTTCGGTGCTGGTCTATCGCGTGCTGGGCGGCGAGCTGACGACGCCGTTCCTGCTGCGGGTGGCGACCGTGGCGCTGATCGCGGGCGGGGCCTTCTGGTACTTCCTGGCCGACGTGCGGAAGGACGAGCAATGAGGGCGTCCCGCATCTTCCTTGTCGCCTCGACGCTGCTGGTCGTAACCGTGGTCATCATCGGCGTTTACCTCATGGGTTCGCCCAGGCAGGCGCGCGTCCGCGGCCTCGACCGGCAGCGGATCCAGACGCTGACGCAGCTGTCCAACGCGTTCGACGGCTACGGCTACGAGGGCCGCCCGCTGCCGAAGTCCCTGCAGGTGCTGGCCGGCGAGCGGCCGGGGATCGAGCCCGCCGACCTGCGCGATCCGGAGACCGGGGCGCCTTACGAGTACCGGGCGACGAGCGCGAGGAGCTATGAGCTCTGTGCGCGCTTCGGCGGCAGTTCGGCGCCGGACGAGGCGATCCGGTGGGCGCACGGGCCGGGCCGCAAGTGCTTCCAGTTCACCTTGCCGGAAGCGAGATAGCCGGCTCCAGCGACGTTTCGTTTTGATACGCGGCCAGCCCGCCCGGCGCGGCCAGGTGTCACGTTTTCCGACAGGCTTAATGTATTTGCGCAATACAATTATTGCGAGAAACTTTAGTTTTTCTGGCATGAGCATTGCAGTTCTCAGGTGAAGATGCGGCGGGGCGCATCGGAGACCTGGAGCAGTATTGTGGAATACGGAGTCATGTATTTGCAGGATTACCTGCGAACACTTGCTGACCGAGCGGCCTGAGCGTCGGCGGCTGTGCGATGATCCTGACCTGTCCACAGTGCTCGGCGCGCTTTGTCGTCGCCGACAGCCGCATCGATCCGCAGCGGCCGGAGGTCTCGCATGCGGCGTGCGGGACGGTGTGGGTGCTTGGCGCCGAGGCGGAAGCGAAAGAGCCCGAGGCGACGCCGGAACCGGCTCTGGCCACGCAGGAACAGCCCGAGGACGACAACCCAGACTTCGACCGTCGCAGGCTGCGCCGGCAGCTCAGGCGGGCGACCACGACGCCCCATCGGCGCGTGCTCCGGCTGGCGGTGGTGGCGGGAGGAAGCCTGGCGGTCGGCGCCGTGGTCAGTCTGGAGCTGCTGCTGCTCTTCGAGGACCAGGTCGCCCACGCGGTTCCCGGCGCGGCGCGGATCCTCACGACCTTCGGGCTTTAGGCCTTCGCCGCCTTGGCGCGCTCGATGCCGTCGAGCACCATCTGCCGGGCCTCGTCGGCGTGGCCCCAGCGGACGATCTTCACCCACTTGCCGGGTTCCAGGTCCTTGTAGTGGCTGAAGAAGTGCTCGATCTGCGCGAGGGTGATGGCGGGCAGGTCGGTGTAGTCGGCGACGTGGTCGTAGCGTTGGGTGAGGCGCGAGGACGGGACCGCGATCAGCTTCTCGTCGCCGCCGGCCTCGTCTTCCATGACCAGCACGCCGACAATGCGGCAGCTCATCACGGCGCCGGGCACGATGGCGCGGGTGTTGGCGACGATGACGTCGCAGGGGTCGCCGTCCAGCGACAAGGTGTGGGGAATGAAGCCGTAATTCCCCGGATAGCGCATCGCCGTATAGAGGAAGCGGTCGACGACCAGGGCGCCGGCCTCCTTGTCGAGCTCGTACTTGATCGGCTCGCCGCCGATCGGCACCTCGATGATGACGTTGACGTCGACGGGCGCGTTCTCGCCCACGGGGATTGCGTCGAGACGCATCCGTAAACTCCTGAAACTTCGGAACTAATACTTACGCCGGCTCGGCTTCGAGCCGCTTGTCCAGGTAGGCGCCGACGCGCTGTTCGACCTCGGGCAGGTGCTCGGCCCAGAAGTGGGTGGCGCCGTCGACCAGCTCATAGTCGATGACGATGCCCTTCTGGGTGCGCAGCTTGGAGACGACCTTCTCCACTTCCACCGGCGGCACCACGGTGTCGGCCGTGCCGTGCAGGATCAGGCCGGAGGCCGGGCAGGGGGCCAGGAAGGAGAAGTCGTACATGTTGGTCGGCGGCGAGACGCTGATGAAGCCGTCCGTCTCCGGCCGGCGCATCAGGAGCTGCATGCCGACCCAGGCGCCGAAGCTGTAGCCCGCGACCCAGGTCTGGGAGGCGGCGGGGTTGTTGGCCTGCAGCCAGTCGAGCGCGGTCGCGGCGTCCGCCAGCTCGCCGATGCCCTGGTCGAACTCGCCCTGGCTGCGGCCGACGCCTCGGAAGTTGAAGCGCAGGACCGCGAAGCCCCGCTTCATGAACAGGTGATAGAGCTGGACCGCGACGGGATTGTTCATGTGGCCGCCCGCACGCGGGTGCGGGTGGAGGATGAGCGCAATCGGCGCGTTTTCCTTCTTGCCCGGCGAATATCGACCTTCGATCCGCCCGGCCGCGCCGGTCAGAACCACCTCAGGCATGGCGTCCCCGTAGTGCCTCAATGGCGGCCTAAATACTTGACCGCCCAACTTGGTTTTCCTACACCCCGCGCCTACCTGAAAGGCAGCCAGCGCGCGAGGCCGGGGCTTGTAGCACAGGCTGGCCGCGATGCGCGCGGAATCTGCGAAAGGGGCGCGTCATGCACCTCAGTACGAAAGGCCGCTACGCCGTGATGGCGATGACCGACCTGGCGGGGCGCCAGGAGGATCGGGCCGTCACGCTCGCCGAGATCGCCGAGCGGCAGGAGATTTCGCTGTCCTACCTGGAGCAGCTGTTCGCGCGGCTGCGCAGGCGTGGGCTGGTGAAGAGCACGCGCGGGCCCGGCGGCGGGTACCGGCTGGCGAAGAGCGCGGCCGAGACCAGGATCGTGGAGATCGTGCTGGCGGTGGACGAGCCGCTGCACGCGACCCGCTGCGGCGGGCGGATGCCTGGGTGCATGAGCAAGGGCGAGCGGTGCCTGACCCACGACCTGTGGGCCGAGATGGGGCGGCAGGTGCAGGACTATCTCGCGTCCGTGTCGCTGGCCGATGTGCTGGCCGGGCGGCTGCGGCCTGCCGTATCGGAGGCCGCGTGAGCACCACCTACCTCGACTACAACGCCACCGCCCCGGTGCGCCCCGAAGCCGCCGAGGCTGTCGCGCGGGCGCTTGAGGCGGGCGGCAATCCCTCGTCGGTGCATGCGGGTGGACGGGCTGCGCGCCAGACGGTGGAGACGGCGCGGGCGTTGGTGGCCGGGCTGGTCGGCGTGGTTCCGGGGTCGGTGACCTTCACCAGCGGCGGGACGGAGGCCAATGCGTTGGCCATCGAGAGCGCGAAGGCGGCGGGGTTTACGAAGGTTATCGTCAGCGCGGGCGAGCACGACGCGGTGCTGGAGAACGCGAGGGCGAGCGGGCTGGGCGTCGAGACGATGCCGCTGGACGAGAACGGTGTGGCCGACCTCGGCTGGCTGGAAAAGCACGTCAGCGAAAAGGCGCTCGTCTGCCTGATGCTGGCCAACAACGAGACGGGCGTGATCCAGCCGGTCGCGGTCGCCTCGGCCATCGTGCGCGAGGCGGGCGGCTGGCTGCATGTGGATGCGGTGCAGGCGGCTGGGAAGATCGCCGTCGATTTCACGGCGCTGGGCGCGGACACCATGGCGCTGTCGGCGCACAAGCTGGGCGGGCCTCAGGGCGTCGGCGCGTTGATCGCGGGGACGCGGGCGACGCTGGCTCGCAGGCTGCATGGCGGCGGGCAGGAGCGTGGACGGCGTGCTGGCACGGAGAACGTGCCCGGGATCGCCGGATTTGGCGCGGCGGCCGATGCGGCTCTGCGCGATCTGCCGGAGATTGCCAGGCACGCCGCGTGGCGCGATGCGCTGGCCGAGCGGGTGAAGGCGGCGGGCGCTATGGTGATGGGCGAGGGCGCCGAGCGGCTGCCGCAGACGCTGTGCTTCGCCGCGCCGGGGTTCGGGTCCGAGTTGCAGGTGATGACCCTGGATCTGGCCGGCGTGATGGTCAGCGCGGGTTCGGCCTGCTCGTCGGGCAAGGTGAAGGCCTCCCGGGTCGTTGAGGCGATGGGCCGGGAAGACCTCGCGCCCTACGCCCTGCGCGTCTCCGGCGGCTGGGCGAGCACCGAACAGGACTGGGAGCGCTGCGGCGAGGTCTGGGTGGACGCCTACAGGAAGGTCGCCGCGCGTCGGCGGGAGGTCGCTTAGATGGCCGTCGCCAAGCAGACTATCGAACAGGTCAAGGAGCTGGAGCGCTACGAGCACGGCTTCATCACCGACATCGAGCAGGAATACGCGCCCAAGGGCCTGAACGAGGACATCGTCCGCTTCATCTCGGCCAAGAAGGGCGAGCCGGAGTGGATGCTGGAATGGCGGCTGGAGGCGTTCCGCCGCTGGCTGGTGCTGGAGGAGCCGGCGTGGGCGAACGTCAGCTTCCCGCGCATCGACTACCAGGACAGCTACTACTACGCCGCGCCCAAGGCGAAGGAGGGTCCCAAGAGCCTCGACGAGGTCGATCCGGACATCCTGGAGACCTACAAGAAGCTCGGCATTCCGCTGCGCGAACAGGAAGTGCTGGCCGGCGTGCAGGGCGCGCCGAAGTACGCGGTCGACGCCGTGTTCGACAGCGTCTCGGTGGTCACCACCTTCAAAAAGGAGCTGGCTGCGGTCGGGGTCATCTTCTGCTCGATGAGCGAGGCGATCCGCGACCACGGCGAACTGGTGCGCCAGTACCTGGGCTCGGTCGTGCCGGTCAGCGACAACTACTTCGCCTGCCTCAACAGCGCGGTCTTCTCGGACGGCTCGTTCGTCTATGTCCCGCCGGGCGTGCGCTGCCCGATGGAACTGTCGACCTACTTCCGCATGAACGCCGCCGAGAGCGGGCAGTTCGAGCGCACCCTGATCATCGCCGACAAGGGGGCCTACGTCTCGTATCTGGAGGGCTGCACGGCCCCGATGCGGGACGAGAACCAGCTGCACGCCGCGGTGGTCGAGCTGGTGGCGCTGGACGATGCGGAGATCAAATATTCGACCGTCCAGAACTGGTACCCGGGCGATCCGGAAACCGGCAAGGGCGGCATCTACAACTTCGTCACCAAGCGGGCCGACTGCCGGGGCGCGCGGTCGAAGGTCAGCTGGACGCAGGTCGAGACCGGCTCGGCGATCACCTGGAAGTATCCGTCCTGCGTGCTGCGCGGCGAGGAGAGCACAGGCGAGTTCTACTCCATCGCCATCACCAACGGCCGCCAACAGGCCGACACCGGAACGAAGATGATCCACCTGGGCGCGGGGACCCGCTCGCGGATCATCTCCAAGGGCATCAGCGCGGGGCGGTCGACGAACACCTACCGCGGGCTCGTGTCGGCCCACCCGAAGGCGGTCGGCGCCCGCAACTTCACCCAGTGCGACTCCTTGCTCATCGGCAAGCACTGCGCGGCGCACACCGTGCCCTACATCGAGGCGAGGAACGGCTCGGCGCGCTTCGAGCACGAGGCGACGACGACGCGGCTGTCCGAAGACCAGCTCTTCTACGCCCAACAGCGCGGGCTCTCGCAGGAGGAGGCCGTCCAGCTACTCGTGAACGGCTTCGTCAAGGACGTCCTCCAGGAACTCCCGATGGAGTTCGCCGTGGAGGCCCAGAAGCTCGTCGCCATCTCGCTGGAGGGGAGCGTCGGATGACGGAAAAGGGAACTCTCCCTTCCCCCCTCCAGGGGGAAGGGAAACGGCGCGAGACCGTCGTGGCCGGGGGTGTGGAGCGGGCGCGGCGTTTGCGGCGGGAAATGACGCTGGCGGAACGGGTCCTTTGGAAGCAGCTGCGCAAGCTCGGGATGAACTTTCGGCGGCAGGCGCCGATCGGGCGCTACATCGTCGACTTCATGCATCACGAGAGCCGTCTGATCGTAGAGGTCGACGGGCCTGTTCACGATGAGCCGGAGGTCGCGGCGCGCGACCTGCAGCGCACCGCCTGGCTCCAATCACAAGGCTATCGGGTGATCCGCTTCGCCGAGAAGGAGGTGCGGGAAAACCTGTTTGTAGTCACCGAACGGATCGCGACTGAAGCGTTCCCACCCCCATCCCCGACCCTTCCCCCCTCCAGGGGGAAGGGAGAACCAAGATATCTGGTCCGCTAATGCTCAAAATCGAAAACCTCCACGCCAATGTCGGCGGCACGGAAATCCTCAAGGGGCTGTCGCTCGACGTGCCCGCGGGGGAGGTGCACGCGATCATGGGGCCGAACGGGGCGGGGAAGTCTACGCTGTCTTACGTGCTGACCGGGCGTGAGGGGTATGAGGTTACGGAAGGGTCGGCGACGCTGGATGGGGAGGATCTGCTCAGCCTTGAGCCGAACGAGCGGGCGGCGAAGGGGGTGTTCCTGTCGTTCCAGTACCCGCTGGAGATCCCGGGCGTGCCGGCGCTGACGTTTGTGCGGACGGCGCTGAATGCGCAGCGGAAGGCGCGCGGGGAGCCGGAGGTTACGGCGCCGGAGTTCCTGAAGCTCGCGCGCCAGACGGCGCAGGCGCTCAAGATGGACTTCGACATGCTCAAGCGGCCGCTGAACGTCGGCTTCTCGGGCGGCGAGAAGAAGCGGATGGAAATCCTGCAAATGGCGATGCTGGCGCCCCGCTTCGCCATCCTCGACGAGACCGACAGCGGCCTCGATATCGACGCGCTGCGCATCGTGTCCGAGGGGGTGAACGCCATGCGAGCGCCGGATCGGGCGATGCTGGTGATCACCCACTATCAGCGGCTGCTGGAATACATCCGGCCCGACCGGGTGCACGTGATGACGGCGGGGCGGATCGTGGCGTCGGGCGGGCCCGAGCTCGCGCACGAACTGGAGCGCGAAGGCTACGACAAGTATGCGAGGGCCGCTTGATGGTTCTGCTGAACAGGTCTTCCCCCTCTGGAGGAAGTACCGGCGAAGCCGGGGAAGGGGGCTCACGCGCACCGAGTCAGCGGATGCGAGCCCCCTCAGTCGCTTCGCGACAGCTCCCCCAGAGGGGGGGCACCTTGAGGTCGGCGCCAGACCTGTCACGCGGCCTCCTTGCGGCGGC
>JBLNCT010000063.1:0-6615 GCA_050260915.1 Parcubacteria group bacterium
TAGGGGCTAGGGGCTAGGGGCTAGGGGCTAGGGGCTAGGGGCTAGGGGCTAGGGGCTAGGGGTTAGGGGTTAGGGGTTAGGGGTTAGGGGTTAGGGTTAGGGGTCAGATCGCTCTAATCCCTAGTCCCTAATCCCTAGCCCCTAGTCCCTAATCCCTAATCCCTAACCCCTAAAGCTCCGGTGCGCTGAAGGTGTCGCAGGCGTCGGGTTCTCCGGACTGGTAGCCGGCGCGGAACCAGCGCATCCGCTGCGCCGAGGAGCCGTGGGTGAAGCTGTCGGGGACGACGCGGCCCTGGGTCTGCTGCTGGATGGCGTCGTCGCCCACGGAGGAGGCGGCGGTCATGCCTTCCTCGATGTCGCCCGGCTCCAGCGCGATCTTGCCGCCGGAGGCTTCGGCCGCATGCGCCGCCCAGACGCCGGCGTAGCAGTCGGCCTGGAGCTCGAGGCGCACCGAGCCGCTGGTCGCGCCATGGGCGCCCAGGCGGTCGGCCTCGTTCATGCTGCCGGTCAGGCGCTGGACGTGGTGGCCGATCTCGTGGGCGATGACGTAGGCGCGGGCGAAGTCGCCCTTGGCGCCGAAGCGTGTCTCCAGCTCCTGCCAAAACGCGAGGTCGAGGTACACCTTCTGGTCGTTCGGGCAATAGAACGGCCCCATCGCCGTCTGGCCGAGCCCGCAGCCTGTGCCGGTGGACTGGTCGTAGAGGACGACGCCCTTGGGCGAGGTGTAGCGCTGGCCCTCCTGCTGGAAGATCTGGCTCCAGACGTCGGTGGTGGAGGTCTCGACCACGTCGACGAAGCGGCCGGCCTCATCGGCGGGGGTGCCGGCCTGGCCGTGCTGCTCCTGCGTCTGGCCGGAGCCCAGGACCTGCTGGGTCGTGTCGGGGCTGATGCCGAAGACGAAGTAGCCGATGAGCGCCAGCACCACGCCGCCGATGCCCATGCCGCCGACGCCCACGGGGCCTAGCCCCCGCCGGTCTTCGATGTTTCCCGAGGTCCTTCCGCCCTGCCAGCGCATGGTTCACTCCCTCCAGTGTGGGAGAGGAAACGCTGCCGAAAGGGGATCGCTCCCGCTCAGTGCTTGCGCGTGACCTGAAGGATGCGGGCGTTGCTTTCGGCGAGGATGCGGGCCTGGACCCGGGCCATGGCTTCGTCGGCGGCCGCGATCTCCGGGTTGAGCGGCGCGAGACCTGGGGACTGGGCCTGCATGGCGGCGTTGCGGGCCTGGAGGTCGGCGACGGTGGCGGCGGTCTGGGCGCGCTGCTGGGCGGCGAAGGCTTCGCGCTGCGCGGCGGCGGCCTGCTGCTCTTGAAGCTGCTGCTGCGCCCAGACGCGGTTCTCCACGTGCTGGGCTTCGTTGGTGACCGTGGTCTGCGCGGCCGCCGGGAAGGCGATCGTGAGGGCGATCAGGGGAAGGGCGGCTGTGTGCATGGGGATGGATCCTCCTCCATGCACAGAAGGGAACGCCCGTGGCGGCGGTTCCGCAAGGGCCGCCGCCATCACGAAGCGATTATTGCGCCGGCTTGGACGGGTCCTTCCACGGCGCCCGGGTGGCGGAAGGCGCGGGGACGGGCGGCGGGGCGTTCTCGAGAGCCGAGGCCTTCTTGCCCGTGTTGGGGTCCTGGACCGTGAAGCGGGCCAGCTCGTGGCGCGGGGCGTCCCAGTTGGGGGCCAGCTCCAGCGCCTTCATGTAATCGAGGTAGGCCGCCTTCATGTCGTCCAGGCCTTCGTTGGCGAGCGCCCGGTTGTAGTAGGCCTTCTCAGGCTCTTCCGGGTTCAGGGCCAGACCGCGGTCGATCTCGCTGAGCGCTTCCATGTAGCGCTTTTGGGCCAGGTAGGAGGCGCCGTTGTTGACCACCGCTTCGCCGAGCGTCGGCTCCAGCTTCTCGGCGGCCTGGAAGTCGGCGCGGGCCTGATCGTATTGCTTCAGCCGCAGCAGCAGCACGCCCCGGTTCACCAGGGTGCCGGCCTTGGCGTGGTCGGTCAGGGCCTCCAGCAGGGCGGCGTTGCAGGCCTGCAGGTCGGTGTCGCCCGCATCGCCCGCGAGCGCGGCCGCCGAGCACTGGTTGACGTTGCTGGACCCCAGCACGCTGACGGCGGCGCTGGCCGAGCCCGCGGCCAACAGCGCGGCGAACGCGACGCTGAGAGAGAGTATCTTGCGGCCCATAGTATCCTCCCCTGGGCTTGTTCTTTATAGGGGCGGGATCATTGCAAGCCGCCCCCTGAAACCTACAAGCCTGTAAGTCGGTGGCCGATTTATGGCCAAGCCGTCCACAATTAGGGCGCGGGCTTCTTCACGAATTCAAGGGTGTAGGCGGCGTGGTAGTCCATGTCTTTCGGGTAGACTCCCTGGGATGAGGCGACCTTGAAGAAGTCGGCCCAGCGCGCGTCGGTCATGGCGCCGGAGCCGTCGGGCGCGACGATGCCGTACTGGCGCATCTTGTCCCGGGCCTGGGCGAGGATTTCCGGGGTCATCTCCGGGTTGTCCTTCAGGATCAGGGCGTCGCCGGGGGCTGCGTCGCCGTAGAGGTAGCTTTTCCAGCCGGCCTGGGAGGCGTCGACGAAGGCCTGCACAGCCTTGGGGTTCTTGGCGATCAGGCTGTCGGGGGCCAGCACCATGGCGGCGTAGCCGGGGAAGCCTTCATCGGCGAGCAGGAAGACGGCGGGCTTGAAGTGGGCCTGCTGTTCGATGGTGTAGGGCTCTGACGAGAGATAGCCCTGCTGAACGGCGGTCTTGTCGGCGATGAAGGGGCCGTTGTTGAAGGTGTACTTGCGCACCTGGTCGTCGGTGAAGCCGTACTTGGCCTTCAGCCAGACCCAGAAGGCGGTCACCGAAGCGTCGGCCAGCAGGATCGGGTGGCCCTTCATGTCGGCGATGGTTTTGATGCCGGCGTCGGGGTGGGCGATGAGGACCTGCGGATCCTTCTGCATGAAGGCGGCGACGGCGCGGACGGGGACCTTCTCCTGCGCCAGGTTCATCACGATGAAGCTGTTGGAGCCCATGCCGAGGTCGACCGCGCCGCTGGCCAGCAGCTGGGGCACGTTCACGCCCGGGCCGCCCTGGACAATGGTCACGTCGAGGCCGCGCTTCGCATACTCCCCGGTCGCCAGCGCCTGGTAGAAGCCGCCGTGCTCGGCCTCGGCCCGCCAGTCGGTGGCGAACTTGATGGCGGTGCGGCCGGCGGGCTCGGGGGCCTGCTGCTTGGCGGGGGAACAGGCGATCAGCAGCGTGGCGAGGAGGAGGGGGAGGAGGCATTTCATGCGGTGAAGGTAGCCCTTCCCCCGCTTGCGGGGGAAGTGGGCCGACGGCGAAGCCGAGGCTCGTTGGGGGAAGTAATCTTATGAGTGGCTGTGAGGCGGGGGATTATTTTGGAAACTTCCCCCATCGACCCTCGCCTTCGGCGTCGGGCCACTTCCCCCATGTCTGGGGGAAGAGCGAACAGAGCAAGGGGACGATGCTTTCGGTTGCCCGACCGCATCGCCCCCTCACCCAGAACTCCTTGCGGAGCCTGTGATCGGGAGGTCCGGTTCCGAGGAAAAGGGTCCAGGTCGCCCTGGTCTCATCTCGAAACCCACTTCCGAACCGGTTTCCGAAGGTCTCCCCTCGGTCCTTAGTCCGGAAGCTCTCCTGCTCGTTTGGCCTTACCGTTTCCGGTCTCGCCCGCGCCGCAGTTCCTTCCGACGAGTTGACTGTGATCCCTATTACGGTATGACGCAACCGCCCAAGATCACGCCTGTGTGAATGCTTTCGCTTTTCTGCGGGGGAGTGCGGTGCACAAGCTGTGTATAAGTCTCTGGGATAGCTGAAATCTCAAGCGGTTGCCTTTTTCCACAGAGAAAGTGGTTTAGCGCCCTTCGCCCCTTGCGGGAGAAGGTGGCCCGCGAAGCGGGTCGGATGAGGGGTTTCACAAATGTCGATGAAGCGGCCCTGATGAATCGCAGCTGAAACGACTTTCGACCCCTCATCCGACGCCCTCCGGGCGCCACCTTCTCCCGCAAGGGGAGAAGGGTCATTGCAGAGCCTCCCGCTTCTCCTCCAGCGCCAGCCACTCTTCTTCGGCCGCTGAGAGGTCGGCGCGGGCCTTGTCGAGCGCGTTCATCACCCGGTCGAACCTGGCGGGATCGCGGGCATAGAGCTGTGGGTCGTGCAGCTCGGCCTCAAGGGCCGCGATCTGCGCCGGGGCCTTTTCGAGCAAGGCGTTGAGCTCATCCAGCCGCCGCGCGTCCTTGTAGGATAGTTTGGAGGATTTCTTCGGCTCCTCGCGCGGGCGGGCGGAGGCGGGTGGAGGCGCGCGTGTGAGGGTGGGGGCGGCGAAGAAGCCGGGGTTCTGGCGGGCGAAGTCGGTCCAGCCGCCGGGGGTTTCGACCGCATTGCCCCGGCCATCGAGGGCGATGGTGCTGGTCGCCAAACGGTCGATGAAGTCGCGGTCGTGGCTGACCAGGATGAGCGTGCCGTCGTAGTCGGCGAGCAGGTCCTCGAGCAGGTCGAGCGTATCCATGTCGAGGTCGTTGGTCGGCTCGTCCAGCACCAGCAGGTTGGCAGGTTTCGCGAGCGCCCGGGCCAGCAGCAGGCGGTTGCGCTCGCCGCCGGACAGCGACGAGACCGGCTGGCGCAGCTGGGTTTCCTTGAACAGGAAGTCCTTGGCGTAGGCCGCCACGTGTTTCGACTGGCCGCGCACCAGCACGCTGTCGCCGCCGCCAGGCGTCAGCGCGTCCCACAGCGTCATGCCGGGCTTCAGGTCCTCGCGCGCCTGGTCGAGGTAGGCGATCTGCAACCCAGTGCCCAGCTTCACGGTCCCGGCGTCCGGCGCCATTTCGCCCAGCATGATCTTCACCAGCGTCGTCTTGCCCGCGCCGTTGGGGCCGACGATGGCCACCCGGTCGCCGCGCAGGATACGGCTGCTGAAGGGTTTGAGGATAAGGCGCTCGCCGAACTGTTTGGTCACGCCCTTCAGCTCGGCCACCAGCTTGCCGGCGTAGCCGCCGGCGTCGATGGCCAGCTCCAGCGGGCGCTGCTGCTCGCGCATCCGCTCGGCCCGTTCGGCGCGCATCTTGTTCAGCTCGCGGGCGCGGCCCTCGTTGCGGGTCCGTTGCGCCGTGATGGAGCGGTAGAACCAGTAGGTCTCGCGCTCTATGGCCTTGTTGAGCCGCCGCAGCGTCTCCTCCTCGTCGGCCATCAGTTTGCGCGACCACTCGTCGAAGGCGGCGAACCCTTTGTCGAGCATCCGCAGGCGCCGGGCATAGAGCCAGTAGCAGCGCTGGGTCACGCGGGTCAGGAAGGCGCGGTCGTGGCTGACGATCAGCGCGGCGCAGCGGCTGGCGGCGAGCTCGGCCTCCAGCGTCTGGATGGCGAAGATGTCGAGGTGGTTGGTCGGCTCGTCGAGCAAGAGGACGTCCGGCTGCTCGGCGAAGGCGCGGGCCAGAGCGGCGCGGCGGATCTCGCCGCCGGAGAGGCCGGTGGTCGGCTTTTGCGGATCGAGCCCGAAGTCGGCGAGCGCGGCCTCGGCTTCGTGGGGCTGGGCCCCGCCGGCGGTGGCGTAGTCGAGGATGGTGGCGCCGGTGACCTGCGGCTCCTGGGGGACGAACACTATGCGGGTGCCCGGCTTCACCGCCCGCTCGCCCGCGTCGAACTCCACCTGGCCGGCGAGGATGCGCAGCAGCGTCGACTTCCCCGCCCCGTTGCGGCCGACCAGGGCGGCCCGGACGCGGGGCTCCAGCGCGATGTCGACGCCCTCGAACAGCGAATTGCCCGCATCGGCGAGGCGGACGTCCTTGAGGGCGAGGATGGGAGGAGCCATTGCGCGGCGTTCCTAGCCCTTCTCCCCTTGCGGGAGAAGGTGTCGCCGCAGGCGACGGATGAGGGGTGTTCCCCGACGCCTCCGTGCCACCCCTCATCCGACCCGCTCCGCGGGCCACCTTCTCCCGCAAGGGGAGAAGGATTAGGTAGGGGAATGCCGAGCCGCCCCTTCTGGGAATACAAGTCGCTGGAGGAGATGACTGTCTCCGAGTGGGAGAGCCTCTGCGACGGGTGCGGGCTGTGCTGCCTGATCCGGTTCGAGGACGAGGTCACCGGCGAGATCATCCCGACGCGCGTGCACTGCAAACTGTTCGACAGCGGCGCGTGCCGCTGCACCGACTACGAGAACCGCAAGAAGCACGTGCCGGACTGCATCAAGCTGACGCCGCACAACATCGACGACCTGCAATGGATGCCGCCGTCCTGTGCGTATCGGCGGCTGCATGAGGGGAAGTCGTTGCCGCAGTGGCATCCGCTTGTGACGGGCGATCCGGAGAGCGTGCACAAGGCGGGGGTGTCGGTCCGGGGTCAGACCCTGAGCGAGGCGACGTTCGCCGACGAGGAGGACGCGCTGGATTTCGCGGCGTGGGATTTGGTGCGGGACCGGGGGGATGAGCCTTACTGACCCAGGTCTTCCCCCTCTGGGGGAAGTACCCGCGAAGCGGGGGATGGGGGCTTCACCCGCTGAGTCAGCGGGCTTGAGCCCCCTCAGTCGCTTCGCGACAGCTCCCCCAGAGGGGGGGCACCTTGAGGTCGGCGCCAGACCTGTCACGCGGCCTCCTTGCGGCGGCGCAGGTAGAGGTCGGCGAAGGCTTCCAGCT
>JBLNCT010000064.1:0-25914 GCA_050260915.1 Parcubacteria group bacterium
ATCGGCGGCTGGGGGGGTGTCGGAGAAGTCAGCCATGTCGGGAGCGGTATAGCGCTTACCGCGGGGGATGCAAAACAGGAGTTTGAATGCGGGGCCCGGGGCCAGGGGCTAGGGGCTAGGGGCTAGGGGCTAGGGACTAGGGGCTAGGGACTAGGGGCTAGGGACTAGGGGTTAGGGATTAGGGACTAGATGGGCACGCTAACCCCTAACCCCTAGCCCCTAGCCCCTAGCCCCTAACCCCTAAACCATCCCGGCCTTCTGCAGCGTCTTGTACGCCTTGATCACCCGCTGGAGCTTGTGCTCGGCGGAGCGGTCGCCGCCGTTGGCGTCGGGGTGGCAGCGTTTGACGAGCTCGGTGTAGCGCGAGCGGATGGTCGTGGCGTCGGCCTCGTAGGTGAGGTCGAGGTCGGCCAGCGCGTTGCGTTCCAGCTTGCCGAGGTGGCGGGCGGCCGCGGCTTCCTCCGCCGCCTCCGCGCGCTTCCTGGCCGCGCCGAAGATGCCGAAGGGGTCGTGGAAGCCCCGCCCGTCCTTCGCCGCCGCGGCCGCCGCCTCGCGCGAGCGGTTGGAGGCCTTGAAGCTCCAGGTCGGGCGCTCGCCGGTGGCGCGGGCCTCCTGGTGGGCGCGGATCTGGTCCTCGCTCATGCCGGCGAAGAAGTCCCACTGCTTGTTGTAGTCGGCCGCGTGCGGCTGGCAGAAGTGGTAGTGCTCGTGCAGCAGGTTGCGCGACTTCGGCGCCTTGGCCGTGGCGGCGCGCAGGCAGCCCGGGTGGTCGCAGCGCACCTCGCCCGGCTTGAGCGCATGCACGTCGGCCTCCCGCGCCTCCTCGCCCTCCACGGGCGGCCGCACGCGGATGTCCACGAACTTGGGCCGGTATTGAAACGCGCCGCTCATGGGGTGACTCTAGGGGTCCCTTCGATCCATTCAAGAATTGACAACGCCGGGAGATGTGATGGGCGCCGTTACCGATGCGATCCGCCGCAAGCTGGAGGCGAAGTTCTCGCCCGCGCGCCTGGAGATCGCCGACGACAGCGAACGCCACCGCGGCCACGCCGGCCACCGGGAAGGCGGGGAGAGCCACTTCACCGTGGTCATCGAGGCCGACGCGTTCGCCGGAGAGCCAAGGGTGGCGCGGCAGCGGATGGTTTATGCAGCCCTGGCGGAGGAGCTCGCCGGGCCGGTTCATGCGCTGTCGGTGCAGGCGCTGGCGCCGGGGGAATAGCTCCCTTCCCCCTGGAGGGGGGAAGGGCCGGGGATGGGGGTGGGAGAGGTTCAGAAAGAAGCTCTGCCTCGACATACCAACCCGGCATCCTGGGCCTTGTGCCCAGGACCCAGAAACGCAGGCATCAGCAAGCACGTCATCGACCGCACAGCTTCGCTCTGAAGCGGCGGTGCTTCTGGGTCCTGGGCACAAGGCCCAGGATGACGGAGAAAAGTTGCGAAGCTCCGTGGGCTTTAGATCAACCCCTTCAGCGCCTTCGCCAGATCCGCCTCGCGGAACGGCTTCTGCAGGACCGCCGCGCCGCGGTGTTCCTCGGACAGGCCCGCCTCGCCATAGCCGCTCGCAAATGCAAACGGCACGCCGCGCGCCTTCAGCGCATCGGCCACGGGGAAGATCGGCTTGCCGCCCAGGTTCACGTCGAGCAGCGCCAGGTCGATGTCGGCGCTTTTAGCCAGGTCCATCGCCTGGTCGAGCTCCGCCGCGGGACCGACCACGGAGCAGCCGAGGTCCGACAGCATGTCCTCGACCAGCATGGAGACGAGCATCTCGTCCTCCACGACGAGGACCTTCAAGCCGTTCAAATCGGTGCTGTCGCTCATAACCGCTCCCCCGGGGCGCACGCCGCCGGATACGGCAACGCTCATTAGCGCGCCGGGTTCCCGAATTGCGAAGGCTTCTAGGCCGCCTTCGACAGCGACTTGGTCAGGATGTTGATCGCGGCGTCGCGGTCGATCCGCTCGATGGCCGCGACTTCGCGCGCCATGCGGTCGAGGGCCGACTCGTACAGCTGGCGCTCGGAGTAGGACTGCTCCGGCTGGTTCTCGGCGCGGTGCAGGTCGCGGACCACCTCGGCGATGGAGATCAGGTCGCCGGAGTTGATCTTGGCTTCATACTCCTGCGCGCGGCGCGACCACATGGTGCGCTTGATCCGGGCGCGGCCCTTCAGGGTCGTGAGCGCCTGTGACACCACGTTGCCTTCCGCCAGCGGACGCAGGCCGGAACTGACCGCCTTCTTGGTCGGCACCCGCAGGGTCATCTTCTCGTGGTCGAAGGTGATGACGTAGACCTCGAGCGCGTAGCCGGCGACTTCCTGGGTCTCGACCGCCACGATCGTGCCGACGCCGTGCGCCGGATAGACCACGTGATCGCCAACCGAGAATTCCAGACCGCTCTTGCTCATCGCCACGTCCTCTTCTTGTCTTTCACTTCGCATGGCCAGCCGGACCAAAGTCGGTCCCGCCGCGGGTTGCGGTGGGATTCGCCGTCCGGTTGGAAGTAACCTCTAGGACAACCTTCGCCTGCATGGGCGCGCCAGGCATGCCTGGCCCTTGGAAATCAAACGCGGCCAAGCGATTTCCATCACCCCTGCCGCGCGGAGCGTCTATTAGCACAAAATTGAGCACAAAGAAAGGGTTGCGCCCAAACCCATCGTTTTGGTCGGGATTCGATGCTGCGCTGCGTCAGGAGCCCCGGCCGGGCTTGGGGCTGAAGTACTTCTCGAACTTACCCGTCTCGCGCTCGTACTGCTCACGGTCCTCAGGGGGCGTGCCCTTCACCGTGATGTTGGGCCAGATCTTGGAGTACTCGGTGTTGATCTTCAGCCACTTGCCGTCCGGCTCGTCCTCGGTGTCCGGCGTGATGGCGTCGACCGGGCACTCGGGCTCGCAGACGCCGCAGTCGATGCATTCGTCCGGGTTGATGACCAGGAAGTTCTCGCCTTCGTAGAAGCAGTCCACCGGACAGACCTCCACGCAGTCCATGAACTTACATTTCACGCAGGCGTCTTTAACGATGTAGGTCATTAGAAGCTCTGACAGCGGCCCGGTGCGCGGGCCGCGCGTATTTCCGGAGAAGAGGCCGCCTTGTCAACGACGAGGCGTGCCGGTGCAAGTCAGTTTTCCTGCAAGGGCGCGTAGAGGGCGCGGGCCTCGGCGGCGGGGCCGCGCCGCTCGCCCATCGCCTCTATGCGGACGTGGATCAGGCGGCCGGAGAGGGCGAAGACCAGCTCGTCGCCCGGTTTCAGCGCGCGGGAGGCCTTGTCGAGGCGCGTCTCGGTCCCGGTCCGGGTCATGCGCACGCGGCCTTCGTCGACGAAGCGGGCCGCCAGCGAGCGCGTCTTGAAGAACCGCGCCCGCCACAGCCACACATCCGCGCGGCAGGAGTCGTCAGTCATGGGCTGCGCTTTGCGTGGTTCGACACGGCCCTGCGGGCCTGCTCACCATGACGATCTCAGAGTTAGTCATTGTGAGCAGCGCCGGAGGCGCGTGTCGAACCACGCACCTTCCTGCGGCGCGGGCGGCGCTTGCGGGGCGGGGCGGCCTTGAGGGCGGCCAGGGCGGCGAAAGGCGAATGGGCGGGGGCCTTGGCGGGCTCTTGCGCCCTGCGAGCGGAGCGGCGCCGCCAGAGCGTCGGCTCTCCCTTATTCGCCGGCGTGAAGCCCAGACCCCGCAGGATCGAATTGGCTTGCTGCGGCGTCCAGCCGAGCGCCTCGCGGGCCTGGTCCGACAGGACCATGTTGCCGGCGCGGAGCAGCTCGTCGAGCCGCTCCAGCGTGTCCACCCGAACCAGATGGCCGCCCACGGCCCGCAGCCCGCGAGCCGCAGGGCCATCGGACAGGGCGCTGGCGTGGGCGATGGCTTCCGGCGTCAGGAGGCCTGGCAGGAAGACGCTGAAGGCGCCGATCCGCACGCCGAGCGATCGCAGCGTGCGCCGTTCATGCTGGCTGAGCGCGCGTAGGTCCGCGTCAACCGAGCGGCGGTCGAGAACGCCGCCGGCCTCGATCAGCCGGTGGGTGATGCCCCGCGCGAGGCCCTTCAGCTCGCCGCCCGCCATGGCGTCTTCCAACCGCCGCAGAGGTGCGAGCCTGCGCCCGCTTTCGCCCGCAACGAAGGCCTCCAGCCGCCGCACAGCGCGTTCGCGGGCCGCCGCGTGACCGAGGTCGCCGTAGAGCCGCACCTTGCCGCCTCGCACCGCCCCAGCCGCCTCGCCGCGCCAGAGCACCACGCCGTCGGGGGACAGCGCGAACGCCTCGTCCGGTTCCGCGGCCAGCTTGCCGAGCCGCCGCGCGATCTCCGGGCCCACCGCCCGCTGGGCCGCGCCGCGCAGGGCCTTCTCCTCCAAGGTCGTCGAGCCTTTCGCCGGTTCGAACCGCACGCCTTCCAGCTTGCCGACGTAATGACCCTCGACGGTGACCGTCCCGTCCGCCGCCACGCCCGCCAGCACCTCGCCGCGTTCGCCGAGCGAGCGCATCAGCGCGCTGGTGCGCCGGTCGATGAACCGGGCCATCAGCTTCTCGTGCAGGGTGTCGGAGAGGCGGTCTTCCAGCTGGCGCGTCATCCCCTGCCAGTGGCCGGGGTCAGCCAACCAGTCGGGGCGGTTGGCGACATAGGCCAGCGTGCGGATCGAGGCGAGCCGCTGGCCCAGCGCATCAATGTCGCCGTCGGTCCTGTCCACGGCCTTGAACTGCCCGGCCATCCAGTCCTCGGGCACCTTGCGGCGGCCGGTGGTGAGTTGGCCAAACAGGGTGCGGACCAGCCGCAGGTGTTCGTCGGACGCGATCTTGCGGAAGTCCGGCGTCTGGCAGACCTCCCACAGCCGATGCAGCTCGCCCCGGCTCCGCGCTCGGTCGGCGATCTCCGGGTCCCCGGCCAGCGCCTTCAGGGTGATTTCGTCGAGGCTCTCCTCCGACAGCTTCAACCCCTCGCGCTGCGGCGCCGCCGCCAGCGAGCGCATCAGGTGGGGGAGGCTGTCGAAGTCGAGGTGGTGGTTGCGCCACTCGGCGGCGACGACCGGCTCGAAGCGGTGGTTCTCGACGGCGGCGACGAGGTCCTCGTCCATCTCCGGCGCCTCGCCGGTGACGCCGAACGTGCCGTCGCGGCGGAAGCGGCCCGCGCGGCCGGCGATCTGGCCGATCTCCTGGGCGTGCAGCCAGCGGGTGCGCTTGCCGTCGAACTTGCGCAGGCCCGCGAAGGCGACGTGGTCGACGTCCATGTTCAGGCCCATGCCGATGGCGTCGGTGGCCACCAGGAAGTCGACCTCGCCGGACTGGTAGAGGGCGACCTGGGCGTTACGGGTCCTTGGGCTGAGCGAACCCATCACCACCGCCGCCCCGCCGCGCTGGCGGCGGATCAGCTCGGCGATGGCGTAGACGTTGTCGGCTGAGAACGCGACGACGGCCGAGCGGCGCGGCAGCCGGGTCAGCTTCTTCGACCCCGCCCAGGTCAGGTTCGAGAACCGCTCCCGCGTCACGATCTCGGCGTGCGGCAGCAGGCGGCGGATCAGCGGCGCCATGGTCCCAGCGCCCAGCAGCATTGTCTCGAACTTGCCGCGCGCGTGCAGCAGGCGGTGGGTGAAGACGTGGCCGCGTTCGGGGTCGGCGCAGAGCTGGATTTCGTCCACCGCCAGGAACTCGACCTCGCGGTTCAGCGGCATCGCCTCGACGGTGCAGACGAAATAGACCGGCCGCGGCGGGACGATCTTCTCCTCGCCGGTGATCAGCGCCACCGAGCGCACGCCCCGCGCCTTCACCACCCGGTCGTAGATCTCCCGCGCCAGCAGCCGCAGCGGCAGGCCGATCATGCCGCTCGCGTGGCCGAGCATCCGCTCGACCGCCAGGTGGGTCTTGCCGGTGTTGGTAGGCCCCAGCACCGCCACCAACCGCGACGGCGCCGCGCCCGTCGTGCGGTCGCTCATGGGGCGAAGGTGGGGCGGCCCGCCGAGTCAGGCAAGCGTGGCTACAAGGTCTTCCCCCTCTGGGGGAAGTACCGGCGAAGCCGGGGATGGGGGCTCACGCGCATTGAGTCAGCGGGCTTGAGCCCCCTCAGTCCGCTTTGCGGACAGCTCCCCCAAAGGGGGAGCACCTTGGGCCTTGGTTAATCAACCGTAGCCATAGCTGCGAACAGGGCCGAAACGAATCATGACCGAATCAGCGATCTCCGCCGATTCGGCCTTTGTTCTATACTAGGGATTGTATCCCGAGTCGGGCCGACCACAACGCCGAACGCATCAGGCCGGGCAGGCGCCCAGCCATTTGGCGTTCATGGTCACCGCCATCGGAATGCCGGTGGTCGTGGTGCCGTGGGCCTTCAGGTTGAAGGTGGTGTCGGTGTAGGTCCCGTCGGCCGCCACGTGGGCGACGCGGCCACGCTTGTCGGTCCAGGTGCCGTCGAACTTCGCCTTGCCGTCGCCGATCTGGCGGACGGGGTAGACGCACTTGTGGTGGTGGTTGCAGGGGCCGGCGAAGAAGACCTTGTCGATCTCGTCGGGCCTGATGCACTTCTTCTCGGACGACACGCGGATGCCCGCGACCTTGTAGGCGTACTCCCAGTAGCCGGGGCGCACCTTTTCGGCGTTGTCGGCGTTGGCGGGGGCGGCCAGCAGGGTCGCGCCGGCGACAGCGGCGCCCACGGCGGCGAGGGCCAGGCGGCGGTTCATGCGGTTTTCTTTCACGTAAGCCATTGTTCGACCGGTCTATATCGGTGCACATGAACGCCGGTTGAAGGGGAGGGCTCCTGCGCCCGGACGCCGCGCCTGCCTTGACGGCCAAAGCTCCCTTCCTCTATATCGCCCGCTCTCGCGCGAAGCCGCCCTTCGCGCGCTCTTTCTTTCTGCGAAGGTTTCGCCATGTCGCGCCGCTGCGAACTCACCGGGGTCGGACCGATGGTCGGCCACAACGTGAGCCACTCGAACATCAAGTCCAAGCGCCGCTTCCTGCCGGCCCTGTCGCCCGCCACGCTGCAATCCGAAGCGCTGGGCCAGACCTTCAGGCTGCGGATTTCCAACGCCGCCCTGCGCACGCTGGACTTCAAGGGCGGCCTCGACGCCTTCCTGCTAGGCGCCCGCGACGAGCAGCTCTCGCCCCGCGCGCTGAAGATCAAGCGCCAGCTCAAGGCGAAGACGGCCGAAGCCGCCGCTGCCGCCTAGGTCTTCCCCCTTTGGGGGAAGTACCGGCGAAGCCGGGGATGGGGGCTCACGCCCGCTGAGTTTGTGGATGAAGCCCCTTCAGTCGCTCCGCGACAGCTTCCCCAGAGGGGAAGCACCAGAACACAAAAAAGCGGCCCGGGAGCGATCCCGGGCCGCTTCGTATTTGCGCTTGGCGGACCCTAGCGGATCGAAGCCAGCCGGATCGGGTGGGCCTTGTTGTAGGCGATGAGCGTCCGATCGTTCATTGCGGTGACTGTGCGATCGACGGTGTCCCTCACACAGCCCCGATAAACCGTGAGGCCCAGGTCGTCGTCGCGGAAATCCTTGCGGCACACCACCTTGGAGGCCGACACGATGTCCGCGCGTACTTGCGCGGCGCTTTTACCATCGGTGGGAACGCGTAACTCGCTCGCCAACGCAGGCGTGGCGAGGGCAGCCGCCAGCGCGGCCGAGGTCATCAGCTTTTGCATCGCTTTATGAGCCGAAGGAGGGGAGTCCTTCAGCTCTCCCCAATAGTGCGGCGCGCCCATTGCCCGCCGACACGGCGATGGTTAATTCAACCCAGAGTACTCGTAAAGGGGATGGTTTCTGGTGAAATCAACTTGAGAGTATATCCCGCCCCGTTTCACGGACGTTTGTGCAGCCGGTCAGCGCCATGGCCATGTGCATTTCCTGGCGGATGATCTGCAGCATGTGCGCCACGCCTCCCTGACCCGCGCCTCCCAACGCCCAGGCCCAGGCGCGGCCGAGCAGGACGCCCTTGGCCCCCAGCGCCAGCGCCTTCACCACATCGAGCCCCGACCGCACGCCGCCATCCATCAGGATGGTGAGATCGTTGCCGACCGCATCGGCGATGGGCGGAAGCGCCCGCACGCCCGAGAGCACGCCGTCAAGCTGACGGCCTCCGTGGTTGGAAACCACGATGCCGTCGACGCCCGCCTTCACCGCATCCTTTGCATCGCCCGGATCGAGCACGCCCTTGATCACGATGGGGCCGCCCCAGCGCTCCCGGATCCAGTCCAGGTCCTTCCAGGTCAGGCTGGGATCGAAGCTGCGGGCGATCCAGGGCCAGAACTTGGCCACCCCCTTCGCTCCGGCCATGGCGGGCGCGACGTTGCCGAAGGTGTGCGGCTTTCCATGGATTTGCACGTCCCACAGCCAGGCCGGATGCGCCAGGCCGTCCAGCGCGCGGCGGATCGTGGCCGACAGGGGCGGCTTCTCGCCAAACAGGCCGGTCCTAATGTCGCGATAGCGCGCGCCGGGCAGCGGCAGGTCGACGGTGAAGACCAGCACCGGGCAGCCGAGGTCCCGCGCCGTTTCCAGCAGCGTCTCCATGTAGCCCCGGTCACGGATCATGTAGAGCTGGAACCAAGGCGCCACGCCCGCCCCGCCGACCACCTCCGCCAGGTCGCAGACACCGACGGTCGAGAGGGTGAACGGCACGCCCGCGGCCTTGGCGGCCTTCGCCGCCTGCACCTCGCCGCGGCGCGCATACATGCCCGCCATGCCGACGGGGCCCAGGCCCACGGGCATGCTCATCGGCTGGCCGAACAGCTCGGTCGAAAGATCGATCTTCGAGACGTCGCGCAGCACGCGCTGGCGCAACGCGATGGCCTCGAAGTCTTCGACATTCCGGCGCAGCGTCGTCTCCGCGTAGGAGCCGCCGTCGATGTAGTCGAACAGAAGGCGGGGAAGCCGCCGCCGCGCCAGCTCGCGGTAGTCGCCGACGCTGGCCGGGATCATTTCGGCGGGACCCAGTCGAAGGCCATCAGCAGCGTGCGCTGGGTGGCCGAGACGTTGTCATCGGAGAGGATGTAGAGCCGCGTCCCGCCCTTCGAATTGCGCACGATGGCCAGCCCTTCGAAGTTGTCGCGCGTCAGCGCGCCGTCGATGCGGAAGCTGTCGACGATCTGCGGCGCGGGCCTGGCGCGCAGCGGCTCGCGCACGAACCGCACCTCCGCCCGCGAGCCGCGGATGGGGTCGTAGGCCCGGTAGAGCAGGGCGATGGCGGGCCCGTCAAAGGCGGCGATCGCGGTCAGGCCGTACTCCAGCCCCGGCGGCGTGAGCGACGGCGTCGCCGCGCAGGCGGCGGAGAGCCGGCAGAGCCAGATGTCGCCTTCCTCGCTGCCGACCAGATAGGCGTCGGGGCCCACGACAGGGTAGGGCGACAGCGCCTCCATGCCCTGGTTGAAGGAGAACAGCGTCTGCGGCTTCGGCGCGGGCGTCGGCGGCAGGCCCGCGGGCGGATAGCGCCAGATGCGGTCGTCGCGCTCGAAGCTGACCAGCATGTCGCCGGAGGACATGACCGCAACGCCTTCCGCGTCGCTCTCGTCCTTGCCTTCCAGCCCCTTGCCGTCGAGCCCTTTAAGGGGCTCCAGCGTCGCGTCCGTCACGCCCACCAGGCGCTCATGCCAGTCCAGCTGGAGCTTGGCCTTGAACAGGCTGCCTTCGTCGGAGACCGCGACCAGCGTGCCGTCGGGCAGGATCTTCAGGTCGGACAGCCCGTGCAGCTGGCCCGTCTGGTTGCTGGTGAGCTGGACGCCGCCCGCATAGACGAAGTTGCCGATCTTCTCCTGCTTGGGGTCGCTCGGGTTCAGCGGCACCGGCGTGGAGATGACCTCGATCCCCGGCCCAAACGGGCGCGCTTCGGTGGGGGGTGGAGGGGCCGCTGGCGCGGAGGCGCAGGCCGCCAGCGTCAGGGCCAGCAGCACATTCAGTGCGTGGTTCGACACGCGGCTTCGCCGCTGCTCACCATGACGAGTTTTGTTCACGCCCCTACCCTAGTCATCCTGAGCAGCGCCCGCGGGGCGCGTGTCGAAGGACGCACCTTACCCCACGGCCTCCCGGCCCTGCCGGAATGTAGCGGCTTTCATCGAAGGCTGCACCGTGGGCGGTGGGGCGAGCAGGCCGCGCGACCGGGCGACTGTGCGCGGCTCTTCCTCGAACAGCTCGGCCAGCTGCTCGACCAGCACGCCGCCCAGCTGCTCGACGTCCACGATGGTCACCGCGCGGCGGTAGTAGCGGGTCACGTCGTGGCCGATGCCGATGGCCAGCAGCTCGACGGGCGACCGGTTCTCGATCTCGCCGATCACCTGGCGCAGGTGGCGTTCGAGGTAATGGCCGCTGTTCACGCTCAGCGTCGAATCATCCACCGGCGCCCCGTCGGAGATCACCATCAGGATGCGCCGCTGCTCGGGCCGGCCGATCAGCCGCTGGTGGGCCCACATCAGGGCCTCGCCGTCGATGTTCTCCTTCAGCAGACCCTCGCGCATCATCAGGCCGAGATTCTTGCGCGCGCGCCGCCAGGGCGAGTCGGCGCCCTTGTAGATGATGTGGCGCAGGTCGTTCAGCCGGCCGGGCGATGGCGGCTTGCCGGCCTTGATCCACTCCTCGCGCGCCATACCGCCCTTCCAGGCGCGGGTGGTGAAGCCGAGGATTTCGACCTTCACCGCGCACCGCTCCAGCGTCCGCGCCAGGATGTCGGCGCAGACGGCGGCCACCATGATCGGCCGCCCGCGCATGGAGCCTGAGTTGTCGATCAGCAGGGTCACGACGGTGTCCCGAAACTCGGTGTCCTCCTCCTGCTTGAAGGAGAGGGGCGCGGTCGGGTCGATGATGACGCGGGTCAGCCGCGCGACGTCGAGCATCCCTTCCTCGAGGTCGAAGGTCCAGGCGCGGTTCTGCTGCGCCAGCAGCCGCCGCTGAAGCTTGTTCGCCAGCCGCGACACCACGCTCGACAGCGCCGACAGCTGCTGGTCCAGGTAGGCGCGCAGCCGCGTCAGCTCTTCGGAGTCGCAGAGGTCCTCGGCGTGGACGATCTCGTCGAAGGTGGTGGTGAAGACCTTGTAGGGCGGCTCGTGATCGCCGCGGTCGCGGATGTCCGGCCGGGCAGGCTTGGCGCCGTCGCCCATCTCCGGCGCCTCGTCGGAGAGCTCGGCCTCCTGGTCGTCCTCGACCTGGACCATCTGCTCGTCGCCGTCCTGGCTCTCGCGGTCGGAGGCTTCGGTTTCCTGCAGCGAGGCGCCTTCGGGGGTCTGGCCTTCGCCTTCGCCCTCGTTTTCGTCGCTGGCCTCGGACTGCTGGTCCTCGCTCTCTTCCTCGCTCTGGTCCTCGGAGAGGTCGGTCGCCTCGCCCTCCATGTCGAGGTCGGCCAGGATGGTCCGCGCGATCTTGCCGAACGCCGCCTGGTCGTCGATCTGGCTGAGCAGCTTGTCGAGGTCCTTGCCGGCCTTGGTTTCCACCTCCTCGCGGAAGAGGTCGACCATGGCCTTGGCGCCGTCCGGCGGCGCATCGCCAGTCAGCCGCTCGCGCACCATCATGCCGATCACGTCGGCCATCGGCGCGGAGGTGCGGTCGGCCACCCGGTTCAGCCCCTTGCGCTCGATGTTGGCTTCCAGCGCCGCGGTGAGGTTCTGGCGAACGCCGCCGAGGTTGTTTGAGCCGATCGCCTCGATCCGCGCCTGCTCGATGGCCTCGAAGACCGCGCGGGCCTGCGGGCTCGACGGGCTGCCCTTGGCGTGGGCCGTCGCGTCGTGGTGGGCCAGACGCAGCGCCATCTGGTCGGCCAGGCCCCGGATGCGCGCGGCCTCCTTCGGTGGCAGGTCGCGCGGCGGATGCGGCAGGACCGCCCGCTTGCCCGTGAGCTGCGGCCCCTCGCCGGAGAAGACGATCTCCAGGTCCGGCGTTTCGGCAAGCGACCGCGCCGCGTGCGCAAGGGCTCGCTTGAAAGGCTCGGTCGGGTTCTCGGGCTTGTTGGCCATCGCCCCTCACATAGCGCTTGAGAGGGGCGGGGTTAAGGCCGACGCTGCGTCAGGCGAGACGGCTAACACAGGATAAGTTCAGGTAAGTCCAGTTGGGACCGGTCTGGAACTCGTGGAACCCGCGCCTAGGATTCGACGACATTGCGAAAGTCCCCAAATGGTTCCCCGAAATCAAAAATATATATCGTTTGAAGATATTGCAGGCTCGGGTCTAACCTTCAGTATCCAGTTCTGGCGCTGTGCCCGTCGCTGAGCCAGCTCTCGCGGCCGTCGCGCCAATTGCCGAGAGGCCCGTGAATGAACCTGATCGAAAAACTCCCGGATATGAGCGACGAGGGGGTGCTCAACCTTCTCGCCAACGCCCGCCGGCTGGGCTCCAGCGGCACGCCTGACCAGCAGGCGGCCAGCGCTGAGGCCCTTCCCGCCATCGAAGCCGAGGCGGAGCGCCGCCTCGAAGCCCGTCGCGAAGAAACCGCCCAGAAGCGCGCCCGCGCCATCGAACAGCGCAAGGCGACCGTGGCGCTGAAACGGAGGCTTGTATCGTGAGCACCGCTCGTCCCCACGCCCTGATCGTCGACGATCATTCCACCTCTGCGCTGGCGCTGAAGTCGGCGCTGAGCGTCATGGGCTACGCCACCTTTGGGTTCGCCTCGACCGGCCACCAGGCGGTCGCCGCCGCCCGCGCGCGCAAGCCTGACCTGGTCATCACCAGCCTGTCCCTGCGCGAGCACCTGGATGCCAGCCTGCTCAGCGAGCTGGACCAGGAAATCGAGGGCGTCCCGGTGATCTACATGGCCGACGCCGGCATCGCCGCGGAAGGCGACCTGGTGCTGCAAAAGCCCATCGGCCGGGCGGCGCTGAGCCGCGCGCTGGAGTCTCTCAGAGGGGAAGAGGCCGCGGCTTAGGGTGCTGTTGTGAGCACCTCCACCGCCTCCGGGTGGTCGAGGCGCATCGACGGCCCGCCGCGGATCGTGCCGCGGATCCGGATGACCTTGCCCGCAAGCGACGAGGGCGCCTTGCCCGCCGCGTCGAAATCCGGCGCGGCGCTGGCGGGGATGTCCGCCGTCAGCCCCTCCACATCCAGGCTGTAGCCGCGCCCGAACCGCCGCACGGCGGTGACGCGGCCTTCCACAATTGCAAAGCCGTGGGCGAACCGGACCTCCGACGGCAGGCGCACTTCATAGTAGGGGAGGGCCCAGAGCCCCCGTTTGGCCACGCGCGCCTTGGCCTCCCGCTCCAGCATCTCCTTCGCCAGCGCCCGGTTGTCCGGGAAGGTCCGCACCCGCGCGGCGCCCGCCTCCAGCATCTCGCCCTCGATCCAGCGGCGGCCCTTCACCGTGCGCAGATGGGCCACACGCCGGCCGAACGGGTCCTGCGCCGCGCCGCCGGAGAGCAACTCGACCTCCTGCCCCAGCACCAGCTTCTGCAGCTCGGCCGTCGCCTGCGCCGCATACGGCTCCTCGCGCGGCATGTAGGCGAGGCCGGCGAGCTTCACCGCCTTCCCGTCGTCCAGCATCACGAGGTCGGACGAGACCACCTCCACCACCCGCCCGCGCCCCATCGGCGCGAGGCGGTCGAGCGCCGCGCTGTCGCCGCAGCCGGCCAGCAGCAGGAGAAGCAGCGCCGCGAGAACCCTCAATCCGGCTCTGCCCCCGCCAGCGCCGGTTCGTGCAGCGCCACCGGCCCGCGCTTCAGCTCCCGCGCCAGCCGCTCGCGGTCGAGCTCGTTCTCCCAGCCGGCGATGACCAGCGTCGCCACCCCGTTGCCGACGAGGTTCGTCAGCGCCCGGCACTCGCTCATGAACCGGTCGATGCCGACCAGCACCGCCAGCGCCACCATCGGCACGTCCGGCACGACGGCCAGCGTCGCCGCCAGCGTGATGAACCCCGCGCCGGTGACCCCGCTCGCGCCCTTCGACGTCAGCATGGCCACGCCCAGAACGGTCGCGAGCTGCGCCCATGAGAGGTGCGTGTTCGTCGCCTGCGCCAGGAACAGCACCGCCAGCGTCATGTAGATGTTGGTGCCGTCGAGGTTGAAGCTGTAGCCGGTCGGGATCACCAGCCCCGTCACCGACTTCGACGCCCCCAGCCGCTGCAGCTTCTCCATGATCTGCGGCAGCACCGACTCCGACGACGAGGTGCCGAGCACGATCAGCAGCTCCTCGCGGATGTAGGCGACGAACCGGAAGATCGAGAACCCGGCCAGCGCCGCGATGGCGCCCAGCACGATCACCACGAACGCGATGGAGGTCGCATAGAAGGTCGCCACCAGCGCGGCGAGCTTCACCAGCGCCGCCAGTCCGTACTTGCCGATGGTGAACCCCATCGCCCCGAACGCCCCGATAGGCGCGAACCGCACGACGATGTGGATGATGGAGAAGAAGACCCCGCCCGCCTGGTCGAGAAAGCCCGACACCTTCTCCCCGAACTCGCCCATCCGCGCGCAGGCAAACCCGGTGAGGATGGCGATCAGCAGCACCTGCAACAGCTCGCCGCTCGCAAACGCGCCGAAGAAGGTGTCGGGGATGATGTGCAGCAGGTAGTCCGCGACCCCCTCGCCATGCGCCGCCTTCTGCGCGTAGCCCGCCGCCACCGTCGGATCGAGCCCGCGCGGATCGATGTTGAAGCCCGCGCCCGGGTGCACCACCAGTCCGATGACCAGCCCCACGACCAGCGCCAGCGTCGAGACGACCTCGAAGTAGATCAGCGTCTTCGCGCCCACCCGCCCGACCTTGGCCAGGTCGCTCATGTGCGCGATCCCGCCGGCCACGGTGCAGAAGATCACCGGCGCGATGATCATCTTGATCAGCTTGATGAAGCCGTCGCCCAGGGGTTTGAGCGCCACGCCGACCTCCGGCCACAGCGCGCCCACCAGAATGCCCGCCGCAATCGCGATCAGCACCTGCACGTAGAGGATCCGAAACGGCCGCATCCAGCTCATCGCTTCCCCCTTCCGACGCCTGACGCTAATACGCCCACGTGCGGCCCGGTAGCTCAGCCGGATAGAGCAGGGCTTTCCTAAAGCCAAGGTCGGGGGTTCGAGTCCCTCCCGGGCCGCCATACGTTGCAAAAAGCTGAGTGTTTTCAGACTCCCGGCCTATGGTTTGACACAGGGTTTGACACTCATGGTTCACGCTCTGTCCCCCAGAGAGGCGATAGCAGCCTCCGCTAGACGCGCCTGATCGGCCCCCTTTGAGTAGCGTTCAACCTCTTTCAAGCTCAGGTGGCCCGTGATCGCCGCGATCTGGTGGGTCGTGCATCCTGCATCCGCCAACCGGCGAGCTGCGGCCTTCCTGAGACCGTGTGGTGCCGACCCGTTGGGAAGCCCAGCCTTACGCGCACACTCCCTGAACCAATTGGTGAAGCCTGCTGCCGACATAGGGCGTCCATACGCGGTCATAAGGAACGTCAGGTTGGTCTTCGGGAGACAGTCAAGCTCGGTCTTGAGGGCAGGGTGCAGAGGGATCAGAAGAGCTGTCCCGGTCTTCTGCTGTATCACCCGGAGCTTCCCCTCGCTGACGTGCTGCCACCCCATCCGCACAGCGTCGGAACGCCTTTGGCCGGTGTAGAGCAGGAGACGGAGTGCAAGGCGCGCTCGGGAGCCAGCTGGCCAGTGTTTCTCGAACCGCTGTATGTCGTCCTCGCTCCAAGCTCGGTGCCCCTTGCCACGGCTTTTGAGGCGGTCAACGCCCACCGTGGGATCGACCTTCACCAACCCTCGTTTCAAAGCGAACCGGTAGAGCCCCTTCAGGCGTTTAAGAAGGTTATTTGCCGCGTCTGGCCGATCCTTCATGCCGTCGAGGATCACTGCCAGGTGGTGTGCCCTAAGCTCCGACGCCGGTTTGCTTCCATGCGCGGTTCGGAAGCGTTCCAGCGTTTGGCGGTAAGTCTTTTGTGTTGTGGGTTTCAGTTCAGCCCATTTGGCAGATTGATAGTAGGCTGCGATAACCGCGCTGAGGCTGCCGGGCGCTGCTTTATCAGAGCCGATCTGGCGGGTAGCCCGAAGTCCCTCCCGATAGGCTTCCATGAACTCGTCAGAGCCGGGGAGACCGGGTAGGGCGATGCGAGGGCAACCGGGCTTCCGCAGATAGTGCCGGACCTTGCCGTGCTGGTCCTTAAACCGCTGGACATACTTCATCTGAATCCAAGCCATTGCTAAGAACCTCGTCCCAAGGATTCGTTTTCAGCTTCGCGGGAAGATTATAGAACGAAACTTCGATCTCGTGGCGACTCCAAACACGTCTGCCGTCAAGCATTCGAGGTTGCGGCATCCGGCCATCGGCAACCAGTTGGTCAAATTTGGACGGCGATATACGCAAATACCATGCGGCCTCTTCTCGGTTCATCCCAAGAGGGAGGCATCCTTCAAACGCTCTCGACTTTGCCATCGCCATAACCATTGCAACAATATCAATGGAGCGGCCTTTGTTTGTTATCCAGCTACAGGCTGGATCGCAGACGCTGGTCACCCCTCTGCGGGTGCATTCGTGGCGAGTGCTTGCCTTTGGGCTAAGTCGTTGTCTACGCTGATCTTTCTTCTATCTAAGACAAGGTTGTTTCATTTGAATAGAAGGCTTTAGGAGCCATAAAACCCAACGAAATCAATTACAGCTACACATTGTGTGACAGTTACGATGCGTCAACCTGTCGCAGGACCATGCTTTGCCATTACCGCCAAGCCGTTGGCTTGTGGCACAGCGTCGCCATTGCCGTCGGAGAGCGGTCTGCATGGCGGGATTCGAGGTGCTTAGCTCAGGCGGTTGTCGGTTTCGCGTAGTGCTACATGGCCGCTCCGCGCCTTAGCGGCTTTCGTCAGCGGTTGCCGACAAACCTTGCGCGGGACCAGATGGTATCTGGACACTCAGCAAGGTCATTTTCCTTGGAGCAGTATTCTGCCCAGGTCCCCAACTTATCGGGGATCAGATCGGCGCACAGTAGGCTGCCGGATGGAGTGAGCATTCTCCATGTGGCCTCGTACAGGCGCATAGTCCCGTCTCTTCCATACTTGGCAAGGTCGTCGTCAGGTAAGGAAAGGAAGCCATGATAATGAGGGTGTCCGCATCCAAACATTTCAGGCGCGACCATAAAATCTAAACGCACATCAGCTTGCTTGGAATAGAATCTACCCCCAAGCCGTCTACGATCTACTGTCTCATGGAAGGTCTTTAGGCGGCTCTCGAAGGTGCTCTTGGACCAGTCTTGATTGGCAACAAACGTCACCGCGATGCCGTTACGACGGTGATACCAGTCACCATAAGCAGTTAAAATATTTTTTATTGTCACTATCGGTCAGTATTTTTCACACATTTTCTGAGTCGTTTAAGTTAAATCTCGGCGAGGCCGTGACCCCCAAGATTGGTGGAGCGCGAACTATACCACTGAACTACGAATAATCCAAGTAAAAATGCGGAAAAGACCGTATAGGGTCGATATGTCGCTCTAATTACCGGCCAATTCGCGGTAAACGGTCATGCGGGATATGCCGAGCCTTTTGGCGATGGCCGTGGGGCCGAGTCCTTCGTCTGCGAGCGTCCGAATCTCAGGGCGCACTTTCTTCCGCCGTCCCTTGTAGATGCCTGCTTGCTTCGCCGCCTCGATCCCCTCTTGCTGCCGTTCCCTGATGAAGCTGCGCTCAAGCTCTGCCACCATTCCTAAGACGGTGATGACCATACGCCCCATAGGACCTGACGTGGAGACGATCTCCGGCTCCAGAACGCGGAGGCTTGCGCCCTTGCCCTCAAGTTCATGAACGATGTTCAGCACGTCTCTGGTGGAGCGGCCTAGGCGATCCAGCTTCGTGACTACGAGTTCGTCACCCTCTCGGATGAAGTCGAGAATGTTGGCAAGCTCGTCACGGCCCTTGCGACTTCCACCGCTCACCTTCTCCTGACGAATGACCGTGCAGCCTGCACTCTCCAAGCGGGATCGCTGGAGTTCATAGCTTTGATCCTTGGAGCTTACGCGGGCATATCCGATTAGCGCCATTGGGGCCTCCCATCACATTTAGGTGGACCCTAGTCGGAATTGTCACATATTGCAACCGCAAACCCAAAAGTGACGATGTTGCGCGGGGAATCTGTCACACGCGCAGCGTATCGTCGGGGTACACCCTAGCGATGCTTGGCTATTGCGCCCAAGGGTTGAAATGATTAGCTCTCTACTCCAAACGGTGGAGGGCGGCGTGGATACGGGATTGGCCAACGAGCTCAATGAAATTTGGACGGATGATCTGCTAGGGCGGCGATCCGATGCCGAACTTCTGATCAAATTTCTGCTTAGGCGTTTTGATGAGCGGCAGCAGGAAGGGCAGTCCGGAGCATACGTGGTGAACCTCAACGCGGCTTGGGGTCACGGGAAAACCTTTTTTTTGGAGCGCCTGAAGAGACATATAGAGGCGCAGGGTCACCTTTGCACTTACGTAAATGGATGGCGTGATGACGGGGGCGGGGAGCCGCTGATAGCGGTGATGGCCTCGATAGAAGAAACCCTTTCCCCCTTTCTGGCTAAGGAAGCTTCCGCCGCGAAGCTCTGGCGAAGGGCCAAATCTTCTGGCGCGCAGATCATGGCTGCGATTGCGAAGGGCGCTGCAAAGAAAGTGGTCAGCAAGGTAATAGGGGACGGAGTCCACGAGGTAATTGAGATTTTTGAAGGTGAACCCCTTGCTGCGTCTGGTGAAGATAAGGAGGTAGATAGAGATCGGTCACTTAACGATGATAATTTGAGCGACGCGGTCTCCAATGTTACCGAGTTGCTGGATCGATATCTCGATAGCAAACTAGAGGGCTACCTTGCGCGAGTCGCCGCAGCAGAAAGTTTTAAAGTAAACGCGTCGAGTGTATTAGAGGCGGTGAGGGCCAATGGCGCTCACAAGCTTCCGTATCTTATCCTAATAGACGAGCTTGATCGATGTAGGCCCACCTACGCAATCGAAATGTTAGAGCAGGTGAAGCATCTATTCGATATAGATGGTGCAATATTTCTAATTGCTACTGATGGAGATCAACTCTCCCATTCAGTGTCTGCTGTGTATGGAAATGATTTTGACTCGAAGCGGTATTTGCTGAGATTCTTTAATCGGCACTATCGTTTCGAGCGGCGCGATTTGTACCCGTTTGTGACCTTTTTGTTCAAAAGATTCGAGATAGATCGCGGTATGCTTAGTACGCCATTTGGCGTCGACCCCGTGGAAGTGTTCGTTGGCGCTATGCGCTATTACGAGGTCACGCTTCGCGATGCTGAGCAATGTTTCGACCTTCTACGCACGGTTGTCACGCTGTGGGACCATAAGGTGCCGATAGAGCTTACCTTCATCCTGCCGCTCATCATCTTTTTCCAACGGCACGACCTGCCCGCGATGATGGGGCACTTGAATCCAGAGGTTATGGATAACCGTTCTGGCGACGCGGGACTGTGGCAAATAAAGGCGAAAGTGAGCGAAGGGTATGGGAGATCGGTTGAGAGGAATATCAGCGTCCCTGCAATTAACGCAGAGCTACGACGTCAGATGACTAGGCCAATACCCGACGTATTACGTGAGAACCCTAGAAGGGAGTCGCCAGTTTCCCAGTATGCGTATGATGTCCTTACAAAAGAATTCACGGTCATTCATAGGAATGCGTTCACGGGAAGCGGTCCGCTATCCATCCTTAACAAGTATGGCGATGTGGTAAGAAGCGTCGGGCGATTTACGCCAGAAGGAGAGGGCGGCACTTGAGCTTGCTTCGGCGGCCTATGAGGCATGACGAGGGTCGCCCTCGCCAACTCTTAGGATGGCTGCGGGAGCGGTGCCTAGCACCTCTGCGATGCGGACAATTACGAGGAGACTAGGGTTCCTTCTGCCTCGCTCAATCCCGCCCAAATAGGTAAGGTCGATCTGCGCTTCAAACGCAAGTTGCTCCTGCGTCAGGCCCTGAGCGAGGCGGAGCCTGCGGACATTGGCCCCAACGATGGCCTTCCAATCTTCCATTTGTAGGAAGAAGAGGCATCTGGACTATAGTCACTAGGGACTATAATCCCTATAGGCGACCTTCTTGGGGGAAGCTGATGATCAAGATGCATGTAGTGCCTGCCGTAGGGAACGGAATCTTTTGGGCATCGGTGGCGGCAACATTGTGGATTCCGCGACTCCTGAGGGCACAGGCTGAAGAGCCGAATCAAGCCGAGGGTGCATACTCTCTGCCGGTCATTGCGGTGATTATCGGTGTCCTGCTGCATCTGCTCATAAAGAACGAGGGCAGCATCCCCACGACGATAGCGTGGGAGGTGTGGGCGGTGACCTATGTCCTTACCTCTGCCCTCCTGTTGGGGGGGACTCACCTCCTAGTTTTGAACGAGGGCCAAACGTCCAGAACTAAGCGCCAGTGGCGGGGCTGGACGGGGGTCATTCTCCCAGTCGCAATCACTTTATCAGTGGGCCTCCCGGTAGGCGTGCTTTACAACTTCTTCGCTGTGGAAATGCCTAAAGCGAAGGCCGAGGCGGCTGCGGATAAGGCTCACGAGGCTCGGGAGCAGGCGGCAGACGGGGACGGTGACTACTCCGATGTCGCCGTTATGGCAGCGGCGCAGGCGTCGGTAAAAGCAAAGCTCACAGACCCCGACTCGGCAGAGTTCAGGAACCTCTATGTCCGTGAGCAGGCGAGCCACACTAAGGCTGTATGCGGGGAGGTGAACGCTCGAAACCGGGCAGGTGGTTACAACGGGTTTCAACACTTCATATCGGCTGGAACCGACGACCATACGTGGCTTGAGGAGGAGGTTCCCGACTTCGCCAGCGCATGGAACTCCCTGTGCGTAGGCTCCTGAGCGCGGTTTGACACTCGGGCCAAAAGCCGTTGGCATTCAATGGGAGCGAAAGGCGCGGGTTGACCGCGTAGTACGTTGAGTTCACTCACTTCGCGCACTCCCTCCCGGGCCGCCACCTCTCCCTCGCGGAAAAAAGTTTCAGGCCCGCATAGGGTATCGCCGACAATCCGCGTCATAGTCGCGAGCGAGGTCCGCCGGCGGGCGTCTTTGCTCGTGTGAGGGCCGCAATCCCAAGGGGGCGACGGACGCATGAGTCCGCCCGAGGCGCCGATGAACAGGGCCGACCCGCCGTGGCGGGCCGACGTGGCGCTGTGGGCCGAGCGCTACGCCCCCGCGCTTCGCCGCTATTTCCTGAAGAAGGTGACCCCGTCGGAGGCCGACGACCTCGTCCAGGAGGTCTTCGCCAAGCTGCAGGCCCGCTCGGCCGGCGCGCCCGTGGAGAATATCGAGGGCTACCTCTTCCGGTCGGCGGCGAACGTGCTGGTCAGCCATCATCGCGCCGAGGCGGGGCAGGGCTGGGACCGCCATCGCCGCCTCGAGGAGTGGCTGGAGCCGCCGGAGGAGATCTCGCCTGAGCGCACGCTGATGGGCAAACAGGCGCTCGAGCGGGTCATCGCCTCGCTTGACGACATGCCGGCCCGCTCGCGCGAGGCCTTCCTGATGCACCGGTTCGAGGAGCTGACGGGGCCGGCGATCGCGCGGCGCATGGGGATCAGCCTGAAGGCCGTGGAGGCGCTGATCGCGCGGGCCATGCGCCACATCGCCAAGGCGGCGGAGGATCCCGCATGAACCGCCCCGCCGAAGACCTGCATCCGATGGAGCCCGAAGACGCAGCCGCCCTGTGGTTTGGCCGCCGTCGCGTGGGCGAGCTCAGCCCGGCCGACCTGGAGGCCTTCGCCGACTGGCTGGCGCAGGCCGATGAGCATCGTGAAGCCTATGAGCGGCTGGAGCGGGCCTGGAGCGGGATCGAGCCGATCCGCGACGACCCGCGCGTGCTGGCCTATCGCGAGCAGGCGCTGCGCCGAAACCCGGCCTGGCGGCGCGTGCTCATGCCCGCCCTGATGGCGGCCAGCCTGGTGCTTGCGGCCGGCGGCGGCCTGCTGGCCTGGCAGCTGGGCGTCTTTCCGGATCACCGGCTGCAGACGCGTTCCTTCCACACCGGCCATGGGGAGCGGACCACCATCACCCTGCCCGACGGCTCGCAGGTGACGCTCAACACCGACACGGTGGTGCGGACACAGGCCATAGAGGGCCGCCGGCAGGTCTATCTCGACCAGGGCCAGGCCTTCTTCCGGGTGGCGAAGGACCCGCTGCATCCGTTCGTGGTCAACGCGGCCGGCCGTACGGTGACGGCGGTGGGGACGGCCTTCGACGTGCGCGTGGACCGCGACCGCTTTGCCGTCACCCTGGTCGAAGGCAAGGTGAGGGTGGAGGCGCCCGTGCCCGAACGCGCGGTGGCGGCGACCGCGTCGCGCGCCGCGCCCGACGTGCCGCTGCACGTCCAGTCGATCGAGATGGTGGCGGGCGCCCAGCTGCAGTCGACAGACGAAACAGCCTGGAAGCTGACGCCGGTGGACGCGGTGCGCGAAACCAGCTGGACACGGGGCCAGCTCGTCTTCCTGCGCCGGCCGCTGGGCGAGGTGGTGGACGAGCTGAACCGTTACTCCGGCACGCAGATCGTCATCGACGACGAGGCGCTGGCCGGCGTCCCGATCACGGGCACCTTCACGCCGGGCGACAACGAGGGCTTCGCGGCCGCGGTGGTTTCCTACGGGATGGCCTCAGTAGAACAGAAATCGGGCGGCGCGATCCGGCTTGTCAGCCGGCGCCCGCAAGATGACCGAAAGAAAAACGACACGGGCGGCATAGGGTAACGGCGCGGTTTCGCGTCCTTGGTGCAACGGACGGCGCTCAAGCCCTCCGAACATCACTTGGGGGAGTGAACCATGCAATTTCGTCAGCGATCTGCCCGGACCCATTTCCTGGCCGGCGCAGCTTTTCTTGCCCTGACGCTCGGCGCGGCGAGCGCGCATGCGGCCGACGCGGGCGCCATCAACATCGCGCCGCAACCGCTCGATACCGCGCTGAATGAACTCGGCTCGCTCGGTAATCAGCAAATCCTCATCCGCTCGGATATCGCGGCGGGCAAGGTGGCGCATGCGGTCAACGGCGCCCCCACTTTCGAAGCCGCGCTCGTCGCCATGCTGGAGGGCACCGGCCTGACCTGGCGGCGCGAAGGCGCCACCTACCTGGTCGTGAGCGCCTCAGACCCCCAGTCCGGAAGCGCCGCGGGGGACGGCGCTGACGGAACCGTCCAGGCGCTGATCGTTACGGCCCAGAAGCGCGAACAGGCGATCCAGGACGTTCCAATCGCCATCTCGGCCTTCACCGAGAAATCGCTTCAGGAACAAAAGATCGAAGGCGGCTTCGACCTCCTGAAGGCCATCCCGAACGTCACCTTCTCGAAGAACAACTTCACCAGCTACAACTTCAGCATTCGCGGGATCGGCACCAAGGCGGTCTCGGCGACCACCGACCCGGCTGTCGCCGTTAGCTTCAACAACATTGCGCTGCTGCAGAACCGTTTGTTCGAACAGGAATACTTCGACGTCGAGCGGGTCGAAGTGCTGCGAGGCCCGCAGGGCACGCTCTACGGCCGCAATGCGACGGCGGGCGTCGTCAACGTCATCTCAGCCAAGCCCAGGATGGATGAGTTCGACGGCTGGATCAAAGGCGAGGTCGGCAATTATCACACCAAGCGCCTATCGGCGATGATCAACGTCCCGCTGATCGAGGACAAGTTGGCGATCCGCCTGGCGGGCGCGCTGACGGATCGGCAAGGCTACGATTACAACGAGGGCACGCACCACGCGATCAACGGCCGCGACTTGTGGTCGGGCCGCGCGACGGTGGCCTTCCAGCCGGCCGACAACTTTCGCGCCAACCTCGTTTGGGAGCGGTTCAACGAAGACGACAATCGTTCGCGCACGGGCAAGCAACTGTGCCACCACGACGAAGGCCCGGATTTCGTCGGTGAGACGCCCACCGCCGCGGTCCCGACCACACCGGGCCAACCCGATGTAAGCGTTCTGCGCAAAGCCTTGTTCTCTCAAGGCTGCAAGATGGGCTCCCTCTACGACGACGGCGCGTTCGGGACGCCCAACGGGCTAGCGATACCGTTCGTATGGTCGCTGTTGGCCCTTGGCCAAGGGGATTATCCGCTCAACTATCCGGGCCAGCCACGCACACTGATAGAGATGAAGGATCCTTATGGCGGCATGATGCAGTCGCGCGATCTTCGCAATATCACGTCGTTCCGCGACCCGATCTATCGCGCCAAGGCAGATGTGGTTGAGCTAAATTTGGAATGGAACCTTACGGACAACCTGCTTCTTAGCTCGCAGACCGCATACAACAAGGATCAGACCTACTCGTTCCAGGACTATAACCGTTTCAATACGGTGCCCATATTTTCCGACACCTCGACCTTCTTACAGGAGGTGTCTCTGAATCAGACGGCGTATCAGAGCGTCGCTCCCGGTCGCGTATTCTGCGACCCACAGCTGGGTTGTTCAAAGTCGATCGCCGGTTTTGATATTGCGACCGCCAAGGGTGAACAGTTCACGCAGGAACTGCGGCTTCAGTCCAGCGGAGACGGGCCCATCAACTTCAGCGCCGGCGCAAACTACACTCGGTTCCATACGGTCGTAGACTATTACGTCATGTACAATCTCATGACAGCCTATGCGATGATTCCGCCCTTCAACTGGCCGGACTCATACGAAGGGGAGTCGGCCAACATCTACAAATGCTACATATCCGGCGTTGAGTTGTTCGGCATGGGCATCTGGGCATCCGGCGACCCGGATAGCGGCTGTCCCTATATCGACCCCAATCCGGTCGAGAGCATCAACGGTGAGGGTCACAACTACTTCCGGTCGAAGAACCCCTACAAGCTGAGCTCTGGCGCGGTGTTTGGAGAGCTTTACTGGGATGCACGTCCCGATCTGCGGATCACAGCCGGGCTTCGCTACACTGACGACAAGAAGACGTTCGTGCCGGTGCCCAGCCAGCTCCTCCTCGGCAAGAGCATCATGGCGGGCGGGGCGGTGAACCGCGGTTATCCGGAACTGCCCCCGATCAAGCAGCACTGGGGTGAGTTTACCGGTCGGCTGGGAATCGACTGGAAGCCGGTGCTCGACTGGACCGACCAGACGCTGCTCTATGCCTTCTACTCGCACGGCTACAAGGGCGGGGGCGCAAATCCACCGACGCCCGGCTTCGGCGGCAAGAGCTTTGCCGAGTGGTTCGGTCTGCCGGTCGAGTTCTTCGACACGGACTGGAAGAAGAAATTCCTGGGGCCGACGCTGACGCTCACCGGCGTCGACTACGGACCGACCTTCGAGCCGGAGTTTGTCGATGCGCTGGAAGTGGGCTCGAAGAACACCCTGCTCGGCGGCGCCCTCAATCTCAACCTCACCGGCTTCCTGTATAACTATAAGGATTACCAAGTCTCGCAGATCAAGAACCGCACGGCCGTCAACGAAAACTTTGACGCAAAGTCGTGGGGGCTGGAGCTGGAGACTATGTTCGCTCCGTCGCGGGACCTTCAGCTGATCGCAAACCTCGGCTTCCTGGACACCAGGATCGCGGATGGCGAGACCTCGATCGACATCATGAACAGGACGCAGGGCAACCCATACTACGTGGTGGTTAAGCCTTGGGTGCAGCTTCCGTCCAACTGCGTGGTCCCCGTCCACGTGGCGGAAGAATGGCTAAGATTGGGATATACCGTCGGCGGGTGGCATCAGATGTGCGGCGGCACCGCCGGGTTGCAGGACGCATTCCGGTTCGGTCCGCTGCTCGATACGGAGACAGGCGAGGAGTACACGCCCTTCACCTATCCGGAGATCAACGGCGGCGCGGGTATTCGAGCCGATCTTGGGGGCAATGAACTACCGAATGCCCCGCACTGGACGGTGTCCCTGGGCGCCCAGTATGGCCACGAGATTCTCGACGGTTCATGGCGGGCGACGGTGCGCGCGGATGCCTACTGGCAGTCGCAGTCGTGGGCGCGGGTCTACAACGACGACCCGTACGACAAGCTCCACGGCTGGTACAACGTGAACCTCAGCATCTGGATCGAGCGGCCGGAAGACGACCTGAAGATCGAGTTCTACGCCAAGAACCTGCTCGACAAGACGCCGATCAC
>JBLNCT010000065.1:0-6642 GCA_050260915.1 Parcubacteria group bacterium
ACGACAACCTGATGGAGCTGTTGATCTGCATCGATGCGCTGAAGCGCGCGTCGGGGCGGCGGATCACGGCGGTGGTGCCCTACTTCGGCTACGCCCGGCAGGATCGGAAGACCGGCGGGCACACCCCCATCTCGGCAAAGCTGGTCGCCAACCTGATCACCCGCGCCGGCGCCGACCGCGTCCTGACCATGGACCTGCACGCCGGCCAGATTCAGGGCTTCTTCGACATCCCGACGGACAACCTGCTGCCGGCCAGGCGCATGGCCGACGACATCAAGGGCCACTACAAGAAGACCGACGACATGATGATCGTCTCGCCGGACGTCGGCGGGGTGGTCCGGGCGCGCGCGCTCGCGAGCCGGCTGGGCGCCGACCTGGCCATCGTCGACAAGCGCCGCTCGGGCCCCGGCCAGAGCGAGGTGATGAACATCATCGGCGACGTTCAGGGGCGCCGCTGCATTCTCTATGACGACATCGTCGATTCCGCCGGCACGCTGTGCAACGCCGCCGCGGCCCTCATCGAGCAGGGCGCGACGGAGGTTTCGGCCTATGTCACCCACGGGGTGCTGTCGGGCGGTGCGGTGGAGCGAGTGAACAAATCGGTCCTGACAGAACTCGTCGTCACAGACTCCATCGAGGCGACCGACGGGATGAACACGAGCGCGAAGATCCGCGTCGTCTCCTGCGCCCCGCTGATCGGCGAAGCCATCCGCCGCATCGCCAACGAAGAGTCCGTTTCCAAACTCTTCGACTGAGCGGGGGTTCAGGCCGCCCTCGCACGGCCCAGCTCGTCAAAACATGGTTAACGCTGAGGTCACATAATCGCCTGCGGCATCGAAAACCCTTGGCTTTCGTTGGCTCCGCAACGGACAATCGGCCCATGCGTCTTCAATTGCGATTCCCCCTCGCCTCCGCCGCCGCGCTTGCGCTTGGCCTGCTGGCCGCCTGCGCGCAGGAGGCGCCGCCGCCTCCGCCCCCGCCTCCTCCGCCCCCACCGCCGGCCATCGGCCTGGCGCCGAGCGTCATCCAGGACGCCAGCGCCTATCGCGGCTACATGGCGCGCACGAGCGGCATTTCGCCCAACTTCCTCGACGGCCTGGCCATCCAGCAGTCGCTGAAGGTCGGCGCCGCCTATACGCCCAGGCAGCTGGTGCGCGGGGCCATAGCCTACGGCGCCATCGCCGCCCTGCAGGACCCGACCTTCGTCGCGGGTGTGCGGCAGTATGCCAAGGATCCCACCCAACGGGTGGAGATCGCCAACAAGATCGTGGCTGAACCGTCCTATGCGCTGGGGTTCCAGGGCGCCGACAGCGCGGCCGGCCTGGTCGAGAAGGCGCTGAACGGCGACTCCACCCGCCTGTTGGCCGCCGGGACCGCGGTGAAGCAGGAGGCCTATGACATCCAGCATCAGGCCTGGTCGAAGGAGTTCGTGCCCGACCGCGACGCGCGCCTGATCCAGGCCAAGCTGCTGTCCAGCCAGCCGATCCAGGGCGACATCAACGACGTCTCGCTGCTCGAGCAGGCGACCATCGGCAACGCGCCGCTGGGGCTGAACGCCGGACCGGCGCAGCCGCCTTATACGCCCATGGTCGTGCACGCGTTGGCCGTCGCCGCGCTGGCCGCGCTCGGTCAGGCGACGGAGGCGAACGGCGCCCAGCTCGATTCCCTGCTGGCCGACCCCACGGCGGACTTCTGCCTGAACATGGCGAAGCTGAACCTCTACCAGTGCCTGGCCGTGTCCAAGCCGCACTACGAGGACGTCTTCTGCCTGGGCCAGCACATCATGATGGACACCGCCCAGTGCATGATGAAGGGCACGGGCCAGCCCCTGCCGCTGACGGTGGCGACACAGCCTCTGGCCATCCCGCCGGCCGCGTCGGTGAAGTACATGACGCCGAAGAAGGAAAAGCTGGCGAGCACGGGGTCGCAGCCTTAAGTCGCGGCGTTGCAAGCGGCGGCGGCCTCGTGTATCTAGCCGCACCCTTTAATACCGACCGTCGCCGCGCGGGCGTCTCGCGCGGCGGCTTCGTTTTGAGAGCATGGCCATGGCCGAGATCGTCCTGAACGTCGAAGTCCGCGAACGCACCGGCACGGGCGCCGCCCGCGATGCGCGCCGTCAACAGAAGGTGCCGGGCGTCCTGTACGGCGGCCCGAAGGGGCCCGTGGCCGTCGCGGTGCGCCAGAACGAGTTCCGCAAGGCGCTCTACACCGGCAAGCTGCTGGGCCACCTGGTCACCCTGCGCCACGGCAACGAGGACCAGCCGGTCATCGCCAAGGACGTGCAGTTCCACCCGGTGACGGACGAGCCGATCCACTTCGACCTCTATCGCGTCGAAGAGGGCCAGGAGATCCACATCAACGTGCCGGTCCACTTCCGGAACGAAGAAGCCTCGCCGGGGATCAAGCAGGGCGGTTCGCTGGAAGTCGTACGCCACGACCTGGAGCTCGTCTGCCGGGCCGACCGCATCCCCGAAGAGATCGTGGTCGACCTGACGGGCAAGGAAATCGGCGACGTCATCCACCTCGGCGACATCGCGCTGCCCGCGGGCGTGCGCTCGGCGGTGGCCGACCCCGAACTGGTCATCGCCACGCTGAAGATCTCGTCGGCCGCGCAGGCCGAGGACGCCGAAGCCGCGGCGGCCGCTTCGGGCGGCGAGGCGCCCGAGGAAGAAGGCGCTTCGGAAGAATAGCCTTCCTCCTGGCCTGAAGGGCCGGAGCCATGCTGATCCTCGCCGGTCTCGGCAACCCGGGCCCGAAATACGAGAAGAACCGCCACAACGTCGGCTTCATGGCCGCGGACGCCATCGCGCGCCGCTGGGGCTTCGGGCCCTGGCGCACGCGGTTCGGCGGGCTGGCGGCCGAGGGGACGGTGGACGGCGCCCGCGCCCTGCTGCTGAAGCCGCTGACCTGGTACAACGAAAGCGGCCGCACGGTCGGCGAGGCCATGCGCTTCTTCAAGCTCACGCCCGCCGACGTGATCGTCTTCTATGACGAGATCGACCTGGCGCCTGGACGCTTCCGTATGAAGACGGGCGGCGGGGCGGCCGGCAACAACGGCATCCGCTCCGTCACCGCCGCCATCGGCGAGGACTTCCGCCGGGCAAGGATCGGCACGGGACATCCGGGGCACAAGGACATGGTCCACGGCTATGTGCTGTCCGACTTCCACAAGGCCGACCGCGCCTGGTTGGAGCCGCTGTTGGACGCCGTCGCCGATGCTCTGCCGTTGGCCGTGGCGGGCGATGACGAGCGGTACCAGGCGGAGGTCATGCGCCTGGCGCCCGCCGAAAAGGCCGATCCCCGGAAGCTGTCGCGCGGCGAGCCTTGACACGAAGTTCGTGAATCACGAAGTTCGTGTAATGAAGAACGTCACCATCAGCATGGATGAAGACCTGCTGGCCTGGGTCCGGGTGAAAGCCGCGGAATCGGGGCAGAGCGTCTCCCGTTGGCTGGCCTCGTTCGTGGAGGGCCTGCACGCCAAGCACCTCGACCAGCGCGCCGCCATGGAGCGGTTGCTGGCCATGCCTGCCCTGAATCTGGAGCCGATGAAGCGGCCTTTCTCGCGCGAGGAGTTCTATGAAGAGGTGCTTCATCGACACGAACGTCTTCCTCTACCTGAAGGACCCGCACGAGCCCGAGAAGGCGGCGATCTGCGCGGCGTGGCTGAGGGCGGCGCAGGAGAATGGCGAGGTCCTGGTAAGCCCTCAGGTGATCGGTGAGACGTTCTCGAACCTGCTGAAGGCGGCCCGCGACGCCGAGAGCCGCGCCTTGGCGGAGGAATTCGCCCAGACGCTCATGGCGTGGTGTGAGGCCAGGATGGACAAGTCCACGGTCGCGAACGCCTTCGAGGTTCGCCGCCGTTATCTGATCTCCTGGTGGGACGCGCTCCTGATCGCGTCGGCTCAGGGCGCCGGCGCCGACATCCTCCTCACCGAAGACCTGAACCACGGCCAACGCTACGGCTCGGTCCAGGCGATCAATCCGTTTCGCCATGCGCCGGAGGACGTGCTAGGTCGCGCGTCCCGGAACTGAGAGCTTCACCACCCAAATGGCCCTGAAAGTCGCGATTGTCGGCCTGCCCAATGTTGGCAAGTCGACGCTGTTCAATGCGCTCACCCAGACCGCGGCCGCCCAGGCCGCGAACTATCCGTTCTGCACCATCGAGCCGAACGTGGGCGATGTGGCGGTGCCGGAGCCCAGGCTCGACGCGCTGGCGAAGATCGCCGGGTCGAAGGAGATCATCCCCGCGCGGATCAACTTCGTCGACGTGGCGGGGTTGGTGCGGGGCGCGTCCAAGGGCGAGGGGCTGGGCAACCAATTCCTGGCGAACATCCGCGACTGCGACGCGGTGGCCTTCGTCACCCGCTGCTTCGAGGACGACGACATCACCCACGTGGAGGGGCGGATCGACCCGCTGTCCGACCTCGACATCATCGAGACCGAGCTGATGCTGGCCGACCTCGAGAGCCTCGAAAAGCGCGTGCCGAACCTGGAGAAGCGCGCGCGCGCCGGCTCGGACAAGGAGAGCGCCAATACCCTGCGGCTCGTGAACCTGGCGCTGGAGCAGCTGAACGCCGGGCGGCCGGCGCGGGCGGCGAAGGTGTCTAAGGAGGACGAGAAGGCCTGGCACATGCTCCAGCTCCTCACCTCGCTGCCGGCGCTGTACGTCTGCAATGTCGACGAGAACTCGGCCGGCGCCGGCAACGCGCTGTCGGAACGGGTGGCCGAGCGGGCGGCACGCGACAACGCCAAGGCCGTCGTCATCTCCGCCAAGATCGAGAGCGAGATCGCCATGCTCGATCCGGAGGAGCGCGCGGAATTCCTCGAGACGCTTGGCCTGCACGAACCGGGCCTGAACCGCCTGATCCACGAGGCCTATGCGCTGCTGGGCCTCCAGACCTACTTCACCGTGGGGCCCAAGGAGGCGCGCGCCTGGACGATCCACATCGGCGACACCGCCCCACGCGCGGCGGGCGAAATCCACACCGACTTCGAGAAGGGCTTCATCCGCGCCGAGACCATCGCCTACGACGACTACGTGCGTCTGAACGGCGAACAGGGCGCGAAGGACGCCGGCAAAATGCGCTCCGAAGGCAAGGAGTACGTCGTGAAGGACGGCGACGTGATGCACTTCCGCTTCAACGTCTGACCCCGTGCTGGCATGGTGGCCGGCATGGAAACGATCAAGCTCACGAGCCCCGAAGACGGGTTCGAGTTCACCGCGCTGCATGCGGAGCCGGAGGGCGCTCGCAAGGGCGGCGTCATCGTCCTGCAGGAGATCTTCGGGCTCGACGAATACGTCCAGGCTGACGTGCAGCGCTGGGCCGACGCCGGTTACGAGGCGGTCGCCCCTTCCCTGTTCGATCGGCGCGAGCGGGGCTTCACCGCGGGCCACGACGATCCCGGTTTCGCCGCCGGTCGCGAGCACGCGATGCACACGCCCCTCGATCAGGCGCTGGCCGACATCGCGGCCTGCCGCGATTTCCTCGCCGCGCAGGGGCCGGTCTTCGTTGTGGGCTACTGCTACGGCGGCTCGCTGACCTGGATCGCGTGTGGCAGGCTGGGCGGACTGGCGGCGGGGTCGAGCTACTACGGCAGCCTGGTGAAGGCGAACGCGGCGCTGACGCCCAAATGCCCGGTGATCGTCCACCTGGGCCGCAAGGACGCTCACATTCCCGCTGACGAGGTGAAGGCTGCGGTGGAAGCCGCCCAGCCGGGCGTGCCGGTCTACATCTATGAGACCGGCGACCACGGCTTCAACAACGAGGGATCGCCCCGCTACGACCAGGCCAGCGCGGAACTGGCGCGGCGACGCACGCGCGAACTCTTCGAGGCGAACGCCTGATGGGCGAGATGGTGAAGCTGAAGAGCCGCTTCGACGGCTTTGAACTGACGGCCTACCACGCCGCCCCGCGCGACGCCCGGCGCGGTGGCTTGGTGCTGGTGCAGGAAATCTTCGGCGTCACCGAACACATCCGCGAGCTCTGCGAAGGCTTCGCCGAGGAAGGCTACGAGGTGATCGCGCCCAGCTTCTACGACCGGCTGGACCCCGGGTTCGCGGCCGACTACACACCCGACGACATCGCCAAGGGCCGCCGGTACTCCGAAGACACGCCGTGGGATCAGGTAGAGGGCGACCTGCAGGCCGCCGTCGATGCGCTTCAGCCGCCCGTGTTCGTCGTCGGCTACTGCTGGGGCGGGACGGCGGCGTGGCTGGCCGCCTGCCGGTGCGAGGGGGTCGCGGCGGCGTCCTGCTTCTACGGCCGCCGCATCCCCGAGCTGGTGCACGAGCAGCCGAAGTGCCCGACCATCCTCCACTTCGGCCGCACCGACCCGACCATCCCGCCGGAGGTCGTGGAGTTCATTATCGAGGCCCACCCGGAGGTCCCGGTCTACCTCTATGACGCCGGCCACGGGTTCGTGTCGGACCGGCGAGCGGACTACAATGAAGACTGCGCACGGCTCGCGCGCCTTCGCACCCTGCAGCTCTTCACCCGCTCGGCCGGGTCGAAGGGGGAGGCCTAGGTGTCGAAGCTATGAAGGTTGTTCACCCGGGGAGTGTCTTGAACGAAGCTGGGGTTGCGACACTCCACTTCCACCGGAGCTCCCCGGATGAACGTACACAAGAATGCTCGGCTTACG
>JBLNCT010000066.1:0-11936 GCA_050260915.1 Parcubacteria group bacterium
CCGCCGGGCGGGGGGGGCTGGGGGGTGTGTGTTCGCCGCGGGATAATAACGCCCCCTCCCCCCCGGGGGGGGGCGGGGCGGGGTGGGGGGGGGAGCGCACGAGATAGACGTTAGCGCGCGAGAGGCTCCGAGCCCAACGGCGCATTTCGCCCCAGTCGTGCGTCCTTCGACACGCGGACCTTACGGCCCGCTGCTCAGGATGACGAACTCTGAGTTAGTCATGGTGAGCAGCACCCGCAGGGTGCGTGTCGAACCACGCAACGCCGATCAGCGGCCCAGAACGCGCCTCTCCGTCTCGACCCACCGCGCGAACGACGGGCGGGCGAGGATCGCTTCCGCATAGGCCTTTGTCTTGGGCCAGCGGCCGATGTCGATGCCGAGGTGGAGGATGTTCTGGATCATCGTGCAGACGCCGATGTCGGCAAGCGTGATGCTGTCGCCGACCAGGAAGCCGGACTCCGGCGCGACGCACTCCAGGTAATCCATCGCGGGCGGCAGCACTTCGGCCTCGGCCTTGTCGGCGGCGGCCAGGTCGCCTTCGCGGCCCATGAATTTCGGCGCCACGACCCGGTTGTAGAACATGGTCCCGATGGGCGCGGACAGGATGGTGTCGGCGAACTCCTCGAACCAGACGACCTTCGCCCGCGCCTTCGCTTCCGCCGGGATCATGGCCGGGTCCGGCTTCACCGCCTCGAGGTAGTTCACGATCGCGGTGGAGTCCGAGATGCCGAAGTCGCCGTCCCTTAGCGCGGGGATCTTGCGGAAGGGGCTGCAGGCCAGGAAGTCGGGGTCGGGGGCGCCCGGCGGCGAGACCTTGTGCTCGAACTCCATGCCCTTCTCGGTCGCGACCACCAGCACCTTGCGCACATAGGGCGACAGCGAAGCTCCGTAGACGATCATGGCGTTTCCCCTTGCTCGGGCAGGCGCATGCGCCAGACCCCCTTGAACGTGTCCGGGTCGGCGGGCTTGCCGTGCCGGGTGATGACCAGCCGCCCCGCCCTGGCCAGCCCCACGGCGGTCGCGCGGATCTGCGGCAGCAGGCGCTGCCAGCGCTCCGGCTGCAGCGTCTTGGCCACCTCGGCGGGGTCGATGGACTTGCCGGGGGGCGTGGCGGCCAGCGCCTCGAAAATCGCGTCTTCGATTGGAGAGGTCATCAGTAGCGATAGCGAACGGTTGTTCGATTCGTATAAGTGAGCCTCCCCCAAAGGCACAGGTGAAATCGAATGGACGGCGGCAATGAAGTGATGAGCGGCCCCCGGCTCATCACCGACGGCGAGTGGGCGGGCTGGCGCTATTGGGGCGACGACGACCCGTTCGAGGCGCAGTCGGGGCCGTTCTACTTCTTCGAGGAGCCGGATGGCCGGGTGCGCTGCGCCTTCCGGGCCGAACGCAAGCACATGAACGGCGGCGGCTTCATGCACGGCGGCTGCATGATGACCTTCGCCGACTTCGCCCTGTTCGCCATCGCCTGGCGGGAACTGCGGGATGTGCGGGCGGTGACGGTCAGCCTGAACGGTGAGTTCATCAGCGCGGGCGCGGTGGGCGACCTCGTGGAAGCGACGGGCGAGATCGTGAAGGCGGGCGGGTCGCTGGTGTTCATCCGGGGCACCCTGCGGGTGGGCGAGCGGCCGTTGATGGCGTTCTCGGGGGTGATCAAGAAGATCAAGCCGCGATGAGCCGCCTGTCCGTCCTCGACCTGTCCCCGGTGAGCGCGGGACCGGCGGTCGCGGCCTACAAGGCGGCGTTCGAGCCTTCGCCGTTCCGGGAGGAGCCGTTCGCCGGTGTGGGGCTGATCGCGCTGGCGGCCGACACCGCCGAGGAAGCCGAGCGGCTGGATGCGGTGCGCAAGGCGGCGATGCTGGCGTTCCTGCAGGGGCGCGAGGGACCGGCGCCGACGGTCGAGGAGGCGGTGGCGCGGTTAGAGCGGGAGCGGGACAACCCGACGCTGCTGGCGCTGATCAGCCAGTGCATCACGGGGAGTGGTGAGCAGGTGCGGGCGGCTCTGGGCGCGAAGATCGAGAGCACCGGCGCGGACGAACTGTTCGTGATGGCGTCTGGGCCGACGCTTGAAACCCGCATTAGATCGCTGGAGCTGATTGGCTCTTCCCCCACGCATGTGGGGGAAGTGGCCTGAGAGGCCGAAGGCCGCGAAGGTCGATGGGGGAGTTTGGACTCTACCCCCATCGACCCTCCGCTGCGCGTTCGGGCCACTTCCCCCAGATGAACTGGGGGAAGGGCTAGACCCCCGCCTTCGCGGCGGGGCGGGCCATCATGGCGTCGTACCAGCGGCGGACGTTGGTGAATTCCTCGGGGATGGTGAACCGGGCCATGCGGGAGAAATCGATGGCGGTGGCGGCGAGGATGTCGGCGATGGTGACGCGGTCTCCGGCGATGAACTCCGACTCCGCGAGGCGGCGGTCGAAGACCTTCAGCGCCCGTTCCGCCCCACGGCGGTTCGACTCCGCAATTTCGGGGATCTGCTTCTCCAAGGCCGCCAGCGCCGGGTGCGAGTGCCTCACCGTCAGCATCAGCGGCGTCGAGAGCAGCATCTCCGCCCGCCGCGTCCACATCTCGATGACCGCTGTTTCCTTCGGGTCTCTCCCGAACAGGTTGGGCTCCGGGTACAGGCTCTCCAGATAGCGGCAGATGGCGACCGACTCCGTGATGCAGGTCCCGTCGTCCATCTCCAGCATCGGCACGTTGGGCAGGCCCGACTTGGCGAGGTAGTCGGGCGTGCGGTGTTCGCCCTTGAAGACGTCGACGTTGATGACTTCGACGTCGTCGATGCCCTTCTCGGCCATGAACCAGCGCACCCGGCGGGGGTTCGGGGCGCGGTAGCTGTCGTAGAGTTTCATGGCCGCTCTCCTCGTTATGCGCAGGAGACCACGCTGACCTAGCGTCCGGTCAACTCCCGCACGAGGGCGGTGCGGGCGTAGATCGCCTGCAGGCCCTCGGTGATTGCCGCCGTCGAGACCGCCAGCGCCCGGTTCAGCGCGGGGTCGTAGCCGTAGTCGCCGCCCAGCGAATGCAGGTTGCCGTCGAAGATCAGGCCGACCAGCTCGCCGCGCGCATTGACCACCGGCGAGCCGGAGCTACCGCCGACGACGTCGTTGGTCGTGGTGAAGTCGAGGACGGTCTGCGGGTTCACCCGGTCCTTCGCGGCGACGAAGCTGGGCGGCAGGACGTAGGGCTCCTGGCCCGTGGCCGTGGCGAACATGCCGCCGAAGGCGGTGAAGGGCGCGACCGTGCTGCCCTGCCACGTCCAGCCCTCGACCCGGCCGTACGAGAAGCGCGGCGAGAAGGTGGCGTCGGGATAGACGCTGTCGCCGAACACCGAAAAGCGGGCGCGGGCGATCTTGTCGGCCACGATCTCAGTCGGCCCGCTGACCTCCGTGCGCCAGGCCTCGCGTTCGGCGCGCGCGTCGGGGTCGGTGGCCAGCACGAAGCGGATCAGGGGATCGTCGGACGCCAGCATGGCCGACAGCCCGCCGTCCCACAGGCGCTTGCGGTAGGCGGGGTCGGCGAGGCGCGTCTGGACGAGCCGCCTGGCCACGGCTTCGGGCGCATCCCCGCCCAGCATCCGGCGCACGGCGGGATCGTCGGCGCCCAGCAGGTCGCGCGTGCTGGCGAGCCAGTGTTCGAGATAGACCGCCTCCAGCCCCGGATCGACCGGATCGGGCGTCAAGACCCTCCGCTCCGTCGCGGTCAGGCGGCTTTCGGCGAATTCCGGGTCGCGCTGCGCGTCGGGCTTGCTGCGCTCGGTCGCGACGCGGACCAGGGTGCGGGCATAGCCGAAGAGCTTCGATCCCCTGCCCGCCTCGGCCTCCAGCTGCCGCCACCTCGGATAGCGCCTCACGTAGATGGTCTGGATGTGCGCCATCTCGGCCCAGGGGTCCTCGCCCGCGCGGGCCTTCAGGTTGGCTTCCTCGACCGCCTTGGCGCGGAAGAGCGCGGGGTCGGCGAGCGCCAGCTGGCGGCCGGCATAGACGTCATGGACGTTCTCGACCGTGAACAGGGCGTCGGCCGCGCTCTTGCGGTTGGCGTCGCCGAGCGCCGAGTAGGCCTTCAGCCTGTCGCGCAGGGCCTCTCGCTGCTTCTGGTCCAGCGGCAGGACAAGGTCCCGTAGCGTGGCGAGCTGCGAGGCGGTCAGCAGCCGCTCGGTGCCGCCGGGATTCCCGACGATGAACACCGGCTCGTGCTCGGCCGGCGCCGCCGTGCTCCAGGCGAGATGCTCGGGCGTGTGGGCCGGGCGGCCGTTCTCGTACAGCCGCAGGAAAGCCACGTCCCAGGCGTACCTCGGAAAGCCGAAGTTGGCCGGGTCGCCGCCGAAGTAGAAGGCCTGGAACTCCGGCGCGAAGACCAGCCGCACGTCGCCGTAGCGCTTGTAGCGGTACACCTTGAACTGCCCGCCCCGATAGAGGCTCACCGCCTGGCAGCGCCCCGAGCCCGGCATGCGGCAGGCGTCCTTCTCCGCCCGGGCCAGCGCCGCATCGCGCGCCTTCACATAGTCCGCGCCGGCCCTCGCGGCCGCGGCGTTCACCTTCGCCGTCACGTCGGTGATGGCGACGAGGATGTGGGCCTCCAGTCCCGGGCACTGGCGCTCCTGGCGCCGGTCGTCGGTGAAGAAGCCGTCGCGCAGGTAGTCGTGGCCGGCGTCCGACAGCGCGTGGGTGCAGTCCAGCACGCAGTGGTCGTTGGTCATCACCAGGCCGTCGGGCGAAACCACCGAGGCCGAGCACCCCACCGTGGCCAGCCTGACGCCCGTCGCTTGCAGGTGGTCGAGGAAGTCGCCGCTGACCGCCACGCCGGTCGAGGCCTCGACCGCGCGCAGGGGGATATTGTCGAACGGCCACATCCCCTCGTCGGCGCTTGCCGGACCCGCGGCAAGGCACAGCATCGCCGCGAGGAGACGGACGGCTTTCATCACGGAAGAAGTAACGCGCGAAAAGCTCTAGCGCGAGCGCTTGACGCTTCCCCTTCCGCGCCGCAAAAGGCGCCCCGACGCGAAAACGACAGCGTTTTCTTTGAATTCTGGGGAGAGCGACATGGCGGACATCCGCTTTGACGGCAAGGTGGCCATCGTGACGGGCGCCGGCGGCGGCCTGGGCAAGCAGCACGCGCTGGAGCTGGCGCGGCGCGGCGCGAAGGTCGTGGTCAACGACCTCGGCGGCTCGATGGACGGCTCGGGCGGCTCGTCCGACGCGGCCAAGGCCGTGGTCGAAGAGATCAAGGCCATGGGCGGCGAAGCCATCGCCAACGGCTCGTCGGTGACCGACGACGCGGGCGTGCAGCACATGATCCAGCAGGCGATGGACCAGTGGGGCCGCATCGACATCCTGATCGCCAACGCCGGCATCCTGCGCGACAAGTCCTTCTCCAAGATGGACATCGCCGACTTCGAACTCGTGCTGAACGTCCACCTGATGGGCACTGTGAAGCCCACCAAGGCGGTCTGGGAGATCATGCGCGAGCAGAACTACGGCCGCATCGTGGTCACGACCTCCTCGTCGGGCATGTACGGCAACTTCGGCCAGTCGAACTACGGCGCGGCCAAGATGGGCATCCTGGGCTTCATGCAGACCATCAAGCTCGAGGGCCAGAAGAACAACATCCACATCAACGCCATCAGCCCGGTCGCCGCCACCCGCATGACCGAGAACCTGATGCCGCCGGCGATGCTGGAAAAGCTGAAGCCCGAGTACGTGACCCCGGGCGTCGTCTACCTCGCCTCGGAAGAAGCCCCGACGGGCGCGATCCTGACGGCGGGCGCCGGCGTCTTCGCCATGACGCGGCTGTTCGAAACCGAGGGCGTCTACCTCGGTGACGGCGGCCTCTCGGTCGAGGAAATCCGCGACAACTGGGACAAGATCTCCGACCAGGCCGGCCAACAGGCCTACTTCGCGGGCTCCGAGCAGGGCCAGAAGTTCTTCCGCAAGATGATGGGGGGCTGATCTTTTCAGCAGTCCTGAAGGTTGGGCCGCCGGGTTCGCTCGGCGGCCTTTTCTTTTCTCCGTCATCCTCGGGCTTGTCCCGAGGACCGCTCTATCGGCCGCACCACCGGGTCTCGTTCCGCAACACGAACACCTTCATCGGGCGCGGGATCAGCGACATGCCCGCCGTCTCCGCCACCGCCACGACGCCCACGATGGCCGCCGCGACAGGAAGAACCCGCCCCGGCTCCTTGCGGGAGCGGTTCTGTCTCGGACACGAACGAGCGTTTAAGCCGCGCCGCGCCCACCCTCAACCCAGCCGATGGGCAAGATGGCCGCCCGGGTATAGGCTGCCGTTCGGCGAACCATGTTCTTTGCCGGTCGCCGGTGGGGGATCGCGATGGACGATCTGTCCGAGGTGCTGCGGGTGGTGGCGCTGGGGGGCGGCGTCTTCCTGGACGCCGAGTTCACCGAGCCCTTCGCCTTCGTCGGCAAGGCCGCGCGGTCGCTGTGCAACGGCATGACGGTCGCGGGCGAGCTGATCTGCTTCCACTATGTGATCGAAGGCGGCTTCCACATCAGCATCGATGGCGTTGGCGAGGCGTGGGCCCATGCCGGCCAGACCGTGATGCTGCCGCGAAATCCCATGCACGTGCTGACGAGCCGCAAGGGGCTCGTGCCGTCGAGCGCCTCCCAGATCACCGCCGACGGGCCGGGCATCCCGAAGCTGCGCCAGGGCGGCGGCGGGGAGATGACGCGCGTCGTCTGCGGCTTCCTGGCGGGCAACGAGCTGTTGCAGGCGATCGTCTCAACCCTGCCGGAGCTGCTGGTGCTGGACGTGGCGGCGCTGCCCAACGGCCAGTGGATGGCCGACAGCTTCAGGGTCGCCGTCCAGACCTGCGCCGAGCCGGAGCCGGGGTCCTCGCTGGTGTTGACGAAGATGTCGGAGCTGCTGTTCCTGGAATGCCTGCGCCGGCACCTGATGGACGCGCCGGCGGAGGACCGCGCCTGGGCGGCCGGCCTGCGCGACCCGCAGATCAGGAAGGCGCTGTCGCTGCTGCACGCCCGCGCGACCGACCCCTGGACGGCCGACGACCTGGCCGCCGAGCTCGGCATGTCCCGCTCGGCCTTCGCGACACGGTTCGCCTCGGTGATGGGCATGCCGCCGATGCGCTACCTGACCCGCTGGCGGATGCGGCTGGCGGCCAACGACCTGACCGGGCGAGGCAAGTCGGTGTCGGAGGTGGCCTACGACCTCGGCTACTCCTCGGAAGCGGCCTTCACCCGCGCCTTCCGCCGCGAGTTCGGCAGCCCGCCGGGCGAGTGGCGCAGCCGCGTCTCAGCCCACTGATGGGGTTTCGATCAAGTTTTCCGGAGGCGCGGGAATACACCCCAATCTGGGGGAAGCGTACGACTGCGGCATGCGCTTATGCTCACTCCAGCTCGAGGAACCCGTCATGAAGAAGTACGTGATCGAAAGGAACATTCCGAAGGTCCACTGCATGGGACCGGAAGAACTGAAGGGCGCCGCCGCCACGTCGAACGACGCGCTGGCCAAGCTCTCGCCGAAGGTCCAGTGGCTGCACTCCTACGTGACGCCGGACAAGACCTTCTGCATCTACCTGGCCGAGGACGAAGACGCCGTGCGCAAGCACGCCGAACTCTCCGGCTTCCCGGCCAACAAGATCAGCGAAGTCACCACCACCATCGACCCCAGCACGGCGGGCTGATCGGAACTTTCCAGAGGGCGTCACATTCCCCGAGGATGGCCGTCCAGACGCTTTCGGATCCCTCCACGCTGGAGGAAGTGGCGGCAGGCGTCGACGTCTGCCGCCGCTGCGACCTCTGGCGCGACGCAACGCAGGGGGTGCCGGGGGAGGGGCCGGCCGATGCGCCGATGATGCTCGTCGGCGAACAGCCCGGCGACCAGGAAGACCTCGTGGGGAGGCCGTTCGTCGGTCCGGCGGGCGGAGTGCTCGACAAGGCGCTCGCCGAAGCCGGCGTGCCGCGCGACCGGACCTTCGTCACCAATGCGGTGAAGCACTTCAAGCACGAACCCCGCGGCAAGCGGCGCCTCCACAAGACGCCGAACGCCGGCGAGGTGAAGGCCTGCCGCTGGTGGCTCGACGCCGAGCGCCGCATCATCCGCCCGCGCGTAGTGGTGGCCATGGGCGCGACGGCGGCTCTGGGCGTGTTCGGCAAGCCCACGCCGATCGCGGCCAACCGCCAGCAGGCGATCCAGCTGCCCGACCAGTCGCAGGGCGTGGTCACCTGGCACCCTTCGTTTTTGCTGCGCGTCCCCGACCCCGAGACCAAGGAGCGGGCTTTCGCCGAGTTCGTGCAGGACCTGCGGTTTGCTTGGAAGTTGGCAAGCTAGCGCCCCTTCTCCCCTTGCGGGAGAAGGTGGCCCGCGAAGCGGGTCGGATGAGGGGTTTCTCAGACGCCGATGAAGCGGCGATGCTGAATCGCGGTTGAAAGGGTTTTCGACCCCTCATCCGGCAGCCTTCGGCCGCCACCTTCTCCCGCAAGGGGAGAAGGACTTAAGCCAAGAACCCCGCCTCGGCGAAGTCGACCATGCGCTTCAGCAGCGCATCCACGTCGTCTTCCCGCGTCGCGCCGTCGGACAGCACGTTCAGCCGGTCCAGCTCGGAGAAGCGGTTCTGGTGGATGAGGCCGAGCGCGAAGTGCACCCGCCAGTAGACCTCCTCCGCCGCCAGGTTCGGCAACGCCGCGATCAGGGCGTCCGAAAACCGCCGCAGGTGGGAGACGTCCGAGCCCAGCACGTCGCGGATCTCGGCGGTGCCTTCGCTTCGCGCCCGGATCAGGAACTGCAGCGAGATGCGGCGGTCGCTCGACGGCGCCAGCCACTTCACCGGCGGCGCGAACAGGGCGGTCAGGATCTCGCGGACCGGGGGCTTGCCGCCATGGCGGTCGTTCGCCTCATGCAGCATTCGCGCCCGTTCGCGGTTCAGCTCGGCGGTGCGCCGGCGGAAGATTTCGAACAGCAGGGCGTCCTTGGAGCCGAAGTGGTAGTTGACGCTGGCCAGGTTCACCCCGGCCTCGGCGGTGATGTCTCGCACCGACACGTTCTGGAAGCCATGCAGGGCGAACAGCCGCTCGGCGGCGTTGAACACCATGTTCTTGGTGGCGGCTTCGGTCTCGGGCGTGTCGATTTCGCGTTCGTGGATGGCGCTCACCCCGGTACTCCTCCCCCTTTACCTGAGGGAAGCTTACGGCGGTTCGCTGGCTTGGCAAGCTGTATTAAACGCCCGTTTTAGCCCCGGACGAGTTCGCGCATCGCCTTGTCGAGGCCCTCGATGGTGAGCGGATACATCCGGTCGTTGACCAGCGTCTTCATCACCTCGATCGACTGGGTGTAGTTCCAGTGCCGCTCGGGCGTGGGGTTCAGCCACACGACGCTGTCGTAGATCTGGGTCACCCGGTCGACCCAAACCGCGCCCGGCTCCTCGTTCCAGTGCTCCACCGAGCCGCCCGGATAGGTGATCTCGTAGGGGCTCATGGTCGCGTCGCCCACGAAGATGACCTTGTAGTCGTGCGGGTATTTGTGGAGCACGTCCCAGGTCGGAATCTTCTCGGTGTGGCGGCGGCGGTTGTCCTTCCAGACGCTCTCATAGAGGCAGTTGTGGAAGTAGAAGAACTCGAGGTTCTTGAACTCCGTCCGGGCGGCGCTGAACAGCTCCTCGCAGAGCTTGATGTGGCTGTCCATCGAGCCGCCGATGTCGAAGAAGATCAGCACCTTGATCTTGTTGCGCCGCTCCGGCCGCAGCTGGATGTCGAGGTAGCCCTTCTCGGCCGTGCCCTTGATGGTGCCCGGCAGGTCCAGCTCCTCCGGCGCGCCCTCGCGAGCGAACTTGCGCAGGCGCCGTAGCGCGACCTTGATGTTGCGGGTGCCGAGCTCGACGGTGTCGTCGAGGTTCTTGTACTCGCGCTTGTCCCAGACCTTCACCGCGCGGCCATGGCGGCCCTTGTCCTGGCCGATGCGCACGCCTTCGGGGTTGTAGCCGTTGGCGCCGAAGGGGGAGGTGCCCCCCGTGCCGATCATCTTGTTGCCGCCCTCGTGGCGCTTCTTCTGCTCGCGAAGCCGCTCCTGCAGCGTCTCCATGAGCTTCTCGAAGCCGCCCATGGCCTCGATCTGCGCCTTCTCCTCGTCGGTGAGGAACTTCTCGGTCAGCGCCTTCAGCCACTCGGCGGGAATCTCGGCGGTGATGCCGTCCTCGACCGTCTCCAGCCCTTTGAAGACGTGGCCGAACACGCGGTCGAACTTGTCGAGGTTCTTCTCGTCCTTCACCAGCGTCGCGCGCGACAGGAAGTAGAAGTCCTCCACCGAGCGGTCGATGACCGACTTGTCCAGCGCCTCCATGAGGACGAGGTACTCCTTCAGCGTCACCGGCACGCGGGCCTGACGCAGTTCGGAGAAGAAGCGCATGAACATGGGGCGAAAGCCTCAGAGGCGAACAGCTGTTTGAACGCCGAAGATGGCGATCAGCGCCTCTTATGTCCAGCGTCGGCGGTCTTCGGCGCCAGCGACGGATCGGTCATCACCATCAGCCGGGTCAGCCACAGCATTTCCGAGAGGCTCTCGGCCGCTTCCTGGGATTCCACCGGACCGGCCGCGCGCATGATCACCATCCAGTCGCCGACACGGGCGACCGAGATGCGGGTGAAGGCCCAGCTGTCGTTGTTGCGGGCCAGGAACCAGTTGGTCTTGCTGGGCGGTGCGTTGACCGCGAGCTTGGAGAGGACTTCCTGGTTGGGGTCCTTGCCGACCTTGATGGTCATGGCGTCGGGCCAGCGGCCCTTCACCTCTTCGACGGCGGTCTTCATGGCGCTGTCGACGCTGTCGGCTGGGCCTACGCGCTTGATGAAATAGGTGGTCTGGAAGAGGCCCGTCGTCGGCCCGTCGCAGCCGATGTCGTCGCCCCGCGGCGCGTCGCGCGGCACCAGCAGGGCGTTCTCCTCGCCCGGGCTGAACAGGCACTGGAAGTTCGAGGCCTTGTGGCGGATCAGGATCGCGCCGTCGCGCGTCTCGTTCAGGAACAGGTCCGGCGCGCCGACCGAGGCGATCATCTTGTCGCCTTCCTGGCGTGCGACCTCGTTGACGGGCTTGCCGTGGGGGTTCGCCGCCGGCTTGGCGTCAGCGCCGCCACTGATCAGCAACGCAAGGATCGCGGAGGCGGCCTGCCGCGCAAAATCACCGATCATCGCCTCGAGTCTCCCCCGCTGGCGTTCGACTTCCCCCCGAACGCACCGGCAGCCCAAAGGTGACTAGACCGGCTTCACCATTATGAACTCACGGTCGCGGACTCGTCCCACCGGAAATTCGTATTCCCCGACTTTTTTGAAACCTGCGCGCGCATAGAGCCGCTGGGCGCCGAAGTTCTCCGACCACACCCCGATCCAGATGCGCGGGCAGCCCTGCGCTTCGAGCCACCCCAGCGCGTCCGCCAGCAGGCGCGACCCGGTTCCGCCGCCCTGGTAGTCCTTGAGCAGGTAGAGCCGCTTCAACTCGCCGTCTTCGGGCCGGACGTCGGGGTGTGGGAGGTCGCACGGCCCCGCCAGCGCATAACCAACCACCTTCCCGTCCGCCTCCACGATCCACGAGGCCTTCCGGGGATGCGCCAGAATCTGCTCGATGCGCCTGAGGCCGTGCGCCTGGTCGAGGAAATGCGCGAGATCCTCGGCCGGATACAGGTGCCCAAACGTCTCCACAAACGTCGCCCGTCCGACCTCGGCGAGCGCCTCGGCGTCTTCGGGCGTGGCTCGGCGGATGGTCAGCATTGGCTCCCTCCGAACCCTTCCCCCTCGAGGGGGGAAGGGCAGGGTTGGGGGTGTGGCCGCTGAGTTCGGGTGAAGAACTCGGTAGGGCTCAGGGCCTCTCGCGCTCTTCTGTCATCTCCCTGTACCCACCCCCCAACCCCACCCCAACCCCCCCGCGGGGGGCGGGGGGGGCGTTCGCGGGGGGCGGGGGGGGGTTTGGTTTTTGGG
>JBLNCT010000067.1:0-43522 GCA_050260915.1 Parcubacteria group bacterium
GCGTAAGCCGAGCATTCTTGTGTACGTTCATCCGGGGAGCTCCGGTGGAAGTGGAGTGTCGCAACCCCAGCTTCGTTCAAGACACTCCCCGGGTGAACAACCTTCATAGCTTCGACACTTAAGCCTCCACCAAGTTCCGCTCGGTCGCGGCCGCGCGCATGGTCTTCTGCAGCTTTTCGAACGCCCGGACCTCGATCTGGCGCACGCGCTCGCGGCTGACGCCGTATTGCGAGGCGAGCTCTTCCAGGGTCGTGGGGTCGTCCTTCAGCCGGCGCTCGGTGAGGATGTGCTTTTCGCGGTCGGTCAGCTCCGCCATGGCCTCTTCTAGGAGGCTCATGCGGATGGACTTCTCCTCCTCCTCGGCGACCACCGTCTCCTGGGAGACCTGGGTCTCGTCGGCCAGCCAGTCCTGCCATTCGCTCTCGCCGTCGGCGCGCATCGGCGCGTTCAGCGAGGCGTCGCCGCCGCCCGAGAGGCGCCGGTTCATGGAGATGACTTCCTCGTCCAGCACGCCGAGCTTGGTGGCGATCTGGCTGACCTGTTCGGGACGCAGGTCGCCTTCCTCCAGCGCACTGATCTCCGACTTCGCCTTGCGCAGGTTGAAGAACAGCTTCTTCTGCGCCGCCGTGGTGCCCATCTTCACGAGCGACCAGCTGCGCAGGATGTATTCCTGGATCGAGGCGCGGATCCACCACATGGCGTAGGTGGCGAGCCGGAAGCCCTTGTCCGGGTCGAACTTCTTGACCGCCTGCATCAGGCCGACGTTGCCCTCGGAGATCACCTCCCCGATCGGCAGGCCATAGCCGCGGTAGCCCATGGCGATCTTGGCCACGAGGCGCAGGTGCGAGGTGACGAGCCGGTGGGCGGCTTCGGGGTCCTCATGCTCCTGCCAACGCTTGGCGAGCATGAACTCCTCGTCCTTCGCCAGCATCGGGAACTTGCGAATCTCGGACAGGTAACGGGACAGGCCGCCTTCCGGCGACATCACCGCGAGCGCATTCGTAGCCATGGTCTATCCCCTTTCGTCCCGAGCCGGACCGGCGACACACACATCGCGCCGGCCGCCCCCTCAACCTGTCAGATAGGAAAGAGTTGCGGCCTTCGTAAGGCCCAGCTTGCGCCCAGAAAATCTGAGCGCCGTGCTAGGTCTTTTTAACGAACGGACATCGGAAATGCAAGCGCAGCTGTTGCGGATTCAGGCGCTTCCGGCGGTCCCGGATAGCCAGGCGGCGGAGACCCCGATCCGCTCCAGCGCCCGGCTCCACTTGTGCTCGTGGTCATTGCCGAAGATGAGCGCCTCGTCGGGTTCGCAGACCAGCCAGATGTTCTCCTTCACCTCACGCTCGAGCTGGCCCGGACCCCATCCGGCGTAGCCGAGGGCCAGCAGCGAGCGGCGAGGGCGGTGGTCGGAGGCCAACGCCTGCAGCACCTCTCGCGTGGCCGTCAGCGCGACACCCTCGTCGATCTGCACCGAGGAATTCTGGCAGAGGTAGTCGTCCGTATGCAGCACGAACCCGCGCTCCCGCTCCACCGGCCCGCCCAGCAGCACGAGATCCGGCGGCAGGTGGATGTCGGAGGCGACGCCCAGCCGGGTGAGCAGGTCCGGCACGGTCAGGCCCTCCACCGGCCGGTTCACGGCCAGCGCCATCGCGTGCTCCTCGTTGTGGGCGCAGAGGTAGAGGACGGCGCGCTCGAAGCGCGGATCGTCGATGCCCGGCATGGCCACCAGCAGCTTGCCGGAGAGGAACTCTGGACCAGACTTGTGGAACGGCATGAGTGAAAGATTGCGCCGCGCCGGCCCGCTTTCAAGTCACGAGCCGGGGATGTAAGCCTTGTCCCACTGGGCAAGAGAGGGAGATACACCATGGCCATCAAAGAGGGCGACCGCCTGCCCGACGCGACCTTCATGACCAGCGGCCCGGAAGGCCCGCGGCCGATCACCACCGACGAGGTGTTCAAAGGAAAGCGGGTGGCGCTGCTGGCGGTGCCGGGGGCGTTCACCCCGACCTGCTCGGCCAAGCACCTGCCGGGCTTCAAGGAAAAGGCCGCCGAGCTGCGGTCAAAGGGCGTCGACGCTATCGCCTGCGTCTCGGTCAACGACGTCTTCGTGATGAAGGCCTGGGGCCAGGACCAGGGCGTCGGCGAGGACATCATCATGCTGGCCGACGGCAACGGCGCCTTCACCAACGCCATCGGCCTTGGCATGGACGCCTCCAAGTTCGGCATGGGCCCGCGCTCGCAGCGCTACTCGATGATCGTCAACGACGGCGTGGTCGAGAAGCTGAACGTGGAAGAGGGCGGCGAATTCCGCGTCTCCTCCGCCGACTACATGCTGGCGCAGCTCTGATGCGGAGCGGTCGCGGCCGGGTGGTTCGCTGCCTCGCCGCGCCGCTGCTCGCATTGGCGCTGGCGGGACCGGCGCTGGCGATCACGCGCGACGCGGCGCAGGTTCCGGCCGGCACCTACGTGCTCGACAAGAAGCACGGGAGCCTGACGGTGAAGGTCCGCCACATGGGCCTGTCCAACTACACGGCGCGCTTCAACGTGATCGACGCGAAGTTCGACTACGACCCGAAGAACCCGCTCGCCGCGCACGTCGAGGCGACGGTCGATGTGAACTCGCTGGACACGGGCGAGCCGCAGTTCGGGCCGCAGTTCGCGCGCGAGTTCCTGGACGCGGAGCACCATCCGACCGCGACCTTCGTCTCCACGAAGCTGACGGCCATCGATGCGACGCGCGGGGTGATGGAGGGGAACCTGACGCTTCGCGGCGTGACAAAGCCCGTGAAGCTTAATGTGGCCTTCGACGGTTATACGGCGAACGCGCTCGCCGGACAGCGGGTAGGATTTACGGCCGCCGGCGAGATCGACCGCACGGAATTCGGCTCGAAATTCCTCTCGCCCGACACGGTCGCGGACCACGTCGAGATTTACATCGAGGCAGAGTTCCTGAAGCAATGAACAGTCCCCCGCACCGGTACTCCTATGTCGCCATGCTCCTGCACTGGGCCATCGCGGCCCTGATTATTGCCAACGTGCTGATCGCCTGGAACGCCGAGGACCTGAAGGGGCAGGCGCATGCGCTGGCCCTGCAGCCGCACAAGACCATCGGCATCACCGTGCTGATCCTGAGCGTGCTGCGGCTGCTGTGGCGGCTCGTCATGAAGCCGCCGCGCATGCCCGACACCCTGGCGCCGTGGGAGCGTCTGCTGGCGAATACGGTCCACACCCTCTTTTACGTACTGATCGTCGCCTTGCCGCTTTCCGGTTGGGCGATGGCGTCGGTCGGCAAGCTGGCGACGGTCTATCCGATCCACCTAGGCCCCCTGATCGTGCCGGTGATCGCGCCGCTCAATCACCTGCCGCCTGACCAGGCCCACACCGCGCGCGAGACGCTGGAGACGGCGCACGGGCTGATGGCGCAGGCGATCGTCTATGTGCTGCTGCCGCTGCACATCGCAGGCGCGCTGAAGCACCAGTTCTGGGACAAGGCCGACGAGTTCGGGCGTATGATTCCTTTCTGGCCACGCAGGCGGGCGGAGGGTCACGCGCCTTGAGGTTTGCGGTTGTCGTAGCGGCGTTGGCGATAGCGGCCCCCGCCTGGGCCGCGCCTCCGGCGTGGACGGTGGACCACGGCGCCTCGAAGGTGGGTTTCTCCTCGACGTTCGATAGCCAGCCGGTGGGCGGCGCCTTCCGCCGGTGGGACGCCGACATCCGCTTTGATCCTAAGGACCTCGCCCACTCCAGCGCCAACGTGACCATCGATGTCGGCTCGGCGGTCACGGGAGATGCCGACCGCGACGCGGCGCTGCCGGACACGCCGTGGTTCTTTGCGGCGAAGTACCCAAAGGCGACCTTCGTCACCCATTCGTTCAAGGCGCTGGGCGCAAACCGCTATGAGGCCGTGGGCGACCTGACGATCCGGGGCGTCACGAAGCCGTTGACCCTGCCCTTCACCCTCGCCATCACGGGCGACACGGCGAAGATGAACGCCGCCGTCAGCCTGAACCGGCTGGCGTTCGGCGTGGGACAGGGCGAGTGGAAGACGACCGAGGTGATCCCGGCGGCGGTCCAGGTGACCATCGCGCTCACGGCGCATCGGGCGAAGTAGCCCGCGCGGTCGAGGCGCTGCGGGCGGGCGACCTCGTCATCCTGCCGACGGAGACGGTCTATGGACTGGCGGCGGATGCGGGGAATCCGCGCGCCGTCGCGAAGGTCTATGAGGCCAAAGGGCGCCCGAGCTTCAACCCTCTGATCGCGCACGTCTTCGACCTTGCCGCCGCCGAGACGATCGCGGTGCTCGACGAGCGGGCGCGAAAGCTGGCGCAGGCCTTCTGGCCGGGGCCGCTGACCATCGTGGCGCCGGTTCGAGGCGAGGCGGTCAGTGACCTCGCCCGAGCTGGGCTCGATACGGTGGCTGTCCGAGTCCCCGCTCATCCGTTGGCGAGAGCTGTCCTGCAGGCTTTCGGCGGCCCGGTGGTCGCCCCCTCCGCCAACCGCTCCGGACGGCCCAGTCCCACGACCTATGCGGACGCGGTCGAGGAGACCGGGTCGGCGGCCGCGGTCGCGGTAGACGGCGGCCCGTGCCAGGTGGGGCTGGAGTCGACGGTGGTGGCGCTACTCGACGGTCCCGCGCGGTTGCTGCGGCCGGGCGCAGTGACGCGCGAGCAGATCGAGGCGCTGATCGGGCCGCTTGCCGACGCTGAAGCCGACGCCAAGCGCTCGCCCGGGCGGCTGTCGCTGCACTATGCGCCGGAGGCTCCGGTGCGGATCGATGCCGAAGCGCCGCGTGATGGCGAGGCCTATCTCGCGTTCGGGCCGTCGGACTCGCCGTTCAACCTGAGCGCCACGCGCGACCTGACCGAGGCGGCGGCGAACCTGTTCGCAATGCTCCGCGCCGCCGACCGCACGCGCCCGAGCGCCATCGCCGTCGCGCCCATTCCGCACGAGGGACTGGGGGAGGCGATCAACGATCGGCTGCGACGCGCCGCCGGCCACGTCGGGTGATATGGTGCGCCCATGACCGCTCCCGTCCGCGCCGATGTGATCTCCCGCCTCAAGGCCGTGCTGGGCGAGGGCGGCTGGAGCGAGGACCCGGAGCGCATCGCGCCCAAGCTCGTCGAATGGCGCGGCCGCTGGCAGGGGCAGACGCCGATCCTGCTGTTGCCGAAGTCGACGGCGGAGGTCTCCGCCGTCATCGGCATCTGCGCCGAGACCGGCACGCCCGTCGTCCCGCAAGGCGGCAACACTGGGCTGGTTTCCGGCCAGATCCCGCAGGGCGAGGTGCTGCTCTCGACCGAGCGGATGCGGGCGATCCGCGACGTGGACGCCTTCGACGACGTGATCGTCGCCGAGGCGGGCGCCACGCTCGCCGCCGTGCACGAAGCCGCCGAAGAGAAGCGCCGCCGGTTTCCGCTGAGCCTGGCGTCCGAGGGTTCAGCGACTATCGGCGGGCTGATATCGACCAACGCCGGCGGCACGCAGGTGCTGCGCTACGGGACCATGCGCGACCTGGTCCTGGGACTGGAGGCCGTGCTGCCGAACGGCGAGGTCTGGAACGGGCTCAAGCGCCTGCGCAAGGACAACACCGGCTATGACCTCAAGCAGCTGCTGATCGGGGCGGAGGGGACGCTCGGCGTCGTCACGGCGGCGAGCCTGAAGCTCTTCCCGATCCTGCCCTCGCGCGCGGTCGCCATGTGCGCGGTCGCGTCGCCCGCCGACGCCATCCACCTGCTCGCCCGCGCCAAGGACGAGACCGGCGGTCAGGTCGAGGCTTTCGAGCTGATGGGCCGGCTTGGCGTCGCGTTCGCGCTGAAGAACATCCCCGGCCTGCGCGAGCCGCTGGAAGCGGCGGCCCCCTGGTACGTCCTGATCGAAACCGCCAGCGGCGAACCTGGCGCGGCGGAGGCAGGGCTGGAGCGGGTGCTCGGCTCGGCGCTGGAGGAGGGCCTCGTCACCGACGCCGCCATCGCCCAGACCGACGCACAGGCGAAAGCCTTCTGGGCCGTGCGCGAGAACCAGTCCGGCGGCCAACGTCCCGAGGGCGCGGCGTGGAAGCACGACGTCTCCGTCCCCGTCTCCCGCATCGCCGAGTTCATCGAGACCGCCACAGCCGCCGTCACGCGCTTTGCGCCCGGCGTGCGGGTCGTCGCCTTCGGCCACGTCGGCGACGGCAACGTCCACTACGACGTGCTCCGGCCCGTGGGCGGTGATGACGCGGGGCACAACGACCTGCGCGACGAGGGCTCCCGCATCGTCCACGACATCGTGGCATCCATGGGTGGCTCGATCAGCGCCGAGCATGGGCTGGGCGCGATGAAGACGGCCGAGGCGCTGCGCTACAAGTCGCCCGTGGAGGCGGAGGCGTTGCGGGCGGTGCGGGCGGCGCTGGATCCAAAGCGGATCATGAATCCTCGGGTTCTCTTTTAACCGCTCATCCCGGCGAAAGCCGGGACCCAAGCTGACTCAGTATGGGCCCCGGCCTTCGCCGGGGTGAGCGGATGGAGGGGCGTTTACGCTTCCTGCGGTTCCGCCTATGCACGTCCCATGCTGATGGTGATCTCGCCCGCGAAGTCGCTGAACTTCGATCCGCCGCAGCGGCCGTTGCCGCTGACGACGCCGGCGCTGAAGGACGACATCGCGGAGCTGGCCACGGTGACCAGGAAGCTCCGCCCGCGCGACCTGAAGCGGCTGATGGGCATCTCCGACAAGCTGGCCGACCTCAACTACGAGCGCTTCCAGCATTTCGATCCGGAGATGGAGGACGGCCTGCAGGCCGCCATCGCCTTCAACGGCGACGTCTATGCGGGGCTGCAGGCGCGTACTCTGGACAAGAAGGGCTTCGACTGGGCGCAGGATCACCTGCGCATCCTGTCCGGCCTCTACGGCGTGCTGCGTCCCGCCGATGCGCTCCAGCCCTACCGGCTAGAGATGGGCGTGGCGCTGAAGACCAAGCGCGGGAAGACCCTCTACGACTTCTGGAAGAAGCCCGTCGCCCAGACGCTGAATGAAGCGGCGCGCAGCATGAAGGACCCCACGCTGGTGAACCTCGCCAGCCAGGAATACTTCGGCGCGGTCGATGTCGCGGCGCTGGAGATGCCGGTCGTTACCTGCCACTTCAAGGAAGAGAAGGACGGCGAACTCCGCGTCATCAGCTTCTACGCCAAGAAGGCGCGCGGCCTGATGGCCCGCTACGCCATCGACCACCGCATCGAGAAGGCCGAGAAGCTGAAGAGCTTCGACGTGGCCGACTATGCGTTCCAGCCGAAGCTCTCGACCGACACCGATTGGGTGTTCGCCCGCCCGCAGCCGCCACTTAAGAGCTAGAGCTTCGGTCTCCCTGCGCTATAACCGCAGGAAATTCACGGAGCGATGAATATGGCGGTCGACTACGGGCTCAAGGATCACGTCGCCGTCGTCACCGGCTCGACCAGCGGCATCGGCCTGGCGCTCGCCCAACAACTGGCGGGGCAGGGCGTGCGCGTGGTGCTGAATGGCCTGGGCGACCCTGCCGCTATCGAGCAGGCGAAGGCGAGCGTCGCCGGCTCGCTCTACCACCCTGCCGACATGACGAAGCCCGACGAGATCGCCGACCTCGTCAACTTCGCCCACCGCGAACTCGGCCGGCTCGACATCCTGGTCAACAACGCCGGCATCCAGCACGTCGCCCCGGTCGAGAGCTTCCCCGCCGACCAGTGGGATCGGATCATCGCCATCAACCTGACCAGCGCCTTCCACGCCGCCAAGGCCGCGATCCCGCTGATGAAGGCGCAAGGCCGCGGGCGGATCGTCAACATCGCCTCGGCCCACGGGCTGGTCGCCTCGCCGTTCAAGTCGGCCTATGTGGCGGCCAAGCATGGGGTCATCGGGCTGACCAAGACCATCGCGCTGGAGGTCGCGCGCGAGGGGATCACCTGCAACGCCATCTGCCCGGGCTATGTGAAGACGCCGCTGGTCGAGGCGCAGATCGTCGACCAGGCGAAGGCGCGCGGGATCAGCGAGGAGGCGGTGATGACCGATGTCATCCTGGCCGCCCAGCCGACCAAGACGTTCGTCACCTTCGAACAGCTCGGCGGGATGCTGCTGTATCTCGTCTCCGACCTCGGCGCCTCGGCCAACGGCGCGGCCATGGTGGTCGACGGCGGCTGGACGGCCACGTGACCCAAAGCCCGGTCCCGGCGGTCGGTGTCGTCGTCCTTCGCGGCGATGAGGTCCTGCTGGTCCGGCGCGGCACGCCGCCGAGACAGGGACAGTGGAGCCTGCCGGGTGGCCGCATCGAGTTCGGCGAAACCGTCGAAGCCGCCGCCCTTCGCGAGCTGAAGGAAGAGACCGGCGTCGAGGCCGAGCTGCTGGGCCTGATCGAGGTGCTGGACGCGGTCTTCACCTCTCGCACGAGCGGCGAGGTGACCCGCCACTACGTCCTGATCGACTTCGCCGCCCGCTGGGTCTCCGGCGAGCCGGTGGCGGGAGATGACGCCGCCGAGGCGCGGTTCTTCCATCACAGCGAGGTCGCCGGTCTCGTCGAATGGTCGGAGACGGTGCGGATCGTCGAGGCCGCGCGCCAACGCTGGGCTTGACGGACGCTACGGCGCCCGCCTTCTAAACAAGCGTTCAACGAAAAGAGGAAAGCGCCATGGCCTACGCGCCGTTCAACCTGCAGGGCAAGGTCGCGCTCATCACCGGCGGCAACAGCGGCATCGGGCTCGGCATGGCCGAGGCGCTCGCCCAGTCGGGCGCCGACGTGGTGATCTGGGGCTCGAACCCGGACAAGAACCTCGCCGCCGAGGGCAAGCTGACCAACTACGGCGTCCGCGTACTGGCGCAGCGGGTGAACGTCGCCGACGAGGCCGCGGTCGTCGCCGCGATGCAGGAAGCCGTCACCGCCATGGGCCGCATCGACTTCGTGGCCGCCAACGCGGGCATGGGCCGCGGCGCCCCGTCCTTCGACGAAATGACGACGGAGACCTGGAAGCAGGTGATGGCCGTCAACCTCGACGGCGTCTTCTGGACCTTCCGCGAGGCCTGCAAGCACATGAAGCAGCGCGCGAAGGCCGGCGATCCCGGCGGTTCGCTGGTGGTGACCTCCTCGGTCAGCGCCGTGCACGGCGCGCCGCGCAACCAGGCCTATGCCGCCACCAAGGGCGCGGTGCTGCCGATGATCCGGGGCATCGCCGTCGAGTACGCCCGCTTTGGCGTGCGCGCCAACGCCATCCTGCCCGGCTGGATCGCGACCGACATGACCGCCGGCGCCCAGGGCAACGACACCTTCAACGAGAAGGTCATCAGCCGCGTCCCCATGCGCCGCTGGGGCGAGCCGGAGGATTTCGGCGGCATCGCCGTCTATCTCGCCTCCGACGCTTCCAAATTCCACACCGCCGACACCTTCGTGATCGACGGCGGCTACACGGTGTTCTGAGATGGCCCTCCGCACTCCCCTCTGCGACCTGCTCGGGATCGAGCACCCCATCCTGCTGGCCGGCATGGGCGGCGTCTCCTACGCCGAGCTGGCGGCGGCGGTGTCGAACGCCGGCGGCTACGGCGTGCTCGGCATGGCCGGGACCTCGTCGAAGTTCATCGAAGAGCAGATGAAGAAGGTCCGCTCGCTGACCGACAAGCCGTTCGGCGTCGACCTGCTGGCGGCCACGCCCGACGCGCTGACCAAGTCCGTGGACGTGATCATCGGCGAAGGGGCGTCGTCCTTCGTCGCGGGCCTCGGCGTGCCGATGCCGATCATCGAGAAGCTGAAGAAGGCCGGCCTGAAGGTCATGGTCGTCTGCGGGGCGGTGAAGCATGCGGTGAAGGCCGAGCAGGCCGGCTGTGACGCGGTGATCTGCCAGGGCGGCGAGGGCGGCGGCCACACCGGCCTCGTCGGGACCATGCCGCTGATCGCGCAGGCGGTGGACGCGGTGAAAATCCCGGTGGTCGGCGCGGGCGGCATCTTTGACGGGCGCGGGCTCGCGGCCTCGCTGGCGCTGGGCGCGCAGGGCGTGTGGATGGGCACCCGCTTCATCGCCTCCGAAGAGGCCCACGCGGGCGACCTCTACCGGCAGGCCATCGTCGAGGCGAAGGACGAGGACACCGTCCGCACCCGCTGCTACTCGGGCAAGCCGATGCGGGTGAAGAAGAACCCCTACGTCGAGGACTGGGAAAGCCGGCCCGGCGACATCCAGCCCTTCCCGCAGCAGGCGATGATCTCGGTCCAGAACCAGGCCATGGGCGGCATCGGCGGCCAGGTCGAAGGGCTCGACCCCGACAAGTCCTGCTTCGCCATGGGCCAGTCGGCCGGCGGCGTCCATGACGTCCTGCCCGCGGGCGAGATCGTGCGGCGGATCGTGGCGGAGGCGAACGAGTCCATTTCGCGTCTGGCGGCGCTGCAGGCGGCGGATCGGAAGGTTGCGGCGGAGTAGCTGTGCGTCCTTCGACACGCCCGCTTCGCGGGCTGCTCAGGATGACTAACTCAGAAGCTCGTCATGGTGAGCAGCCCGGATGAAATCCGGGCGTGTCGAACCACGCACCTTGACCGCCGCCGCCCCGTCGCGCATCCCCGCGCCATGGCGGTCTACACCGACATCACCGACGAGGAGCTGGAGGGGCTGCTGGCGCAGTACGACCTTGGGCGCCCGTTCGCCTTCAAGGGCATCGCGGAAGGCGTGTCGAACTCCAACTTCCTGCTGGAGACCGACAAGGGCCGCTACATCCTCACGGTCTACGAGCGCCGGTTCGTCGAGTCGGAACTGCCGTACTTCATGGCCCTGCTGGAGCATCTGGCCGCGCACGGGTTTCCGAGCGCCACGCCGGTGCACGCCCGCGACGGCGAGGTGCTGAAAAAGGTGCGGGGCAAGCCCTGCGCGGTGATCAGCTTCCTGCCGGGCCTGTCGGTGCGGCGGCCGACCGTGGCTCACTGCCGGCAGGCGGGAGAAGGGCTGGCCTGGCTGCACCGGGCCGGGGAGGGTTTCACCGGTCGCCGCGCCAATGCGCTCGGACACGAGCATTGGGCGCGGATGTTCCATCCCCTGCGCAAGGCCGCCGAAGACCTGAAACCGGGGCTTTCCGAGACGATCGAAGGCGACCTGGCGACCTTCGCCGCGCGCTGGCCGGGCGGGCTGCCCGAGGGTGTTATCCACGCCGATTTCTTCCCGGATAACGTCTTCTTCCAGGATGGCCGCTTCGCCGGCGCTATCGATTTCTATTTCGCGTGTCACGACCAGCTCGCCTACGACATCGCCGTCGCGCTGAACGCCTGGTGTTTCGAGGCGGACGGGAGCTTCAACCTGACGGCGGCGCGGGCGCTGATCGCGGGCTACGAGACGCGCCGGCCGCTGTCGGACACCGAGCGCGCCGCGCTGCCGATGCTGGCGCACGGGGCGGCCATGAGGTTCTTCCTGACGCGGCTTGCCGACTGGTTCTCGACCCCCGAAGGAGCACTCGTGCGGCCAAAGGATCCGCTGGAATACGAGCGAAAGCTGGCGGTCCACCGCGCGGGTCTGGCGCTGATCGGCGAGGCGGCGTGACGCCGAAGGTCGTGATCTACACGGACGGCGCCTGCCGCGGGAATCCGGGTCCCGGCGGCTGGGGTGCGATCCTGATCTCGGGCGACCACGAGCGGGAGATGTGCGGCGGCGACCTTGCGACGACCAACAACCGCATGGAGCTGATGGCGGCGATCCAGGCGCTGGAGGCGCTGAAGAAGCCCTGCCGCGTCGAGCTCCACACCGACAGCCAGTACGTGAAGAACGGCATCACCGAATGGGTGCGGGGCTGGAAGGCTCGCGGCTGGAAGACGGCGTCAAAGGAGCCGGTGAAGAACGAGGACCTCTGGCGCCGTCTCGACGAAGCCCGCCAGCGCCACGAGGTCGACTGGCGCTGGGTGAAGGGCCACGCGGGGCATGAGCTCAACGAGCGCGCCGATGAGCTGGCGCGGCGGGGGATGAAGCAGGCGTTGGGCGAGGTCTGAGCTGAAAGGTGCTCCCCCTCTGGGGGAGCTGTCGGCGAAGCCGACTGAGGGGGCTCAAGCCCGCTGACTCAGTGCGCGTGAGCCCCCATCCCGGCCTTCGGCCGGACTTCCCCCAGAGGGGGAAGACCTTGGGCTCAGGCAGCGCGGACCTTCAGCACGATGCCCTCGGTCGCCGTGACCTTTACTTCCTGATCCAGCGCCGGCGCCTTGCCCTCGGCGATGGCCGGCCATTCCTTGCCGTCGATCAGCACGCGGCCTCGGCCATCCTCGAACTCCGACACAGCCCGACCATGGTGACCGACCAGGCGGGCGAGGTTGTCATTGATGTCGGGGCCTTGGCCGATGTGACGCGGAAAGAAGCGGCGGCCGAGCAGGGTTGTCACCAGCGTCAGGCCCGCGAACAGCGTCAACTGTCCCGGAAGGCCGCCGGGCAGCACCGGCGTCACCAGAGCCACCACAGCGGCCGAGGCGGATGGCCACAGCAGGTAGCCGGTGCCCGTCGCCACCTCGATAGCGAGCAGCAGGGCGGCGCACGCCATCCAGCTCCAGAAGGGATGCGCGAAATAGAGGTCGATCAGGGTCTGCATGGCTCAGCTCCCCGCCGGTGGGCGCGTGCGCGGGACGGCCACGGTCGACGGGGCCACTTTCGTCTCTGCCGCGAGGGACTTGATCAATTCGCCCACGCCCGCGACGGAGCCGGTGATGCCCGCGAAGTCGGCCGGCACGATGACGGTCTTCTGGCTGGGCGAGCGGGCCAGTTCCGAGAAGGCTTCGATGTATTTCTGGGCGACGAAGTAGTTGATGGCGTTGACGTCGCCCTTGGCGATGGCTTCGGAGACGGCGGTCGTCGCCATCGCCTCGGCTTGCGCGGAACGTTCCCGCGCCTCGGCGATGCGGAACGCGGCTTCGCGCTCGCCCTCGGCCTGTAGGATGGCGGCCTGCTTGGAGCCCTCGGCGCGGGCGATGGCGGCCTGCTTCTCGCCGTCGGCCTCGGTGATGACGGCGCGGCGCTCGCGCTCGGCCTTCATCTGGCGGGCCATGGCGTTGGTGATGTCGGGCGGCGGCTGGAGGTCCTTGATTTCGATGCGCGCGACCTTCACGCCCCACGGGCTGGTCGCCTCGTCGATCACCCGCAGCAGGCGCGAGTTGATCTGGTCGCGCTGCGACAATACCTCGTCCAGCTCCATCGAGCCCACGACGGTGCGCAGGTTGGTCATGGCGAGCTGGCCGATCGCCATCTCCAGGTTGGTGATGCGGTAGGCGGCCGCCGCGGCGTCGATCACCTGGATGAAGACGATGGCGTCGACCTTCACCATGACGTTGTCCTTGGTGATGACCTCCTGCTGGGGCACGTCGAGGACCTGCTCCATCATGTTCATGCGCCGGCCCACGCCCTCCATGAAGGGGACGAGGAAGCTGATGCCGGGCTTCAGCGTGCGGGTGTAGCGGCCGAACTGTTCGACCGTGTACTCGCGCCCCTGCGGCACGATCTTGATGGCGCCGAACAGCACGACGGCGGCCAGGATCACGAAGACGATGGCGATGGTGGTGGTCACGAAATGCCCTCCGGAACTTGAGCAGGAGGAAGCGTAGGCACAGCCAGAGCTGCACGCCATGGAAATCGAGAGCTGCTACTCGACGAGCACGCGAGGCAGCTTGAAGGTGACGGTCTCGCGGGTCGGGCCGAGTTCCTCGACGGTCAGGTCAAAGCGGGCGGCGAGCGCGTCGATCACGCCTTCGACCAGCACCTCCGGCGCGGAGGCCCCCGCCGTGACGCCCACGGTCGACACGCCCTCCAGCCAGGCCGGATCGAGGCCCGAAGCGTCGTCGATCAGGCGCGCGTCCTTCACCCCGGCGCGCAGGGCGACCTCCACGAGGCGCACGGAGTTGGAAGAATTCTTGGAGCCGACTACCAGCACCAGGCCGCATTGACCGGCCAGCCGCTTCACGGCCTCCTGGCGGTTCGTGGTGGCGTAGCAGATGTCTTCCTTGTGAGGCGCGGCGATCTCCGGAAAGCGTCGGCGCAGCGTCGCCACGATCTCGGCGGTGTCGTCGACCGACAGCGTCGTCTGCGTCACGAACGCGACGTTGGCCGGATCGCGGGGGCTGAAGCGCTCGGCATCTTCCACCGTCTCGATCAGGGCGACCGCGCCGTCCGGCAGCTGGCCCATGGTGCCGACGACCTCCGGGTGGCCGGCATGGCCGATCAGCACGATCTCGCGGCCGGCGTCGTAATGGCGCTGGGCCTCCACGTGCACCTTCGAGACCAGCGGGCAGGTGGCGTCGAGGTAGAGCATCCGGCGCGCCTGCGCCTCCGCCGGCACCGACTTCGGCACGCCGTGGGCGGAGAAGACCACCGGCCGGTCGGCGGGCGCTTCGGACAGCTCGTCGACGAACACCGCGCCCATGGCCTTCAGCCGCTCGACGACGTGGCGGTTGTGTACGATCTCGTGGCGGACATAGATCGGCGCGCCGAACTTCTCGACCGCGCGCTCCACGATCTGGATGGCCCGATCCACGCCTGCGCAGAAGCCGCGGGGGCTCGCCAGCAGGACAGTCAGGTGAGGGCGGGGACGGATGGGCGCGTTCATCGCCGGGAAAGGTAGGCGCTCGCGCGTTGCGACGCCACCGATATGCCTTTATCACGCACAACAACACTCAAGGCCGTTCCTCTCACCCGGACCTGACATGCGCCGCTTCGCAACCATCGCCCTCGCCGCCCTGCTGACCTTCGCCTATGCGGGCGAGCGCGCCCACGCTCAGTACGGGGGCGGACCTATGGGCGGGCACGCCGGAGGCCCGGGCGGCGGGGACGACCAGGACAGCGCCGAGGCCGCGAAGAAGAAGAAGCGCGACGAGGAGTGGAACCAGCCCACCGCCCCGCTGCCGGCTCTGCGCAACGCCGGACCCTGCCCGTACGTGAAGGTGCTCTATGACGCCGCGCGGTACCACGAGTTCTCCGGCGGCCAGGAGACCTCCAGCGCCGTCGGCTTTACCGGCGAGATCCAGGGTGTGGCGGCGGCCTGCGAGTACAAGGACGACCAGCCGATCAAGGTGCAGACCAAGATCCTCTTCACCCTCGGCAAGGGCCCGTCGGCGCAGGGCGATTCGAAGACCTACCGCTATTGGGTCGCGGTGACGGACCGCAACCGCGAGGTCATCGCCAAGGAGTACTTCGACCTGCCGGTGAAGTTCGGCGGCAAGGACCGGGTCGATGTGACCGACGAGCTCGACGGCATCGTGATCCCGCGCGCCGCGGCGACCACCAGCGGCTCGAACTTCGAGGTGCTGGTCGGCTTCGACGTGACGCCGGAGATGGCCGCCTTCAACCGCGCGGGCAAACGCTTCCGCGCCAATGTGGGCGTGGCGACCAGCACGCAATGAGCGATCTGAAACGGGTCCTGGGCGAAGCGGTCCAGGCCGCCTTCGCGGACCTTGGCTTGCCTGCGGAACTGGGGCGAGTGACGCCCTCGGACCGCCCGGACCTCGCGGACTTCCAGTGCAACGGCGCGCTCGCCGCCGCCAAGCAGGCGGGCAGGCCGCCGCGTGAGATCGCGACGGCCGTGCTGGCGAAGCTGGAGGGCCGGCCGGAGCTGGAGACGGCGGAACTCGCCGGGCCCGGCTTCCTGAACTTCCGGGTCAGCGCCGAGACGCTGTCCCAGCGCGCCAACGACATCGCCGTTGATCCGCGCACTGGCGCCGATCGCGTCGAGCACCCCCGCCGCGTGATGGTCGATTACGCCGGGCCGAACGTGGCCAAGCCCATGCACGTGGGCCACCTGCGCGCCTCGATCATCGGGGAGTCGATCAAGCGCCTGTACCGCTTCCGGGGCGATGAGGTCTGGGGCGACGCCCACTTCGGCGACTGGGGCTTCCAGATGGGGTTGCTGATCGTCGCGGTGACGGACGAAGGGCTGTCGCTCGACCAGGTCGATCTGCCCACGCTCGACCGCCTGTATCCGATGGCGGCGGCGAAGGCGAAGGAAGACACCGCCTACCGCGACCGTGCCCGCAAGGCGACGGCCGAGCTGCAAGGCGGCAACGCCGAGTACCGCGCCATGTGGGCCCGTTTTGTCGAGGTCAGCCGCGTGGCGCTGGAGCGGGAGTTCCACGCGCTCGGCGTCGACTTCGACCTCTGGAACGGCGAGAGCCACGCCGATCCGCTGATCCCCGGCATGATCCGCGACCTCGAGGAAAAGCGCCTGCTGGTGGAGGACCAGGGCGCCCGGATCGTCCGCGTGGCGCGCGAGAGCGACAAGCGCGAGCTGCCGCCGCTGCTGGTCGTGTCCTCGGAAGGCTCGGCGATGTACGGCACGACCGACCTCGCGACGATCCTGGACCGGCGCCAGAGCTTCGACCCCGAACTGATCATCTACGTCGTCGACCAACGCCAGGCCGACCACTTCGAGCAGGTCTTCCGGGCCGCCTACCTTGCCGGCTACGCGGAGGAGGGGACGCTGGAGCACATCGGCTTCGGCACCATGAACGGGCCGGACGGCAAGCCTTTCAAGACCCGTGAAGGCGGCGTGCTGAAGCTGCACGACCTGATCGAGATGACCCGCGCCAAGGCCCGCGAGCGGCTTCACGAAGCCGACCTGGGCTCCGAGCTGCCGGAGGCCGAGTTCGAGGAGACGGCGCACAAGGTCGCCGTCGCGGCGCTGAAGTTCGCCGACCTCTCCAACTTCCGCGGCACCTCCTACGTCTTCGACCTGGAGCGGTTCTCCAGCTTCGAGGGCAAGACGGGGCCCTACCTGCTCTACCAGGCCGTCCGCGTGAAATCGCTGCTGCGCAAGGCCGACGAGGCGGGCGCCGAAGCCGGCCGGATCGTCGTGCGGGAGGCGGCGGAACGCGACCTCGCCCTGCTGCTCGACGCCTTCGACACGGCGCTGGCGGAGGCCTACGACAAGAAGGCCCCCAACTTCATCGCCGAGCATGCTTACCGGCTGGCGCAGGCCTTCTCGAAATTCTACGCCGCCTGCCCGATCCTGCAGGCGCCGGATGCGGAGACGACGGGGTCGCGCCTCTCGCTCGCCCGCGCCACGCTGACGCAGCTGGAACTGGCGCTCGATCTGCTGGGCATCGCCACGCCTGAGCGGATGTGACCGACCGCTAGAAGGACATCATGAACAATCCGTCCGGCCCGCTGTAGGTCAGTCGAGACTGCTGCAACACGTCTCTTCCCAACAGGCCCTCGATGCGTTGGGCGTCGAAATCGCAGGCGACGATTTCAAGCGCCGGGATGGCGTGGGTAGTGCCATCGATCGCGGGTAGCTTCAGTTCGATGTCGTAAGTGGACTTGAGCGAGCCCAGCGGACCCGTGGACGGCGTATGAACCTTGGCCTGCCCGGTCTGCTGCAACTGCAGCAGAGCCACCAGATGCTCGTCGATGCACGTCTGAGAAGCGCCGGTATCGACCAGCAGCATCGCTTCTACGGGCTGGGGGACCGCCCCGCCGGCCTGGAGAATCGCCGCCTGCCGAGGCTGGCTGACTCCTACAAGAACGCGAACGAGTGGCCCGTGCTGGCGATCAATTGTGACCGAGTGGTGAGACATGGGCCAAGATATCTCGACTGAAGTAAGAAATTACCTCGTCGGTCGATATCTTCTTCACCAAGAACGGGTCAAGGCCGACCTTTTGGTAGCCGATCTTTAGGGCGTCCGAGTAGCTGTCGAAGATGCCGAGCACATCTTTACCTGTGATGACGATGAACTTCCCCTCCTGATCCTTCAGGGAGGGGAGAATATTCCTATAGTGCTCCAACTCCGTCGTCAGATCGGCCATCACCGCCACCATTGCGCTGCCCCCCGACTCGCGCGGTTAACCCCTGAGAACGATATCCGTTCTGTCCTTTCCGAAATTTTAAGCCCGGCGCGGCGGCCGGGGTTAAAGAGAAGTTAATAAACGCTGCCTTGGCCCTTCAGGCAAGGCGGTTTCGATGGACATGCCGCGCCCCGGATCGGACGAGCTGCGGATGTAACGGAGGTTATCAACTCTCTGCGAGCGGACCGGCGGCATGGCAACCGCGTCGCGAGCCTCACGTTTCGGCCGCGGAACGGAGACCTTGCCATGCCAGACCTCACGCCCCGCGACGCGGTGACCCGCGCCATGGCCGCCATGGAAATCGCCGAGAGCTGCACCCATCCGCAGATCCGGGAGTCCTTCACCAACCTGGCCGGCGACTGGCTGAAGCGGGCGGGCGAAGCCGCGCGGAAGTCCGAAACCGACGAGGGTGAAGCCGAGGCCTGAGGCCATCCACAGGCGCGTTGCCGAGCCCCGTTGACTCTCGCCGGGGCCTCCCGCACCTATGAGCCACCTCTCGCGGGAGAGATCGGGGGATTCCCCCGGAGCCGAAGGCGCAACCGCCCCGGAAACGCTCAGGCAAAAGGACCGCGGAAGGCTGATGAACGCTGGAAAGAGCCCTTAGGCGGGCCGCCGACGGAGCAAGGAAGGGACCCTTCCGAAATCTCTCAGGTTCCAGGACAGCGGGGGCGCGTGAGCAGGGACTCGGACTCTGTGCGCGCCGGACCATCAGCCTGCGGAGCCCGCCTTGGCCGACGACCTGAAGAAGACCCCGCTCTACAACGCACACGTCACCGCCGGCGCGCGCATGGTCCCGTTCGCGGGCTACTCCATGCCGGTCCAGTACAAGGACGGCGTGCTGAAGGAGCACCTGTGGACGCGCGAGCACGCGGGGCTGTTCGACGTCTCCCACATGGGACAGGCGCGGCTGCGGGGCGTCTCGCCGCTGTCGGCGTTCGAGGAGATCACGCCCGGCGACTTCATCGGGCTGAAGCCGGGCAAGCAGCGCTACTCGCTTTTGCTGAACAAGCAGGGCGGCATTATCGACGACCTGATGGCCGCGCGGCCCGACGACGACGGCCTGTTCGTCGTGGTCAACGGCGCCTGCAAGGACAACGACTTCAAGGTCATCGACGACGAGCTCGCCGGCCAGGTGCAGATCGAGCGTCTGGAGGACCGGGCGCTGCTGGCGCTGCAGGGGCCGCAGGCGGCCGCCGTGCTGGCCGACCATGCACCGGGCGCGCGGGCTCTCGGGTTCATGGACGCCGCCTGGATGAACGCCTTCGGCTGCGACGCCATCGTCTCCCGCTCCGGCTACACGGGCGAGGACGGTTACGAGATCTCCGTGCCGGCGGCGGAGGCCGAGCGGGTCTGGAACACGCTGCTCGCCGACGAGCGCGTGCGGCCGATCGGGCTGGGCGCTCGGGACTCGCTGCGGCTCGAGGCGGGCCTGCCCCTCTACGGCCACGACATCGACGAGACGACGTCGCCGGTCGAGGCGGGGCTTTCCTTCGCCGTGTCGAAGAAGCGCCGTGACGCGGGCGACTTCCCAGGCGCCTACCGCATCATGCAGGAGCTGGCCGAGGAGCCGACTCGCGTCCGCGTCGGCCTGAAGGTCGAGGGCGCGCCCGCCCGCGAAGGCGCCGAGATTGCCGACGAGACCGGCGCCGTGGTGGGCAAGGTCACCAGCGGCGGCTTCTCGCCCTCGCTGAATGCGCCCATCGCCATGGGCTACGTGCCGCCCGCGCTCGCGGAGGCCGGCACGAAGCTCCAGGTCATTGTCCGGGGCCGGTCGCAGGCGGCGCAGGTCTGCCCCATACCCTTCGTTCCCCATCGCTACGTCCGCAAGGTCTGAGGAGGACCCGTCATGCGCTTCACCAAGGATCACGAGTGGATCGAGGTCGACGGCGACATCGCCACCGTCGGCATCACCGCCTACGCCGCCGAGCAGCTGGGCGATGTCGTGTTCGTCGAGGTGCCGGAGGTCGGCAAGAAGGTGAACCCCGGCGATGGGCTCGCGGTGGTCGAGAGCGTCAAGGCCGCCTCCGACGTGTACGCGCCCATCGCCGGCGAGGTGGTCGAGGCCAATACCGCGCTCTCCGACGCGCCCGAGACGGTCAACGCGACGCCCGAAGCGGGCGGCTGGTTCGCCAAGCTGAAGATTGCCGATCCGTCCCAGCTCGACGCCCTGATGGATCGCCACGCCTACGAACAGTACCTGGGTACGCTCTGAGCCATGCGTTACTTGCCGCTTTCCCCCGCTGACCGCGTCGAGATGCTGGGCGCCATCGGCGTTGCATCCGTCGACGATCTCTTCGTGGATGTGCCGCCCGCCGCCCGGCGCGAGGGCGTCGTCGACCTGCCGCTGCACGCCGGCGAGCTGGAGGTCGAGCGGGAGATGGCGGCGATGGCCGCGCGCAACCGGCCGGCGGGTTCGGGGCCGTTCTTCTGCGGGGCGGGCGCCTATCGGCACCATGTCCCGGCGACAGTGGACCACATCATCCAGCGTTCGGAGTTCCTGACCAGCTACACGCCCTACCAGCCGGAAATCGCGCAGGGCACGCTGCAGGTGCTGTTCGAGTTCCAGACCCAGGTCGCGGCGCTGACCGGCATGGAGGTCGCCAACGCCTCCATGTACGACGGCTCCACCGCCTGCGCCGAAGCCGTGATGATGGCGCAGCGGGTGACGAAGCGGACCCGGGCGGTGATGTCCGGCGGCGTGCATCCGCACTACGTCGACACGACCCGCACCTCGGCCCACGTCGCCGGCATCGACATCGTCGTCATGCCGCCCGCCGTCGACGCCGAAGCCGCCGTGCTCGACGCCATCGACGAGAACACGGCCTGCGTCGTGGTGCAGACGCCGAACGTCTTTGGGACGGCGACCGACGTGACGAAGATCGCCGAGGCCGCCCACACAGCGGGGGCGCTGCTGATCGTGGTGACGACGGAAGCCGTGTCATATGGGTTGCTGAAGTCGCCGGGTGAGATGGGCGCTGACATCGCCGTGGCCGAGGGGCAGTCCATCGGAAACGGCCTGAACTTCGGCGGGCCGTACGTCGGCCTCTTCGCAACCAAGGAGAAGTTCGTTCGCCAGATGCCGGGCCGCCTGGCCGGCGAGACGGTGGACGCCGAGGGCCGGCGCGGGTTCGTGCTGACGCTCTCGACGCGCGAGCAGCACATCCGCCGAGACAAGGCGACCTCCAACATCTGCACCAACTCGGGCCTCTGCGCGCTGGCGTTTTCGATCCACATGACGCTGCTGGGCGAGGTCGGCCTGCGCAAGCTGGCGGCGCTGAACCACCAGCGGGCGCGGGAGCTGCGCGACGCCTTGGCAAAAGTGAAGGGCGTCGAGATCCTGACGCCCCGCATCTTCAACGAGTTCGCCGTCCGTCTGCCGAAGAAGGCCGCCGAGGTCGTCGAAACGCTCGCCGGCAACGGCGTCATCGCGGGCGTGCCGTATTCGCGGCTGGACCACGACGCAGGCCTCGACGACGTGCTGATCGTCGCGGCCACCGAAACGACCCTCCCCGAAGACATCGCCATCTTCGCCCACAGCCTCGAGCGGGTGATCCACGCATGAGCATGCTCAACGTCGGGCGCCCCACGCGCCCTGAAGCCGCCAGCGACGCGAAGCCCGCCAGCCTGACCGGCGGGCGTGGCCTGCTGCAGGACGAGGCGCTGCTGTTCGAGCGCGACGGCTGGGACAAGACCGGCGTCGACCTGCCCGACGCCCCCGCCGCCGACGATCTCGGCGACCTGGTGCGCCAGGACGCCATTGGCCTGCCGGGGCTGTCCGAGCCGGAGGCCGTGCGCCACTACGTGCGCCTCAGCCAGAAGAACCACGCGATCGACCTGGCGCTCTATCCGCTGGGGTCGTGCACGATGAAGCACAACCCGCGCCTCAACGAGAAGATGGCGCGCCTGCCAGGCTTCGCTGACATCCACCCGCTGCAGCCGCAATCGACGGTCCAGGGCGCGCTGGAGCTGATGGACCGGCTGGCTCACTGGCTGAAGACGCTGACCGGCATGCCGGCCGTGGCGCTCTCGCCCAAGGCCGGCGCCCATGGCGAGCTCTGCGGCCTGCTCGCCATCCGCGCGGCGCACGAGGCGCGGGGCGATGCGAGGAAGACGGTGCTGGTCCCGACCTCGGCGCATGGCACCAACCCGGCAACCGCCGCCTTCGTCGGCTACCAGGTGGTGGAGATCGCCCAAACCGACGACGGGCGCGTCGACCTCGTCGACCTGGAGGCGAAGCTCGGTCCGGACGTGGCCGCCATCATGGTCACCAACCCCAACACCTGCGGCCTCTTCGAGCGCGACATCATCGAGATCGCACGCCTGGCCCATGCGGCCGGGGCCTACTTCTACTGCGACGGGGCCAACTTCAACGCCATCGTCGGCCGGGTGAGGCCCGGCGACCTTGGCGTCGATGCGATGCACATCAACCTGCACAAGACCTTCTCCACGCCGCACGGCGGCGGCGGGCCGGGCGCGGGGCCGGTGGTGCTGTCGGAGGCGCTGGCGCCGTTCGCGCCCGTGCCCTGGGTCGTGCACACCGAGGAGGGCGGTTTCCACCTGCTGGAGCATGAGGTGGCCGAAGCCGCCCAGAGCTTCGGCCGCATGTGCGCCTTCCACGGGCAGATGGGCATGTACGTCCGCGCCTACGCCTACATGCGAAGCCACGGCGCCGATGGCCTGCGCCAGGTCGCGGAGGACGCGGTTCTGAACGCCAACTACATCAAGGCCCGCCTGTCGGACCTGATGACGCCGGCCTTCCCCGAAGGCCCCTGCATGCACGAGGCGCTGTTCGACGACAGCTGGCTGGAGGGGACCGGGATCACCACGCTCGACTTCGCCAAGGCGATGATCGACGAGGGCTTCCATCCGATGACCATGTACTTCCCGCTGGTCGTGCATGGAGCCATGCTGATCGAGCCCACGGAGACGGAGTCGAAGCAGGAGCTGGACCGCTTCATCGAGACGCTGCGCATGTTAGCCCAGGCCGCAAAGGCCGGGGATAACGAGCGGTTCAAGGGCGCTCCGTTCCATGCGCCGATGCGGCGTTTGGATGAAACTCTGGCGGCGCGGAAGCCACGGCTGAGGTGGCGACCTGTGGCGTCCGAGCCACTGGCGGCCGAATAGCGATTAAACTCGGTCAGGGCAGGAACGGGCGCCTTTACGCGCCGTTCCACCGTTCTCATATCAGGCCGAAGCGTCACCGACCCGAGTCTCCGAGCCGGCGCGCGATCCCCCTTGTGCCCAAATGTTGCTCTACGCCGTCATGCCGCGCCGCCATTCGCCAGCCGACGAGTTCGCCAGGGAGGTCATCTGGCGCGTGAAGCGCTGGGCGATGATCCTGCTCGGGGTCGTGATCATGGCGGCCGGCATCCTGATCTCGCCGATTCCGGGGCCAGGCGGCATTCCGGTCATCGTGATCGGGCTGATGCTGGTGCTGCGCAACTCCTTCTGGGCGAGGAAGCAGTTCATCCGCGTCCAGCGGGCCCACCCGAAGCTGGTCTTCCCGATCCGCCGGCTGCTGCGCCGTGAGCCGGAGGTCATTCCGGTCGCCTGGCAACAGGTGCTGCGGATCGAGCGGCTGGTCCTGCCGAAACGCTACCGCATTGCGGTTCGCTGGCGGAAGCGGGTGAGACGGAAGATGGCGAAGCGGGCGGCGAAGAGGGCCGCCCCGGCTACTGCAACCGTTCAGCCAGCTGCCCAATAGCGACGTCGACCAACGGGTCGGACTTCGCGCCGGCGATGCGCGCCGCCAGCACGCGTTCGGCGGCTTGCGCGGCGAGTTCGGCGGCGGCCGCCTTCACTTCGGCGGCGGCTTGCGCTTCGGCCGTGGCGATCTTGCGTTCGGCCAGGGCCGCGCGGCGCTTCACCTGCTCTTCCAGCTTGGCTTTCGCCTCGACGGCGAGGCGGGCGGCGTCGGCTTCGGCGGCGGCCAGCATGCCGGCCGCCTGACGCTCGGCGTCCTCACGCTGGGCGCGGATTTCGGCCAGCATGGCTTCGGCTTCGGCGCGGATGCGGGCGGCCTCGTTGAGGTCGTCCTGGATCTTGGCCGCGCGCGCGTCGAGGCTGTCGGCCACCGCCTTCGGGACCTTGGCCACGAAGATCAGGATGGCCAGGAAGATGACCAGGCCGACGCCGACCCAGAATTCAGACTCGGCGGGGTTCAGCAACTCGGGCATCAGCGGCCTCCCATCGCCGCGGCGATATCGGCAGCCGAAGCGGGCTTGCCGGTGAGCTTCTCGACGATGGCCTGGGCCGTGTCGGTCGCGATCGCGCCGACGTTGGCCATGGCCGCGTCGCGGGCCTGACGGATGGTGGCCTCGGCCTCGGCGATCTTAGCGTTCACCTTGGCCTCCTCGGCCGCCTGACGTTCGGCGGCTTCGGCGGCGGCCTTGGCGCGGGCTTCGAGGGCGAGGCGCTGGGCGCGGCCACGGGCCTCGTCCACCTCGGCCTGAGCCGCGCGGCGCTGCTCCTCGGCCTCCGTCTGGACGCGGCGAGCGGTTTCAACCGCGTCGCTGATCGTCTTCTCGCGCTCATCGATCACGCGGCGCAGGCGGGGCGTGAACACCCACGCCAGCAGCGCGTAGAGGAGGGCGAAGAAGATCAGCAGCTGGATGATCTCCGCGCCCCAGTACTGGAACTGGAACTGCGGCAGACCGCCCTGGCCGTGGCCTTCGGCCGCGGTCGTCTCGGTGGTCGCTGTGGTGGACTGCGTTTCCGCGGCCATGAGCGCTCAAGCCTTGCAAATAGAATGGGCGACGGGCGCGGAAAGCCTCCCGCGCCGCGCCTCGAAAGTCTCTCGGTTCGGCTTAGCTGAAGAGGATCAGCAGGCCGAGCACGAAGGACAGGATGCCCAGCGCTTCGGTCAGAGCGAAGCCCAGGATCAGGTTGGTGAACTGGCTGCCGGCCGCGCCGGGGTTGCGGAGCGCGCCTTGCAGGAAGCCGCTGAAGATCGTGCCGACGCCGATCCCCGCGCCGATCATGCCGAGGGTGGCGAGACCGGCGCCGATGTACTTGGCTGCTGCTGGATCCATGGTTCTCTAAGTCCTGAGTAGTGGTGGTTGGAAAGGAAGGTCAGTGGTGTCCGGCGTGGACCGCGTCGTTGAGGTAGACGCACGCCAGCACCGCAAAGACGAAGGCCTGCAGGAAGGCGACCAGGAACTCGAGCGCGGTCAGCGCGACCACGCTGCCCAGCGCCAGCGCCGCGCCGGGAATGCCAAGCAGGCCCACGCCGCCCGCGGCCGCCAACGCGCCCAGCGAGACGACGAAGCCCGCGAACACCTTCATGGCGACGTGGCCGCCCAGCATGTTGCCGAAAAGACGAAGGGCAAGGGTCGCGGGCCGCAGGGCGAACGAGATCACCTCGATCGGCACGACCAGGATCAGCAGGGGCCAGGGCACGCCCGAGGGCACGAACAGCTTGAAGAAGGCGAGGCCGTTCTTGGCGATGCCGACGATGATGACCAGCGCGATGGTCATGACGCCCAGCGTCGCCGTCACCGCCAGCTGGGCGGTGGGCCCGAACACCAGGAACAGGCCGAGCAGGTTCATCGCCAGGATGAAGGTGAAGATCGTGAAGACGTAGGGGAAGAACTTGCGTCCCTCATGGCCGATGATCGACACGGCCAGGTCGTCGATGAAGCCGAAGATGCTCTCGCCGATCACCTGCATCCGCCCCGGCACCACGGCCACGCGGGCGGTCGAGACGGCGAAGAACAGCACCACCAGCCCGAAAGCGATGGCCATCGCGACGGTCGCGTTGGTGACGGCCCAATCGACCCGGCCGAGCACGGGCAGGGTGAAGTCCGGGAGGTCCATGATCTTCTGGACCTGGAACTGGTGCATCGGGTCGGCCATGCCGCCTCGAACTCCTAAATGTCGTCGTCTTCGTCGTCGAAGACGGGTTCCTGCGTAACCGGCCAGTCCTTGGCCGCCGCGCTCATGCCTTTGGCTATGCGCATCGTCACGTAGAGCGACACCGCAAAGCCCCCCAGGATCCCGACGATCGTCCCCCACGGCGCGGTGTGCGCCAGGTAGTCGAAGCCATAGCCCAGCGCCAGTCCGACGAGCGGGCCGCCGATGAGCCCGGCGACAAGCTGGGAGGCCTGCGACACGGCCCGCACCCCGTATTCCGGAGTCCGGCGCGCGGTCCTCGCCTCCAGCGCATCGGCCCGTTCGTCGAGACGGCGTATCGCCTCTTCGCGCGGATCGTCGGCCTTCGGCATGGGAGAGGTCAGGTCCGAGAATCGGACTTAGGAGTTTGCACCCCCGGGCCCGGTTTGATCGGCGCGGAACCTATAGGCCGATGTGCAGTGCGTCAAGGTCGGTTGGGGACAGGGTAAGTCTTTGGATTTGCGGCTGTTTTCAGACGTGTGGCCAACGCCCGTGTATCCGGAGTGTTCGGCGCCGCCTCGTGCGCGCGGATGCGGGGACGGACGCGCGCGGAGGGAGGCGCGCGCAGGGATGCGCAGGTGCGTATGCGGGCGGGTCTTCGGGGCGGTTTGCGAGGGCGGAGGCTGGCCATCCGGTGAGTCTACGATCGGCTAGGGCGGCGGGGATAAGGTTCGCGGACCGAGGGGCGAGAGGGGCCGGATGTCTCCAGTGGATGTGTCTCGCTCTTCGCGGCCCTTCTCCCCTTGCGGGAGAAGGTGGCCCGAAGGGCCGGATGAGGGGTCGCGCCGCCGTCTCAACCGCCGTTATTCGCTGACAGTTCTGAGAAACCCCTCATCCGACCCGCTCCGCGGGCCACCTTCTCCCGCAAGGGGAGAAGGGAGGGAGCTATTGCGCCGCCATCGCCTCCGCCTGGCGCAGGTCGACGGAGACTAGTTGTGAGACGCCGCGCTCGGCCATGGTCACGCCGTAGAGGCGGTCCATGCGGGACATGGTGACCGGGTTGTGGGTGATGGCGATGAAGCGGGTCTCGGTCCGCTGGCGCATCTCGTGGAGCATGTTGCAGAAGCGGTCGACGTTGGCGTCGTCGAGCGGGGCGTCCACTTCGTCCAGCACGCAGACGGGCGCGGGGTTGGCGAGGAAGACGCCGAAGATGAGGGCCGCGGCCGTCAGGGCCTGCTCGCCGCCGCTCATCAGGCTCATGGTCGAGAGTCGCTTGCCGGGCGGGCAGGCGTAGATCTCAAGGCCCGCCTCCAGCGGATCGTCGGATTCGATCAGGCGAAGCTCCGCCTGGCCGCCCCCGAACAGGGCCTGGAACAGCGTCTGGAAGTGGCTATTGATGACGCCGAACGCCGCCATCAGCCGTTCGCGGCCCTCGGCGTTCAGCTCCTCGATGCCCTGGCGCAGCTTGGTGACCGCGCCGTGCAGGTCGGCCCGCTCCGTCTTCATGCCCTGCAGCCGTTCGCCGAGTTCGGTCGCCTCCTCCTCGGCCCGCAGGTTCACGAGGCCGATGGAGTCGCGTTCGCGCTCGAGCGCGTAGAGGTGGGCTTCCACGCCGGCCGGATCGGTCGGGACGGCGGTGGCCTCGCCCGCGACCTGGGCGCCGAGTTCCTCCGGCTCCATGCGCGCGCTTTCGCGGATGTTGGCGGCGTATTCGGCGAAGCGCTCGCGGGCGGCGTCGAGGCGGGCGACGAGGCCGGCCCGGTGCTCCCGGGCCTCGGCCGCGGCGGCGTCCGCGGCGCGCAGCGCCCGGTCGGCGTTGGCGCGGCGGGTTTCGCCGGCTTCCAGCGCGTCGGACGACTTGGCGCGGCGGGCCTCGGCGGCGGCGAACTCGTCGAGCAGCTTGGCCGAGCGGGCGCCGATGGTGGCGGGCGCGTCCTTGGCGGCGTTCAGCGCCAGCGTCGTCTTCTCGCGCTCGGCTTCCAGCGACTTGATGCGTTTCGCGGCGGCTTCCGAGCGGCGGGTCCAGTCGTCCCGGTCGCGGGTCAGAGTCTCCAGCCGCCGGGCGCGGCCTTCACGTTCGCGGGTCTCGACGTCGAGCGCCGAACGGGCAGCGGCGGCGGCTTCGCGCGCGGCGTTCGCGGCGGCGCGGGCTTCGGCCAGGATCGGCGAGCGGTCCTCCCCCATCGTGCCGTCGTCAGCGTCGACCTGTGCGGCGGCGAGCGCGGCCTCTGCCTCGGCGCGCTCGGCGTCGAAGCGGGCAATGGTTTCGTCCAGCGACTGGGCGCGGGCGTCGCGGCGGGCAGCTTCGCGGTCGAGGCGCTCCACGACCTCGCGGGCGGCGCCGAGCGTGCGCTCCGCTTCCTGCGGCTTGCGGCGGGCGTCCCGCAGGGCGTCTTCGGCGGTACGCAGGCGGGTCTGCGCGGCCCTCAGCGCCTCGGCGGCCTGGGAGGCGGCGGGCGTGAGCTTCTCGATCTCGGCTTCGACTTCGGCCAGTCGGGTCTTCTGTTCGAGCCGGACGGCGGCGGGCTTGGGCGCCTCGGCGCGGGCGACGAAGCCGTCCCAGCGGAAGAGGTCGCCTTCCTTCGTCACCAGCCGGCAGCCGGGGGCGAGGGACTTCTGGAGCCGTTCGGCGTCCTTGCGGTCCGCCAGCGCGGTGAAGGCGAGGCGGGCGGCCAGCGCGGGCGGGGCCTTCACCAGCGGACCGAGCGGGGTCGCGCCCTCCGGCCAGGCGGGGGCCGTGGCGTCGCGGCCGCCCCAGTAGGCGGGGGCGCGGGCGTCGAGGGCGGCTTCGAGGTCTTCGCCCAGCGCGGCGGCGAGCGCGGCCTCATAGCCCCGGTCGGGCGAAACCTCGTCGAGGGCAGGGGCGTAGCCGCCCTTGTTCTGCGGCGCGGTCAGCTGGGCGAGGCCGCGAGCCTCGGTCTTCAGACGGCCGAGCTGGTCTTCCAGCTTGCGCGCGGCGTCGCGGGCCGCGGCTTCGGCAGTAGCCGCTTCGGCGCGCTCCGCTTCTGCGGCTTCCAGCGCGGCGCGGGCTTCGCGCAGAGCGGCGAGCGCGGCGTCGAACTTCGCCTTGGCTTCGGCGTGGGCCGGGTCGGTCGCGGGGCCTAGCGCGGCGCGTTCGGCCTTGGCCTGCTCCAGCGCGCGGACGGTCCGGGAGAGGCGGTGCTGGGCGTCCTCGACGCGGGCCTCGGCGGCGCGGCGGCGGGCCTCGTCGGCGGCCACGGCGGCGGCCAGCGCCTCGACCTCGGCGTCGGCCTTGGCGCGGGCTTCCTCCGCCTCGCGGGCGGCGGCCTGCAGCTCGGGCAGGCGCTCGGGCGCGGTGGCGATCTGGCGCTCGACCTCTGCGATCTCGACGGTCAGGCGTTCGAGCGCTTCGGTGGCGTCGTCGATGACGTGGGTTTCGCGAGCGGCGTCGGATTCGATGCGCTCCAGGTCGCCTGAGAGGCGCGCGACCTCGGCGGAGGCGGCCTCGACTTCGCGCTCGATGCGGTCCTTCTCGATGGCGAGCTTGTGCAGGATGGCGGCGGCGACCGTCTCCTCGTCGCGCAGGGGGCGGATCGCCTCCTCGGCGGCCTGCGCCTCCACCGTGGCGGCGGCGGCCTCGCGGGCGGTGACCTCGACGGCTTCGGCCGCTTGGGAAGACTCGGCTTCGACGGCGGCGAGCGTCTCCTTCGCGTCGGCCCAGCGGGCGTAGAGGACGGCGCTCTGGACGGCGCGGATCTCGGCCGACAGCTTCTTGTACTTCTCCGCCTGGCGCGCCTCGCGCTTGAGCCGGTTGAAGTTCGACTCCAGCTCCTTCAGCACATCGTCGAGCCGGGCGAGATTGGCTTCCGCCGCGCGCAGCCGCAGCTCCGCCTCATGGCGGCGCGTGTGGAGGCCGCTGACGCCGCCGGCCTCTTCGAGGATCCGTCGCCGGTTCTGCGGCTTGGCGGCGATCAGCTCGGAGATCTGCCCCTGCCGAACCAGCGCCGGCGAGTTGGCGCCGGTCGAGGCGTCGGCGAACAGCAGCTGGACGTCACGCGCCCGGACCTCACGGCCGTTGATGCGGTAGGTCGAGCCTTCGCCCCGGTCGATGCGGCGGACGACCTCGATGGTCGTGTGGCTGTTGAACTGGGGCGGGGCCTTCTGGTCGGAATTGTCGATGGTCAGCGCCACCTCGGCGTGGTTGCGCGCCGGACGCGCCCCCGTGCCGTTGAAGATGACCTCGTCCATCCCGCCGGCCCGCATGGCCTTGGCGGAGTTCGCGCCCATCACCCAGCGCAGCGACTCCAGGATGTTGGACTTGCCGCAGCCGTTCGGGCCCACGATGCCCGTCAGGCCGGGCTCGATCCGGAACTCGGTCGGATCGACGAAGGACTTGAAGCCCGAAAGGCGCAGCCTCTGGAAATGCACGGGCTTCGCTGCCTCTCCCTACTTCGCCTTGGCCGCGGCCTTGGCGTAGGCGGCGTCGAGCTCGGCCATCGGCATCTCGCCCTTGTCGTAGCGCTCGCCGTTGAAGAAGAAGGTCGGCGTGCCGGTGATCTTGGCCTCCTTCTGGGCCTTCTCCACCCGGTCGTTCAGCGCCTTGAGCGCGTTGTCGTCGGTGATGCAGTCGTTGAACTGCTTCTCGTTCATGCCGACCGACTGGGCGATGCGCAGCAGGCCGCCGCGGATGTCGCCGCTCTCATACATCTGCGCCTGGTTGCGGTAGATGGCGTCGAGGACCGGGAAGTACTTGTCCTTGCCCGCGCACCGCGCCAGCAGGAAGCCCGCCGAGGCGACCTCGATCGGAGGGGTGAGGAACTCGCGGTAGACGTACCGGACCTTCCCCGTGTCGACGTACTTGGCCTTGAATTGCGGGAAGACGTCGTTGTTCCAGCGCGCGCAGTGCGGGCAGCTGGCCGAGGCGTACTCGATCACCGTCACCTTGGCCGTGGGCGAGCCCATGCTCATGTCGTCGTCCGTGGCCGCGTTGGTCGCCTTGTTGCAGGCGACGAGCGCGAGGCTGACGGCGAAGGCCATGAACAGGCGGCGGTCGAAGAAGCGCATCGAGGGCTCTCCCCAGTCTGGTGGTTCAGTAAAGCGCGATTCCCATCGCCCGCAGAAGGCGGCGATTGCAAGGCCTATCGGTCGCGCAGGACCTCGCGGCCGAGCTTGAGGAGGGCGGATTTCAGCGGCCCGTCGGGTTGGTCGGCGAGGCCGTCGGCGAGTTCGCGCTCCGCGGCGGCGTCCAGCGGCGCCTTGGAGCGGCGTCGCGGGGCAGGGGCGTCGGGCTTCTTCAGCACGCCCTGGACGATGCGCAGGCGGGTCACCTCATTGCCGCCGAGCAGCAGGTTCACCCGCGCCATGATCTCCGGCGCCTGGTGCTGGATCAACGCGGCGGCGGGGCCGGCCACCTTCAGCTCCAGCGTCGAGCCGCCGGTGCGCGCCTTGATCAGCTTCACGGGCTCGGTGTGGCGGGCGAGCGCCTCGCCGACGATCTCGCGCCAGCGGGCCTGCAGCAGGCCGGGACCCTGGCCGAACTTGGCGTCGAGCTGCTTGATGAAGGGCGCCAGCGTCTTGCCGAGCGGCGGCGCGGGTCGGATCGGCGGGCGCGTGCGGCGGCGCGACAGGATGTCGTGGGCTTCTTCCGGCGAGGGCAGCGGACGGCGAGGCATTTGTCCCTGTATATCGCGGCTGATGAAGGACGTCGCGGGCCTCAGGGCCGCATTGCTGGACTGGTACGACGCCAATGCGCGCAAGCTGCCGTGGCGCGTGGGCCCCGCCGAGCGCGCGGCGGGCGAGCGGCCCGATCCTTACCGCGTGTGGCTCTCGGAGGTCATGCTCCAGCAGACCACGGTGCCGCACGCGACGCCCTACTTCCTGACCTTCACGCGCCGCTGGCCGACGGTGGTCGACCTGGCGCGGGAGGACGACGGCGAGGTCATGGCCGCCTGGGCGGGGCTTGGCTACTACGCGAGAGCCCGCAACCTGCTGGCCTGCGCGCGGGCGGTGGCGGACCGGCACGGCGGCGTCTTCCCCGACACCGAGGAGGGCCTGCGCGCGCTCCCCGGCGTCGGCGCCTACACGGCCGCCGCCGTCGCCGCCATCGCCTTCGACCGCCGCGCCAACGTCGTTGACGGGAACGTCGAGCGCGTCGTCTCGCGCCTGTTTGCGGTGGAAGAGCCGCTCCCCGACGCCAAGCCCGAGCTGAAGCGGCTGGCCGGAGGTATGGTCACCGAACACCGCCCCGGCGATTGGGCCCAAGCCCTGATGGATCACGGCGCCACAATCTGCCGTCCGAAGGCCCCGCTCTGCGACCGCTGCCCGATCTCGGCGTCGTGCGCCGCCTTCCAGCAAGGCCAGCCAGACCGCTACCCCCTCAAGCGCGCCAAAGCCGACCGCCCGAGGCGCTACGGCGTCGCCTACCTGCTGATGCGCGGAGATGAAGTCGCCCTCGTCCGCCGCCCGCCCAAAGGCCTCCTCGGCGGCATGCTCGCCTTGCCGACCAGCGAGTGGCGCGGTTCAGCTCTGTCCGACGAAGAAGCCCTCGCCGCCGCCCCCACCCAGGCCGAGTGGCGCGAAGCCGGCGAGATCGAACACGTCTTCACGCACTTCGCCCTGAAGCTGAGGGTGTTGAAGGCAGAGGGCGCTGCGGACGACGTGATCTGGACGCGCGACCTCTCGGCGCTTCCGAGCGTCTTCCTGAAGGCAGCCCGCGCCGGGCTTTAGGGCAGCTCCGACCGCAGCTTGTCGCGCAGCAGGTCGATGGGGGCGAGGCCCTTGTCGGTCTTGAAGTGCCAGTAGGTCCAGCCGTTGCAGGCGGGCTGGTGCTGGATCATGGCGCCGATCTTGTGGATGGAGCCGGTCAGGTCGCCCACCGCAAGCGAGCCGTCGGCCCTCACCTTCGCCGACAACTGGCCCTTGGGGTCGTAGAGCATGTCGCCGGGCGACAGCAGGCCCGCCTCGACAACGCGGCCGAAGGGGATGCGGGGCTCGGACTTCTTGGAGCCCATGACCTCGATGTCGCCGGGGGCGGCGGGCTGGACCTTGGCGATGCGTTCCTTGGCCAGCGCCACATAGTCGGCCTCGCGTTCGATGCCGATGAACCTCCGCCCCAGGCGCTTGGCGACCGCGCCGGTGGTGCCGACGCCGAAGAAGGGGTCAAGGATCACGTCGCCGGGCTTGCTCGACGACAGGATCACCCGGTGCAGCAGGGCCTCGGGCTTCTGGGTCGGGTGGGCCTTGGCGCCGGAGCCGGACTTCACCCGCTCCTCGCCGGTGCAGAGCGGCAGCGTCCAGTCGGAGCGCATCTGCACCTCGTCATTGGCCATCTTCATGGCGTCGTAGTTGAAGGTGTAACGCTTGCCGCCCTTGGCCTTGGCCGCCCAGATCAGGGTCTCGTGAGCGTTGGTGAAGCGGGTGCCCTTGAAGTTCGGCATCGGGTTGGTCTTGCGCCAGACCACGTCGTTGAGGATCCAGAAGCCGAGGTCCTGGAGCAAGCTCCCGACGCGGAAGATGTTGTGGTAGCTGCCGATGACCCACAGCGCCCCGTCGTCCTTCAGCACCCGGCGGCACTCGGTCAGCCACTCGCGGGTAAAGGCGTCGTAGGCGGCGAAGCTCTCGAACTGGTCCCAGTGGTCGTCGACGGCGTCGACCTTGGAGTTGTCGGGCCGCAGCAGGTCGCCGCCGAGCTGGAGGTTGTAGGGCGGATCGGCGAAGACGAGGTCGACCGACCGGTCGGGGAGCTTCTTCAGCTCCTCCAGGCAATCGCCCTGGATAATGGTCTCCGCACCGAACGCCATGCGCCGCTCCTCAGAACTGGAGCCTGCACCCATGACCCAACATGGTTAAAGGGGAGTTGCTCAGCCTGGCCTTGCTTTCCGCGCCCGTCAGCCCGTTAGGCTCGTGAAATGAGCATCATTCCCGCCCTCGACGAACGAAAAAGCCCCTTCTTCCAGGAGCACCACCATGCCTGGCGCGACACGCTGCGGCGCTGGGTGGAGGCGGAGATCATGCCGTTTGCCGACCAGTGGGACGAGGCGGGGACGTTTCCTCGGGAGCTTTACAAGAAGGCCTCGGAGGTTGGGCTGATCGGGCTGGGGTATCCGGAAGAGTTCGGGGGGACGCCGTCGGACGCCTTCATGGGGATCGTGACCAGCCAGGAGCTGGCGCGGCATGGGTGCGGCGGGATCAACGCCAGCCTGATGAGCCACGGCATCGGGCTGCCGCCGATCCTCGCCATCGGTTCGGAGGCGATGAAGCGGCGGGTCATTCCGCCGGTGCTGGCCGGCGAGAAGATCGCCGCGCTCGCCATCACCGAGCCGTCCGGCGGCTCGGACGTGGCGAACCTGAAGACGACGGCGCGGCGCGACGGGGATCACTACGTGGTCAACGGCTCGAAGATCTACATCACCTCCGGCATGCGCGCCGACTTCTATACCGTGGCCGTGCGCACCGGCGGCGAGGGCGCGGGCGGGGTGTCGCTGCTGCTGATCGAGAAGGGGATGTCGGGCTTCACCCAGACCGAGCTGAAGAAGCAGGGCTGGTGGGCGTCGGACACCGCCGCCCTCTACTTCCACGACGTGCGCGTGCCGGTGGAGAACCTGATCGGCGAGGAGAACCGCGGCTTCCTCGGCATCATGCTGAACTTCAACCGCGAGCGGATCGGGCTGGCCACCTCGGCCAACGCCTTCGCGCGGGTGTGCATCGACGAGGCGGTGGAATGGGCGCGCGAACGCAGGACCTTCGGCAAGCGCCTCGCCGACCACCAGGTGATCCGGCACAAGATCGCCGACATGGTCCAGCGCTGGAGCGTCACCCAGGCGACGATCGAGCTGCTCGCCTGGCGCATCTCCAACGGGGAACAGCCGGTCGCCGAGATCTGCCTGCTGAAGAACCAGGCCACCCAGACCATGGAGTTCTGCGCCCGCGAGGCGATGCAGATCATCGGCGGCGCCAGCTACATGCGCGGCTCGAAGGTGGAGCGCATCTATCGGGAGGTGCGGGTCAACGCCATCGGCGGCGGCTCGGAGGAGATCATGCGTGACCTCGCCGCACGGCAATTGGGTATTTGAGCGCTTGACGTTGGGGGATTAACAAGAGGTTACTGCGGACTCAGGGGAGAGTGCATAGCAGTGACCGGGGGAACATTCGGCGTGCCGTGCGTTATTGAGGCAGGAAACGCCGATGTATGACACGCCCGAATGCCGTGAAGCCGACCTGATGACGCGAGTCATGGCGCGCTGCACGCCTATCGAACTGGTAATCGCGCTGATCGCCGCCGTCTTCGCCATCGTGGCCGGCGCGGCGGTTGCACCGCTGTAGACCAAATTCCGATTGTCCCGGCGAAGGAGAGCGGCCTCAGAGCGGCAGTTCTTCCTGGATCGCCTCGTCGTAAGCGAGCAGGGGGTCCTTACCCAGCAGCGCCAGCTTCACCGGGCCCCAGGTCATGCGGTGGATTTCGCAGGGGCCGAGCTCCAGCAGGGCGCGGGCGTGGACCGGCGCGCGGTAGCCCTTGTGCGAGGCGAAGCCGTAGCCGGGGTAGAGGCCGTCCAGTTCCTGCATCAGCCGGTCGCGGGCCACTTTCGCGAGTATCGAGGCCGCCGCGATGGAGGCTGAGATGCCGTCGCCGCCGACCACGGTCTTGACCTCACAGGGCAGGGCGAAGCGGTAGTTGCCGTCGACCAGCGCATAGACCGGCTGCACGCTGAGCGCCTCGACGGCCCGGCGCATGGCCAGCCCCGTGGCGTGCAGGATGTTCAGGGTGGCGATCTCCTCGACCGAGGCGAAGCCCACGCCCCAGGCCAGCGCCTTGTCCTTGATTTCGAGCTCCAGCTCCTCGCGCCGCTTGGCGGTGAGCTTCTTGGAGTCGTTGAGGCCCTTGGGCAGGCGCGCGCGGGGTTTGAGGATGACCGCGCCGGCGCAGACAGGCCCCGCCCACGGCCCGCGGCCCGCCTCGTCGACGCCGCAGACGGGCGCCGGGCAGGCCTTCTCCAGCAACATGTCAGGGCCTTTTGGCATGCCCCTCCGCCATACGCCGGCATTCCTCGTGGCGGAAGCAGGTGACGAGGTGATCGTTGACCATCCCGGTCGCCTGCATGAAGGCATAGACGATCACCGGGCCGCAGAACTTGAAGCCTTTGGCCTTGAGTTGTTTCGCCATTTCGGCGGCCAGCGGCGTCTGGGCGGGGACCTGAGACGGATCGTCCCAGGTGTTCAGCACGGGCTCGCCGACGATGCCCCACAGGAAGTCGGAGAAGTCCTCGCCGCGCTCGCGCATGTCGAGATACAGACGCGCACCGGAGATGGCGGCGTCGATCTTGGCGTTGGAGCGGATGATGCCGGCGTCTGACATCAGCCGCGCCCGGTCGGCCTCGCCATAGCGGGCGACCTTCTCCGGGTCGAAGTTGTCGAACGCCGCGCGGAAGGCGTCGCGTTTCCTCAGGATCGTGATCCAGGCAAGCCCGGCCTGGAACCCGTCCAGCACCAGCTTCTCCCACAGCGCCCGCGAGTCGCGCTCCGGCACGCCCCACTCGAGGTCATGGTAGGCCTCGTACAGCGGGTCCCCGTTCATCCCGCGCCAGGTGCATCTGCTGATCTCGCTCATGCGGTTCAGCTTAGCGCATAGGTGGGCCGCGCCACCCGGATCTTGCGGCCGTCGGCGGTGAGGTCGCCGTCGAGGCGGTCGAGGCGCAGGAGCGCCATGGCGATCCCGTCCTGGCCGGAGAGGATTTCACCGGCGCGCAGCTCACCCTTCAGCACCTCGGTCCCGAACGGCGGAGGCGGGCCTTCGAAGGTAACGGGGAGCATGCGGTTCTTGATCGCGCCGCGGCGCTTCATCCGCGAAGTGGTCTCCTGGCCGACGAAGCAGCCCTTCCGAAAATCGATGCCGTTCAGCAGGTCGAAGTTGGCTTCGATGGGGTAGGTGCGGTCGGAGCCCCAGTCTGCCGGACCAGGCGCCCCGAGCGTGAGGCGATGGCGGTCGTACACCATCTCGTTCGTAAGCTCTGCCTCCGGCTTTTCGACGCCGTACCCGCGCCACCCCAGCTCGGGTGCTCTCGGATCGGCCACCCACAATCCGCTCACCCCGGCGGAGGCCGGGGCCCAACCTGAAGCGCCGCTTGGGTCCCGACTTGCGTCGGGATGAGCGGTAAAGAGAGCGGATATGCTCGAAGGGTCCGGCGCGAACTCAACCTTGGCGCGGAGGCGATAGAGGGTCAGCCGCTGGATCAGCGCATCCCGTTGCGACGCCTCCACGTCTAGCCAGCAGCCGCCCTCGCGGCCGATGATGAACATGTCGAAGAGGAGGCGTCCCTGAGGGGTCAGCAGGGCCGCGAACCGCGCCTCGTCCAGGCCCAGGGACGAAACATCCTGCGTCAGCTGGCCTTGCAGGAAGGCCCGCCAGTCCTCGCCCGTGACGGCGATGAGGGCTCGGCTCGGCAACGGCGCAAACATCAACATGCCGCACATCTAGAGCCCTCGCGCGCTGGAGCGCCAGTGCGACGCGGCCTATACACGGACGCGATGGCGACCAAGGCCTTTCCGATTCTGTTCATCACGGCGACGAGGATCGGCGATGCGGTCCTCTCGTCAGGCCTGATCAAGCGCCTCCACGACGAAATCCCGAACGCCCGCTTCACTATCGCCGCGGGCCCGCTTGCCGCGCCGCTGTTCGCCGACACGCCGGGGCTGGATCGCCTCATCGTCATGGACAAGCAAAGGAGCGGAGGCCACTGGCTGAAGCTCTGGCGGCAGGTGCGGCGGCGGCAGTGGGGTCTGGTCGTCGACCTGCGCGGCTCGGCCATCGCGAGCTTCCTGCACACCAAGCGCCGCGCCATCAAGCGCAAGGGCGGGAGCGAGCCGGCGCACAAGGTCATAGAGGCCGCCCGGGTGCTGAAGGTCGAGGACGAGCCGCCCGCGCCGTTTCTGTTCGTCAGCGAGGACCGGGAGATCGAAGCGCGGCGGCTGATGGCCGGACGGGGTCAGATCCTCGCCATGGCGCCCGCCGCCAACTGGATCGGCAAGGCCTGGCCCATCGAGCGCTTCACGCGCGCGGCGATCGAGCTGCTGGGCCCCAACGGCCCGATGGCGGGCGGCAGGCTCGCGATCTTCGGCGGGCCGGACGACCGCATCTATGTCGAGGAGCTGCGCAAGGCCTTCCCGAGCGACCAGTGCATCGACCTGACCGGCAAGATCGAACTGCTGACGGCCTTCGCCTGCCTCAAGCACGCGCGGCTGTTCATCGGCAACGACAGCGGGCTGATGCATCTCGCCGCCGCGGCGGGCGTACCCACAATCGGGCTGTTCGGACCTTCGGACGAACGTCTTTATGGCCCCTACGGCGAGGACACGCGCGTGGTCCGCGGGCCGCGCGGGTTCGAGCAGTTCAAGGCGCTCGATCCCAACCTGAACCAGGCGATCAGCCACATGACCGACCTGCCGGTGACGCAGGTCATCGCCGCCGCGCGCGAGCTGCTGGCGGCCAGCGAACCAAAGGAAGCCGCCGATGCCTGAGACCTATGACCTGATCGTGCGCGGCGGCGAGGTGGTGAACCACGCGGGGCGTGGGTTTGCGGACGTCGGCGTGCGCGACGGCAGGATCGCCTTCGTGGGCGACCTGGCGCAGGCCTCGGCGGGGGAGACCTTCGACGCGACGGGGCTGACGGTGTTGCCCGGCGTGATCGACAGCCAGGTCCACTTCCGCGAGCCGGGCCTCGAATGGAAGGAAGACCTGCAGACTGGCGGCCGCTCGGCGGTGCTGGGCGGGGTGGTGGCCGTCTTCGAGATGCCGAACACCGAGCCCACAACGACCGACGCCGACGCGCTGGCCGACAAGCTGGCGCGCGCGAAGGGGCGGATGGACTGCGACCACGCCTTCTACGTCGGCGGCACGCACGAGAACGCGAAGTTCCTCGGCGAGCTGGAGCGGCTGCCCGGCTGCTGCGGGGTGAAGGTGTTCATGGGCGCCTCGACGGGGACCCTGCTGGTGCCCGACGACGAGGGCGTCGAGCAGATACTGCGCCACATCAACCGCCGCGCGGCCTTCCATTCCGAGGACGAATACCGGCTGGCCGAGCGCCGCCCGCTGGCGCGCACCGGCGACTGGACCAGCCATCCGGAGGTCCGTGACGCCCAGTCCGCGATCCAGTCCACGCAGCGGCTGGTGCGGATCGCGACGAAGCTCGGCAAGCGCATCCACGTGCTGCACGTGACGACTGCCGAGGAGATCGAGTTCCTGGCCGAGCACAAGGACGTGGCTTCGGTCGAGGTCACGCCCCAGCACCTGACGCTGACCGCGCCGGAGGCCTACGAGCGGCTGAAGGGCTACGCCCAGATGAACCCGCCGATCCGCGATGCGGCCCACCAGGCGGGGCTCTGGCGCGGTGTGGCGACGGGCGTCGCGGACGTCATGGGCTCCGACCACGCGCCCCACACTAAGGAGGAAAAGGCGCGGCCCTATCCCGCCTCGCCGTCCGGCATGCCGGGCGTGCAGACGCTGGTGCCGATCATGCTGACCCATGTCGCCGAGGGGCGGCTGACGCTGGAGCGCTTCGTCGACCTGACCAGCCACGGCCCCAACCGCATCTTCGGCATGGCCGACAAGGGCCGCCTCGCCGAAGGCTTCGACGGCGACCTGACCATCGTCGACCTCAACGCCCGCCGCACGATCCGCTCGGAAGACATGGCCACCCGCGCCGGCTGGACCCCCTTCGACGGCTTCGAAGCCAAGGGCTGGCCGGTCGCGACCATCATCCGCGGCCGCGTCGTCATGCGCGACGACGAGGTCGTGGCCCCCGCGCTCGGCGAACCGGTGCGCTTCCTGGAGACGCTGGCGGGTTAGAAGAGGTCCGGGCCTATGTCCCGGCGGCCGTGCAACACGCGGGCGACCTCGATGCCCTCGCGAATGGGCCGGTAGAACAGCAGATACGAGCCGACGGCGAACGAACGCAGTCCATGTGCAAGCTCATCACGCGACCTACCCATCTCGGGTCGCTGAGCGAGCAGATGAGCCACCTCCTCGAATCGGTTGACCAGCCGGTCAGCCGCCCGAATGCTGTCGTTGGCGATCCACCGCCAGATTTCTTCCGCGTCGGCTTCAGCTGCCGCGCTCGTTATGACGCGAGGCATTATCCGGCAGCGCGTCGTTTCGGCGGATGATGGTCGTCGGCGTTAAGTTCCGCTTGCTCGGCTTCCCAGCGCTGCCGCGCACGCTTGGCGACTTCGGCGAAGCTTCCGGCCTCCCCTGGTCCGCTTTCAAGGCCGATCTCGATTTCGCGCTTGAGCCGCAGGAACTTGGCCTCGCGTTCCTCCAGCAAGCGCAGGCCCTCGCGCACGGCTTCGGAGGCCGAGCCGTAGCGGCCGGATTTGACGGCGCGGTCTACGAAGGCTTCGAGTTCTGGCGTCAGGGATACGTTCATAGACCCCTATATAACAAACTTTGCGCCGATTTGGCCATCGCGTTCGGCTGTTGAACATCCGTTCGCCTCGTCGGATAAACCGGTATGCACGACGGCGCCCCCGGCCTGACCGCCCCATTCAGAGATGCGCGCTATGCGCCTCGCAGGCTCGAGACCGAGCGGCGGGGGGATGGGTCGATTGTGCTGTTCAATCCGACGCCGTTCTCGATGCGGTTCCAGACGACCTGGGCGCCGTTGGTTCACTGGGCAGGCGCCGCGCCGGACCGCGTGTGGCTGGCCGAGCGCTCCGGCGAGGGCTGGCGGACGGTCACCTATGTGCAGGCGTTGCAGAGCGTGCAGGCGCTGGCTGGTGGACTGGCGGGGCTGGGACTGCACCGGGGCGACGTGCTGCTGATCCTGGCGCGCAATGGGATTGACCATGCGCTAATCGGCTACGCGGCGATGAGCCTGGGCATGCCGATTGCGCCGGTGTCGCCGCAGTACGGGCTGTTTGGAGACTACACGCGCCTGGAGCACGCCTGCGCCGTGCTGCGGCCGGCGGCGGTTTATGTGGACGATCCTGAAGCGTTCGCGGGCGCCTTGGCGACCCCGTTCCTCGACGGGCTGCCGGTGATTTCGAAGCTGGACGAGCTGCTGAAGGCGGCGCCCCTGGCGCCACAGGCCACGCCGGGCGACATCGCCAAGCTGCTGCTCACCTCGGGCTCGACAGGGCGGCCGAAGGCGGTGGTTTGCCTGCACAGGAACGTCGCCACGAACGGCGCGCAGATCGAGGCCTGCTTCGAGGATCCCGATCCGCCGATCACGCTGAACGCCGCGCCGTGGAGCCACAGCCTCGGCGCCAACGCCATCCTGCACATGATCCTGCACCGGGGCGGCACGCTCTACATCGACGGAGGCGCGCCCACGCCGGAGCGGTTCGGCGAGACGGTTCGGAACCTGAAGGAGGTGGCGACCACCTATCACAACATGGTCCCGGCCGGCTGGGGCCTGTTCGCGGGCGAGCTGGAGAAGGACGACGAGCTGGCGCGCACCTTCTTCTCGCGCCTGAGGCTGATGCAGTACGGCGGCGCCTCGCTCGCCCAGAGCGTCATCGACCGGGTGCAGGCCGTGGCGGTGCGCACCATCGGCGAGCGCATCTGTCTCGGCACCGGCTATGGCGCGACGGAGACCGGCCCGACCGCCTGCAACATCCACTGGCCGAACACGCGCTCCGGCCTCTGCGGCCTCCCGACGCCGGGGACCTATGTGAAGCTCGTGCCCGCCGGCGAAAAGTACGAGTTCCGGGTGAAAGGCCCGCAGGTCTCACCGGGCTACTACAATGCGCCGGAGCTCTCGGCCGAGGCGTTTGACGAAGAGGGCTTCTACCGGCTGGGCGACGCGGCGCGGCTGGAAGACCCCGACGATCCGGCCAAGGGGCTCGTGTTCGACGGGCGGCTCGTCGAGAACTTCAAGCTCTCCAGCGGGACCTTCGTGGCGGCCGGCGCGCTGAGGGTGGCGGCGGTGTCGGCCATCGGGGGCGCCGTGTCGGACGCCATCGTCTGTGGCGAAGGTCACGACGGTGTGGGGCTGCTGCTCTTCCTCAACCAACCCTACTGCGAGCGGCTGGGCGATGCGGCCGCCGTGCGGGAGGCGATCCGCAGCGGTCTGGAGCGGCTGAACGCCAACGCCAAGGGCGGCGGCGGGCGGGTCGCGCGAGCGCTGATCCTGCAAGGCGCGCCCGATCCAGCCTCGGGCGAGATCACCGACAAGGGCTACATCAACCAGGCCCTCGCCCGTGAACGGCGCGCCTTCGAGGTGGAGCGGCTGTTCGCCACCCCCGCCGATCCCGACATCCTGACCTTCTGAGAGAGCCCCATGAACGGCGCCGACGCCCTGATCGAGACCCTGGCCGACAACGGCGTGGCGGCCTGCTTCGCCAACCCCGGCACCAGCGAGATGCAGTTCGTGACCGCGCTCGACCGCGAGCCCCGGATGCGCTCGGTGCTGTGCCTGTTCGAGGGCGTGGCGACGGGGGCAGCGGACGGCTACGGCCGGATGGCGGGGGTTCCGGCCTGCACGCTGCTGCACCTGGGCGCCGGCTACGCGAACGGCGGGGCGAACCTGCACAATGCGCGCCGCGCCGCGACCCCGCTGGTCAACATCGTCGGCGACCACGCCACCTATCACCGCCAGTACGATGCGCCGCTGAACTCCGACATCAAAGGTTGGGCCACGCCCAATTCGCTGTGGGTGAAATCGGCGGAGAGCGCCGACGAGGTGGGGCCGCTGGCGGCGGAAGCCGTGGCCGCGAGCTATGGCCCGCCGGGCGGCTGCGCGACGCTGATCCTGCCGGCCGACTCCGCCTGGACCGAGACCACGGTGAAGGGCCCGACCTGGGCGGCCCCGAAGCGGTCCGTGCCGTCTCAGCCGGACGTCGAGGAGGTCGCCGAGCGTATCCGCAACGCGAAGAAGCCGGTCATGCTGATCGGCGGCTCCGCCTGTCAGGCGAAGGGCATCCATGCGGCCGGTAGGCTCGCGGCCGCGGGCGTTCGCGTGCTGACCGACACATTCGTGGCCCGGCAGGCGCGCGGGGCAGGGCGGTTCGCGCCGGACCGGATGATGTACTTCGGCGAGATGGCGCTGATGGACCTCGACGGCGTCGACCTGATGGTGCTGGCCGAGACGGTGACCCCGGTGGCCTTCTTTGCCTATCCGGATCGGCCGAGCGTTCTCGTGCCGGAGAACTGCGACCAGCTCACGCTGTGCGGCAGGGAGGGCGACGGGGCCGAGGCGCTGTCGCTGCTGGCCGATGCGCTGGGCGCGCCGGAGCTGGCGCCCGTGCAGGACCTCGACCTGCCGCCGGCGCCGACGGGAGCGCTCGAGCCCTACGCGATTGGCGCCTCCATCGCGCGCCACATGCCCGACCACGCGATAATCTCCGACGACGCGGTCACCGCGGGCCTGCCGATCTTCATGTCGACCAAGGGCGCCCGGCCGCACGATTGGCTGATGCTGACCGGCGGGGCCATCGGGCAGGGCATCCCACTCGCCGTCGGCGCGGCCGTCGCCTGCCCGGACCGCAAGGTGCTCAGCCTGAACGGCGACGGCGCGGCCATGTACACGGTGCAGGGCCTGTGGACCGTAGCGCGGGAGGGACTGGACGTGACGACCGTGGTCTTCGCCAACAACGCCTACCGCATCCTCAACATCGAACTCGCCCGCACCGGCGCCGGCAACCCGGGTCCGGCTGCCAAGAGGCTCCTCGACCTCGGTGAGCCGCGGATCGACTGGGTGTCCATGGCCAAGGGCATGGGCGTCCCCGCCGAACGCGCGACGACGGCCGAAGAGTTCGACGCCGCGATGGCCCGCGCCATGGCGGGCAAGGGCCCGGCGTTTATTGAAGCTGCCTTGAACTAGCACCCCACTCCGTCTCCCCGGCGAAGGCCGGGGCCCCGATTCAGCCTGGGCGGTCGGCGGGCGTCATCGGGGCCCCCGCCTGCGCCGGGGCCGGCGGTATAAATGCCCAAAGAAAAAGCCCGCCGGAGTTTACCCCGGCGGGCGCAG
>JBLNCT010000068.1:0-103100 GCA_050260915.1 Parcubacteria group bacterium
TGGTGTAGCTCACCGTCCTGGCCGAACCCCCGCCGATGTTGGCGCTGGTGATCCGACCGCTGGTGTCATAGTTCACCGTCGTCGTCTGACCGTCCCGCGTGATCGACGCCTGTTTGGCGTCGTCCCACCAGGCATAGACGGTGGTGGTGTTGATGTCCGGGTCCCAAGTGTCGTTCGCGCCGTAGTCGTAATAGCGGTGCTGCGTCCTGCGCTCGTGCGTCACCGCCCCGCCCTGGTACTGGTCGGTGGCGTCGGTGAAGTCACCGTCCCCGTTGCTGTCGGCTTTGTAGTCGTAATAGTAAGTGTTGTACATATAGGTCGACCCGGAGTCGAAGCCCTGGTCGTAGCTGTCGTACTGTAGAAGCTCGCTCTTGTTGTTGTAGATGACGTTATAGCGGCTGTAGGTCAGCGTTCCATTCGACAAGTATTCGTAATACTCGGTCATGCGGCCCATCTGGTCGCGCAGGTTCTTCGCCCGCAGCACGCTCGTGCCCGTCGGCGTCGGCGCGATCAGCGTGTAGGACAGATATCCGTCCTCGGTGTAGGTATAGGTCTCCTTCGTCCCGTCCGACCCGTTGATCGCCGTCTTGCGCTGACCGGCAAGGTCGTAGGTGATGTCCACCCCCGTCGTCCCACGCCCGATCACGCCGCTCGACAAGGTCCCCTTCGTCACCACGAAGCGGTTCATCGCGTCGTAGCGGTACCAGTAGTTCTGGGTCGAGGTGGTCTCCGTCGCCGCGTCCTCGTAGGTCGTGTAGATCTGGCGCACGTTGCCGACGGCGTCGTACTTGTAGCTGATCGTGGCCGGTGTGGTGGCCTGATAGCCGCTGTCGGTGAAGCTCGTCAGCCGGTTCAGCGCGTCGTAGGTCGCCGTCGCGTCCTGATAGGACGTGGTCGACTGGGTGACCGTATGCTGGCCTGTATAGGAGTCGTACTGGTCGTTCACGGTGACCAGTGTTTCGGATTGCGCGGCGCGGTTGCCGGAGGCGTCGTAGCTGTAGTTCGACTTCAGCGTAGAAGTCATCGTGTAGGTTATGTTGTAATAGGGCATCGTGAACGATGACTGGAGATCCGTAATACTCGCCAGCTTCCCGGTGTTCAGATACTCATAGGTCTCGTCGCCGCCCGTACTGATCGTCTGGTGAACCTGCCGCCCGGCCACATCGAAGGTGAAGTCGTAGTTGTGACCGCCGAAGTCGGTGCGGTCCACCACGCGCCCGAAGTAGTCGGTGGTCGTGCTGGAGGTCAGCGCCGCCGGATTCGTCGTCGTCTTGGTCCAGCCGCCGAACGTTCCCAGACCCGTGGTCGCCGTGCTCCCGCTCCAGGCGTAGCTGTAGGTGGTGGTGTTGCCCCCCATATCCACGCTGCGGGTGACGCGGCCCTGCATGTCGTAGTCGGTCGTGTCCTTCACCGTCGAGCCGAGCTGGCTGTTCCAGTGGCTCAGGCGCTGGTCGAGGCCGTCGTAGGTGTAATACTCGACGAGGCCGGTCTGGGCCGCGATGCTGTAGCTCGAGTTGCCGGCACGATTGGAGCGAGTCAGCGTGGTCAGCCGCCCCATCTTGTCGTAATCGCGTAATTCGACGTTGCCGATTTCGTTCGTGAGCTTGCGAACGTCGCCGAAGACGTCGTAGCCCGTGGTGTAGATGCCACCGTCGGGGTGAAACTCCTTGGCGACCTTGGGATCCTCGTCCTTGTCATGGCCGGTCCCAGCCAGGAGCTGGCGTGTGGTCGTGTAGTTGTTGGCGTCCTTCACCCCCACCAGCCGGCCCGAGAGGTCGTAGTAGTAGGTTTCGATGGGCGCGACGTTGCTGGCGACCCCGGCTTCGGACGTGACGCTCACCGTGGGGCTGGTCTTCTGCCTCAGCCTGCCCATGGTGTTGTAAAGGTAGCTCGTCGTGTATCCCCGCCCGTCCGTCTCGCTCAGGACCTCGCCGAAGGCGTTGTAGGTGCGTGAGTGGGCGATGGTCGCCGTCGTGTAGACGCCGCTGCTATCCACCGACAGCTGCCGGAACGGCTCGCGGGTGGAAAGCTGCAGCCCCCGGTTGTCGTAGGTGGTGAAGGTGACGGCGACGCCGGAGACGTCGGCCGACCCCATGGCGTGCGCGCCGCTGCCCGAGAGCAGGGTGTACATGCTCTCGATGGTCTCGGCGGAGTTGTCGCGGCCCGAGGTCCCGACCGTCAGCGTCACGCGCCCGGCTTTGTCGTAATAGTATAGCTTGACCGTGCCGTCGCCGGCCGTGGAGCGCCACATCCGCCCCCCGCGGTCGTAGTCATAGGTTTCCTGCGTGAGGCCGTTGAGGCCCTTTGCAGTGACCTCGCCGTAGACGTCGTATTGGGTCTGCGTCTTGTCGCCGAAGCTCCAAGCGGAAGCGTAGGAGGCCTTCGCCTGTTGGGTCACGCGGCCGAGCAGGTCGTACTGCCAGGTGTCGGCCTCGGTGACGGAGGTCGCGTCGGATTTCACGCGGCTGTACTGCGCCTTCACCACGCGGCCTGCGGCGTCGTAGCCGTAGGTCCGCTGGAAGCCCGCGGCGTCGGTTATGGTCGCCAGCCTGCCGCCGGCGCCATAGGTATAGGTGGTGATCCGGTCGTTGGTCGGCGAATAGACGATCGTGGCGCCGGTGGACTTGGCTTCGCGGGTCTGGGTGAGGTTGTTCAGCCCGTCATAGCTGTTTTCCGTCAGCAGGCGGACGTTCGTCCCCTGATAGTCGGCGAAGGCTGCGTCTTTCTCGATCGTCTGACGGCCGAAGTTGTCGTAGGTGTAGTCCGTGGTGTCGCCGTTCGCCTCGACCTTCTGAAGCACCTCGCCCAGACCATTGTAGCTGTAGGTTACGGTTGCGCTCGTGGAGGCCGCGCTCAGCGCGCCGGTCGTCGCGTCGACTGTCCAGGCGGCCACGCCCGTGCGCGTTTCGGTCAGACGACGCCCATTCGAGTCGTAGGTAAAGTTTGTGACCCTGTCGTCGGTGGCGTTGGCCGCCGGCCGCAGGCTGGTCGGATTCGCGGTCGTGGTGATCGCCGCCGTCACGGCATTGGCGAACCGTTCCTCCTTGGTGACGTTGCCCTCTGCGTCACGCGTATAGAAGGTCATGTACTTCTCAGGATCGATTTGCGCCTGCAGCCGTCCGCGCTTGTCGTAGTAGAAGTAGGTGGAGTTCCCCGCTCCGTCCGTCTGCTGCACCACGTTGCCGGCGGCGTCGTAAACCTGCGTGCTGACGACGTTACCGATGGAGGTGGTATAGGATGATCCGCTGTAGCTGCCCGTTCTCAAGGCCGCCACCGTAGTAGTCGTCAGCTTGTTGTTACGATCATAGACGTAAGTCGTCTCGCGATAGTTGGAGCCGTTGACGGGTGAGGGCGCCGTGCCGCCTGGACTAGCCGGCAGCGCCACGGCGTCACCGTACACCCGCGCAGAGGTCACGTTGCCGTTGTCGTCATAACCCCAGGTGCTGAGCGTACCCAGGGCGTCGACCTGAGCTATTTTGCGATTGTTGTCGTCATAATAGAAGAAGGTTTTCGCGCCCGCGGCATCCATAATTCGGGTCAGATTGCCACGGTTGTCGTAAGTATAGGTTTCCGTCGGCGTCACGGTAGACGTCGCCAGCGTCGTCTGGTTCGTAACCGTGACCGCGTCCCCGGTCTTCTGGGTCAACCGGTCGTTCTTGTCGTAGACGTAATTGGTCGTTCGAGCCTCGGCCGCGCCATAGGCCTCGATCATCTGCGTGCGGTTGCGCCGCCCATCGTAGGAGTACTTGTTGACGATGGTCGTCGAGCGGGCTGTTCCCGATGCGTCCGTCCAGGTGACCGCCTTCGATTCCTGAAGAAGCAACCCGCGATCGTCATAAGTGTTCGTCGTGACGCCACGCGGACCACTGACCGAAGCGTTGCTCGACTTGCCGGTCACCGTGACCCGATCGCCGAACGCGTTGAGCGTATAGCTCTCAGTGTAACCTTCCGCGTCCGTGGTCGCCGTTATCCGGTCGAGCTTGTCGCGGGTGATGGTCGTCGTGGCGTCGTTGGCGTTGGTGGTGATCGTCGGCGGCGTCCCGACCGCGGCACCGGTGGTCTTGGTGACATAGCGCGTGACGGAGGTCGCCTGGCCGCCGACCGAGTAGGTGGTCGCGGTGGCATAGCGCTCCGGATCGACCTGCAGCGTCATTCGGCCCGCGTCATCGTAGTAGAAGTAGCCGGCGTTACCCCTGGGATCGGTCACCTTCACCAGATTACCGACGGCGTCGTACTGGTTGGTGGTCACTGCGGTGTGGGTGGCGTCCAGCGGAACCGTGACGGTCAGCAGGCGCCCGGCGTTGTCGTAAGTGCGGGTGGTGACATAGCCGTCCCCGTCGGTCGTGGTCAGCACATGACCCAGCCCATCGTAGGTGTAGCTGGTCGTCGTCGCCTCCGGCTGCCCATAGGCGGCCGTCTCGCTCTGGATCCGTCCGGCGCTGTCGTAGACCCTTTGTATCGTACTCGCGTCCGCCGTCCCGTAGGCAACGGTTATCTGCGTCGCCTGCCCTATCGCATTCAGGGTGTAGAAGGTCCGCAGGCCCAGCCCATCGTAGGTGCTAGTGAGCCTCCCGGCGGTATCGTAAGTATAGCTGTTCTGGACCGCTGTCGTGGGATAGCGGGTGCCGATCAACGTGGCCACGTCGTCAGCCGTCATGCTGTCGGTGACAGTATAGGCTACGGCATAGCGGATTTTCTTGAGGACCTGATTCGAGCCGTTGTAGTCGTAGGCCGTGACGTAGCCTTCGGCGTCGATGTCGTAGGCCTTTCGGCCGTCGTCATCGTAGCGCTCTCTCGTAATACGGTCATTGCTCGAGGTCGTCACGGCGGCCGTTACCTGGGCCGCCGTGATCGTCAATGGCCAACCCGCAAGCGTTGCGCTGGCCACTTGATTGGCATAGGCGAGCGTCTTGGTGACCCGCCCCTCGCCGTCGTAGCTGAACGCGGTCACCTCGCCGACGGCGTCAACCGAATAGACCAGCCGATTTTCGGCGTCGTAGACGTAACGCGTGACCGCGTTGGCGGCGTCGGTCTTGGCGACGACGTTGCTGTCTTTGTCGTAGGTATAGGTCGTGGTCAGGTTCAGGCCCGACGGATCCACTTGTGTCTTGATCAGTCGGTTGACGGGGTCATAGGTATACGACGTCACGCGCGCGGCGGACGTGCCGTAGCCTTCCGTTACTGTCTGTACTCGGCTAGCCTCGTCATAGTCGTAGATAGTCGTCAGGTTGAGTTTGCCGGTTCCGGCGTCTACGATGACCGACGTCTTCTCGCCCTTCTTGTCAAATCCGATGGTGGTGACGACGCCATTCGCGTCGGTTATCCCAACCTGCTGACCCTTTCCGTCGTACGAATAGCTGGTCGTAAGGTTAAGCCCATTGGGATCGATCGTGCGCGCTATCACCCGATTGGCGGCGTCGTAGGTGTAGCTGACCTGGTTGCCGATCGCGTCAGTGACGAGCGCCAGCCGGTCGGCGTTGTCGTAGGTGTTCGTCGTCGTCCCGGCCGAGTCGGCCACTGTCTTGAGGTTGCCGTCCTTGTCGTAGGTGTAGGTGGTCGTGTGGTTGGCGCCGTCGGTGATCGTCAGCGTCTGGCCATAGGCGCTCGTCTTGGTCGTGGTGACGACGCCTTCCGGCGTGGTCATGGTAACCTGGCGGTCGAAGGCGGTGTAGGCGAAGGTGGTCGTCTTGCCGTTACGGTCGGTGCGGGTCAGCGTGTTACCGCGGCCGTCGTAGGTGAAGCTCGTGGTCTGGCCAAGACCGTCTGTGGTGGTGACAACCTGGCCCGCGCGATCGTAGTCGAAGTATCTGTAGGTCCCGCTGGCGTCCGTCGTTCGTGTCACGCGCCCAAAGGCGTCGTAGAGACTTGCGGTCGTCAGGTTGAGGCCCCCGCTCGCCACGTCCTGGGCGCTGTTGAGCAGCAGGCCACGGCGGTCGTAACCGTAGGTGCTCTCGACGGTGACGCCGACATCGAGCGGCTGGATCCGGTCGATCACCTCCCCGAAGGCATTATAGCTGTAGGTGGCGGCGTTGCTCAGCGCATCGGTCGATTGGCTAACCGTGCCGGTGACGTTGTAGTCGAGGTGGATCTGCGTGTCCGCCGCGCTATTGGCGATGGCGGCGACCGCATTGGTCAGGGTTGTATTGACCAGTCCGCCCGTTAGGGTCGCCAGCGTGCCGGAGGCGATCCGGCTGTTATAAGTGATCGTATCCGTTCGTTGTCCGAAGGTATTGTAACGGTATTCGACGACCTCGCCGAGGGCATTGACCGTGTGGGTGAGCTGGCCGTCGGTGTTGTAATAGTAAAGCGTCTTGCGCCCTGCGGCGCCCGTACCGTCGGGCTCGATCTTCTGGGTGAGCCGGTCAGCGGCGTCGTAGACATACGTCGTGCCGTAGGTCGCATAGATATTGTCGATCTGCGCCTGCGTCGGGCTCGCGCCCAGGGCCGCCAGCGCGGCGCTGCCTTCGCCTGACAGCGTCCCAGCCAGCCGGCCGCGCCCATCGTAGCGCTGGGTCTCGGTGCGGCTGTCGACCCCGGTCCCGGTCGTGACCGTCTTGGTCAGCCGCCGCTGGGCGTCGTAGGTATAGGTGACCGTTTCGCTGCCGCTGGCCAGCGTGCGGGTCTCGGTGAGCGCCTGGCCGTAGAGGTTGCGCGTCCAGGCCGTCGTGTCGAGCACCGTACCCGCAGGCGCCGCCGGCAGGTTGGCCAGTGTCGGCGGCGTCGTGAGCAGCGCGCTCGGATCGAGCTGTTGACCGCGGATCTCCTGATCGAGGTAGCCCTGGGCCGTGTAATGGTACCGGGTGAGGTCGCCCTCGCCGTCCACCGACGCGCGCAGGAAGCCGCGGTCGTCGTAGACGAACCAGTTATGGATGTCGCCAGCGTTGGTCGTGGCGGTGACGTCGGCGAGCAGCGTCGCGAAGCTGCCGCTCGCACGATGGCTCGATACCGTCACGGTCGCATAGGCGACCGACTGGGTCTTACGCCCGGCGCCGTCATAGAGGATTTGCGTCAGATACCCTTCGCCGTCGAGCGTTCCGACGAGACGGCCGTTATTGTCGTAGAAATTGCGCGTGACCCGATCGGCGTTGCTGTTGGCCGTGACACTGACGGAAGTGGTCGGTGGCGTGGTCTGGAAGGTGGCCAAGGTCGCGGCGGCGACCAGATTGGCCCTGGCCGTGGTCGAGATGAGCCGCGAGGCGCCATCGTAAGCATAGCTGGTCACCGCGCCGGCCGCGTCGATCGTCTGCACCAGGCGATAGGCGGCGTCGTAGATGCGCCATTCCCAGCGATCGGCTGCGTCCGACGCGGGCCGCACGCTGGAGAGCTGCACCGAGGTCGGATTGCCGTTGGCATCGACAAGGGAGGCGAGCTGCGTCGACGTCAGTGTATTGTTGTACTGAACGGTGGCGATCAGTTGATTGTTGGCGTTGTACTTGAATTCCACCAGCGATCCGTCGGCGTCGATCTCGGCGATCTTTCGTCCGACGTAGTCGTAGAGGTAATACGTGCTCACCCCCGTCGCATCGGTGGCGATGCGCAGGTTGCCCATCGCGTCGTACTTGTAGGTCTTGGTCGCCGTGGTGACGCCCGAGCCCGCCTCGGCATAGCTCAGCAGCTCGCCGAGCTTGTCGTAGATCGAGGTCTGCGTCAGGCCGTTCGACAGCGTCACGACGGTCGTCGTGCCCGCATCGTTGAAAGACACGGAAGTGGTGGCGCTGTTGAAATCCGTCGAGCTGATCACACGGCCAAGACCGTCGTAGACGAAACTCTCCGTCCGGGTCGCCCCGCTCCACTGCCGGCTCTTGAGCTGACCGGACTGGTCGTAGACGTAGATCAGTGTCGAATATTCGGCGGTTGTATCTCCCACGCCCGCGCTCGAGGCCTGGCCGAAGCGCGTTTCGGTCGCGATGTTGCCGCGGAAATCATAGGTGTAGTCGGTCCGCTGGATCGTGCTCTTGTCGGACAGTCCCGCCGCCCAGCTCGCCAGCGCACTTTCCGAGATCGAGGTGGATGGGCTCAGGCCGCTGATATCATAAGTATTATCGACATAGTCGATCGATGACATGCGGCGGCCCTGCGCGTCGTAGACGTGTTCCGTCACGTCGCCCTCGGCGCTCACCACGAAGCGCAGGTGGTTCTCCGCATCGTAGACGTAGCGGGTAGTCATCGCCGGGTTGGTGACCGATGGCGGCGTCGCCGAGCCGGTCACGTTCACGGTGGCGATGTCAGTGTGCCCGTGGCTGTCGGAAATCGTATAGGTGAAGCTGTCGGCGCCCGCGCTCGTGCGCGTGTAGGTGATCTGTGTGCCGCCGACGATGGTCGCCGTGCCGTGGCCCGGTGCGGACACGGCCGTGATGGTCAGGGTGTCGGCGTCGAAATCCGCGTCGTTGTAGCGGGCGTCGAAGGTGATCGCGTCGCCAATGGCGTTGACCACGATGCCGTCGTTCACCGCCACCGGCGCCTGGTTCGAGACGACCGGCTCGCTGACCGTGACGGTGGCCGTCGTCGTGTGCCCGTGGCCGTCCGAGATGGTGTAGGTGAAGCTGTCGGTCCCCGAACTCGTCCGGCTGTAGGTGATGGCCGTACCGCCCACGATCGTGGCCGTGCCATGGCTCGGCGCCGAGACAGCCGTGATAGTGAGCGCGTCGCCCTCCGGGTCGGTGTCGTTCGCGCGCGGGTCGAAGGTCAGCGAGCTGCCGTTCGCCACGATCGCGGTGTCCGCCGCCGCCGTCGGCGCAGTGTTCGACGTGGCCGACGAGTCCTGCACCGTCACCGTAGCCGTGGACGTATGCCCGTGGCCGTCCGAGATGGTGTAGGTGAAGCTCCCGGCGCCCGCGGCGGTGCGTGTGAACGTCACCCCGGTTCCACTGCCGGTGATCGCCACCGTCCCGACCGTGCAGGTTGAAACGGCTGTGATGGTCAGGGTGTCGGCATTAAGGTCGGTATCGTTCAGACGTGGATTGAAGCTGAAGACATCGCCGACTGCGTTGGCGTAGATCGTCTCCCCCCTGGCAGTCGGTGCAACGTTGGTCACCGCGGGCGGATCGGTAACGGTGATGGTCGCGGTGGCCGTGGTCGAGCCGGTGGCGATCGTATAGGTGAAGCTGTCGGTGCCGATGCTGGTACGCACATACCGAATGGCCGTGCCGCCGTTGACGATGGTTGCAGTGCCGTGGGCAGGGGCCGAAACAGCCGTGATCGTCAGCGCGCCCATGGCCAAGTCGCCGTCGTTCGCCCTCGGGTCATAGATCACAGACGTGCCGACGACGAGTTGGTCGTCCTGCGCGACCACATTGGTGTTCGAGCCAGTAGTTGCGTACGCTATAAAGTCGCTGGTGGCAGTGTGACCTTGGCCATCCGAAACAGTATAAAAAATACGGTCATACCCGCCGTACATTGATGTGTAGGTGATGCTTGAGCCGCCATTCGTTATGGTGGCCGTGCCGTACATCGATGTTCCGACCGATGTGATCTGCAGAACGTCGCCATCCGGATCCGTGTCGTTGAACCTCGGGTTAAAGGTGACCGGAACATTCGGGGTGTATATCACCATGTCTTCATTGGCCGTCGGCCCGGAGTTGGTCGCGAGCGCCGGATCCTGCACCGTCACGGTGGCGGTGGCCGTGTGGCCATCGCCGTCCGAGATGGTGTATGTGAAACTGTCGTTCCCGTTGGTCATCCGGGTATAGGTGATCGCCGTCCCGCCATTTCCGATCGCAACCGTGCCGTGGGTGGCGCTCGACACCCCCGTGATGGTCAGAGGGTCGCCGCTCGAATCCGTATCGTTGGCGCGCGCATCGAACGTCAGCGAATTGCCGAGCCCCTGGATGCTGATGGTGTCGGCTGTGGCCGTCGGCGTAGTGCTCGACCAGGCCGTATAGTCCTTCACCGTCACGGTGGCCGTGTCGGTGTGCCCCTGCCCGTCCGAAAGCGTATAGGTGAAGCTGTCCTGACCAACGCTCGTGCGGGTGTAGACGATCTTGCCGCCGCTGATCGTGACCGAGCCATGGCTCGCCGTCGAAACGGCGGTTACCGTCCGCGCGTCACTGTCGAAATCCGTATCGTTGGCGCGCGGATCGAACGTCAGGACGCTGCCGACGTAGAGGGCCGTCTCAGTGTCATTGGTCGCGACCGGCGCCGCGTTCGAGCTGTTGACGGTGATCGTCGCCGTCGCTGTGTGACCATGCTGGTCCGAGATGGTGTAGGTGAAACTGTCGGTTCCCGCCGCGCTGCGCGTGTAGGTGATTGCCTGGCCGCCGTTGGTGATCGTCGCCGTCCCGTAGGTGGGCGTGGACACCGCCGTGATCAGCAGCTGGTCGCCGTCAGTGTCGGTGTCGTCGGCGCGCGGGTCGAAGGTCAGCGAGGCGCCCACGACGTCCAGCGTGATGCTGTCGTTGGTCGCCACCGGCGCCACATTCGAGATGTCGGCGCTATCGGCCACCGTCACCGTCGCGGTGGCGGTGTGCCCCTGCCCGTCGGAAACGCTGTAGGTGAAGCTGTCGGAGCCGGCGCTGGTGCGGGCGTAGGTGATCGTCCCCGCGGCGTTGATCGTCGCCGTCCCGTGGGTGGGCGTCGACACTGCCGTGATCGTCAGAGGGTCGCCGTCCGGATCGGCGTCGTTGGCGCGCGGATTGAAGGTGATGGAATCCCCAATGGCGGGAACCACGAGGCTGTCGGCCGTCACCGCAGGCGTCGCATTGGTGCCCGTCACCGTGTAATGCGTTTCGGTGAGGAGCTGATTGTTGGCGTCGTAAGTATAGGTGACGGCGTTGCCCGCCCCATCCTGGCTCTTCGTCAGGTTGCCGTTGGCGTCGTAGGTGTAAGTCGTCGTCTTGCCCGACGCATCCTTGGCCGTCAGCACGTCGCCATTGGTGTTGTAGGTATAGGTGAAGACCTGCGTCGCCGCGCCGGCGTCCGCCGCCGGCAGCTCCAGTCGGGTCAGCTGGCCTTTGGCGTCATAGGTCAGCTTGGTCAGCTGGCCTTGCGGATCGGTGATGGTGGTGACGCGGTTGCTCGTGTCGTAGCTGAAGGTGGTGGCCGCCGTGACCCCGCTCGAGATGGTCTGGGTCAGGCTGGAGACGTAATAAGCGGTCCCGACCAGCGTATAGCCGACATCGAGCCTCGACCCGTCGGTCTGGGTGATCGAGGCGACACGGGTGCTGGTCCCGTCGTAGGTGTAGGTGGTGACGTAGGTGTTGCCATCGGTGATGGCATTGTCGGTCGGCGACTCATCGACCGTCACCGTCGAAAGCCGGTTGGACGCGTCATAGCCGTAGCGGACCCGGGTCTCCGTGCTGAACGCCCCGCCGCTGGTGGTCTGGTAATGGGTGACGACCTGCGTCAGCAGCGTGCCCGAATAGGTCAGGTCGGTGTAGTTGCCGTCCGCCGTCGTCACCCGCGAGATCAGGCCGTTCGAACCATAGGTGAAGGTGAGCGCGTTGCCGTCGGTGTCGGCGCTGCTGGTGATGCGCCCGCCGTTGGCGTTGTCGTAGAGCTCGGTGACGCGGCTGTTGCCGTCCGTCCAGGTCCAGGTCGTTCCGGAGAAGGTCAGCGTGTCGTAGGCGCCGGCGCCCTCCTTTGAGACATAGGCCGACTTGGTCCCGTCCCAGGTGTAGACGGCTTCCGAGCCGTCCCAATCGGTCCGGGTGACCGTGCTGCCGGCGCTGTTCAGCGTACCGGTCAGCCCATAGACCGTGCGCGCCACGCTCGGGCGCCAGTTGTCGCCGTTGTCGTCGGTGAAAGTCCCCTGGCTGTTGTAGGTCCGCGCGATGATGTCGTCCGGCCCCAGCCCAATCAGCATCTCGTCCTGGTTCTGGATGACCAGGTTGCCGTTGGCAGCGTTGACATAGACGTTGTCGTTGGCCCGTCCCAGCCCCGGCGTGCCGACCTGACCTCGCGAGCCCAGCACAAAAGCCGACGACCGCTCCAGACCCAGGCCGTTGCCCGTCACCACCGCTACCATGGGATTCCCCCGTCCAGTCCCCAAGCCCCGCAAACACGGGGCCTCTGAAGACGTTAGTCGGGACGAAGGGGGATTTGGTTTAGCTTTTTTTGAGCAGACGAACGACGCCTCCGCCTTCCGCCTTGGAGCCCGCGCCCTCAAGTCGCATGCGATAGGCGCTTGCGGCGGGGCACGCCCCGTGCAAGCTGACTGGCGGTGGGTTTCGCGTGGGGGGTGCAAGTTGGGGGCGGATGAGGCGTTGCAGCTGGTGAACCAGCTGCTCTGGAACAGCCTCGTGGTGGCGGCGCCGGTCCTGGGGGTGGCGCTGGCGGTTGGGCTGTTGATCAGTGTCCTGCAGGTGGCGACCCAGCTGCAGGAGATGACGCTGAGCTACGTGCCCAAGCTGCTCGCGGCGGCGCTGGTGCTGATTGCGCTGGGGCCGTGGATGATCCACCGGATCACCCAGTTCGCGATCTACACCATCAGCATGATCCCCTCCCTGGGCTGAGCGATGCAGTCGAGCGCGCTTACCGGCTGGATATTCTCGAGCCTGTTCCTGAGCCTGCGCGTGTCGCCAGTGTTCGCGCTGGCTCCACCCTTCTCGCTGACCCGCGTCCCCACGCCATTCCGCGCCTTCTTCGGCGTGGCGATCGCAGCCTGTATCGCCGCCGCCGATCCGGCGATGGCCACGATAAGGGACTTCAGCGCCGGCGCGCTGGTGGTCATGGCCGCCCGCGAGCTGATGCTGGGCGCCATTTTCGTCATGGCCTTCCAGCTGATGTTCGGGGCCCTCTACATGGCGGGGCGGACAATCGACATCCAGGCCGGTTACGGGCTGGCGCTACTCATCGATCCGGCGACGCAGGCGCAGACGCCGCTGGTCGGAACGATCTTCGCCTATGCGGCGGGGGCGGTGTTCTTCGCCATGGGGGGACACGTCGAACTGCTTAAGATTCTTGCGGCCTCTGTGCACGCGATCCCGCTAGGCGCGGCCGGCCCGCCCCTGTCGCTCGACCGACTGGCCAGTTTTCTGTCTGTCGTCTTCCTGACCGCTTTCGGCGTGGGCGGCGGTGCGATCCTCAGCCTGTTCCTCGCCGACATCGGCATAGCGGCGCTTGCCCGCACAGCGCCGCAGATGAATGCGTTGGTGCTGGGCTTTCAGGTGAAAACGCTTCTGCTGCTGACCATTCTGCCGCTGACGTTGGGGTTTGCCGGCGCGCTGTTGGCGCGGCTTGCGGCCTATACGCTCGAATCTCTTCCGGGGCTGCTCTGAGGCAATGGAAGAGACCGAACAGAACAAGTCGGAGCACGCCACCCCTTTCAAGCTCAGCAAGGCGCGCGAGAAGGGCGCCGTCGCGCGCGGGCTTGATCTGGGCTTTCTGACAGCCCTGACCGCCTTCGTGGGCTACGGCTGGATCGCTGGGCGCGGACTGGAGGACCGCATTGGCCTTGCCGCCAGGCGCGCTATCATCGTCGCACCCAATGTGCTTGCCAGCCCCAACGAGATTTTGGCGGTCAGCGGCGCGCTCGCTTCCGCGGTCCTGCAGCCGCTCGCCGTCATGGCGCTGGTGATCTTCGCCGTCGTGCTTCTGTTTGAGTTCATACAGACGGGCGTCGTATTCTCTACGCAGCCGCTGAAGCCCGACTTCAACAGACTAAACCCGGCGCAGAACCTGAAGCGGCTGTTCTCGGTCCGGCTGCTGATCGAAACCGCGAAGAACGTCCTGAAACTGGCGGTCTACGGCGGCATCGCGTACTTCGCGATCCGGCATGCCGCGGCGGCCAGCTTTCCCACTATCGTCGACGGGCATTCGCTCGCCTTTTCGATGACTTCCGGCGCCTTTCGGCTGCTTTTCATGTTCATAGGCGCCGCGGCGGCCTTCGCGGTTTTCGACCAGCTGATCGTGCGCCGCGATTTCTCGAAGAAGATGCGGATGAGCCGCCGCGAGGTGCGGCGCGAAGTGCGCGACCGCGAGGGCGAGCCTCGGATGAAGCAGCGGCGAAAGCAGCTGCACGCGGAATTTTCCAAGCTTAGCCAGAGCCTGAAGAATATTCCGGGCGCGGACGTCCTGATCACCAATCCGACCCATTTCGCGGTCGCGTTGAAGTACGACAACCGCACGATGACCGCACCATCGGTGGTGGCCCACGGAACCCACCAGTTTGCCCTGCGGTTACGCCGCCTCGCCTTCCAGTACGGCGTCGTGATAATTGAAAACCGGGAGCTCGCGCGGGCGCTTTATTATAAGTGCCCACTGAACAGCGAAGTGCCCGAAGCATTCTACCAACCCGTCGCCGATATCTACCTGGCGTTACGCAAGAGCCGGACTGCGCATGCCTAAGTTCCTCGAAAACAACAAGGACCTCTTTCTGGTCATCGGGATCATCTCGATCCTGCTGATCCTGTTTTCGCCGATACCGCCGGTTCTGCTGGACCTGTTCCTCATCGTGAACTTCGCGTTCGCGCTGACTATACTTTTGCTGACACTTTACGTGGAAAAGCCGGTCGGATTTTCGACGTTTCCATCGTTGTTGCTAGTGGCCACGCTCTATCGACTATCGCTCAACGTGGCGGCCACGCGACTGATCCTGACGCAGGCGCATGCCGGTGAAGTCATTGGCTCAATTGGCTCCTTTGCCGTTCAAGGCAGCTATGTCGTTGGCCTGGTCGTCTTCTTCATCCTGGTGGTGGTCCAGTATGTGGTGGTCACCGCGGGCGCCCAGCGGGTCTCGGAAGTGGCCGCGCGCTTCGTGCTGGACTCCGTTCCCGGCCAGCAGATGAGCATCGACGCCGACCTCAACATGGGCCTCATCGACCAGAACGAGGCAAAGCGCCGGCGCAAGGAGCTGGAGAAGGAGGCCTCGTTCTATGGGGCGATGGACGGCGCCAGCAAGTTCGTGAAGGGCGATGCGGTCGCCGGGATCATCATCCTGCTGATCAACATCATCGCCGGCTGGATCATCGGCATGGCTCAGATGCACATGGACTGGCAGGCGGCGCTGCAGACCTTCACGCTGCTGACCATCGGTGATGGGATCGTCACCCAGGTGCCCGCGCTGATCATCTCGGTGGCGACGGGCATCATTGTCACCCGCTCGTCCGCGGACCGGCAGCTGAGCGCCGAGATTTTCGGCCAACTTACATCGGTGCCCAAGATTCAGTTGATCGTGATCGGCGCGCTGCTGATCCTGCTGCTGCTGCCCGGCATGCCCAAGTGGCCGATCCTGATCCTGGCGCTGATCGCGTTCGGCGCCTGGATGGCCAATCGCGGAAAAGAAGCGGAGGAGCTTGTCGGCGCCCTGCTTGACCAATCCGGCGAGACGGCCGCCTCCGAGACCCGCCCCACGGCCATCATCGAAGTCCTGCTTGGAAAGGAAGTCAGCGCACATTGGCAGTCGCTGAAGCCAGTGCTCAGCGAACGCATCGCGGCGCTGCGCATCCAACAGGAGCGAACCAGCGGCTTCTCCTTCCCGGCGGTGATATTTCACGACGGCTCCAACCTCGGGCCGCAGGAGTATGAGGTCACGCTCTTTGGCGCTCGTCACGCCCAGGCGCAGATTTATCCCGACAAGACACTGGCGATCCGGGGCAACTCCACCACCGTGGTAATCCCCGGTCTGGAAGCCCGCGACCCTGCGTTCGGACTGCCCGCCGTGTGGATTGATGACGACCTTAAGGACCGCGCCCGGGAAGCCGGCTACACGCTCATCGATCCCATCACGGTGCTGATCACCCACTTGGGCGAAGTGCTGAAGACCGAGGCGCCGAACCTGCTGCTGCGCTCCGATGTCGTCGCCGTGCTTGAGGGGGTGCGCAGCCGCCAGCCCGGCTTGATCGAGGAACTGGTCCCCTCGGTGCTGACGGTGTCCGACATCCAGCGGGTGCTTCAGAACCTGCTCGCCGAGGACGTGTCCATCCGCAACGTCGATCTGATTGCTGAAGCCCTCATCGACGCGGGCCGGCACACAAAGGATCATGCCGAACTGACGGAAAAGGTTCGCCAGCGGCTAAGCCACGGCATCTGTCACGGTCTGCGCGGGGGGCACAACGAACTGTCGGTGTTGAGCCTCAATCCGCGCGTCGAGACCCAGCTCGCCGACAACATCCGACGCAGCGACGGAGGGGGCGCTTTCGTCATCGAACCCCGCCTGGCCGAACAGCTCATGCGCAAGCTCATCCCGGTGGTCGAATCCATGATGCAGCAAAGCCTTTCGCCGGTGCTGCTCTGCGGGCCGGAAGTCCGGCGTCACCTAAAGACCTTCACCCGGCGCAGCCTGCCCAGGCTCGCCGTTCTGTCGGTCAACGAGGTACCCCCGTCGGTCGACCTGAAGTCGTTCGCGATCGTAAACATCGACTAACCACGTTCTGCGACAACCTGTCCGCTACAATCCCCGGCAATTGCATAAGAATCCCGCTTGCGTATGCGTTGAGTTGTAGGATAGCGTCCCGAGTATGGGGGCGCTGATCGAGATCGGGGGCATTATTCTTTCGCAGGCCGAAGGGCGCGCGGAGATTGCAGCACAGAATATCTCGAATATTACGACCCCTGGGTATAAGAGACGCGTCAGCTTTGAAAAAGCCATAACCTCTACTGACCCAAATTCTCTTCAGAATACCGCGCTTTCTTTGGCGACCGACTTCTCACCGGGCAAGCCGATGGAGACGGGCGATCCGTACAACTTGGCTATTTCGGGCAAGGGTTTCTTTGTGGCCCGCTCCGCCGATGGCCTCGTTTACACGCGCCAGGGCCAGTTCCGGCGCGATGCGGACGGACGGGTTGTCACGGCCGACGGGCTGGCGTTGCAGACCGAGGACGGCGGCGATCTCATCTTGAAGACCGATGCTTTCAAGGTCGCATCGGACGGGGTGGTCACGGAGAACGGCGCGCCGGTCGCCAGGCTGGCGCTGATGGACATCGCAGACCCTGGCCGGGCGCGTGCCGTGGCGGGCGGCTTCTCGGCCCCGGACGAGGCCGTAGCGAAGGCGCAGGGCGCCTCCATCCGACAAGGCGTGCTGGAAAGCTCGAACGTCTCCACGGCCGACGAAATGGTCGCGGTGATGCAAGCGGTTCGCCGGGCCGAAACCGGCCAGCGGATCATCGGCGCCTACGACGACCTCATGGGTCGCGCCCTCTCGACATTTGGACAGAACTAGATGAACGGCGCCTTCTACATCGGAGCGACCGGCCTGGAGGCGCAGCAGCGCGCTCTCGACGTCGTCGCCAATAACATCGCCAACATCAACACGCCCTCCTACAAGCGCTCGGAAACGCGCTTTTCCGAGCTGCTTGCCCCCCGCGACGCGCAGGCCGGAGCCGATGGGACGACGCTCGACGCCCTTCCCTCGCTGGCCGGCGTGGCGGTGGCGGACTCCCAACGGGTCTTCTCGCAAGGCGATCTCAAGCAGACGGGCCAGCCTCTCGATCTCGCGATCCAGGGTCAGGGCTTCATCGAGCTGATGGGCCCCGGCGGCCAGACCATGCTGTGGCGCGGCGGCGGCCTGAAGGTGAATTCGGATGGCTACCTGGCAGCCAACAACGGGCTTGAGCTGAAGGCGATGATCTCCGTGCCGGTGGACGCCACCGCCATCACGATCGACAGCGACGGCAAGGTCCACGCGCAGGCCAACGGCCAGACGGTCGACATCGGGCAAATCGGCCTGGTCCTGCCAAAGGACATGACGACGCTCGCGGGCGTGGGCGACGGTCTTTACCAAACGGCGGACAACGCGGACGTGATGGACGCCCTGCCCGGCGAGGACGGCGCCGGCGCGCTCGTGCAGGGCTCGCTGGAATCCTCGAACGTTCAGCTTTCAGACGAGATGGTGAACCTGCTTCTGCTGCAGCGCGCCTACGCGGCCAACGCACAGGTGCTGCAGGCCGGCGATCAGCTGATGGGCATAGCGAACAACCTGAAACGATAGTGCAATGACCCGGGGGGGCGCCGTTCTGATATTTGCCGCGACGACGATGCTGGCGGGGCCCGCCAGCGCGGAATCGTGCGTCCGCGTCCTCAGGCCGCTCGCTGCCTCTACGGCGCCCATCACCAGCGACTTCGAAGAGGCCACGTGCAACGGAAACCCGGTTCAAGGGGCCTTCCAGTATGACCCCGACAGCGGCGTCGCGCGCACCCGCCGCGCCCTTTCGCCGGGAGAGATCGTGTCAGAGCCGCCGGCGTTCGCGATGTACGCTGTTCGCCCTGGCGACAAGCTGCTGATCCGGGCGCAATCGGGGCCCGTGATCGTCGAACGCGAGGTCGAGGCGCTTCAAGCCGCGCGTTCTGGCCAAAAGCTCTTCGTGAAGGCCGCGGACGGAAAGGTCTTTTCGATTCCTCTGGCGGAGACGCAGCCGTGAGGGAGCTCTGCGCCATGGTGCTGGGCGTGGCGCTCGGCGCTTCACTGCCTGCGGCAGCGGCCGATCTCTATCCCGGCGGAGGCTGGCCGGCGCTGGCGTCCGACCGGCCCGCCACGCAGGTCGGCGATATCCTGACCGTCGTCATCTACGAGAATTCCTTGGCCACGAACTCCGTCCAGAGCACGACCCACAAGAACACCCACATCGGCGGCCAGATGAAGACGGACAATTCCGTCGGCGATTCCGCCGATCTTGCGCTCAACGGAACCTTCGACGGCGGCGGCCAGAACGGCCGCTCCGGCAGGATCGTGGCCCAGATGAGCGTCACGGTGGATCAGGTGCTCGCCAACGGAGACCTCCACGTCAGCGGCGAGCAGGTGCTCAATATCGCCGGCGACAAGACCGACATCCGGCTTAAGGGCAGGGTCCGGCCCCAGGACATCACCAACGACAACACCGTGCTGTCCACCCGCCTGGCGGACGTGACCATCGACTACGACGGCCACGGTTATGTGACCCGCAGCGGCAAGCCGGGGATCATCAATCGGATCTTCGGTTTCCTGGGGCTGATCTGATGAGGCTCCTTCGCGCCCTGGCCTGCCTTGCCGTCTTTGCATTCGCCGCGGCGCCCGCGCTCGCCGACGAGGTGCGGGTGAAGGACCTCGGCCACTTCATGGGTTGGCGGGAAAACGCGCTGGTCGGATACGGCGTGGTGACGGGGCTCGCCGGCTCGGGAGATACCCCGCACAACGAGGTCACCCGTCAGGCGCTGCAGAACGTGCTGAGCCGGCTGGGCGCGAATGTCACCCCCGATCAGGTTCAGAGTCGCAACGTCGCCGTCGTCGTGGTCACTGCCACCCTGCCGCCTTCGGCGCATCCCGGCGACAGGATCGACGTGACCGTCTCCTCGATCGGGGACGCCCGCAGCCTGGCGGGCGGCACGCTGCTCATGACCCCACTGCTGGGACCCGACCAGCGTCCCTATGCCCTGGCTCAGGGCGGTCTGGTCGTGGGCGGCTACCGGTTCGAAAGCGACCTTGCGAGCGAGCAGAAGAATTATCCCGGCTCGGCCGTCGTGCCCGGCGGCGCGACGGTAGAGACAGGCGTTTCATCCAACCTCGTCGGGCCCGGCGGCGAGCTGACCTTCATCCTGAAGGAGCCGGATGTCACCACCTCGATGCGGATCGCCGGCGCCATCAACGCCGCGCTCGGGCGCGGCGCCGCCGGCGTCCGCGACCCGGACACGGTCAGCATCCAGACGGGCGGCGAGGACCCCTACCGGCTGATCGCCCAGATCGAGACCGTCACCGTTACGCCCGATGACCTTGCGCGCGTCGTCATCAACGAACGTTCCGGCACGGTCGTGGCGGGCGGCGGCGTCCGGATTTCGAGCGTCGTCATCTCGCAGGGCGACATCAAGGTGTCGGTGAAGGTCGATAATCAGGCCTCGCAGCCTTACGCCTACGGCGGCTATCTCCCCGGCGCGCAGAGCCTGGTCGTCACCAATACGAAGATCGACGTCACGCCGAGCAAGCAGGACGCGGTCGTCAGCTTCCCCAGCACCACCGTCGGCGACCTCGTCCAGGGCCTGCACATGGCCCACGTCGATACGCGCGGCATGATCTCCATCCTGCAGGCCATCAAGGCCGCCGGCGCCCTGCACGCCGACATCGTTGTCCAATAGGAGCGCCCCTTGAGCGACCTCACATCCGCCCTGGTCATCAAGGCTCTAGACGGGCTCTCCGAACGGTCGGTCATCACCGCGAACAACATCGCCAACGCGGCGTCCCCAAACTTCCGCGCCGGCCGGGTGAACTTCGAAGACGCGCTGGCGCAAGCGGCGACACGTGGGCGCGCGGCGGTCACCGCTGTGCAGCCGCAGGTCCTGACCGACCCAGCCGGCTCCGATGTGCGGCTCGATCTGGAACTGGCGACCGCCTCCACCACCGCCACTCGCTATGCCGCGCTCATCGACGTGCTCGACCGCGAGCTGCAGATGGACGCGCTCGCCATCACGAGGAACAACTGACATGCAGGCGATGGAAATCAGCCGCACCGGTCTCGACGTCGAATGGCGGCGTCTCGAGGTCATCGCGCAGAACCTGGCCAACTCAAACTCGACGCAAGGCGTGGACGGAAAGCCTTATCAGGCGATGCGCCTGGTCTCGGGACCGAAGGCGGACTTCGCCAATTACCTCAGCGCCAGCAGCGGTCCTCTGGGCGTCGCCGTCTATGGGGTCGAGCCTGAGAACCTGCCGGCGCGCAGCGTCTATGAACCCGGCAATCCAAGCGCCGATGCGAAGGGCTTCGTGAGCTATCCGGGCATCGACCATGCCGCCGAGATGACGCTGATGGTCAAGACCGAGCGCGTCTACGAAGCCAACATCGTGGCGATGAACGCGGCGCGGCAGATGTATCTGAAGGCGCTCGAACTGGGTAAGCGGTCATGAGCCTGCCTCCTGCTTCAGCCATCGTCCCGGCGATGGGGGCGGCGCCCATCGCGCCCCACGCTCCCGCGACACAAACCGCTCCCATAGGGCAGTCGTTTTCACAGCTGCTGGCGAACGGTGTTGACGCGGTGAACCAGCGTGTCGTGGAAGCCGACAGTTTGGCGGCGGCCTTCGCCGTAAACGATTCCATCCCCCTGCACCGCGTGACCTACGCGCTGGAGCAGGCGCGGCTTTCCCTCGAACTCATGCTGCAAGTGCGCTCCCGCCTGGTTGAAGCCTACCAGGAAGTCTCGCGCATGCAGCTCTAGTGCAGGCGTGCGCCCATGAGCCTCGTCGAAACCTTCCGAAACGTCCCGCCCCGGCGGCAATGGCTGATTGTCGGCGCAGGCGTGGCTGTGATCGCGACGGTGCTGCTCGTCGTCTATTTCACGGTCCTGCGAAAGCCGTACGCGGTCGTGTTCAGCGATCTGCGCGCCAGCGACGCGGCGACGATCGTGGCGGAGCTGGACAAGAAGAAGGTGCCGTACCGACTACAGGACGGCGGCGCGACCATTCTCGTACCCAGGGACATGGTCGACGCCACGCGTCTCGATATCTCCAGCGAGGACCTGCCGCTAAAGGGCATGGTCGGGTTCGAGCTCTTCAACAAGTCGGACATGGGGCTCACGGAGTTCGCGCAAAAGATCAACTATCAGCGCGCGCTACAGGGAGAACTCGCCCGCACCATCATGACCATGGATGAGGTGGACACCGCCCGCGTCCATCTGGCCATGACCGAGCCCACCATCTTCCGCGAAGACCGTATTCCGCCAAAGGCCTCGGTCACCATCGTCCCGCGGCCGGGTAAGGTGCTGCCGCCGGCCGCCGTTCGCGGCATCCAGCGGCTGGTAGCGGCCGCGGTGCCGGACCTGGATGTCGGCAACGTCGTGATCCTGGACCAGCGCGGCGAAATCCTGAGCAACGACGCGGTCGCCGAACCCGTCGTCGCGCCTGAACTGCAGGCCAAGCAGGCCATCGAAGCCTATTACGCCGGCCGTATCCGCATGGCGCTACAACAAGCCTATCCGGCCAACGGCGTCGATGTGGTCGTGGAGGCGCCGTCGTTGATTGGCGGCGGCGAGGCGGAGAATTGGGCGCCGGGCGCGCGCCAGTTCTCGTTACGCGTCACAATCTCGACCGCGTCCGCCGTGACGCCCCAGCAACAAGACACGCTGACGGATCAGGCCCGTAACGCGATCGGGTTCAACCCGGCTATCGGCGATACCGTGTCCATGATCCTGGCGGCGCCGAAGGACCCGGCCATGCCCGCCATCGCCTCGCCGGCGCCGACCGATCCCTTGTGGCTGGCGCCCGGTCACGGCTCGGCTAGACGGTCGCTGCCGTTGCTCAATCTAGCGCTGGCCGCGGTGCTCCCGCTCGTGCTGCTGCTTTTCCTGGCGGCCTACCTGCTCAATCGCCGCTCGCGCCGCGGCAATCTCACACCCGTCCAGCGCAGCGATTACGCCCGACGCCTGAAGACCCTTCTCGAAGAGGAGGAGGCCGATGTCGAACAGGCGGCCTGACAAGACTCTGCGGCGCATGGTGGCCGACCTCGCCATGGCCAGCCCCGAGGACGCCAAGGCGATCCTTGATGAATTGGACGCGCGCGCCCGCCAACGGGTCGAAGCGCTGCTTGCCGAGTACCGGGGAGAAGTCGCCCCCCTATCCAGAGCCGCACCCGTGAACGCGATTGCGCAGCCGATCGCGATCGACGGGCTCTCTCCCTGGCTCGCCGCCCGCCTCGATCGGCGCACCCAGACCACGGCAGGACGACCCGGCTCGCTCACATCCGCAGCGGAGGCGCGAGAACTCGGTGTCGACTATTCCATCACGCAGACCGCGTTCGAGGCCCTGCGCTCGGTGGCGGCGGCCACGCGGGAGGCAGCGAAGGAGCGTACTCCCGCACCATGGAGCGGCCCCGCACGCAAGGCGCTCCTCGGCAGGCGGGCAGCCCGATGACGACGCTCATCCGCTCCAGCGATCCCGCGAGAGGGGCCAACGTCCGCGCGCTCGAGCGACGCCCTGCGCCGCCCGCCACTACGGCCGTCGATCCTGAACTCCTGGCGCTTCGCGGCGAGGTGGACCGCCTGCGGGAAAAGATTGCAGAGCAGGAAGCCGCAATCGCCGGTCATCCGGCCGCCCTCGAGAAGGCGCGCGCCGATGGCGAGGCGGCAGGCCGGGTGACGGGGCTGAGGGAGGCTGACGATGGCCGCGAAGCCCTCGCCGCAAAGATCGCGACCGCCACCCAGTTGGCCTTGGACAGGTTCGCCGAGGAGGTGGCCTCCCTCGAACGTCTTGCGCCTCTGGTCGCGATTGAGGGGCTGGGCCGCGTTTTCGAGCCATCGGACCAACGCGCCGAACTGGTGCGGGAGGTCATCCGCCGCCAAATAAGCGGCCTCGAAACCAGCGCGGTCGTTTGCGTAGAAGTGTCGAGCGCGGACTTCCCCGACGCCGACGATCTGCCAGCCGCCTCGGGCGCTGAGGTGCGGGCCTTGGATGAGCTGAAATCCGGCGACTGCCGCATTCGCCTGAAACTCGGCAGCCTGGAAGTCGGCCTGGATCAACAGTGGGATCGCTTGCGTGGGGTGCTTTCCGATCTGGCGGAACCTCGAGGGCGGCCATGACCGCCCATCCCTTCATCGAAGACCTGCAAAACGCCGAACTGATCGCGCGGACAGGCCGCGTGCGTCGCGTCCTGCCTACTTACGTCGAAGCCGATGGACCGGCCGTGCCGCGCGGCAGCCTTTGCCGGATCGAAACCGGGCCGACCACCTCTTGCCTTGCGGAAGTGGTCAGCATCGATCGCGACAGCGTGGTGCTCGCTCCCTTCGACGACAAGCGGCCGGTCTTTGCAGGGGCTCGCGTCAAGGCCTGCGTGGAAGCCGCGACCGTTCCGGTTGGCGACGCCTTTCTGGGCAGGGCGCTGGACGCGCTTGGCCGCCCGATTGACGGCCTAGGGCCGGTCCGCGCCGAGGAGCGCGCGGCGCTACAAGGGATGCCGACTTCGCCGCTCGAGCGGGTGTCGCCAACCAAAGTGCTGGAAACCGGCATCCGCGCCATTGATGGCTTGCTGACGCTTGGCCATGGCCAGAGGGTCGGGCTCTTCGCTGCCAGCGGCGTGGGTAAGACCAGCCTGATGGCCCAGCTGGCGCAACAGGTCGAAGTCGACCGCTGCGTCGTCTGTTTGGTTGGCGAACGCGGGCGCGAGGTGGAAGCGCTCTGGTCGCATGGCCTCTCGTCGGAAGCGAAGGCGAAAACGACGCTGGTCGCCGCCACCTCCGATGAAACCGCCGCCATGCGGGCTCGTGCGGTCGATTACGCGCTGGCGCTGGCCGACCATTGGCGAAATCGTGGGCTCGACGTCCTTCTGCTGCTGGACTCGACCACGCGGCTGGCGATGGCGCTGCGAGAGATCGGATTGGCGGCGGGCGAGCCGCCCACCGTGCGCGCCTATACGCCCAGTGTCTTCGCTGCCATTCCCAAACTCGTGGAGCGCTGCGGGGCGCTGAAGTCCGGCGGCTCGATCACCGCGATCATGACGGTGCTCAGCGAGACAGACGACATCGACGACCCGGTTTCGGAGATGATGAAGTCGCTGCTGGACGGCCACGTGATCCTCTCCCGCAGTCTCGCGGAGAAAGGTCATTTCCCGGCCATCGACGTTCCGCGCAGCATCAGCCGCCTGGCAACAAGTCTGATGGCCGATACGCAAAAGGCCGATGCCAAGCGCGCCATCCAGTTGCTCAGCACCTATGAGTCTTCGCGCACGCTGATCGAGGCCGGCATCTACGCGCGCGGCAGTGACACTGACATCGACCGCGCGATCGACAAGCGCGCTGCGCTCGGCGAATTCCTGCGACAGGGTCAGAACGAGCGGATTCCTCATGGCCGCACGCAAGCCGCGCTTTCGGCGCTCGTGGGAGCCGGCTGATGCGCGCGGCTCGTCAGGTCAATGCCATGAAGGCCGTCTTCGAGGTGCGTCGGCTCCAGGAACTCGCCGCCGAAAAGGCGGCCGCGAAGGCGGCCGAGGCGCTGCGTAGCGCTCAGGCCGGCTGTGACGAGCGCTCCAGGCAGCTTAGGTCCGACCAGGAGGACTGGGCGCGAACCGTGACTGACGCGTCCCTCGGCCTGCCGGTGGCGGCGCTTTGGGCAAGGCAAGTAGCGCAAAGCGAAGCGGCCGTGAAATCCGCCGAAGCGGAGGTAGACGCGGCCGAACGTCATAATCGGACACGGTCCGATGAATGGAGCGCCGCCCTCGCCCGCTCCGAAACCGCTAGTGAACTGGCCCAGGCGGTGTTCAGAAGCGCCAAGCGCGCGCGCGAAGAAGCGGCTCTGAACGAGCTTACGGACCGCGCCAGCCGGTCGGGGGCGGCGCGATGAGGGTCGATGCAAGCCTTTCGGCGCTGACACCGTCAGCCGTCCCGACCACGAGCCCCGCGCAGGGCGACCTCGCACCGTCCTTCGAGCAGGTTCTCCAAGAGGGCGTCGCTCTCGAGGTTCAGCGCCAGGAGCGGGCATTCGGGTTTTCGGAGCTCGGCGTCATTCGTCCCAGTCCACCCGGCGCGACGCCGCAAGCGGAGCCGATGACGGCTAAAAATCCGGTGGACGCCGCCTCCGAGGACGCCGAAACGCTGATGCGAGCCGGCGAGTCGGAACCGTCAAAATCCGCCGCATTGCGAACGTCTTCGCCCGCGCCGGAAACACGTAGCGCGGCCCCTACCGGGAAGACCTTCATGGAAATGAGCGCCGTCCGCCCGCAAGCGACCGCGGAATCTCCGCAGGCAGTCGTTGCGTTCCCGCAGGCGCCAAGCCTCAGGCCTGCGCGGCCAAGTCAGAATTGCGTCCCCAAGGCGCCCGCTCGGCAATTACCTCAAGAGGGACAACCCAAGCGCTTCAGCCTGGTGGTTTCAGAGCAAGACGGCGCTGTCCAGATCATCGCTGGAACGCCGCGACTCAGCGAGGAAGCGAAGGAACGGCTGCGCAGGGCCGCGGCGATGCTGGCCGCCGAATTCGGCGTCACGCTCGGCGACCTCACCCTCAACGGCGCGCTCATCGACGCGCCCGCCCCCACAACCGGAGCACCTGATGGCCATTTCCCCGGTTAGCGGCGCCGCGTCCGCCCAGAGCGCGTACGGCCTCGACTTCCAGTCGCTGCTGAAAATCATCCTCACCCAGCTGACCTACCAGGACCCGCTGAAGCCGATGGATAATTTCCAGTTTGTTTCGCAGCTGGCCCAGTTCGCGCAGCTTCAGCAAAGCCAGACACTCAACGACCAGATCACCAATCTGCTGTCGGCCCAGTCCGCGCTTCAGGCGACGAACCTGCTTGGCCGCACGGTCGATGTCCATGCGCAATCGACGACGATATCGGGCACCGTCCAGGCGGTCTCATTCGCCACCGGTGAGCCGACCGTCACCATCAAGACGCCAGACGGATCCGTCATCAGCAGCGTCTCCGTCGCCAACATTTCGCAGGTCCGCTGAGGAGGAACCTATGCTTGGAGCAATCTACATTGGCCTGAGTGGGATGGATGCCTACCAGAAGGGTTTGCAGACCATCAGCAACAACGTCGCCAACCTGAACACGCTCGGGTTTAAGGCGACCTCCATCAACTTCACCGACGTCTTCAATTACGGCGGCGGCGGGCTAACCTTCTCGTCGGGTACGGACGCTGAGCAGGCCGGCGAAGGCGTGCGCTACGGAGAGCCCCGGGTCGATTTCAAGCAAGGCGATCTGCGGCAATCCGACGGCGATCTTGACCTGGCCATCCAGGGCAATGGCTTTCTGGTCCTGCTGGACGGCGACAAGACCTACTACGCGCGCACCGGCCAGTTCGTCGTCGACGAGGACGGCTACATTTCGTTGCAGGGCACCAAATATCACCTGGCGGTGCTGGATTCCTCGCGCCAGCCCGTGGCGCTAAACTTGGACGCCAAGCGCACGAGCCCGCCGGCAGCAACCACGAAGGTCACCTTCGCAGACAACCTTTCCGCCAGCGGGACCGACGCCACAGTCTCAGACATCGCCGTCTATGACTCGCTCGGCGGCAAGCAGGTCTGGCAAGTGAAGTTCACCGCCGCGGGCTCTACTGCGCCTGGGCAATGGACCGTGACCGTCACGGACCAGACCGGCCGCACGGTAGGCACATCGACCCTGAAATTCATCGGTGGCGCGGTTGATCCCAGCACCGAGAAACTCACGATCACCGACACGCCGACGGACGGCGCCGCGGCGCTTTCGGTCGTCCTCGACTTCTCGTCGGGCGTGACCTCCTATTCGGCCGGCACCGTTTCGACGATCCGCGCCGCAAGCGTCGACGGCAATGGGGTAGGCGCGCTGACCAGCGTGACAGTGGACGAAAACGGGCAAATCAAGCTGACCTATTCGAACACCAAGACCGACCTTGAGGGTGCGGTCGCGCTGGCTGACTTCCGTGACCCGCAACAGCTGGAGCGCGCCGGCAACGGCCTGTTCGAGAACAAGGGTGGCGGGCAGTACCGGCTGCTGGAGAGCAACACTGACGGGATCGGAAAGCTGGTCTCCAAACAGGTGGAGGCCTCGAACGTCGACTTGGCCCAGGAGTTCGGCGACCTGATCCTGATCCAGCGCGGCTTCCAGGCCTCCTCGCAGGTGGTCAGCGTCTCCAATGACATGATCCAGCAGCTCTTCGGCATCAGAGGTCAGGCCGGGTGACGAACCGCGTTCTTGATTGGCTGCCCCTGAGCGCCGTCGCGCGCGAACCTGTGCGCGCAAAGGTCACGGCCGCCGTTTCGGCCTGGTCGGAGGCGTGGTTTTCCCCGCCGCGCCGGCTGCATGCGACACGCCTGACGCCGCACAAGGGTGAGACCGCCGCGCAAGGCCGGACGTGGCGCATTCCCCGCCAAGCGCTGGCGATCAGCTGTCCCCGCCCGGCAGCGGCGAGGCTGCTGGACTGGGCGCTCGATACCGACGTTCAGCGCCTTTCACCCACGGATGCCGACCGTAAGCTGATCGAAGCATTCGAGGCCCAAATCATTGAGGACCTCGCCGCCAAGATCGAACGCGCACTGGGCATCGAGGGCAAATCGAAGAGCGATCCGGCGTCTCCGTACGGACCTCTGGGCGGCCTCAGCATCGAAATCGCCGATGAACAGGGAGAGACGCTTGTCTGGCTCGCGCTTGCCATGAGCGACGTGCTGCCGGCGTGCAAGGCCTCCCTGCCTCAGCGCGCACGCTCGGTCGAAAAGCTTACGGGCTTGCGCAGCGCGCTCGCCGACACGCCAGTCTCCATAGAGGCCGTGCTCGGTTCAGCCAGCCTCGGTCTTGCCGACCTGCGGACGCTGGCCCCCGGCGACGTGCTCGTTCTCGACGCCGGGTTGGAAGACGCCGCCCTGCTCGCTCTGGCGGGCTCCCAACGCAGCGTCGGCCGCGCGACGTTGACGCATACCGAAGACGCGCTCGCCCTCACGCTTCAAGCCTGAACAATGAGAACCCAATGACCTCCCCTCGTAACGGGACAACGCCTCATGCCGCGACCGACAAGGAGACTGCGCCGACGCCGTCCGGACCTCCCCTTGTCTCGCTCGATTCCGCCCTCTTCCAGGACGTACAAGTCTCGCTGGAGGCCAAGCTCGGTGAGGTGACCATGACCATCGCCGAGCTCCTCGCGCTGAAGGCCGGTTCGGTCTTGCAACTCGAGCGCAGCCTGAACGATCTGGTCGAAATCCGCCTGAACCAGTCGCTCGTCGCCCGCGGCGAGATCGTGGCCGTCGACGACAATTTCGGCGTCCGCATTGTCGAGATCGCGCCCCGGTGAACCGCGGTCTGTCATGGTCATTGACGATGGCGGCTCTGGCCGCAGCGCGCCCGGTGTGCGCCCAGACGCTTGGCCAGGCGACCGGCCCGGATGTCTCTTGGTGGCGCGTGCTGGCTGCACTGCTGTTGTGCCTGGCGCTGGGGGTCGCCGGCGCTTATGCGCTGAGAGCGCGGATGGGTGTCAGGAACGCCCCCCAATTGCCCTGGCGGCTGGGATCGGCGCCGACCAAGCGCCTGCGGATCATCGAATCCGCGCGTGTCGGCCAGCAGGTCGATGTGTGCCTGATCGCCTGCGACGACCGCGAGCACCTGATCGCAGTGTCGCCGCAGGCGATCCAGGTTCTGCCTTCACCCGGCCAGCCGGAAGGGTGATCATGCGCAAATCCGTTCTCTTGGTCGTTATGGCTGCTGGACTATTCGTCCTGGGCGCCGCCGCCGCCCACGCAGCGACACCGCCACCCGCAACGGCGGCGACAGCGGGACAAATTCTCGGCCTGCACGACACCCACATCGAAACCTCGGAAGCGGTCCGGATCGCGCTGATCCTGACGCTGCTGACGCTTATCCCGGCCATCGCCATCTGCATGACGCCGTTCATCCGGATCGTGGTGGTCCTGTCGATGATCCGCCACGCGTTTGGCATGCCGGAGACGCCGCCCAACCAGGTGCTGGTGGCGCTGGCGCTTTTCCTGACCGCCTTCACCATGGGACCGACCCTGACGGCTGTGAATCAAGGCGCGCTTCAACCCTTCCTCTCCGGCACGACCACGGTAGAGCAGGCCGTCACCACCGGTTCGGCGCCAATGAAGGCCTTCATGCTGCGCCAGGTTCACGATCAGGACATCAAGACCGTTTACGACATCGCCAAGCAGCCTCTGCCGCCGCGCGCCGCCGACGTCGGGTTGATGCAGCTCACGACCGCCTTCATGCTCAACGAGCTTCGGGTCTCGTTCAAGATTGGCTTTGTCATCCTGCTGCCCTTCCTGCTGATCGATCTCGTAGTCTCCAGCGTCCTGCTGTCGCTCGGCATGCTGATGGTGCCGCCATCGACCTTGTCGCTGCCGCTTAAGGTTCTGATGTTCGTCTTGATCGATGGCTGGAGCCTCGTGCTCCAGGGCGTGGTCGGAAGCTTCCGATGAACATAGAGGGCGCGCCGATCGAGGCCCGGCCGCCCGCCGCGCGGCAGGAGGAGGAAGCCGCCCTCTGGCGCGTGTTCACGCAGACCGGTTCACCGGAGATACGGGAGCGGCTCTTCTCGCTTCACTACGACCTCGCGCGGCAGATCGCCCGGCGTCACTGGCTGGACCGCAGCACGGGCGACATCGAATTCCAGGATCTCTGCCAGCTCGCCGCCGCCGGCCTCCTGGAAGCGATCGACCGATATGACCCGGCCCTCGGCGCCCACTTCCCTTCCTATGCCGCCCACCGCATCACAGGCAGCGTGCTCGACGGCCTCGCCAAGATGAGCGAGGTTCGCGAACAGATTTCCTTTCGAACCCGCATCCGCTCCGAACGCGCCCGTTCGCTGGCCGTAGCGGACGCCGACATCTTGCCGACCAGGGATGCGCTGCAGGCGCTGACCGAGCTGGCGGTTGGCCTCGCCATTGGCTTCATGCTCGACGATGCGGGCCTTTATGTTATCGATGGCGAGCGCGACCGCCGCGCCAACGCCTATGAAAGCCTCGCCTGGAAGGAGACGCTGGGCCGGCTCCTCGCGGAGGTTTCCCGGCTTCCCGAACGCGAGCGCCTGATCATCCGCCACCATTACATGGGCGGATTGACCTTCGATCAAATCGGCGCGGTGCTTGGCCTGACAAAGGGGCGGATATCGCAGATGCACCAGGCCGCGATCGCCCTTCTTCGAAAACGGCTGCGCAACAGCGGCGACTTCAAATTGGAACGATGAGGAGAGACAGTATGGCTTCCCAAGACGAATGCCCGGCGGAGCGGCTGTCCCAGGTCCTGCAAGTCGCGCGCGGCAATGACGCGGCCGGACTAGAGGCGCTCGACGCCCTTCTCGGAGAATATCCCAACGACGGTCGCCTGCATTTCCTGCAAGGCTCGCTTTTGGCCGGGGCTAAACGTTATCCGGAGGCGCGCGCGGCTATGGCCAAGGCGGTGGAAGCGGCGCCAGGTTTCGCGCTTGCTCGATTCCAGTACGGCCTGCTTGAGCTCACCTCCGGCAACGCGGCTATCGCCCAGGACATCCTACTGCCGCTGGCGACGCTGCCGGCCGACCATTACCTGCGCACGTTCGCCAGCGGCCTGAACCACCTCATCCGCGATGAGTTCGCCGCGACCATCGAGCGACTGGAAGAAGGCATCGCCCAAAACACCGAGAACGCGCCGTTGAACCGCGACATGCAGATGCTGATCGATGAGTGCCGCAATAAACTCGGCGAACAGGCCGCCGAACCGGAAGTCACCTCCGCCGCCCAACTGCTGCTGAACCAGTTCGGCAAGAGCACGAAGCACTAGGATTTACGAGCGATGCAGACCCCGGACGCCACGGAAAGCTCAACCCGCCTGAAACGCCTGCTTGGCTTCCTTGAGCGGGACCCCGATAACGCCTCCTTGCTGGCCGATGCCGCCGAGGAGGCGTTCGGCGAAGGGGAGCGGGAAACGGCGGCGAAGCTGCTAGCGCGCTATGAAGCGGCAAGCCCCCTTCCCCCGCCGCTGCAGAACCTTAAAGGGCTTACCGCCCTGTCAGGGGGAGATTTCGCGACCGCGGCTGACATCTTCCAGGCGCTCTTGTCCGAGAATTCGGCCGATCCGGTGCTCCGGTTCAACCTCGCATGGGCAAAATCGATGCTGGAGGACTGGGACGGCGCCGTGGAGATGCTCGACGATGAGACCGCCGTAACGGTCCCCAACGCCGCAGCGCTGAAGATTCACGGCCTCCACCACCTTGGGCGACTGGACGAGGCGCTCGCCTGTGGCCGGGAACTGGCGCGCCGGATGCCCGACGACAAGGACCTTATGGGCGCGTTGGCCAATGCCGCGATCGACGCAGAAGATCTGGCGCTCGCACGCGAATATGCAACCCGTGCTGGCGGTCAGCACGAAGGGCTGTCGGCGCTGGGCATGGTCCTGCTCAATGACAGCGATATCCCGGCCGCCATGACCGCCTTCGAGCACGCTCTGGAAGTCCGGCCGGATGACGCCCGGGCCGCCGTCGGAAAGGGCCTCGCCCTGATGGCGGAAAACAACCCGGCCAAAGCCGCCCCCTGGCTGGACAAGGGCGCCGAGCGTTTCGGCGAGCACCTGGGCTCCTGGGTCGCGTCGGCCTGGGCCTATTTCGCCGCCGGCGACCTCGTGACCAGCCGCGCGCGGTTCGAGAAAGCGCTGGCGATCGACGACACCTTTGCGGAAATCCACGGCGGACTGGCGGTTCTCGATATTGCCGCCGGCGATCTGGAAAGCGCCAAGCGGCGCACGGAGGTCGCGCTGCGCCTCGATCGCCAGTGCTTTTCGGCCGCACTGGCGAAAAGCCTGCTGCTTGCGGCCGAAGGAAATGCGCAGGCTGCTGAACGCATCCGCAACATTGCGCTCAATACGCCCCTTGGTCAGAGCGGAAAGACGCTTATGCAGTCAATGGCTTCACTGATGGCTGCAAGAAAAAAGGCCGGCGGCGTCTAGCGGGCCGCGACCCGCAGGTCGCCGATCAGCCGGGACAACAGCTTGGACGCGTCGGCATCTAACTCGATCGTGTCGGTCACCCGATCCACGACCTGCTGAAAACGCGCCTCGTTCAGGAGACCGCGACCGAGCTGCTCCGCCAAAATATTCTGGATCAACGCACGCTTGAGCTGGCGGTCATCGAGATCGTCCACCGCGGCGAGCGCCTGAACCGAGGCCACACCAGCGTCGGCGCGCCCACCGGCCTTCCGGTCCTTTTGTGAGGAAGCGCTCGTCCTGGAGCGTTCCAAAAGTCGCTGGCGCAGCAGGAGAACAAGGCCGTCGACGTTCGAAACCGGATCCATGAGAATTTCGCCCGCCGATTGCCCGCGGATCACCTTAGGCAGCCGCCCCCGCGGAGACAAGTTCGCGCCAGACTGCCCTCTCCGCCAGCTCCCGCCCCCGCGCCGCCCATAAGAAGACGCCCGCGTCGCCGGGGCGACGCGGGCGCTTAAGCGGGGATTTTGGCGCGTCTCAGAAGCGGATCGACAGGCCTACCCGGCCCTGCTGATCGCGCCAGCGCTCGGTATCCATGCCGGCGTAGGAGGCCTTGAAGCTCATTCGGCCGGATTCGAGCCGCAGGCCCACGTCATAGACCGCGCCGTCGTCGATCGGGGCTCCGCCGACAGCGAAGGCGGCGCCGTTCTGGAAGGCGGCATCGCGCACCTGGTTGTCGTCGCCCGAGACGCCGCGCCAGGCCACCGACGCATACGGCGTCAGCCGCCCGGCTGCCGTGTCGATCGAGGCCGAAACGCGCAGCCCCAACTCAGCCGTTGAGACGTCGCGGTCGGACGCGGCGATGGTGAGCGCCGCCTCGCCGCCCTGTTCGGTGAAGCCGTCCACATGCAGGGTCTCATAGCTGACCCCCAGGAATGGCTCGACCGTCAGGCCGGCGATCGGCTGCTGGACCGACACCTCGGCGAAGAGGTCGACGCCGCGCGCCCCGAAGTTCGCCTTCGGCGCATCGGCAAAGCTTGGGAAGACGACGCTGCGGTCGGTCTCGATGTCGTAGTCCGAGTCGCTTGCGCCAAGGCTGGCCTTCAGACTTCCGACCTGGCCGGCGAGGTAGGCGGAGATCGCCCCCGACTTGACGTCCGCTTTGCTGGCGAGCGCGGCGGAGTCGACATCGCTGGTCATATAGGAGACGGCCAGCCCGGTACGCCATGCCCCGCCGCCGGCATCGATGCCGGCGATCAGGCCGCGGGCGTCGCTGTCGATGGCCGCGTGGTCGGCGGAGCCGTCGAACTTCAGGTCGCCGCCCAGCAGCTGAGCCCAGGCTCCTCGCCCTTCCGGCGCTGTGGCCGCGCGGTCGACCACGAGCTCGCGGCCGTAGCGGGCCTGCTGGATGAGCACGGAGTCGAGGCCGGCATAGATCTCGCCGGAGAGCGCGTTGTAGGCCTCCTGCGAGCCTTCGGCGCTCTCCACCACCAGGGCGTTGTAGAGCGCATCGCCGTACCCGGCTCCCTCGATCGCGTTGGCGACATGGGCCTGGTTGGCGTTGGCCGCGAAGCTGGCGAAGCGGACGTCGTTACGCGTCAGCGCAAGGACGATGTCGGTCCCCGTGTAGCTGATGTGCGGATCGAGGAAGGCGAGGTTTGTCTGAACGGTGTCGAAGGTCCCCGTCAGGCCGCCGACGGAGTGCAGCAGGGTGAAGTCGCTCAGGCGCGCCCAATCGCCCTCGCCCGCCATGATCGACAGCGTGGCGCCATCCTCGATGGTGGTTTGGCCGCTGACGTTGATGAGGTCGTGCTCGCCGGTGGGCAGGACTTCGGCGACGTAGGTCGAGCCGCTGGCGAAGGTGAAGTCACCCGTGACCGTCAGCGTGCCCGGCGAGTTGCCGGGGCCGACGAGGGCGCCGTCGCTCACCGACACATCGCCGCCGATGGATCCCGAGCCGCCGAGCGCGCCGCCGTCGGCCACCGTCACGTCGGAGGTGATCGAGCCGTTCACCTTCAGCAGCCCGTCGTCTACCGTGGTCGGGCCAGTGTAGGTGTTGTCGCCGGTCAGGTTCAGCGTGCCGCCGCCGCTGAGAGTGAGGGAACCATCGCCGGTGATCTCGCCGGCGAAGGTGGTGGAGCCGTCCTGGTTCACGGTGAGCGATCCATCGTCGACATTGACGACGCCGTCCGAACCGCCGCTGAGGCTGGCGAGCTGCTGGTCGGTTCCGGTGAGATCGAGCACGCCGTTGTCGACCACCACCTCGGCCGTCTGCGGCAGGTTGACGATCTTGATCGTGCCGCCTTCGACCTGGGTCGTACCCGTGAAGTTGTAGGCGCCGCTGAGGATCAGGCCGGCGTCGCCCTGCTTCACCAGGGTGCCGGTTCCCGAGACGTCCCCGCCGAAATCGTATTCATCGGAGCGGTCGAAGATGGCCGTGCCGTCAATCACCAGATCGCCGATCAGCGCGCCGGTCGTGCCACCATTGCCGATCTGCAGCGCGGCGTTCTGGCCGATGAGCACGTCGTCCGTGAGAGAGCCGGTCACCACCAGCGTGCCGCCGGTGAGCGTCGTCTCCAGCGCCAGGTCGCCGCCGATGGTCCAATGGCCATCGGTCACGTTGAGCGCCTCGAAAGCCACGACATCGTCGACGGACTGGCCGATGCCCGCGCCTTCGTTGATCGTGCTGTCGAGGTTCAGGGTGTCGAAGCCCGCGCCGCCGTAGAGACCGCCCTCGATGTTGGCGCCGGTCTTCAGGTTGACCACATCGTCCCCACCGCCGAGCAGCACTGTGGCGTCCACGTCGGCGCTCAACTGGCCGGCGACCGTCAAGGTCGCGTCGCTGTCGCCGTCGAGCGCGATGGCGCCTAGAGCCCCGTGGATGCTTCCGCCGCTGGCGACCTCGACCGTCGCGCCCGTCCCCGCCTGGACCTTGAGGCCAAAGCCGTCAGCGGCGCTCACGTCGCCATCGACCGTGACGTCGGCGGCGGCGCTCGCCGTCACCAGCACCGCGCTGGAGCGATCGCCTTTCACAGCGACGTCGCCCGTGGTCACATCGGCATTCTGCGACGCCGACACGAGGATGCCCGGGGCGTCGGCGCCTGCCGTCTGTAGTTGGCCGCTGACGATGGTCACATCCCCGCCGTTCGACTGAGCCACGATCCCGCGGGCCAGGGCGCCGCTGGTCGTGACAGAGCCGCTGTCGATGGTGATCGGGCCGTCGCCGACCGCGAGAATAGCGTCAGCGCCGGTGTTCTCGCCGTTGTACGTGACGAACTCACCCTCGGTGATCACCGACGTGGAGCTGATGTCGATCGCACCCGCCACCGCGTAGGCGCTGATGCCTATGCCCGCCTTGCCGCTGGTGTGCACCGCGCCGCTGACCAGCGTCAGCGAACCGACGTTGTCAGCGCTGATGCCGTAGCCGCCGCTGCCGGTGGTGGTGACCTCATTGCTCGTGATGGTGACGTTCTCACCATCACGGATCGCCATCCCAACCGGGAGGTAGAGGACCCCGTCGTACACGCTCGCCGAGCCGGTGGTGGTGATCTGGTCGCTCGTGACCGTGACATCGCCGGTGGCTTCGGGGACGTAGATGCCCGACGACGCGGCTCCCGCCGTTTCGATGATCCCGCTTGTGATCGTCACGTCGTGACCGTCAGCCCAGATAGCCGGCGAGAAGTCACCGGCTATCGAAACGCTGTCGCTGTCGATGCTGACGTCGCCCGTTCCGCTGTCCGCCCGGATGCCTCCCGCGAACGACGCGCCGGTGGTCACGACCGAGCCGCTGGTCACGTTCACATCGTCATCGCTCGAAGACGCGTAAATCGCGCGAGCCAGGCTGCCGCTGGTCGTGACAGAACCGCTGTCGATTGCGACGGGCCCCTCGCCGCGCGCGAGAATCGCGTCAGCACCGATGTACTCGCCGTTGTAGAGCACGACCTCACCGTCGGTGATCACCGACTGGGAGGTGATGTCGATCGCGCCCCTCACCGCGTCGGCATTGATGCCTATGGCCGCATTGCCGCTGGTATGGACGGCGCCGCTGGCCACCGTCAGCGAACCGATGTTGTCGGCGGTGATGCCGTAGCCGCCGCTGCCGGTGGTGGTGACCTGATCGCTGGTGATGCTGACGTGTTCGCCGTCGCGGACCACGATGCCGGGGGAGAGGTAGACAACACCATCGACGGTGATGGCCCGCCCCGCTGTCGTGATCTCTCCGCTTGTGACCGTCACATCGCCGGTCGCGATCGGGACATAGATGCCCGCGGAGGCGTTGCCGGCCGTGGCAATCGTATCGCTCGCGATGGTGAGGTTCGCCCCCCCGGCGCCAATGCCGGATGCAAACCCTTGCGACGTGGAGATCGCGCCGCTGTCGATAGAGACGTCGCCGGATGCAGTCTGCGCAACGATGCCGGTCCCGCCGAAGCCCGTCGTCGTGACGGAGTCGCTGGTGACGTCGATGTCGCCGGAGTCGCTGAGCGCCCACACGCCGAAGGCGTTGCGCGCGTCCGCAGTCCCCTGATTGAGGATGCCGCCCGTGGTGCTCACCGTCCCTGAGTCAATGGTGATCGAGCCGCCATTCTGGGTGGCCGCGCGGATGCCGTACTCGCCATCGCCCGTCGCTTCGACGGCCCCGGCGTTGATGAGGATGTTGGATCCCTGCGAAGCCTCTGCCCCGATCCCGAAGATCGGACCGGATCCCGTGGCGGTGCTCTCGTCCAGGGAGATGCTGATGAGCTTGTCCGGAGCGAGGGTGACCGCGTGCACCGCGTAGCCTTCGCCTGTCCCGCCATTGGTGACGTTCGCCTGGCCGACGTCGATGGTGATGCTGCCGGCGTCGCTGGAGGCGTCGATGGCGAACGGTTCGCCGTTGACCACATCCTGGGTGATGTTGATGTCGCCTTCGACGTGCTCCTGGATGGACTGCGCCCTGGCCCCGCCCGGCGCGGCTGCGACCAGGAGCGAGCAGCCCAGCGCCGTGGACAGTAGAAGCGCCGCTCGGCCCCGCCCACGCTGCGCCATGCGCGCACGACCAGAAGCGCGCACGCGCGCGCCGAAGACACCCGAGTTCATGAGTCCCCCCCCGCCCTTACCAATTTGACCAAGGAGTCGGCTGACCGTGCTCGACCCCAAACTACCGCCGAAATCTCACACGCGAGGTTCGGCACACGCCGCGTTGCAGGATTCGAACCGCCCTGCGTCGTCCGACACGTGGGCTGACCATATGAATTTGCCTTCCGCCGCGCATACCCCAAACGGGTGATGGAAGTTGCATTTCCCGGTAACTCGCTTCATTTGTCATACTTGGTGAGCTGGGGGGGCTTGTGTCGGTCAGTGACGACATCATCGGGCATATTTACGAAGCAAGCGCGTTCCCGGAGAAATGGCCCCATACTCTTCACGCCATTTCAACCGCGCTTGGGGCGATGGGCGGCAATCTGATCCGCAGCACGGCAAATCAATTAACCCTGCAGTCGTCCCGAGATATCGCCGAGATCACGCTGGAGTTCGACCGGGCAGGATGGAATGAGGGGGACACTCGTGTTTCGAGGCTCCTCGCGCGGGCAAATCACGCCGGGTTCCTCACCGACAGTGACCTCCATACAGAAAGCGAGCTCGCCAATTTACCGATGTATGCCGAGTTCCTGAATCCCCGTGGCTGCGCGGCCGGCGCCGCCACATTGATCCGAGGCGGGCGGGACGATGCGATGGTCGTCGCGATCGAGGGGTTCCGAAGTCACCAGCATTCTCGAGACTCCACGCGCTTTCTCAACAGGCTGCGGCCGCATCTGTGCCGCGCCGCCGTGCTGAGCAGTGAGGTGGAGTTCGCTCGTCAGAGCAACCTCGTTGATGCGTTTAACGCGGTCGGCAGCGCCATCGGGCTACTTGACCGCAAAGGGCGGCTCCTCGGGGCTAGCGATGAGTTTCAAGTTCACCTCGGTAAACTGGTCCATGACGGCCCCGTCAGGTTGAGGCTGAACGACGCTGTCGCGGACGCCCGTTTCGCCAAGACGATCGAGAATCTCGACAGCTCGGCTGCCGGCGCCTCCATCGCCTTGCGCGACGAACACAAGATCGGTCGCGCAATCCTCAATCTGGCGCCTGCGGCACGCGATGCGCTGCAGCTATTCAACAGCGTTGCGATGTTCGCTGTGATCTCGCGAGCACAGAACAACCTCTTGCCCGATGCGAATATCATTTCAGCTTTATTTGACCTCACGCCAGCCGAAGCGCGTATAGCACGCGCGATCGCCGAAGGACTAACTCCGTCCGAAATTGCACTCAGGTACAACGTATCTCGCGAGACCGTTCGCTCGCAGCTCAAGCGAGTACTTCTCAAGACATCCACCAAGCGGCAAGCTGAGCTTTCGCTGCTCGTATCCAGCCTGGCGTAAGACCGACCGACGCAAATGGCGGCTTTCCACTGCGTACCAAGAGCGGGTCGGCTGATGCGCCGACCCACCGAAGGATCAAAGCTCAACCTGCTCCGAGAGTTCCAGAGCGTCACTCGTTCCTGCCTCGAACGTCATGCCCCGAGTTCCTGCCGGCCAGCCAACCAGTCGGCGGCGACGTTGAAGCGGCGCGCGTTGTGGTAGATTCCAGCCAAACCATTCCCGCTAGGTCGGCGCCCTGCGAAGCTTCTGAACTGGCCTTCCCGACATTCATTGTCGGCGGTCGACGCACTTCGATCGCCTCCGCATCGACGATCTTCCCTTCAAGGTCATCGACGACGGCGGCCGTTTGCTCATCATGACCCACCCAGACGAAGTGGTCCGCGCGCTTCAGGGCTGAAAGGCAGCGATGCCCTCGAGCGCCCGCCAACCCTACTGACAAGGTGGTCAGGGAGGGTTTGGCCGATTGTACGGACTGCGGCTGGGGCTGGGGCTGGGGCTGGCGGAGCTCCGCCCAGATCACGCGATCTTCGCAGACGTCCTTGATCGGCATCAACGCCGGAGCGGCCGGACGGAGTCTGATGGCGAGTTGGAGGACCTCTGGATGGATCTGACGACGACGCCGCTCCTGACGGACCTCTATCAGCTCAACATGATGCAAGCCTATTTGGAGACCGGCCGGATGCAGACGGCGGTCTTCGAATTCTTCGTGCGCAGGCTGCCGGGACGGCGCGGGTTCCTGATGGCGGCCGGGCTGGAGCAGGTGGTCGAGTTCCTGGAGAGCGTACGGTTCTCGCCGGAGGAACTCGCGTGGCTCAAGACCACCGGCCGGTTCTCGGACGCCTTCATCGGATGGCTTGCGAGTTTGCGCTTCAACGGCGACGTGGACGCCATGCCGGAGGGCACACTCTTCTTCCAGGACGAGCCGATCGTCCGTGTGGTCGCGCCGCTGCCTGTCGCCCAACTGGTCGAAACCCGGGTCATCAACATCCTGCATTACCAGACGCTGGCGGCTTCGAAGGCGGCGCGGATGGTGCTGGCCGCGCCCGGCAAGCTGATGGTCGACTTCGGCCTGCGCCGGGCGCACGGGGCCGAGGCCGGGCTGATGGCGGCGCGGGCGAGCTACATCGCGGGCTTCGCCGGAACCGCCACGACGCTGGCGGGCATGCGATGGGGCGTTCCGCTGTTCGGGACGATGGCCCACTCCTTCATCCAGTCTTTCGACGACGAAATGGAAGCGTTCGAGGCCTTCGCTCGCGCCCGGCCGAAGAACCTCGTCCTGCTGATCGATACCTATGACACCGAAGAGGCGGCCCGGAAGGTGGTCGAGTTGGCGCCACGGCTTCAGCAAGCGGGCGTCCGGATCAGCGGCGTGCGTTTGGACAGCGGCGACCTGATCAAGTTGTCCCGAAGCGTCCGTCGCATCCTCGACGAGGGCGGCCTGAAGGACACGACCATCTTCGCCAGCGGCGGGCTGGACGAAGAGGACCTGATCGCCTTCGCGAAGGCCAAGGCCCCGATCGACGGCTACGGCATGGGCACGAGTCTCACCACCTCCTCCGATGTTCCGGCGCTCGACTGCGCCTACAAGCTGGAGGAGTACGCGGGCCTGCCCCGGCGCAAGCGCTCGCAAGGCAAGGCGACCTGGCCGGGGCGCAAGCAGGTGTGGCGTCGCTACGGCCCGGACGGACTCATAGCCGGTGACGTCATCTCGACCGAGCACGACCGTCAGGAAGGCGCGCCGCTGCTGCACGCCGTAATGCGCGGCGGCGAGCGTATTCATCCGCTACCCGAGCTTGCCGCAATCCGCGCTCACGCCGCCGAGGAACTCTTGCGGCTGCCCGAGCTGCTCCGACAGCTGGAGCCCCACGCCTATCCCGTGGAGATCGCGCCGTCCCTGCGCAAGCTCGCCGAGGACGTCGACCGCCGCATGGCGCATCAGGAGGCGACCGCGTGAAGCCCGACCCGCGATCGGACGTACTTCTCGCGGTCGACGCACAGGTGGACTTCTGCCCCGACGGCCGGCTCGCGGTTCCGAAGGGCGATGAAGTGATCGAGCCCATCAATCGGCTGGCGCGGGCATTCGATCACGTACTGCTCACCCAGGACTGGCATCCGCCGGGCCACCAGTCATTTGCGTCCAGCCATCCGGGTCGTCGCCCCTACGAGGTGATCGAGGCGCCGTATGGCGAGCAGATCCTCTGGCCCGATCACTGCGTGCAGGGAACGCCCGGCGCGGCCTTCCATCCGGCGCTGGACGCGCCTCGCGCGGAGTTGGTGATCCGGAAGGGCTATCATCGGGAGATCGACTCCTACTCCGCCTTCTTCGAGAACGATCGCCAAACGCCGACCGGCCTGGCCGGCTACCTGCGCGAACGGGGGTTTCGGCGGGTGTTCCTCGCGGGCCTCGCGTTCGACTTCTGCGTGCTCTGGTCGGCGGAGGACGCGGTGCGGCTCGGCTTTCAGGCCGTGGTGATCGAGGATGCGTGCCGTGCGCTCGACGTGCAGGGATCCGAGGGCGATGCGCGCCGGCGGCTTCAGTCGATCGGCGCTCCGGCGATAGCTTCCGCCTCAATCGGCTGAGCCTCACCGCAGGGTTTGGCCTCGCGCTGGCCGAGCCTCACGCGGATCGCATGCCGCCCCCCGTCGTCAATCAGCCGGATGCGGGGCGGCCGGTCGGCAACCGGCTCGCCGTCCAGCTCGGCGAAGGTCACGCCGCGCATCACGCAGTCCGGGTTCTCGACGACGATCTCGTAGACCGCCCCGCCCCGCCGCAGCCGCACCTCGAATCCCGGCCAGGCGCAGGGGATGCACGGGTCGAGGCGCAGGGTGTCGCCCTCGATAACCACCCCCAGGATGCTCTCCAGCCCCGCCCGCTGCATCCAGCCGGCCGAGCCCGTGTACCAGGTCCAGCCGCCCCGGCCCGTGTGCCCGCGCGCGGCGTAGACGTCGGCCGCCACCACGTACGGCTCGACCTTGTAGCGGTGCGTATCGGTCCGCGTGCGGGCGTGGTTGATGGGGTTGAGCAGCGAGAACAGGGCGGCGGCCTTGTCCCCTTCGCCGAGCTGCGCGAACGCCATCACCGACCAGAGGGCGGCGTGGGTGTACTGGCCGCCGTTCTCCCGGATGCCGGGCGGGTAGCCCTTGATGTAGCCGGGATCGAGCGGGGTGTGGTCGAACGGCGGCGTGAAGAGGAGTGCGATGCCGTCGTCCGGCACGATCAGCTCCCGCTCCACCGCCGCCATGGCGCGCGCCGCCCGCTCCGGCTCGGCCGCGCCGGACAGCACGGCCCAGGACTGGGCGATGGAGTCAATGCGGCACTCCTCGTTGGAGGCCGACCCGAGCGGCGGGCCTTCGTCGTACCAGCCGCGGCGATACCACTCCCCGTCCCAGGCGTTGCGCTCGGCGGCGGCCCGCAGCGCCTCGGCATGCTCGCGCCACTTCGCCGCCCGCGCGCCGTCCCCGCGCGCTTCGGCGATGGGCACGAAATCCTTCAGCGTCGCGATCAGCAGCCAGCCCAGCCACACGCTCTCGCCGCGCCCTTCGTCCCCGACGCGGTTCATGCCGTCGTTCCAGTCGCCGCAGCCGATCAGCGGCAGGCCGTTCGCCCCGACGGCCAGGCTGGCGTCGAGCCCTCGCGCGCAATGCTCGTAAAGGCTGGCGCTCTCATTCGAGACCCGCGGCTGGAAGAAGCTGTCGTGTTCGCCCGGCTCGAGCGGCGGGCCTTCGATGAAGCGCACAGGCTCGTCCAGCACGGCCGCATCGCCGGACGTCCGGACGTAGTGCGCGGCGGTATAGGCGAGCCACGCCCGGTCATCGGAAATGCGGGTCCGCACCCCCTGCCCCGAATGCGGCAGCCACCAGTGCTGGACGTCGCCCTCGATGAACTGCCGGCCGGCGGCGCGAAGCAGGTGCTCGCGGGCCAGGTGCGGACGCAGGGCGGCGAGCGCCATGCCGTCCTGCAACTGGTCGCGGAAGCCGTACGCGCCGCTGGCCTGATAGAAGCCCGACCGCGCCCAGATGCGGCAGGCCAGCGTCTGGTAGAGCAGCCAGCCGTTCAGCATCACGTCCATGGAGCGGTCGGGAGTCTTCACCTGCACCGCGCCCAGAAGCTCGTCCCAATGGCGGCGGACGTCCGAAAGAACCGCGTCCAGGTCTGCCGCCCGGTAGCGCGCGATCAGCGCCCTGGCGTCGGCCTCGTCCTCGCCGTCGCCGAGCAGGAAGGCGACCTCGGCCTCCTCGCCGGGCGCCAGCTCCAGCACCGTCTGCATCGCGCCACAGGGATCGAGCCCGGCGCCGGTTCGCCCGGACAGTCCGCCCGCGCCCGCCAACGCCTCGGGCGCGGAGAGCGCGCCATTGCGGCCGATGAACTCGCGCCGGTCGCCGGTCCAGCTGCTCTGACGGCCGAGCATGTCGATGAAGGCCGTGCGGCTCGCGAACGCGGGGTTCCACGGGTTGCGGGCGAGCAGCGCCTTGCTCTCGCGATCGACCGTGGTGGTCACGAAGGGCGCCGAAGCCGACCGCGAAGGCCCCAGCACCCACTCGACATAGCCGGTCACGGAAATCCGCCGCCGCCGACCCGAGACGTTGCGGAGCTTCAGCCGCGAGATCTTCACCGGATCGTCGCCCGCGACGTACTCGACGAGGCTCAGCTCCAACCCGCGCGAGGCATGTTCGAACCGGCTGTAGCCCCAGCCGTGATGGGCCGTGTAGGTGGCTGTCTCGTCGCGGATCGGCTGAGCGGTGGGGCCCCAGACCTCGCCCGTCTGCTCGTCGCGGATGTAGAGCGCCTGGCCCGGCCGGTCCGTCACGGGGTCGTTGGACCAGGGCGTTAACTGGCGCTCGCGGCTGTTGACGGACCAGGCATAGCCGCCGCCCTCGGCGGAAACATGGAAGCCGAACCGCGGGTTGGCGATCACATTGATCCACGGCGTGGGCGTCGACTGCCCGGGCGCGAGGATGGTGACGTACTCGCTGCCGTCGAGGGCGAAGCCGCCGATGCCGTTGAAGAACTCGATCCCCGGCGTGGGGCCCGCCACCTGGAGTTCGGAGGCGAGCGCGGGGCGGAACGCCCGCCGCGGCGCCACCGGCCGCTCCGGCAGGCGCTCGAGCTGTTCGGCCAGACGCCCGCGCTCGCCGCTTAGTACGACCCGGGCGACGGACGCCAGCAGCGCCCGCTGCTCCTCCGGCACGAGATCGGCGCGCAGGACGAAGATGTGGCCGGGCGGGCGCTCGTCCCCGGGCGGCGTGCGCGACTGACTGGCCCGCACCATCATCTCCACGGTCGCCTGGAGGTCCTGCAGGTAGGAGGTGGCGCGCTCGTTCAGGATGACGAGATCCACGGCCAGCCGCTTCATCCGCCAGTACTCCAGCGCCTGAAGGGCCTGGCGGACGATGTCGAGGTGCTGGCTCTCGGACACTCGCACCAGCATGATCGGCAGGTCTCCGGAAATGCCGAGGCTCCACAGCCCCGGCTGGCCTCCGCCGCCGCTCTGGATGGCTTCCGAGGCGGATCGAAGCGCCGGCGAGGCGTAGACCAGGTGGCCCGCGAGGCGCTGGTATTGCGCCGCCTCCGCCCGGTTGATGCCGAGGTGATGCAGCTGCACCTGCGCCTGCGTCCAGGCGAGCGCCGCCGCGCGTTCGAAGTCGCCGATGTCATGGTGCTTGTCGACGAGGTCGAGCACCGCCTCGCGGCTGGAGGCCGTCATCGTCCAGAAGTCGACGCGGGCCGTGGCCCCAGGTTCGATGCGCACCCGGCGGCGCAGGGCGAAGATCGGGTCCAGCACGGCCCCCGTCGCGCCGCCCAGCGGGCGCCCGCTCATCACGGCCGCAGGGTTTCGAAGGGTGTTGCCTCGTCCGAGGAACCGGGCGCGGTCGGTTTCGAACTCGCGCTTGCCGACCAGCTGGCCGTCGAGCGCCGCCAGGTGCGCCGCCCAGACCTCCGGCTCGTCGGGCGACCGCCGCCGCCGCGTGGCCAGCAGCGCGCCCACGGCCGGCAGGTGCTCGGTCTCGACGAACAGCTTGGAGAAGGCCGGATGGGCGAGGTCGGAGGCCTGTGGCGCCAGCACCAGCTCGGCGTACGACGTGACCTCGATCTCGCGCGCGCGCTCGCCCCCGTTGGTGATGCTGACCCTGCGGACTTCCGCGTCGTCCTCGGCCGAGACGAGCACCTCAAGGGCGGTGGTCAGCCGGCCGTCGTGACGGACGAACTCGGCGCGGTCCTCGTTGAAGGTCACCTGGATGGCGTCAGGCTCTTCGGCCGTCGGCTGGAACCCGGCCGACCAGACCCGGCCCGTGCGCGTGTCCCTCAGGAAGATGTAGGAGCCCGCGTCGTCGCAGGTGGCGTCCTCGCGCCAGCGGGTCACCGCCAGGTCGCGCCAGACGCTGTAACCGGAACCCGCGGACGTCAGCATCACCGCGTATCGCCCGTTCGACAGCAGGTGGGTGGCGGGCGTGGGCGCGCGTGGGTCGGCGGAGCGCCAGCTGCTCGACCAGTCGACTTCCCGGACGCGGGCGGTCAATGGCGCGTGCGAGACCCAGGGCTGTACGGCCGTGACGTCACGCGGGACCCGCTCCTGCAGCAGCAGCTCCGTCGATTGGACCATCGGCTCGGCGTGGAAGCGCTGGCGCATGCCGCCGTCGAACAGGGTGTCGGCCAGCGCCACGATGGTCATGCCCTGGTGGTGGGCCATGAAGGCGCGCACCAGCGCCACGTCCTCCCCGGCCGGAATGCGGGCGGGCGTGTAGTCCAGCGCCTCGTAGAAGCCGTAGCGGCCGCGCGCGCCGACCGCCTCCAGCCGCCCGAAGTTCCTCGCGGCGGCCCTCGGGTCGATCATCGCCGCGAGCGCGGTTGCATAGGGGGCGACGACGGCGCTGTCGGAAAGGCCTCGCTTCAGGCCCAGGTCCGGAACGCCGAAGTTGGAATACTGGTAGGTGAACTCCAGGTCGCGGGCGTTGTAGGCGGACTCCGACACGCCCCAGGGCGTCTTCAGGGTCTCGCCATATTCGATCTGGGAATCGACGATCAGGCGATTTGTCTGCTCCAGCAGGCTGCCGGCCGGTTCGCGCATGACCAGCGTCGGCATCAGGTATTCGAACATAGAGCCCGACCAGGAGATCAGCGCCGCGCCGTGGCCGACGGGCGTCACCGCATGGCCTAGCCGGAACCAGTGCCGCGCGGGGGCGTCGCCCTTGGCGATGGCGATGAAGCTGGCCAGCCGCGCCTCGGACGCCAGCAGGTCGTAGCAGCTCGGGTCCAGCGTCCCGTCGGTCGCGTTGTAACCGATGGACAGCAGCACCCGGTCGGGGTCCAGCAGGAAGGCGAAGTCCATCGAGAGCGCCATCGACCGGGCGATCTGCTCGATGGCCTGAAGGCGGTGAGCGCGCGCTTCGGCGTCTTCGAGGTCGCGGCGATGGCTCTCGATGGCGCGCTGGGCGGCCTCGACCCAGAACAGCAGGTCCTGACCGTCGTCCTCCGCGATGACGATCTCACGCGCGGCGACGACCAGCCGCTCGGCCTGGCGGGACAGCATCGCAAGCAGCCGCGCGAGATCGGGCACGGGCCGCACGGCGGACTCGATCGAGGCCAGGTCTTCGAAAAAGCGCCGCCAGATGACCGGCTCGTTCGTGCGTCCGGCGAACAACCGGCCCGCTTCGTCGCGCGCCAGCGCCAGCGCATCGGCTACGCCCGCAAGCATCCGCGCGGGATCGAGCGCTTGCGAACGCCACTCCCGGCAGGCGCTGGCGAGCACCAGCAGGTGGCCGGCCAGATTGCCGCTGTCGACGGTCGACACGTAGTGCGGATCGAGCGGGCGGAGGTCCTCGGTGGCGTACCAGTTGTAGAAGTGGCCGCGATGCCGGGCGAGCTTACCCATCGTGGTCAGCGTGGCGCTCAGCCGCTCCACCGCCTCGGCCGCGCCGATCCAGCCAAAGTCGCGCGCGCTCACCAGCGACAGCAGGTAGAGGCCCATGTTGGTCGGTGATGTCCGGTGGGCGACGGCGGGCTCGGGGACCTCCTGAAAATTGTCCGGCGGCAGCATGTTCTCGGCCGGCGTGACGAAGGTCTCGAAGAAGCGCCAGGTGCGCCGCGCGATCAGCCGCAGCGCCCTGGCGTCGTCGTCCGCCAACGGCCGCCGTCCCAGCACGATCGGCGACTGGCTCGCCCGCCAGGCGACGATGGGCGAAAGGGCCCAGACCACTCCGAAGACGCCGGCCAGCGGCCAGGTGAGACGCCCGAAGGCCACGGCTACAGCGATGCCGGCAAGCGCGACGACCACGGCCCCGGCCATGCGGCGGTAGTAGCGGGAGGCGCCTGGACTCTCGCCGAAAGCCGCATGCGCCGCCGGCGTCCACTCCAGCAGGCGGCGGTGGGTGACGCTCAGCCGCCAGAAGGTGCGAACCATGGCGTCGCCCATCAGCCAGGCCTGATGCGCCAGGAAGACGATCATCAATCCGATCTGCATCAGCGCCAGCCGAAACTCCGTGCCGAGCGCGCGGAAGTGGCTGCGCAGCAGCACGCCGCGCCGGCGCGGCAGCGCGTCCGAGGCGACCGAGATCAGCGGCGGGATCGCGATGGTCGCCAAAACGAAGGCCGTCCAGATCGCCGCACCCTCCACCGGCAGCGCCCAGCCGAGTATCAGCGCGGCGACGAGGCTCGGCGCCGACAGCGAGCGGCGCAGGTTGTCGACCATCTTCCAGCGCCCGATGGGCGGCACGCCCGAGCGACGGCCGACGATCCACGGCAGCAGCTGCCAGTCGCCCCGCGCCCACCGGTGGTGTCTCAGCGCGGCGATGTCATAGCGGGCGGGAAAGTCCTCCACGACCTCCACCGCCGAGGCCAGTCCCGACCGTGCGAAGACGCCCTCGAAGAGGTCGTGGCTGAGCAGGGTCCCTTCCGGCACGCGCCCCGCCAGCGCCGCCTCGAACGCGTCGATGTCGTAGATGCCCTTGCCGGTGTAGGAGCCCTCGCCAAACAGGTCCTGATAGACGTCCGACACCGCCGCCGCGTAGGGGTCGATGCCGCTGGCGCTGGAGAAGACCCGCAGGAACAGCGAGCCTTCGCGGCCCACGGGCAAGGAGGGCGTCACGCGCGGCTGCAGGATGCCGTAGCCCTCAACGACCCGCCGCAGCTTCGGATCGAGCCTCGGCCGGTTGAGCGGGTGCGCCATCTTGCCGATCAGCCGCCCGACCGTGTCGCGCGGCAGGCGGGTGTCGGAGTCGAGCGTGATCACGTAGCGGACCTTGGCCGGGACCTTGTCCGGCCCCTGCAGGAAGGTGGTGTCGGTCGCGCCGCGCAGCAGGCGGTTCAGCTCGCAGAGCTTGCCCCGCTTGCGCTCCCAGCCGATCCAGCAATCCTCGCTCTCGCTCCAGGCGCGGCGGCGATGCAGCAGCAGGAAGCGCTCGCCCGCCGGGGTCGGGCCGTAACGCCGGTTCAGCTCGGCGATCCCCTCCTCCGCTACCGCGAGCAGTTCGGCATCGTCGTCAGCCTCCTCGGCGTCCGCGTCGCGCCAATCGGTCAGCAGGGCGAAGTGCAACTCGCCGCTCGGACTGGCGAGGTAATGGATTTCCAGCCGCTCGATGAGCTCCTCGATCAATCGCCGGTCAGTCAGCAGCGTCGGGACGACCACCATGGTCCGAAGCCGCGCCGGGACCCCCTCGCTCAGGTCGAGCGCGGGCAGCAGCTTCGCCCGAAAACCTCGCGTGACCATGTGGTTTACCAGCGCCACGGCCACGTCGATGGCCGGGACAACCCCGAGCAGGCCCAGCGCCAGGAGCATCGGCAGGCCGACGCCCTCGCGATGCAAGATCGTCAGCGCCAGCGCCAGCAGCAGCGCGGCCACGATCAGGCCGGCGCTGACATAGCCCCAGACGCCCAGGCCCCGGTAGAAGCGGCCCGCCCAGCTGTGCGGCGGCGGCCGAAATCCGATGGCCTTCTCGAACTGCCGGCGACCGGCCGCAATGAGATAGTAGCCGGGGTCGGCGTGGCGGTCCTCCGCCCACTCGCCCGCCGCCGCTTCGGCCGCCGCCAGCGCGCGGCGGGCGACCTCCAGCTCGGTCCAGCCGGAGCCGCGCGACAGCTCTTCGATGGCGGTGCGGTAGAGGTTGCGGGTCGGGAAATCCATGTCCCGGAACCGGCTTTCAGCCGCCAGCAGGTCGTCCACCAGGCTGACGCGCTCGAACAGCTGCGTCCAATCCACATCCGAGATCAGCCGCATGCTGGTGATGATGTTGCGCACCGTCACCGTCGCGGCGACCTGGCTGTGCTGCTCGTCGCGCACCGCCGCGTCGGCGGTGGTGTCCAGCCCCGCAAGGCGGTCCTCCAGCCACTCCAGAGCCGGCCGCACGCGCGGGTCCTGGTCGCGCAGACGGTAGGTGAACTGGACGAAGAAGGCGCGCGGCAGCGCTTCCGCGGAAAGGCCGCTCAGCACGTCCGACAGATCCTGCGGCGCCGATCCGCCGAGCCCCAGCAAGCGGTCGGCCAGCTCGTCGGCCCGTTTGCGCGCGGCGCGCTCCTCGACAATCGCCTCCGCCAGACGCCGCAGGTTCTCGACCAGCACGATCCGCAGGGTGATGGCCACGGCCCACAGCTCGCCGATGGTCAGCGGCTGGACCTCCTGGTAGGCGCGCAGGTAGCGGCGCAGGACGTCGGGATCGAAGAGGCTGTCGGTGTGGGCGATGAAGGCCCACGCCAGCCCGAGCATCCGCGGGTAGCCGGCGAACGGGCCACCGCCCAGCTTGGGCAGCTGGCGATAGTAGCCGGGCGGCAGGTCTGAACGGACCTCCCGGATCTGGCGCTCCACCACGTGGTAGTTGTCGATCAGCCACTCGGCCGCCGGCGCAATGGCCGCCCCCTCGTCGACGGCGCCCAGCACGTCGCGATAGGCCGCGAGCAGGACCTTCTCGTCTTCGGCAAGGCGGCTCGCCAGCGCCGGGACTTTGACCGGGCGAAGGGTCACGCCCTGGGCCGCGGCCAGGCTGCGCGCGTGCGCCTCCAGCCGCTCCACGCTGAAGAGCTCGGCGCGAACGGGGGAACGATCCGCCCAGACGCTGGGTGAAATCCGACGGCTGAACAGCTGGGGCTCCGCGAGTCCCGCCCCCCACTTCAGCCAGTCATCGGAAGGGCGGGAAGCCATTGCGGCCGAACGGACCGGCCGGAACTACAACTGGGTCCAGCCGGACGCCGGCCAGTGAGCGGGACGGGGATCGCGCGCCTTGGGCATGTCGTCCTCGTCGACCAGCACCTCGACGCCTTGTCCGTGGCGTCTGATGGCGTCGGCCATGCACTGCGCCTCGCGGATTGCGAGCGTGCGGGACCAGAACGGCGTCGTCATCTGCTGACCCATTCTGACGGCCCATCCATTGGGCTCTCTGACGACTGTGAAGGTAATCATGGGCGCCACCGGGGGATGCGGCATTCACTCCGCGAAGATTATCACTTCACTCCGACTTTGGCTGTTCACGCTTTGATGCAGGTCAAGTTGGTTAGGCGCCGCGTCACCCCGCATGGACCGTGGAAGCCTGGGGCCCCTTGTCGCCCTCCTCCTCGGCGAACCGCACGGAGGCGCCCGTCGTCAGTCGGGCGAAGTCACCGTTCACGACCGCGTTGCGATGAAAATAGACCTCACGCCCGTCCTCGGTCTGGATGAAGCCGTAGCCCTGTTTCGGGAACAGCCGGACGATACGTCCCTGCGGAGCGCCCTCGTGATGCTTAACCTGACCCTGAAAGCGCCGCTGGCGATCCTGTAGCCGACGCCGCGCGGCGGCGAAGGCGTCACGCACCGCCACATGAGCATCCTCATGAGCATGGTCGAGGTCGGGGTTGCGATCGATCACGATGTCGCGACCGCCGGGCAACGTGATCTGCAGCTTCACGGCGTAGAGATCGCCATGCCGCCGCCGCCCACTGCGGCCGATCACGGCCACGCGGCACGATACGATCCGGTTTGCGAACTGCTCCAGCTTTTCGGCTTCTCGCTCGATCCTTGCGCGCAACGCATCGCTTGGCTCCAGCCCGCCCTCGAACGTGATCTGCAGGGGTATCGGCATCGCTGGCCTCCATCGCTTGGGATGAGGCTAACGGAGGCGGCCGCCCATCCAATTGACGCCGATCAAGGCGCCTCCGAGCCGTCCGCGAACGCCTGGCTCGCCGCGGTCGAGGACCACCTCAAACCCTGCGATCGACAGCACGTCTATGCGCGGCGCTGCACGCACTGCGGGACCGCCTGCCTACGGAGGGCGTGATCTCGCTGTCGGCCCAGTTGCCCATGCTGCTGACAGGCCTGTTACGAGCATTTGCTGCGCCGTCTGAACAATCAGCCGGTCGTCTTGCCGAGCTGATCGGCGAAACGTTCCGCGTCGAGATCGAGGGCGGCGCGCTCATTGCGCTCATAGCCGCTCAGCACCATTCCGATCGCTTCGACGCGAAGGGTGTCCTCCATGGAGGAATACTCGGCCAGGGCGAGGTTGCGCTTGATCAGGCCATAGGCGTAGCCCGGTCCCGCAGCGAGGGACCGGGCGATTTCCATCGTGCGGGGCCGAAGTTCCTCGTCGGGGTAGACGCGGTTCACCAGGCCCTGGGCCAGCGCGTCGGCGGCGGAGATCTTCTCGGACAAAAGATAGAGCTCCCGCACCTTCGCGGTCCCGGCGATCTTGCTCCAGAAGTAGCTGCCGCCGTAGTCGCCCGACACGCCCGCCTTGGCAAAGGCGCTGGTCAGGACCGCCGAAGCGCCGGCGATGCGCAGGTCACAGGCGCCGGCGAGCGAGAACCCCGCCCCGGCGCAGGGGCCGTTGATCATGGCGATCGTCGGCTTGGCCATATCGTGCAGCTGGATCGAGGCCTCGTGGATTCGAATCAGGCGCTCGACCTTCGCCGGGGCGGTCTGCGGCCGCTTGCGCAACGACGGATGGAGTTTGGCCTCCTCGGCGGTCTCGGCGGCGGCGTTGGCCAGGTCGCCGCCGGAGCAGAAGCCCCGGCCGGCGCCCGTCAGCACCACGCATCCGACGGCCGGATCGTCCCGCATGCGCAGCACCGCCTCCAGCAAGGAGTCGAGCATGCGCGCATGCATCGCGTTGAGCTTCTCGGGTCGATTGAGCGTGATGATCCCCACGCCGTCCACGACTTCAGAGAGGATCGAGCCGTCCTGCACCATGTGCCTAGCCTTACCTAGTTCAGCGTGAAGTCCACCTTCAGACCCACGACCCAGGGACGAGCCTCGCCGATGTGCGTCGCGGTGGCGGATTCACTGATGTAGATGCCGTGGTCGTCGTTGGTCAGGTTGCGCCCGAACAGGGTCATCCGCCAACGGTCGCCCGGCAGATCCCAGCGGACCGAGGCATTGAGCGTCTGGTAGGAGTCGACCGCGATGCTGTTCTGCGGCGAGATGAAATAGCTGTCGCTCAGATAATAGCTGCCGGCGAAGGTCAGCGGTCCCATCGAGGTCGGCAGCCTGTAGTCCGTCGAAAGGTTGACGGTCCATTCCGGCGTCTTGGGCAGCGCATTGCCCGAGACATCGGCGGTGCTGACGATGTTGCCGATGCCGCCTGTGGCAGGGTTCGGCGTGTACACGATCGCGTCGACCCACTTCGTGAATTCCGAGTGCGTCAGGGCCACCCCGAGGTTGACGTTCCATCGGCTGGTCACGGCCCAGGCGAGCTCGGCTTCGGCCCCATAGATCGTCGAGTCGGAGGCGTTTTGCAGCGTCGAAATGCCGGAGGCGCGGGTCGCCAGCTGAAGATCCTTGTAATCGTAGTAGTAGGCCGCCGTGTTGAACCGCAGGTAGGGCCGCGGCTTCGACTTCAGGCCGACTTCGTAAGACGTCAGCGTCTCGGGCCGCACAGGGATCAGCGTCTTGGTGTTCGGCGCCGGCCCCGACGTGGTCGAGGCGTTGAACAGGCCGCTTTTGAAGCCCTTCGAATAGGTCGCATAGACGTGCGTTTCGGGTGAGAAGGCGTACTTCACAGTCAAGCGAGGGCTCAGGTTGTCCCACTCCGCCTCGCCGCGGCGCGGATCGGCGTAGTTGAGGCCGCCGGCGACTGTGCCGACATAGGCGACGTTCTTCCGCTTCTCGTCGCTGTAGCGCAGCCCCGCGGTCACCGACCAGGCATCCGTGAACTGGTAGGCGCCTTCGGCGAACACGGCATAGGCGTTGGCGTCCTCGTAGTTCGCCAGCATGGAAGAGCCGTTGATGATCTGCGGGCGATAGCCGGAATCACTCTGGAAGTAGAAGACGCCGGCAATCCACTGGAAGGGGCCGTCGCCGTTGGACGTGGCGCGGACTTCGCTGGTGTAGGCGGTGTCGACCGCCTTCCACTTGACCTTGCTTGTGTCGCGAGGCGTCACGTCGAGGTCGAACAGGGCGTGGACTTCCGTCTCCTGGAACGAACCGAGAGCGGTGACGGTGAAGGCGCCGAAGTCGTACTTGCCCGTGACGCTGCCGCCATCCGTATGGGTGCGGAAGTAGGGCGTGAAGGTTAGCGCCGCCTCGTTACGACGGGAGGCGACGATCACGGTCGGATTCACGACACCGCCGACCAGCCGCCCGGTCGTGTTGCCGTCCAGCGGGTGGTTCGATTGGTACGACCCGTCGTTCATCTGGCCATAGAAGCCGATCACTTCGACTTCGGCCCGGTCCGTGGGCGTCCACAGCAGCTTGCCGCGGAGGTTGGTAGTGTCGGCGCGGCCGATCTCCTCATGGCGCGCGATGTCCTTGACGAACCCGCCGTCGGCGGACGCGTGGATAGCGAGGCTGCCGGCCAGGTTTTCCATCAGCCCGCCAGAGATCAGCAGGTCACCCTTGCGTTCTTCGAAACGGGCGTAGCTGGCGCTGGCCTTGAATCTGAAGTCCTGCGTCGGACGCGCGGTGATGACGTTGATGGCCCCGCCCTGCGCGTTACGGCCGAAGAGGGTGCCTTGCGGCCCCTTCAGGACCTCGATGCGCTCGATGTTGTTGAACTCGAAAAGCGCGTTGGTCTGGGCCGACTGGTAGACGCCGTCGACGTAGATCGGCACCGAGCCTTCGTCGCCGGGGCCCGTGGCGCGTGCGCCGACCCCGCGAATCTGCGGCTGTGTAACAATACTGCCCTGGGTCACCACCAGGCCGGGGGTGATCTGCATCAGGTCGCGGCTGTTGGTGACGCCGGAGGCTTCGATCTGCTGCGGGGTCAGTGCGCTCACCGCGACCGGTACGTCCTGGAGCCGCTCTTCGCGCTTCTGCGCGGTGACGACGACTTCCTGGACCTCCTGAGCGTGGGCCACGCCCGCCTGGATCGCGAGCGACGAGACGCTCGCCAGCGCGAGCGCAATGGTTCCGGATTTCATAAACCCTCCCTCGGGGCGCCGGGGGCGCGCCCTTATTATCTAACTTATTATGCTACTAAAACGATTTGAATGTCTATCTCGGGCAGAGCTGGACGGCCGGCGCGGTCACGATTCCCCTCGCGCATCCCCGCCATTGATCAGTTCTCCTGTTGGCGCTTGGGGCCAATCGCCCCGCGCGCGCGGAGGCTGTCGATGTCGGCGGCGCCAAGGCCCAGCAGGCCGCCCAAAAGCTCGTCGACATGCTGGCCAAGCAGCGGCGGGGAGCGCGGCTCCTCCACCGGCGTCGCCGACATGCGGATGGGGTTGCGCACGAGCGACACAACGCCGCCGAGCTCATGACGGACTTCGACGATGTCGTCCCGCTCGCGGACCTGCGGGTCCCGGGCCGCTTCCTGCAACGTCAGGACAGGCCCGGCGAGCACGCCCTGTTCGGCGAGGCGCGCGAGCCAGTGCGCCGAGGGCTTTTCCTTGAACATGGCGATGACGTCGGCCAGCAGCGGTTCCTGGTTGTCGGTGCGCAGCCAGCGGTCGGCGTACCGCGGGTCGGCGAGCAGGTCTGGCCGCTCGGTCGCGGCGCAGAAGTTGCGAAAATCGACGTCGGTGCCGACGGTCATCTGGATCCAGCCGTCGGCCGTCTCGAACAGGCCGCCGGGGATATAGCCGCGGGTCCGCCCGGCGCGGGGCGGCTCCTCGCCCGACAGCAGGGCGGCCACCATTTTGTAGCCAATCATCGCCAGGCCGGAGTCGAGCAGCGCAAGATCGATGTACTGCCCGCCCGCCTTGTTCACGTCGCGTGCGTAGAGCGCCGAAATGATGCCGATGGCCGCGTGCATGCCGGTCGAGAAGTCCATGATCGACACGGTGCTGGCTTGGGGAGGGCCGCCTTCCACGCCATTGATGCTCATGTACCCGGAGAGGCCCTGGACGATATTGTCCATTCCTGGCCGCTTCCGATACGGGCCGGTCTGGCCAAAGCCGGTCAGTGACAGATAAACAATGTCGGGGTTGGCCCTGCGGACGGACTCATAGTCGAGCCCCCGGCGCGCCAGATCGCCGACCTTGTAGTTCTCGATGAACACGTCGCATTTGGCGGCGAGCTTGCGCACCAGGTCCTGACCGTCGGGGTGAGCCAGGTCGATGCTGAGCGATTTCTTGTTGCGGTTCACAGCCTGGAAGACGGAGCGCTCGCCCGTCTCGCGGCCTTCGGCGTCGCGCACCACGCCAAGGCCCATCTGCCGCATGGGATCGCCGTCCAGGGCCTCCACCTTGATCACTTCCGCGCCGAGGTCTGCCAGCATCTGACCCGCCCACGGGGCGGCGAAGACGCGGCCCAGCTCCAGCACCCGGATATTCGACAGCGGCGCGGCCATCAGCCCCTCCCTCGTTGATCAGCTCATGCTCTTCGGTGAACGGCAGCTCGAACAGGCCCTCGACCTCTTCCAGCGTCCAGTCGTGGCGCGGCTCGGCGGGATCGGCGATGCGGACGGGCGCGTTCATGGGCGAGCTCAGCCGCCCGCCTCGGCCTTCTTACGGGCCTCCTTGGCGGCGCGGAACATGGTGATGAAGGCTTGGGTCTCGCGTTCCAGGTAGACGTTGGGGTCGTATTCGCCGCAGTTGTCCCGCAGCAACCCACGCGTCAGCTGCATCTGCAGCGCCGGGACCTTGGCCAGCTTTTCGCCGAGCGCGATCGCCTCATCGAGCAGCGCGTCATCCGCTGTCACCCGCGTGATCAGGCCGATCTCGAGCGCTTCCCTGGCCGTCAGCTTGGCCGAGGACAGGCAGATGTCGACCGCCCGGCCGTAGCCCACCAGCCGCGGCAGCAACGCCGTTGCGCCTAATTCGGGCATCAGGCCAAGGCCGAGGAAGGGGAAGGAGTAGGTCGAGGACTCCGCACCCATGCGGATGTCCAGCGGCAGGATCTGGGTGACCCCCAGCCCGATGGCCGCGCCGCGGATAGCTCCGATGGTGGGCTTGGAGCGCGCCAGGAGGTGTATCCAACCCTCATCCCTGGCCATGCAGAGCATCGCCACGTTTGGCGACTTGCCGGTGACCGGGTCGGGCGGCTCGGGCGCCGCCGTGAAGTCGGTGCCCGCGCAGAACACCCGACCGGCATGGGTCAGGACGATCGCGCCGATGTTCTCCGCGGCGTTGGCTCGCTCGATCGCGGCCACGGCCTCCCGGTACATCGGCACGTTCCAGGCGTTTCGGCGCTCCTGGCGGTCATAGGTGATGACCGCCACCGAGCCGCGCTCTTCATAGTGTAGGGTCTCGTAGGTCATGGGCGCTCCGAGGGTGGGCGGGACCGGGGGGAGGAAAGCCCGGTCCCGCGTCCGTGGCTACTCCGGCTGGGCGTAGCGCTGGACCTCGTGCGCGAACATCCGGTCGATGTCCTCCTCAGCCGGACGCGGCAGCTCGACGGGTTTGTCGCGGGTCGGCAGCAGGACGACGGCGTTGCCCGGGCTGACGATCGTGCCATGCTGGTTCTCGACCCAGACGTCGAGGTGCACCTCGTTGCGGCCCTCGACCTGCTTCTTGGCCACGACGCGACCCTTCATCCAGTAGGTGTCGCCCGTGTAGACGAACTTGCGATGCTGGCAGGACATCTTCCACAGCCAGCCATCGTCTCCCATCCAGTTGGTGATGACGTTGGTCAGGAAGGTCTCGCGCAGGCCGCCGTAGTCGTACGGCACGGGAATGCCCAGTTCGTTCGCCCAGGCCTTTTCCCAGTGCAGGCGCTGCACGGTGTCGGGCACGTTGAGCGCGTTGGGCGTGTACATGCCCGGCACCTTCTTGCGGATCTTGTAGGAGAGCCGGAAGGCGCCCGGAGGGGTCAGCTGCATGCCCCAGCCGATGTGCCAGATGATCAGGTCCGAGGTCCGCATCGGGCCGCGCACGATGGTCGGCAGCTCGTCGCCCTCTTTGACGTCCTCGAAGTAGAGGGTATTGGCGCCGCGGATGACCTCGGCCTCGTAGGCGGCGTCGATCTCCTTGAGCTGCTCCTCGGTGTACGGCTGAGGAAGCTCGTACTCCTTCTTCCGCTCCTTGGACGCGTGGCGCTCGGCCCGCATCCAGGTGCCGCGCTGGATAGCGTGCAGCTCACCTTTCTGGTTCTGATAGATGTAGCCTTGGATTTCCGAGACCGTGCGGCCGGAGAACTTGGAGTTGTTGTTCACCTGTACGCCGATCAGCGCCGAACGCTGGCGCAGGCGATCACCGACGTGCAGCGGACGCCACCACTCGAACTCCATAACCGCCTGATAGGAGCCGAGGCCGATCAGCGGGTCGCCCTTGAGGAGCTGTTTCTGCTCAGGGCTGAGCGCGTGCGAGTCGGGCTCTCCCATCGTGTAGAGAAAGTTCGGCGGCGCGATCAGGGCGCCCCAGCGGGTGCTCTTGCCGTATTCAGGGTCGCACCACAGCGGGTTCTCGTCGCCGTAGCCGAAGGCAAAATGCCGGGTTCCGTCCCAGGTGACTTCGTAATTATGCGGCGCCGTGGGCTTGTTGTACTGGATGCCCACGCGCTGGCGCAGCTTCGCAATACCTTCCTCGGTGAGAATGCCGTATGTGGATTTTTCGTCCGACTTCTTGTCGGCGGTGACGGTACTCATGGCGTTTCCCTCGGTTCAAATGTTGGGCGAGACGGCCGTCAGGCGGCGGCCTGGTCGCCGATGAAAAGCTTTTTCAGTTCCGGCTGGCTGACCTTCAGCGAGGGGGTGCGGGGCAGCTCCTCCACCTCCTTCAGCTGAACAGGCACCTGGTAGGGCAGCAGTCGCTCTTTCAGGAAGGCGCGCAACTCGTCCCGTGACGGTGACTTGGCGCCCGTCTTGAGGATGTAAGCGGCGGCCGGAACCTGCCCCAGCCGCGCGTCCGGCAGGGCCACCACGGCGGCCTCGCGAATGGCGGGATGCTGTTCGATGGCGCGGATCACATCGTCCGGGAAGACCTTGAAGCCGCCCCGGATGATCGCGTTGTCGTAACGGCCGTTGATCCAGAGGAAATTGTCGGCGTCGAGCACCGCCAGATCGGTCGTGCGTATCCACGACTTGCCGTCGCCCAGGTGGCGGGCCCGCAACTCGAGCAGGCCCTCTTCACCGGACTTCAGGACTTCGCCGGTGTCGGGATTGACAATGCGGCCCTCGCAATCGGGGTTCATGCGCCCGACCGAGCCGCGCTTTTGCTTGTAGTATTGGCGGAAGTCGCCAATGGTCCATCCGGCCACGCCGCCGGCGAATTCTGTAGCGCCGTAGTTCTGCAGCACCGGAATGCCGTAGCGCTCGTAGAAAGCCTCGCCCAGGGCGGGGTCGAGCGGCGCCGTTCCGCATCGAAACGCGACCAGACTCTCGAGATCCTCCTTGGGTACTCCGGCGTCCATGATCATCCGCAGCGCCGAAGGCGGCGCGCCGGCGACCTTTGGCCGGTGACGGCGCACGGCATCGACCCAGGTGTCGACCTGGAAGCGGTCGAGCAGGCACGCCTTTCGCCCGCCGGCGATGCCGTTGAAGAGCGCGAAGATGCCGCTGATGTGCGCGAAGGGCGCATTGAGGATCTGCACCCCGCCCCGCAGTTTGGGCGCGTCCTCGGGCTTTCGATTGTCGTAGACGCCGGCGCTAATCACCGCGTCTTCCAGAGTGCCGGCCTTCAGCGGCACCCGCTTGGGCGTGCCGGTCGTGCCGCTGGTCAGCATCTCGACGGCGATGCCTGGCGCCTCGCGACGCAGGTCGCCGCCCGTGACAGCCTCCAGGCCCGCCACAAGCCGGATCGGATCGGTCGGGTCGCCGGTCAACTCCAGGCCCAGGCAGCCGATCGACTTCGCCGCAGCCAGGATGGCCGGGCGAGCCCAGTCTTCGGCCACGCCGATAACGGCGGGCGGACGAAGGCTGGTGATGTCCCCGGCAAGCCGCTCGTCCGGCAGCGTCGGATTGAGGGTGACCACGCACCGGTCAGTCGTCACCAAGCCGATGATGGTTGCGGCGATCTCCGGCCGGTTGCGCAGCAGCCCGCCGACGCGCACCCCCGCGCCCAGGCCAGCGGCGGAAAGCGCCTCATCGACGCGCGCGCCCACGCGCTCCAGGTCGGCCCAGGTCCACCAGCGCTGATGATGCTCCATGGCGTCAGCCGCGGGGTCCACCCCCATGACGCCGCGCACCAATTCAGCCAACTTTGACATGCGGCTGCTTCCCCTCTTAACATTTATTGCACTTATATACCTATTTAGGGCCGGATCAACCGGTGTTTCACCCCTCCACGGGGTCCGAACCACGCTTCACCCAAGCCCCGTATATAGGTATACGATTTAGCGATGTTGAATTGGAAGAGGGCAAAGGCGGGCCGGTGAAACAAGTGCTATATGAGCGGGACGGCGCGCGATTCACGCCGCAGCCGCCGTCGGTCAGTCCCTGGAACCCGCAGCATCAGGCCGGCGTACCGCTCGCCGCGCTGGTGACATGGCTGATCGAGCAGGCGCCGGCAGCAGAGCCCATGCTGCTCACCCGCGTCACCATGGACATCATCCGCCCGGCCCCGATGCGCACTCTCACGGGTCGCTGCGAAATTCGGCGGGACGGGCGGCGGATGCAGAACCTCGAAGCCGTGCTGGAGGACGAGGGCCAGCCCGTGGTGCGCGCCAGCGCCGTGCGGGTGCGCCTCGCGGAAAATCCCGCCTGGCCGATGACCGGCGGCTATCCGCCCCCTGAAGAGGCCACGGACCGCCCGCTCGTGCGGCGCAAAGCCGACAACAGTCCGCTGCAATCGCGGCTGGCCTACGGCGGCCTGCTCGACGCGGGCCCCGGACTTGCCTGGGCGCGGCCGCAGATGGAGCTCTATCCCGGCATGCCGATTTCGCCGGTGGTCTGCGCTGTGATGACCGCCGACCTGGGCAGCGGCGTCGCCTGCGTCCTTGATTCACGGGTTTGGAGCTTCGCCAACGTGGACCTGGTGGTGCACTTCGCGCGGGCGCCGAGGGGCGAATGGATCGCCGTGGACGCCCGCACCCTGACGGAGGGCAATGGCGCGGGCCTGGTCGAAACCACCCTAGCCGATCGGGACGGCCCCTTCGGCAAGGCGCACCAGACCCTGTTCATCGCACCGCAGCCGGCGCGTGCGGGTTCGCGCCCGTTGGCGGAAGCGTCGGCATGAAGAGCGCATTCTACCGGTTCGAGGACGGTCTTTATCACCCGCAGCAACCCGCCACCGGTTCATGGAACCGCACTCATCAGAACGGCGTGGCCGTCGGCGGGCTTCTTGTGCGGACCATCGAGGCGGCGCCCGCGCCGGTTCCGATGCTGACCTGCCGGCTGACCATCGACATCATGCGTCCCGCGCCCTTTCAACCCGTGGCCGCTCGCGCCCGGGTGGTCCGCGAAGGGCCGCGGATGCAGACGCTGGAGTCGGAGATCTGGGCCGGCGACGTGTGCGTGGCGCGCGCCAGCGCTGTGCGCATCCGGCTGGCGCAAACGCCGCCGGTTGGCGAAGCGCCGTTACCTCTGCCCTCGCCCGAAGATGCGCCCGAGCGTCCCGTGACCAGCGTCCTGGGCGCAGGCCATCCGATGGAAACGCGGGTGGTGAAGGGCAATCCCAGGGAGCCGGGACCCGGCGCCTACTGGACGCGCTTCAACGCCGACCTCGTCGCCGGCGAGGAGTTGCCGCCCGCCGCCCGCGCAGCCATGGCCGCCGATATCGCCAGCGCGCCTTCCAGCGTGCTCAGCCGGGAGTGGAGCTACGCCAACGTCGACCTTTCGATCTATTTCACCCGCGCACCCGTCGGCGAATGGGTGTTGATCGATTGCGAGACGGTGACGGAGGGCAACGGTTCGGCCCTGGTCAACTCGGTTCTCTGCGATCGGACAGGCCCCTTCGGCCGCGCCCACCAGACCCTGTTCGTGGCTCCGATCGCCAGGAGCGCATAGCCCGCGCGCCGAGCGTCACCCTCGGAAGCGGAGAGGGGCGACGGCTACCGCTACACCTTCGCCATAACTGAGGTCGTCGCCGACCTTGCGACGGCGGCGCCGTAGACGGTGTTGCGTCGGGCGAGGGGCCGGCCCGTGGCAGCTACAGCCGCCTCGAGGTCCTGAACGTCAAGTCCTTGACCGTGAGCGGCGCCGGCGGCGCGGCTGATCGACTCGTTCATCAGCACCCCGCCCATGTCGTTCACCCCAGCGTCAAGCAGGCACGCCGCGCCGTCCAGACCGAGCTTCACCCAGGAGGCCTGGATGTTGGGGATCAATCCGTGCAGCACGATGCGAGCGACCGCGTGCATCAGCAGGCTCTCGCGCCAGGTCGGACCTCTCCTGGCCTCGCCGCGCAGGTAGACCGGCGACTGCATGTGCACGAATGGCAGCGGTACGAATTCGGTAATGCCGCCGGTGCGGACCTGCAGCCGTCGGAGGGCGAGGAGATGGCGCGCCCAGTGTTCAGGCCGATCGAGGTGGCCGAACATGATGGTCGAGGTCGTGGGCAGGCCCACGCCGTGAGCTGCCGCCACGACTTCCAACCACTGGCTGGTGGTCAGCTTGTCGGGGCAAATCCGGGCGCGCACCTCGTCATCCAGGATTTCCGCGGCGGTCCCGGGCAATGAGCCGAGGCCCGCATCCTTCAGCATCATCAGAAAGTCGCCGACCGGGACGCCCAGGGTCTCGGCCCCGTGCGTCACCTCCAGGGGCGAGAAGGCGTGGACGTGCATGTCCGGGCAGGCTTCCTTCACCGCCCGACAGACGTCGAGATAGGTCCGGCCCGTGAATTTCGGATGGATGCCGCCCTGCAGGCAGACCTCCGTGGCGCCGGCCTGCCAGGCCTCCCGGGCCCGCAGGCCGATTTCGTCCATCGACAGGACATAGGGCGCATCACGCGTGCCCGCCTTCGTCGAGGTCTTCGAGAAGGCGCAGAAGGAGCAGCTGTAGGCGCAGATGTTGGTGTAGTTGATGTTGCGGTTGATGACGTAGGTCACCGTGTCGCCAACCGCCTGCCGCCGAAGGTCGTCGGCCGCGGCCGCGGTGCCCGCCACGTCCGGACCATGCAGCGAAAACAGCGCCGCGATGTCGGCCTCCGCGGGCTCGCGGCCGTTCGCAGCCGCCGACAGGCACCGCTCCAGGGCGCGGTCGCGTAGTCGGACGGGGGCGGCAAGCGCCAGCGGCGGGGTTTCCGCCTCGCCCGGACTCCAGTGATGTTCGCGAGCAAGGCCGGCCGCATTGGCAAGCCGCAGGGCAGCGGGACGCACGGCGCGATCGAGCCAGCGTCTCCCGTCCTGCACATAGTCCGGATAGGAGGTCAGCCGCTCGACCAGGACATGCCCCTCCGCCGCGCAGGCGCGCTCCAGGGCCGCGATCTCGGGCCAGCCGGCTTCGGGGTTTACGTGGTCGATGGTGACGGGGGAAACGCCGCCGAAATCATCCAGCCCGGCCGCGATCAAGGCGGCGGCCGCACCGGGGTTGAGGTTTGGCGGCGCCTGCACCCCGAGAGACTGACCGAACACGACGCGGGCGGCGGCTATAGTCCAGAGAAGTTCCTCCAGCAGCGGCTCCGGCGCATCGGCCATGCGCGTGCCGGGCTTTGCGCGAAAGTTCTGGATGATCACCTCCTGCAGGTGACCGTGCCGGTCGTGCAGGGCCTTCAGGGCAAAGAGCGCGTCGAGACGTTCCTCTCGTGTCTCGCCAATACCGATCAGCAGCCCGCTCGTGAATGGCACGGACGCCTCGCCCGCAGCGGCGATCGAGGCCAGCCGGATGGATGGGATCTTGTCGGGAGAACCGAAGTGCGGACCGCCGCGCGCGCAGAGCCGCTCGGCGGCGCTTTCCAGCATCAGGCCCATGGACGCCGACACGGGACGCAGCCGCGCGTAGTCGTCGGCTGTAAGCACGCCCGCGTTGATGTGGGGCAGAAGGCCAATCTCCTTCAGCACCCGGCCGGCGACATGGGCCAGGTATTCGACTGTCGTCGCAAAGCCGCGCGCCGCCAGCGCCTCGCGGGCGGCGACATAGCGCAGCTCCGGTTTGTCGCCGAGCGTGAACAGGGCTTCCTTGCAGCCCGCCGCCGCGCCCTGCCGCGCGATCTCCAGCACCTCTTCGGGCGTGAGATAGGCCGCCTTCAGCCGCCGCGGAGCCTTGGCGAAGGTGCAGTAGTGGCAGACGTCCCGGCAGAGCTGGGTGAGCGGGATGAACACTTTGCGCGAATAGCTGATCCGCCGTCCGGAGCGCGCATCGCGCAAGGCGCGGGCCTCGGCCATCAGGGCGTCCAGGGGCGTGGTGAGAAGCCGTTCGCGCAGGGTCATGGGGTGCTCCGGTAACGGTTGTCGCCAGCCAACAGCCACGCGGTGCGCGTGCCCGCGCCTTCGCGAGCGACAACGGGAATGTCGGCTGGTCGGTCGAGATCAATGCCGAGCGACCGGGATTCCACGACCGCGCACTTCAATCCTCGCCTCTCCGCCTCGCGCCGATGGCGGACGAAGCTGTGCGCCCCGAAACACGGCGTGAAGGAGACGCCGGCGCGAAGCGCGATGGCGCCCGTGCCGCCGTCTTCCAGCGCCGGAACCAGTACAATCTCGTGCGTCTCCAGCAGCTTGAGCACCGCCTCGACATCGGCCCGCGCGAGCAGGGGCAGGTCCCCTGGCAGCAGCAGGACGCGAGCGTAGGGCGCCGTGTCCTGTACTGCGGCCAGGCCCAGCTCGAAGGCGTCGTTGAGACGGGCGCCGGTCTGGATGACCTCGGCCGCCGCGGACTTGGCGATCGCGGCAAGGTCGGCCGTGGGCGTCACGAGCCAGACGCGACGAACATCCGGACAGCGGGCCAGAGCGCCCAGCATGTCGCGCAGCATCGCCCTCGTCAGCGCCGCTCGCGCGGTGGGACCCAGTAGCGCGGAAAGGCGGCTCTTGGCCTTGGGCCCGCCTCGCGCCGCGATCACAACTTCAGCCATCGGCCAGTCTCCGGGCGAAGGCCAGGCAGTCTCGGGCGAGAGCCGCACGATCGGCGTCGCTGCGCATCACCGACGGTACGGCGAGCGCTCGCACTCCGGTCGCTTCGACAGCCCCACGCTCCGCCTCGTCGCGAATATCGAGGACGAGGCCGTGTATGAGGCCCCGGTAGTGAGCGGCGATCGCCGCCGCGGCCGGCTGGACGCCGAGCTCGCCCATCAGCTTGGCCGCCGGCCCCTTGATCGCCTGACCGCCCACGATGGGCGAGACGGCGACGATCGGCGCCCCGGCCTCACCCAGAGCCTCCCGCACCCCGGCCAGGCCGAGGATGGGATCGATGCTGAGGTACGGGTTGGACGGGCAGATGATGATGGCGGCGAGGTCCTTGCGGCGCAGCGCGGCGCCGAACCCCGCTGACGGTCGGGCCGTGGCCGCGCCCTCATAGCGAATACTCCGCGCCACCGGCGCACAGCGTTCCCGGACGAAGTAGTGTTGGAACGAGAGAGGCCCCGTGTCGGTGTCGATCGTCGTGCGGACCGGGTCGTCCGACATGGGAACGACCGCGGGCCGGATAGCCATCGCGCGAGCGAACGCCGCGGTGACCTCAGACAGACTCGCTCCACCTGCCAGACGCCGCGTCCGCTCGACATGCATCGCCAGATCGTGGTCGCCGAGGTTGAACCAGGTCTCTCCACCCAGCGCCTCGAGCGCCGCCATGAAGCCCCAAGTCTCGCCGGCTCGGCCCCAGCCGCGTTCGCGGTCGGCAAGGCCCGAGAGGGTATAGAGGACGGTATCGATGTCAGGGCTGATGGCCAGGCCCAGATGCTCGAAGTCGTCGCCCGTGTTGACGACGATGGTCAGCTCGTCCTCGCCCAGCACGGCGGCGAGGCCGTGCGCCAGCTTGGCGCCTCCCACCCCTCCGCACAGGGCGAGCACATGGTTCACGGCGTGGCGTCCCCTCCCCCGCCCAGGCCGGTCAGGCGAATGCCGCCGTGGCCGCCATAATGCTTGTTGAGGAAGATCAGCACCGAGGTCAGCGCCTCCGCCGCCGCCGAGTTGGCCAGCGATCCAGCGTGGAAGGCCCGAAGGCCGGCCGCCTGCGCCAGGCCCAAGGCGTCCGCGCGCGCGGCCTTGTCGTCGCCGAAAACCAGTACGTCGCAGTCCAGCGGGCCGTCTGCCGCGAGGCTTTCGGCCGGTACGTTGTGGAAGGCGGAGACCACCCGAACGTCCTCGCCTAGAAGGCTTGCAGCGCGCACCGCGGCGCTCCCCTCGGCCGGCAACTGCACGCGGGCCACGCGGGGCGGAACCAGCGGCACAGTCGTGTCGATCAGCACCTTTCCAGCGAGCGCAGGGCGAACATCCTCCAGCACCGCTGCCTGGGAGGCGAAGGGGACCGTCAGCACGGCGATGTCGCAGGCTTGCGCGGCCTCTCGGTTCGCCATGCCCACCACGGTCGCCCTGGTCTCGGCGGAAAGGGCGGCCGCTGCTTCCACCGCCCTGGCGGCGTCACGCGAACCGATCACCACCTGGCGCCCGGCCATCGCCCAGCGCCGGGCCAGCGCATGGCCGAGCGCCCCGGTCCCGCCGAGCACGGCGACCTTGCTCATCCGGCCTCGCTTCCGACCCGAGTCTGCGCCGCTTCTTCCATGGCGGCGGCGCGGCGGCGATGGAAGGAGGGCTGACCGAAGTAGGCGAAGTCGAACATCGATCGCTTCACCCAGATCTGCAGGTCGTACTCCCAGGTATAGCCGATGCCCCCGTGCAGCTCGACGCCGGTCCGGCCCGCCTGTGCGAAGCGATCCGCCAGGTGCGACTTGGCGAGGGCGGCGATGCGCGAGCGCGCCTCGGGTCGGGCGTCATAGGCGACGGCGGCGTACCAGTAGAGGCCGCGCGCCGGTTCGACCTCGCTGGCCAGGTTGGCGAGCTGGTGCTTGAGGCCCTGGAAGCGGGCGATCGGACCGCCGAACTGTTGACGGGTCTTGGCGTATTCGGCCGTCATCCGCAGCACGCGCGAGGCGCCGCCGAAGGCGTCGGCCGAAAGCAGCACCAGGGCGGCGTCCAGGACCGCCTCGGCGCCCGCCGCGCCCGCCAGGACTTCCGCATGGGCGTCGCTGAAGGTGACATTCGAGAGCCGCCGGGTGCGATCGACGCCATCCAGCGCCTCGCTCTCGATCCCGCCGTCGGCGGTCTCCACGACGGCGAGGGCGCCGCCTTCCAGTCCCACGACGATCAGGTCGGCGAACTCGGGATACAGGACGTTCGACTTCTTGCCGAAGAGCGCCCCGAGGCTGTCCAGCTTCACCGTCCACTGATCCGGCGTCCAGCGGTCCCCCGCCTCGCCGAAGGCGACCGTGCCGATCGCCTCGCCGCTCGCGAGGCGCGGCAGCCATTTCGCCCTTTGCGCGGCGTCGCCCGCGAGCTGGATCGCCAGGGCGGCCAGCGTGTGCCCCAGGAACGGTCCCGGCGCGGCCTCCTCGCCGAGCACCTCGGCCACGAGCGCCGCATCGATCAGCGGCAGTCCGAGCCCGCCATGGTCCTCGCCGACAACAAGGCCGCCCACGCCGAGCCCCATGAGGCCGTCCCAGAATTCGCGGTCGAAACCTGTTTCGCTCTCAAAGGTCTTGCGCCTGACGCCGGCTTCGGATGCGTCGGCGACATACCGGCGCACCGCGTCCTGAAGGGCGACCTGGTCGTCGGAAAGGTGGAAGTTCATCACGCCACCCCTGCATCACGCGGCAGCCCAAGACCCCGCTCGGCGATGATGTTGCGTTGGACGTTGGACGTGCCGCCGGCGATGGTCACGGCCATCGAGCGCATCATCCAGAACATCGAGTCCATGTTGTCGCGGGTCACGCCCGGTCCGGGCATGAGCAGGCCGCGCTCGCCGATCACCTCCTGCGCCAGCCGAGCGATCCGCAGGCCGATGTCGGTGCCGACCAGCTTGTTGCAGAGGCCTGCCAACCCCGGGTCCTGACCGACGGAGTCCATCGAGACCTGCCGCAGCACCGAATAGCGGTGCGCCAGGCAATATCCCTCGATCACCGCCAACTCCTGGCGGATCGGCTCCTGTTCGATCACCGGCCGACCGTCGCGCCATGTATTCCGGGCCACGTCCTTCAGGTCGCGCAGCAGCTCGTCCATCATGTCCGGCGCGTTGACGCTGGCCCTTTCAAAGGAGAGCGTCGTGCGCGCCACGGACCATCCCTGTCCGCGCTCGCCGACAATCCAGTGGGCCGGGGTCCGCGCATCGTCGAAGAAGACCTCGTTGAAATCGGCCTCCCCCGTCATCTGCTTGAGTGGGCGGACGGTGATGCCCGGACTCTTCATGTCCAGCAGCAGATAGGAGATCCCCTGGTGCTTGGGCGCCTCGGGCTCGGTGCGCACCAGGATGAACATGTAGTCGGCCCGGTGGGCGTTCGACGTCCAGATCTTCTGTCCGTTGATGACCCATTCGTCTCCGACCAGCTCCGCGCGCGTGCGCAGCGACGCCAGATCGGACCCCGAACCCGGTTCGGAATAGCCCTGGCACCAGACGTAGTCGCCAAGCAGGGTCTTGGCGATGAACATCTCCTTCTGCCAGTGCTCGCCGCGGGCCAACAGCGTGGGCGCCAGCATCTTCGGGCCGATGTTGTTGATCTCGCCCGGCGCGCCGACGCGATCGAATTCTTCCCGCACGATCATGGCCTTGAGGGCGTCCGGCTTCTGGCCGCCGCCGCCGTATTCCCGGGGGAAACGGGGGTAGAGATACCCCTTGTCGATGGCCAGCGCGCGGAACTCCCGCTCGGCGGCGGGCGAAGGCGCCTTGGGAGGCCAGTTGGCGGTGAGGAAACCCCTGACCTCGTCTCTAAAGGCCTCGTAGGCCGGGCCCAGGTTCAGGTCCATTCCACATCCACCCGTTCATATCCCGGCTTCGGCGCGGAGCCACCCTTGCCAACGCCCGTCCGCTAATATCCGACTTCGCTTAATTAGATAGATAGGTATGCCACGCAAATGCGCTGCGCAAGCGGATGGCGTCGCCGGGCCAGTCAGAATTCGGAGGTGCACGCATGTGGGCATTGATGGCCCCGCAAGCGGCCTATTGCCCCCATGAATTGGCGCCCTTATCGTCTAACTAATACTATTAGTAGGGCGAATTACGGGAGGCCGTCTTGAAGCTGGCGTTGAGCTTGACCCCTGGGTCGGCGCACTACGACGTGCCCATGGATTTGATACTGCACGCCGAGGCCTTGGGGTACGACTCGGTGTGGACCGCCGAGACCTACGGCGCAGACGCCATGACGCCGCTGGCCTTCATCGCCGCGCATACGAAGAAGATCCGACTTGGCACGGGCATCGCCCAGCTGGATGCGCGCACGCCCGCAAACCTGGCGATGTGCGCCATGACCATCGACGCCATGGCCGGCGGCGGGCGGATGATCGTGGGCATCGGCGCGTCCGGCCCGCAGATCGTCGAAGGCTGGTACGGCCGCCCCTGGAGCAAGCCCAACCCCAGACTGCGCGACACCGTCGCCATCCTGAAGAAGATCTTCCGTCGCGAGGGTCCGGTCAGCCACGAGGGCAAGGAGATCAGCCTGCCCTACACCGGCGAAGGCTCCGTGGGCCTCGGAAAGCCGCTCAAGAGCATCCTCCACAGCCCCGATATACCCGTCTACCTGGGCTCGGGCACGGACCTCAATGTCCGCATGACCGGCGAGATCGCCGATGGCTGGCTCGGCTTCCACGTCGTGCCTTCGACGGTGAAGCGTTATCGCGCGCTTCTCGAGGAGGGGATCGCCAAACGCAAGGACGGCAAGCGGATCGAGGATTTCGAAATCCACGGCGCCGTCGGCGTCAAGATCAACGACGACGTCAAGGCCGCCCTGCAGGAACCCAAGCCGCACATCGCTCTCTACGCCGGCGGCATGGGGGCCAAGGAGAAGAACTTCCACAAGGAGGCCATGGTCCAGCGCGGTTATGGCGAAGCGGCCGAGCGTATCCAGGAGCTCTTCCTGGCCGGTCGCAAGGAGGAAGCCGCCGCGGCGGTGCCCGACGAGTACGTGGACGAGGAATGGCTGGTCGGCCCCAAGGCCCGCATCAAGGAGCGTTTCAAGGCCTGGCGCGATAGCGGCATCACCGCACTGACCGTGCGCCGCAGCAACGCCGAGGCGCTCGAGGTCGTCGCCGAGGCGGCGTTCGCCTAGCGGAACAGATCCTCGGCGGCGGGCCGCAGCATGTCCGCCAGCCGAGCCGTTTCGTCGCGGACATAGACGGCCCCCGTGACGATGGCGGCTGGCGTTCCCTCCGCCCCCTCGCCCATCACCAGGGTAGCGGCGGCGGCGATCTCGTCGGCGACGCCGGTGACGGTCGCCTGCAGCACCCGCCCGAACAGGTCTGTTTCGCCCCGCCGGTCCCGCAGCGGCTTCAATCCCGAAACGCCTATGGCCGTCCCCACCGTGCCGATCCGCCAGGCACGCCCCAGGCTGTCGCTGATGATCACCGCAAGCGGAACGCCAAACCGCGCTTCCAGTCCCTCGCGAAGCCTCGCAGCGCTGGCGTCCGGATCGAGCGGCCACAGCAGCACCTGATCGGGATCGCCGACGTTCGAGGCATCGATCCCGGCGTTGGCAGCCACCAGCCCCAGGCGATGGCGCACGATCACAAGATCCCTGCGCGTCCGCATCACCTCCGCGGCCTCGGACAGGATGAGCTCGCAAAGGGCCGCCGGCTTGCCGGTCGCTTCCGCGAGCGCCTGGGCTTGAGACGACACCCTGACCTCGGAAAGCCTGGCGAACCGCCCTTCGACCTTTGAGACGGCTTTCTGGGCGACGACGATCACATCTCCCGCTCTGGGCGGGGCGATGGCCGCGGCGATGGCCCCGACCAGGTCGTCACCGGGGCGAAACAGGGGAAGCCCTTCGACTGGGCGGACGGTAAGGCCGGTCATGCTGCCGCACCCTAGTGGCTGGCGAACGCCTCCGGCAATCGACCGACGGCGGCATAGGCCGGGTCCTGGTAGACGCGGGGAAGGAAGGTCTGCGGATAGCGAAGCTCCGGGCGCGAGACCTGTTCCAGGGCCGCCATCTCCTCGGGCGTCAGCACGAGATCGGCGGCTTCGAGGTTCTGCGCAAGCTGCTCGGGCTTGGTCGCCCCGACCAGCACGGTCGAGACGCCGGGCCGCTGCATGAGCCAGGAGATCGCCACCGTCGCCATCGCCGCCCCACGCGCCTCCGCGACCTGTCGCACCGCGTCCAGGATAGGCAGCCAGGCCTGGCGTTTGTCTGCGGGAGCGCTGGCGGATTCGCGACTGGCCAGGCGCCCGCCGTCGCCGGTCGGGTCCGCCGCCGTGTACTTGCCGCTCAAGAAGCCGGCCGCCAACGGACTCCACACCATCAGGCCGAAGCCCTCATCCAGCGCGCACGGAATGACCTCGGCCTCCACGTCGCGGCCGACCAGGGAGTAATACATCTGGCCCGCCACGAACCGGGCCAGGCCCTCCCGCTTCTGGATCTCGATAGCCTTCGCCGCCATCCAGGCCGGCCAGTTGGAAAAGGCGATGTAGCGGGCCTTGCCCGCCCGGACGACCTGATCCAGCGCCAGGATCGTCTCTTCAATGGGCGTGAGGAAGTCCGGCCGGTGGCAGATGTAGACGTCGACCCAATCGGTCCCGAGCCGCTTGAGGCTGCCGTCGATAGAGCGGTGGATGTGGTGGGCCGACAGGCGACAGTCGAGCAGGCCGGCCCCGACCTTGGCGCCCACCTTGGTCGAGATCAGCACGTCCTTGCGCCGCGCGCCGAGCGCCTGGCCCAGCAATTCCTCGGATTGACCTTCGTTGTAGACATCCGCGGTGTCGAACAGGTTCACCCCCGCGTCCAGGGCTTGGCCGATCAAAGCCTCGGCGCCCTTGAGGTCGACCTTGCCGAGGCCGTAGCTGGACGCCCCGCCGAAAGTCATGGCCCCGAACGCCAGCTTGGAGACGACGAGGCCGCTGGCCCCCAGCAGCGCGTATTGCATCATTTCTTACCCGACAGCACGGACGCCGGGGTAAAGCCCATCTCGCGAGACGTCCGCGAGGCGAGCCCCATGGTCATCGCCTCGGTCTGCAATACCCGGTCGAGCGTGCTGTCCTCGGCGGCGTTGAGGTTCCGTTTTGCGTAGCCGAGCGCCCAGCGCGGTCCGTTTGCCAATGAGCGGGCTATCTCCATGGTCCGCTCGCGCAGCTCCGCATCGGGCCACAGGCGATGGATCATGCCCCACTCCAGAGCCGTAGCCGCGTCGATCTTCTCGGAGAGGAAGTAGAGTTCGCGCGCCTTGGCGGTGCCGAGAATCTGGGTCCAGTACCAGGCGCCGCCAAAATCGCCCGACAGCCCCGCGCGGGCGAAGGCGCTGGTGAACATGGCCGACTGCCCCGCAAAACGCAGATCGCAGGCCCCGGCCAACGCCAGCCCGGCGCCGGCGCACGGGCCGTTGATCATCGCGATCGTCGGCTTCGCCATGTCGTGCAGCAGGCGCGAGGATTCCTCGCGCGCCCGCAACACGGAATCGACATTCAACGGCACGGCGTTGGCCAGCCGCTCGGCTTCCGGCAGCAGGGCCGCGGCGTCCAGTTCGGCCTGCCGGCTTTTCAGGTCGCCACCGGCGCAGAAGCCTCGCCCCGCGCCCGTGAGGACGACGCAGCCGATCATCGGGTCGCGAGCCAGCTCGGCCATCACTCCCGGCAGGTAATCCATCAGCTCGGACGTCATGGCGTTCAGCTGGTCCGGACGATTGAGGGTAACGACCGCTACCCCCTCCTCCCGCGTCACAAGCACGGTATCGCTCATAGCGGCCTCACCAGGTGTTGAGGAAGGGATGCCCGCCCGGCTCAACCTTCATGGCCTGGGCGGACCGCAGGGCGTGGAGAATCCACTTGCGGGAGTCGGTCGGGTCGATGACGTCGTCGAAGTCGTAGGAGGACGCCTTCTGGAGGGCCTTGCCCTCCTGGTACATCTCTTCGACGCGCTCGTCATAGACCCGCTTGCGCTCGGCGGGATCCTCGATGGCCTCCAGTTCCTTCTTGTAGGCCAGGCGCACCGCGCCCTCGAGACCCATCGCGCCGTATTCGCCCGTGGGCCAGGCCACGGTGAAGATCGGAGCCTTGAAGGCCCCGCCCATCATCGCGATCATGCCCAGGCCGTAGAACTTGCGCACAATGATGGTGAAGGCGGGTACCCGCAGGTTCGCGCCCGCGACAAGCAGGTTGCACGAGCGGCGCATCAGGGCCGTCTTCTCGGACTCCGGCCCGACCATGATCCCCGGCGTGTCGCACAGGTGCAGCACCGGGATGCCGAAGTTGTCGCAAAGCTGCAGGAAGCGGGTGGCCTTGTCGGAGCCGTCACCGTCGACCGCTCCGGCCAGGTGCATCGGGTTGTTGGCCACGACGCCCAGAGCCTTGCCCTCGATCCGGATGAACGCCGTGACGATGCCGTGGCCAAAACCTCCGCGCAGCTCGAAGACCGATCCCTCATCGGCGAGAGTCTCGATGATCGGACGGATGTCGTAGGCGCGGCGGCGATCCTCCGGCACCAGATGACGCAGCCTGTGCTGGTCGGGACAGTCGCCCGGCGCGACATCGCCCTGGAAGTAGCTGAGGTAGCGCTTGGCGGCCTCGGCGGCCTCCAGATCGTCCTTGACCAACACATCCACCGCGCCGGTCTTGTAGTGCATGGCGGCGGGGCCGATCTCGCGCGCGTCGAAGACGCCCAGGCCGCCGCCCTCGACCATGGCCGGCCCGCCCATGCCGATGTTGGAGTCCTCGGTGGCGATGATGACGTGGCAACTGCCCAGGAAGGCGGCGTTGCCCGCGAAGCAGAAACCGGAGGTCACCCCAACCAGCGGCACCTTGCCGGATAGCCGCGCGAAATAGTGGAACGACAGGCCCTCGCCTGGTCGCTCGGTATCCCCCGGCCGCCCGCCGCCTCCCTCGGCGAAGAAGATCACCGGCGTGCGCATCCGCTCCGCCAGTTCGAACAGGCGCTGGTCCTTGCGGTGGCCTTCGCGCCCTTGCGTTCCGGCGAGCACCGTAGCGTCGTACGACAGCACCAGGCAGCGGGCCGCCTCACCGAAGAGGTCGCCGTTGACCGTGCCGAAGCCCGCCACAAGCCCGTCAGCCGGCGTCGTGCGGATCAGGTCTTCCATGGACCGGCGCGCCCGCTGGGCGGCGACCACCAGCGGACCGTACTCGACGAAGGAGTCCGCATCGCAAACCGCCTCGATGTTTTCCCGGGCGGTGCGCTGGTTGCGCTGGCGTCGCTTGGCCACCGCGCCGGGACGGGCCTCGTCGCGCGTCAGGGCGTGGCGCTCGAGAACAGCGGCCAGGTCCGGGCGGATGAAGTCCGGATCGACCTCGCCCGTGCTCTCGCCTTCCGCTGCCTCGACATGGCCTTCCTCGATCCAGACCAGTGGGTGGCCTTCGAACACCGTCTCGCCGGGTGTGACGTTCAGCGCCGTGACGACACCGCTGACGCTGGCGCGGACCAGATGCTCCATCTTCATCGCCTCGAGCACGGCGATCTGCGCCCCCGCCGGCACGGCGTCGCCGACGCTGACGGAAAGCGACACCACCGTGCCCTGCAGCGGAGCCCCGACCGGAACCCCGTCGGGTCGGGCAGCGCCCAGATCAGCCGCCGTTTCGGGCGCGTGCTCCTCGTCCGCAAGATGGCTGAAGAAGAGGTCGCCGGAGGCGGAATTCGCCGCCTCCACCAAGTCCTTCACGTGCTCGTCGATGAAGCCGGTGTAGACCGTATTGGCCGCCACCTCCGGGCGCTCCAGAAGCGCGTAGAGGAACTCGCGGTTGGTCGACACGCCCGCGACGCGGAACTCGCGCAGCGCCCGCTTCGCGCGGCGCACGGCGGCCCCAAAATCCGGCGATGGCGAATGGACGATGACCTTGGCCAGCAGCGAGTCGAAGGCCGGGCTCGTGCGGTAGCCAGCATAACCGAAGGTGTCGGTGCGCATCCCCGGCCCGGAGGGTGGGTCGAAGGCGGTAAGCTGCCCGCCCGAGGGCAGAACCATGCCGTCGGCCTTCATCCGCTCCATGTTGACCCGTAGCTGGATGGCGTGGCCCTGAGCCGGTGGGGCCTTGTCCTGCGTCAGGCCGATCTCCTTCAGCGTCTCGCCGCCGGCGATGCGGAGCTGGGCCTGCACCAGATCCACTCCGGTTACCTCTTCGGTGACCGTATGCTCGACCTGGATCCGGGGATTGGCTTCAATGAAGGCGTAGTCCAGTCCGCCCTTCGCGGCCGAGTCCCACACCAGGAACTCGAAGGTGCCAAGGCCGCGATAGCCGACCTCCCGCGCCAGCCGCACCGATGCTTCGAGAAGCCCCTCGCGGACGTCGGCAGGCAGCCCGGGGCTTGGCGCGATTTCTATGACCTTCTGGTGGCGACGCTGAAGCGAACACTCGCGTTCCCACAGGTGCACGACCTCTCCCGTCCCGTCACCGACGATCTGCACCTCAAGGTGACGAGCGCGCGGCAGGAAGCGCTCGATGTAAAGATCGCCGAGCCCGAACGACGCCGCCGCCTCCGAGCGGCAGCGCTCATACGCCGCGGGCAGTTCTTCGGCCGTGCGCACGACGCGGATGCCGCGGCCCCCGCCGCCCGCGACCGCCTTCAGGATGACCGCCGCGCCGTCCTCCAGCGAGGCGAAGAACGCCAGAGCCTCGTCCAGGCTGACGGCCTGGAATACGCCCTGGGGGGTCGGAACGCCGCAAGACTCCGCGAGCCGGCGAGCGCGAGCCTTGTCGCCGAACGCCTCCAGCATCTCCGGCGTCGGCCCCACGAAAACGATGCTCTCCTCCGCCAGGCGGGCGGCGAAGCGCGCATTCTCAGAAAGAAAACCATAGCCTGGGTGGACCGCGTCGCACCCCGCGTCTTTCGCGACAGCGACGACCTGCTCGATGTCGAGGTAGGCCCTCGCGCCGGTCCCCGCCAGGACGCGAACCTCGTCGGCTTTGGCGGTATGCAGGGAATTGCGGTCGTCTTCGGATGCGATGGCGACAGTCGCGATGCCAAGCTCGTCGGCGGCCCTGGCGATCCGGATGGCGATCTCGCCCCGGTTAGCAATCAAGAGCCTCGAAATCGCCATGCCGTCACTACCCGATCGAGAGCAGAAAAAAATCAGGCGGCGGGCGGCTGCGCTGGACGGGACAGATGGGGCCCGTCCAGCGCTGGTATTGAGGCCTCGGAGGAACGAGGTCCAAGGAGCCGTCCCGCGGCCTGCAGTGGGCGCCGAGGCGCCTCCCCTGAACGCCCCCAGGCGCGGTCAGGGGAACTTGTAGCCGAGACGAACCCCGACGGTGCGACCCCGAGCATCGATGGCATAGGTGCCGGCCGCGCCCTGGTAGCGGTTCATCGGATAGTCTTCGTCCAACAGGTTCCGGCTGAAGATCGTGATCTTCGTGCGGTCGTCCGGCGCGGTCCACGAAGCGTTGGCGTTCACCGTGGTGTAGGCGCCCCCGTTGTCGAGAATTTCGCCGGAGTCCCAGTAGAAGTTGTCGCTCCAATACACGATGCCGCCCAGCGCGGCCGTGCCGCCCCACGCCGCGAACTGGTAGTCCACGGCAAGATTTGCGGTCCAGTCGGGGCTCTTGGGCAGGGCCTTGCCGGACACGTCACAGTTTGCCGACCGGTTACCCCCGGTGGGCGTCCCCGCTCCCGGCGCGCAAGCCGTCGTGGGCACGGACGTGATCGGGTAATAGACCTGCGCCAGCGGGAAATCCTCGAACCGGGCGTGCTGGTTGGCGATGCCGGCCCGTACGGTCAGGCCTTTGATCGGGGCCCAGTCGACCTGTATTTCGCCGCCGTAGTTGGTGGCGCCCGCCGCGTTCTGCACTTCGGTTGTCGAGCCCACCACAGGCGAGCGGGCGCTCACCTGCATGTTCTTGTATTCCATGTAGAAGGCGGTGACGTTGAAGCGCAGCGAGGGCAGCGGTTCGGTCTTCAGGCCGATCTCGTAGTTGTTGACCTCCTCAGGCTCCAGACCAACGAACGGGTAGCTCCCCGTCGAAGCGTTGAAGAAGCCGCTCTTGAACCCTTGCGAGAAGGTCGCAAATCCGTGGGCGCGGTCGGTGAAGTCATATTGGACCGAGGCGCGGAAGTTGACCTTCTCGTAGCTGCGCTCGCTCTTGCCGATGTAGGACAGCGGTACAAGGTCATTGATCGTAATGTTGTAGTCGGGCGTCTGCGCCGCGGCCGGCAGCGAAGCGTATGGCGTGATGCTGCGCCACATTTCCTTCGAGCGTTCTTCGTTGTTGTAGCGGACGCCGCCCGTGACGCTGAGGGCGTCGGTCAGGTGATAGGTGGCCTCGCCGAACACAGCGTAGGCATTGGTGTCGATGTTGCTGACCAGGCCGACGGTTGGCCCTCTGGGGGTGGAGCGCGCAACGAACACGTCCCCGTCGTCGGTCAACGCATAGGCGCCCTCGTCGCGGAAGAAGTTCACGCCGGCGATCCAGTCCAGCTTATGGACACCGGTCGAGGCCAGTCGGATTTCGGTCGTATACGACGTGTCGACCGTCGGGAACTTGGCGTACGAATAGTCGATGTTGGAGATGTCACTGTCCGTCCGCAGGATCGATTTCGTGTCGAGCCACGACGTCAGGGCGGTCAGCTGGAATTTGTCGAAGTCCCAGACAAGGTTGGCGAAGGCGCCGTCCTGCTTCACCTTGAAATAGGTGTCGCCGACGGAGGTCTCGCCCTTCCCGGCTATGATCACGCCGGGCGTCGAGGCGGCGATCGTGTTGCCGTCGAGCGGGTAGCCCGAAAAGGCTGAATCGTCCTCCGAGCGGATCGAGCTGGCGCCGACCGTTACATCGATCTTGTCCGTCGGCCGCCACAGTAGTTTGGCGCGCACGCCGTCAGACTTGGCGGAGGCCTTGTCCTCGCCGGTATAGACGTCGTGGACGTAGCCGTCGTGGTTGTCATGGTGGAAGGCAATGTTCGCCGCCAGCTTCTCGCTGAGCGGCCCCGAAAGGTAGACGTTGGCCTGAACCTCGTTGTCGGTGCCGTAGCTGACATCCGCCTTGCCTTCGAAATCGAAGGTGGGCTGGTAGGTGATGATGTTGATCGCGCCGCCCACGGCGTTACGCCCGAAGAGGGTGCCTTGCGGCCCCTTCAGCACTTCGATCCGCTCGACGTTGTTGAACGAAAAGAACCCGGAATGGGTCGACGACTGGTACACACCGTCGATGTAGACGGGCACGGACGGCTCGTCGCCCGGACCGACGCCGCGGGTTGCAACCCCGCGGATCACCGGGGTGCCGGTTGAGGTGTTGTTGGCGAAGTTCAGCCCCGGCGTGATCAGGGTCAGATCGCGCGAATTGGTGATGACCGCAGCTTCCAGGGTCTGGGCCGTCGCCGCCGTTACGGTAATCGGCACCTCCTGCAGGTTCTGCTCCCGCTTCTGAGCGGTGACGATGACCTCCTGGACTTCCTGCGCATAAGCCGCCGTCGCGGATACCGCGAAGATCGACGCCGCTAGCATGCACGCTGACTTGAACCGCATCGGGCTCCCTCCCTCTGTTTCCCGCGCTTGACCGCGCCCTTTTTCCGATTGCCCGGAGCGGACCGCACCCGCCCGTGAATGTCAATACTAGTTAGATATTTGTGCTGATTAGGCTCATTCCGTGGCCGACCGGCCACATCTGCAGCGCACGCTGCAAGCTATTGAATGTAAAAGAATACTTTTGAGATACGTCCAGCGAACTACCCGTGCCCGCTCACCAGCAGGCTGGTTAATGCTGCGCGATTGGCATCCGGAAGCGGGCTCGGCCGGCCATCCGCCAGATAGACGACAACGGTGTTGCAGACCGAGATCCGCACGCCCGCCTGAAACAGCGCCTGGGTGAATTCGTACGACGTTCGCCCAACCCGCTTTATTCCACCCCCGAGCTGCAGCGGCTCCGGATAGGATCCCTCCGCCAGGAACCGCAGCGTGACTTGAAAGACCACGCCATGGCCCGGTTCACGCGTCAGGCCTTCAAAGGCGCGGCGGTGCAGCGCCATCACCCCTTCCTCGTAATAGGAAGCCTGGGCGACGTTGTTCAGGTGGCGCAGGGGATCGACGTCGCGGTACCGCGGCCGGATTTCGGTGATCAGCGGATAAGCAGCCAGACGGCGGCCGACATCTTCGTCGTCCATGAGATCAGCGCCCGGTGAACCGCGGCGGGCGCTTCTCCTTGAAGCTGGCCAGCCCCTCCTGGAAATCCTCCGAGGCCAGGCTCGCCACCACCTCGTGATAGGCCAGCATCATCGCTTCGGCGAAGGTCTGACTGCGCGCCGCCCAGAGCTGGTTCTTGATGACCCGCATCGAGCGTGGCGACACCGTCGAGGCGATGTCGCGGGCGTAGTCCATGACCTTCTCGAGCAGCTCGCCCGGCTCGTACACCGCGCCCAGCAGGCCAAGGGCCTTTGCTTCTTCAGCATAGACCTTGCGGCTCGACATCAGGATGTCGGCGGCCGCGCCCCAGCCGACGATGCGGGGCAGATTGAAGGCAAGCCCTGCCTCGGCGGTCAGGCCACGCCTGGGAAAGGCGGTGGTGAACATGGCCTGGGTGCTGCCGAAGCGGATGTCGCAGGCGCAGGCCATCGAAAAGCCGACGCCCGCCGTCGCGCCGTTGATGGCCGCGATCACCGGCTTCGGCAGGGCGCTCGGCAGAACGTATCGCGCGCGATGATGCGGCGGCGCCTCCGACAAGGCATCGTAGACCGGATCCGGCTGGTCGGGCGGGCGGCGCTCGAACGACTTGCCGCCGGTGGCGGCCAGGCCGTCCAGCCGCTCGACGTCGGCGCCGGCGCAGAAACCCTTTCCGGCGCCGGTGATCACGACGACTTTCACCGAATCGTCGGCCCCGGCGCGCCCCATGATCTGGTCGAACTGCTCGCCCATCACGGGGCCCATGGCGTTCATTCGCTCGGGACGATTGAGGGTGACCAACGCCACGCCGTCAGTGATTTCGCAGGTGACGAACTCCGACACGAACAATCTCCTCAGGCGGCTGTCAGTGTGGCGCCGCCGTCGACCACGATCGTCTGGCCGGTGATCTGGCGGCCGGCTTCGGCGCACAAGAAAAGGGCCGTGGCGGCGATGTCCTCCGGCTCTCCGATGCGGCGCAGCGGGGTGCGCTTCAGCGTCGCTTGCATGGCGGCTTCGTCGGCGAGGGCGGCCCGGATCATGTCGGTTCGCGTGACGCCCGGGGCGATGGCGTTCACCCGAATGTTCTTCGGTCCCCACTCGTACGCGAGCTGCACGGCCAGGTGATTCAGCGCCGCCTTGGCGATCGAATAGGCTCCCGATCGCGGCGAGGCGACCAGGCTGCCGATCGAGGACAGCAGGACCATTGCGCCGCCGCCCTGTCGGGCGATCTCCGGCAGCATCAACTGGCCAAAGTGCCACGCCGCCCGGAGATTGACCTCGAAGATCTTGTCCCAGGCTCCGTCTTCCAGGTCCTGCAGCGTGGAGAAGGCGGGGTTCACCCCGGCATTGGGAATCATCACGTCGATGCGGCCGAACGCCTCCAGCGTACGGTCGCGCAGGGCTACGCGCTCGCTCCCGTCGCCCACATGGCACGGTATGGCGACCGCCTCGATTCCTTCCCCCGCCAGTTGCTCGCGCACCGCTTCGCAGGCGTCCGCCTTGCGGGAGGAGACAACGATCCGCGCCCCTGCGCGCCCCATGAGCCGAGCGGTGGCGAGACCGATGCCTCGGGTGGAGCCCGTGATGACGGCGACCTTGCCGTCGAGGCGGAGGAGCGAACTCGGATCAGGCGCCAACGCCTGCCTCCAGCAAAGCGTCTTCGGCCCGCTGCGCCTCGACGGCTTCCCGCATCGGCTTCATGCCCAGCCAGGCGAAGAACAGCGCGATCGGCGTGATCAGCGTGAAGCCCGTGGCCATCGACAGGCCGAGCTTTTGCGGATCGTGGAAGACGTAGTCCGTGAAGAAGGCGACCAGCGTGGGCCCACAGCCATTGCCGATAAGCGCCAGCGCCAGCAGGTAGATGGCCGCCATCCGGCCCCGCAGCGACTGGGGCGTTACAGCCTGCACCGCCGCGGCCGCGTAGCCGATGTACGAGAAGACCATCATCTTCAGCCAGAACATGCAGGCGAGAAACCAGATCGGGTCATTGACCAGGAAGCCCGCCACGCCCACCGGAACGCCCAACAGAACAGCGGTGAAGAAGACCTTGAGGTGAGCATCCTTGTGACCGCGTGAGACCACCCAATCGACGGCGATGCCGCCGCCAATGGTGCCGATACCCGCGGCTATGACGTTGATGATGCCCAGGCTCGGTCCGACCCGCTCCGGACCCCAATTGAAGGCCCGCTCCATGTAGGCGGGCATCCAGGCGAGCGAACCGTAGAGCAGCATCGACAGCAGGGCGAAACTGCCGGCGAAGCAGCCGAGCACAACGGCGCGCTTGCGCAGGAACGGCTTCAACGCCGCGCGAGGTCCTCCGGTGTGGGGATGCAGCCGCTCCGGTTCGCGGAAGCTGAAGACCAGCAGAGCCAGAACCAGTCCGGGAACGCCGATGCAGGCGAATACCGCTTGCCATGGCCGAAGATCGCCCAGAAGCCAGAAATGGACCCTGTCGAACTGCATGAAATAAGCGGCGGCGAGTCCCCCGATGGCGATCGAGCCGCCCGTCCCGAGCACCGCCCCGGCCGTGTAGATCGACAGCGCCGTGGCCATTTGCTTCTTCGGGAACTTGTCGGCGAGGATCGAGTGGGCGGCAGGGCCGAGCGTCGCTTCCCCGACCCCGAGCATCATCCGCGCCGCCAGCAGGTGCGAATAGCTCTGGGCCAATCCGCAGGCGATCGTCGCCAGCGACCAGAGGGTGACGCCGAAATAGAGAATGAGCCGACGGGGAAAACGGTCGATCAGCCAGCCCAGCGGGATGCCGCATACCGCATAGAAGAAGGCGAACGCGAACCCGAGGAGCAGGCTCATCTGGAAATCGGTGATCTGGAGGTCCTGCTTCACCGGCCCGACCACGAGGCTAAGGACGCCCCGGTCGAGGGTGTTGAGCATGTAGAGGATCACCAACACCCCCAGCGCCAGCCAAGCCCCGAACGGGGTCTTTCTTCCGACGGCCTGCGCCGGGGCGGTGTCCTTCATGATGTCCTCCCGCGCGCCTTGTTGTTGTGGGGACAGGCGCGCTTCGCCGCGTTGCGCCCATCTCTGCGCATTGCGCGACAATCGTCAACCTGATTAAAGAAGTTAGATAATTCGTCGCCGGCAGCTTGACGCTGTGCGAGGCGGCGTCGATCCTTTTCGTAACGGCGGGCACACGCCGATCGGGATCTGGAGGAGACCGTCAGTCATGCCAACGCCTGAAATCCGCCCGCTGCCGATCAAGCCGCCGAAGATGGTTGTCGAGCGACGCCCCGACGGGACGATACTGCTGGAACAGGCGTGGCCGACAGAGCCCTCCTGCGAGACCCTCACTGAATTGTTTGAGACCCGCGCCCGGCAATTCGCCGATCGCCTGTTCGTCGCCAAGCGCGCGGCCCTGCCCGGCGGCGAATGGGGCGACTGGCGCAAGATGACTTATGGCGAGGCGCTGACGCAGGTGCGCGCCGCCGCACAGGCGCTGATCGAGCGCGCGCTCGGGCCCGACGCCTCCGTGATGATCCTGTCGGGCCCCTCGCCGGAACACGCCGTCCTGGCGCTGGCCGCCCACTATGTCTGCGCGCCGGTGACAGCTGTCGCCACGGCCTATTCGCTGCTGGCCGACGACTTCGCCAAACTCAACCACGTTTTCCGGCTGTGCAGGCCGAAGATGGTGTTCGTCGAAGGTCCCGCCTACGCCCGGGCGCTCGACGCGCTGCCGCTGGACGGGGTGGAGGTGGTCTCCGTCGATCCGATCCCCGGCCGCGCGACGACATCCTTCGCGGAGCTTGTGGCGACCAGGGAGAGCGAGGCCGTCGATGTCGCCCTGTCAGCGGTACCCCCGGAGGCGGTCGCCCGCTATGTCTTCACCTCAGGCTCGACAGGCGCCCCAAAGGCGGTGGTGCACACCCACGCCACGCTTTGCGCCCAGATCGCCTGCCGCAACGCCCTGCTGGCGGACTTGGCCGACGAAGACAATTCGGTGCGGATGAGCTGGATGCCGTGGAACCATATCGGGGGGATCATCCACCTCTACTATGCGATCCAGGACGGCGGGGCCTACTACATTGACGAGGGTCGCCCTCTGCCGGGCCAGTTCGCGGAGACGCTGCGCAACCTCCGTGAGGGGATCATCCCCGGCGAGTTCAGCTCCGTCCCCATCCTCTACGGACAGCTGGTCGAAGCGCTGGAAGAAGACGAGGACCTGCGCCGGCGGTTCTTCAAGGCGGTCCGCTACTGCGCCTACTCCAGCGCGGCGCTGTCCAAGGACATATTCGAGCGGTTCCAGACGCTGGCCGAACAGACCATCGGCGAGCGGATGCCCTTCTGCACCAAGTACGGCACGACCGAGATTCAAGCGGTGACCCACTCCGGTCGCCCGCTGGAACAGCCGGGCGAGATCGGCGTCCCCTATCCAGGCTGCTCCATCAAGCTGGTCCCCCACGGAGACAAGCTGGAGATCCGGGTCAAAGGCGATCTCGTCACGCCCGGCTATCTGGGCGGGGAGGAGGTGAACGCGGGGATCTTCGACGAAGACGGCTTCTACAAAACGGGCGACGCGGCCGCCTTTATCGATCCGGATCGTCCGGAGCTGGGCCTGATGTTCGACGGCCGCGTGACGGAGAACTTCAAGCTGTCGACCGGCACCTGGGTTTCAGTGGGACCGTTGCGGATTGCGCTGATCGAGGCGCTGGCGCCGCTGATCCAGGACGCGGTGATCGCCGGCCACGACCGAGACGCCATCGCTGTCATGGCCTGGCCGAAGCCCGAGGAGGCCGCACGCCTCGCCGGCAGGCCGGTGGCGACGCCCGTCGAAGAGTTGGCGGCCGCCGAACCCGTGCGCCGCTTCGTCGCCCGGCGATTGGCCGAGCACAACGCCCGCTCGCACGGATCGTCCCTGAAGGTCGCACGCATGATCCTGCTGACCGAGCCGCCGAAGGGCGATGAGCAGGCGGAAAAGGGCTACATCAACCAGCGCGGCGTGCTGGCGCGGCGGGCCGACATCGTCCAGATGCTTTATGCCGAACCGCTGCCTCCCGAAGTGATCGTCGCCGACGCCCCGGCGCTCGCCGAGGCGGGGTGACGGCCGCTCAGCGCGGCGCGCTCGTCGGGATGTCGCGGAAGGGCAGGTCCTTGTCGACCCGGATGTCGCCGGGCAGGCCGAGCACGCGTTCAGCGATGATGTTGCGCAGGATTTCGTCCGTGCCGCCGGCGATCCGTTGAGCGGGGACGACCAGCAGCGACTGGTGGAAGGCGCCGGCCAGCGGTGCGACGTCCGGATCGTCGAGAATGCCGAACTGATCGAGCATCTCCACCGCTTCATTGGCAATGTCTTGCGTCTGGCTGGCCTGCACGAGCTTGCCGATGGACATTTCCGGACCGGGCTGGTGGCCGCGCGACAAGGCGGTCAGGGCCCGCGTGCGGGTGAGCCGCAGCCCCTCTGCCTTGACGTACCAGTCGGCCAGCTTTGCGCGGAAGGCAGGATCGTCGATCACGCCGGTCTCCCGCGCCAGACGCATCAGCTCGGGCCATTCCGGACCCCGCCGCCCCCCGATCGCCAGGCGTTCGTTCATCAGGGTGACGAGGGCGACCTTCCAGCCCTCGCCCACAGGTCCCAGCCGCTGGGAATCCGGCACGCGATAGCCTGAAAAGAAGCACTCGTTGAAGTCCGAGAGGCCGGACATCTGGTGCAGACGCCGTACCTCCAGCCCCTCGCGATTGTTCTTCAGATCGATCCAGAACATCGTCAGCCCCTTGTGCTTGGGGCCGTCGAAGTCGGTGCGGGTGAGCAGGATGCCATAGTCGGCCACATGGGCGTTCGAGTTCCAGATCTTGTGGCCGGTGATGATCCAATCGTCGCCATCGCGTACCGCCCGACAGCGCACGGCGGCGAGGTCCGACCCCGCGGAAGGCTCCGAAAAAATCTGCGACCAGAGCTTCTCGCCGCGGATCGAGGGCGGAACCAGCTGTCGCTTGGTCTCCTCGTCGCCGAACGCCAGCACCGTCGGTACGCACATTCCGATGCCGACCGCGTAGATGCCGTAGTAGAGGCCCAGCGCATCCTCTTCCTGGTTGAAGATGACCTCCTGCATCACGCTGCCGCCGCCCCCGCCCCACTCCTTCGGCTTGGTGATGGCTGCATAGCCGGCCGCCGCCTTCCTGGCCTGCCAGGCCTTACCCTCCTCTATGACGTCCTCAGTCTGGGTGCGGCGAAGGCGCTGGGCGTCCGTGCGCTCTGGCGCGTTGGCTTTCAGCCAGGCCCGGACCTGGGCGCGGTAGGCGGCTTCCTCAGGCGTATCGTCAAAGTCCATGAATAGCCTCCCGCGTTGGTTCTGACCTGCAGGCTCGCTCTGGCCTGGTGTCTAAAATAGTTATACTGGTTAGATAAGATGATGCCACTTCGATCGGAGGAAGTCCGGGAAAATGCCGACCATCAGCGTCACGTCACCGACCGCCGGAACGGTGTGGAAGGTCGAAGCCCAGGTCGGCTCCCACCTGGCTGAGGACGATCCCATCCTCATTCTCGAAGCCATGAAGATGGAGATTCCGGTCCACGCCCCGAAGGCGGGGAGGCTTGTCGACGTGCTGGTCGGCGAGGGCGCACAGGTCGATGAGGACCAGGTCGTCGCCCGCATCGAGTTCTAGGCGATGGACTGGTCGCCCGAAGTCGAAGAGATCAACCGGCGCCGGCAAGCCGCGCTGAAGATGGGCGGCGAGGAGAGCGTCGCACGGCACCGGGGCAACGGCCGCCTGACCGTGCGAGAGCGTATCGACGCCCTGCTGGATCCAGGCTCCTTTGAGGAGCTGGGCGCGCTGACCGGCTTTTCAAGGACGAATGCTCGCGGGGAGCTGGAGAGCGTCACCGCGGCCAACGTCGTGCTGGGGCTGGGCCGCATCGACGGTCGGCGGGTGGTAGTTGTCGGCGACGACTTCACCATCCGGGGCGGCTCCAGCGAGGCGTCCAGTCAGCCCAAGCAGCGTCATGCCGAGCAGCTGCCGCACGAGTTCCGCCTGCCGCTGATCCGGCTGGTGGACGGCTCCGGCGGCGGCGGCTCGGTGCGCGAGCTGGAGCACATCGGCCGCACCTACGTGCCGCTGGGCCGCTACCGCCTACCCTCGGTCTATCTGATGGCCAGGAACCTGGCCGAGGCGCCGGTGGTGGGCCTCTGCCTCGGCTCCGTCGCCGGCATCGGCGCGATGCGCGTGGCGGCGAGCCACTATTCCATGATGGTGCGCGACACCAGCCACCTGTTCGTGGCCGGCCCGCCCCTGGTCAACGCGACCGGCGAGAAGCGCACGAAGGAGGAGCTCGGGGGCGCAAGCGTCCATGCAACCAGCGGGGCCGTCGACGATGTGGTCGACAGCGAGCAGGAGGCGTTCGATCGCACGCGCCGGTTCCTCTCGTACCTGCCGAGCTCGATCCATGAACTGCCTGCCCGGATCGAGCCGACCGACGACCCGAACCGGCGTGAGGAGATGCTGCTTTCGGCCGTCCCGCGCGAGCGACGCCGACCCTACATGATGCGCAAGATCATCAACGCCGTGGTCGACAAGGACAGCTTCTTCGAGATGTCCCGCGCCTACGGCAAGTCGATCGTGACCGGGCTTGCGCGGCTGGACGGCTGGCCGGTGGCCCTGATGGCGGGCGACCCTTACACGCTGGCCGGTTCGTGGACGGCGGCCGCCGCGCAGAAGATCACCCGCTTCATCGACATGGCCAACACCTTCCACCTGCCGGTCGTACACCTGGTGGACTGTCCCGGCTTCGAGATCGGGCTGAACGGGGAGAAGGCCAACACCCTGCGCCACGGCGCGCGGGCCTTCTTCGCCATCAACCAGTTCACGGGTCCCTGGTGCAGCGTCATCGTCCGCAACGCCTTCGGCCTTGGCGGAGCGGCGCACATTCCCTTCGAAGCCCGCTCGATGCGTTTCGCCTGGCCATCGGCGCGCTGGGGCTCCCTGCCGATCGAGGGCGGCCTGGAAGCCGCGTATCGCGCCGAGATCGAGGCGGCGGACGACCCGCAGGCCAAGCGCGACGAGATTTTCGCTCGCCTGGACGCCATCCAGTCGCCCATGCGCACGGCCGAAGCCTATGACATCGAGGACGTGGTCGACCCGCGTGAGACGCGGCCCCTGCTCTGCCGCTTCGCCAACATGGCCGCGCCGCTGCGGGGAACGGGCCCGACGGCGCTGACCATGAGGCCTTAGGCCTGCGCAAGCTCCTGCGCCTCATCGGCAAGGCGCGCGGCGTCGGCCATGTCGGGTAGCCGGCAGGCGGCCACGTACTCACGGCGCAGGCGACGAACCAGCTCGGCCACGGTCGGGATGTCGTGGATCAGGTCGATGCCCTGGCCCGCGCTCCACAGCGTCTTCCAGGGCCGCACGCCCTCGGGCAGATGGTCGTGGCCCATGCCGCGGCCCTTCGGCTCAGGCAGGTTGTCGGGGTCAAGGCCGTTGCGGCGGATGGACTCCAGCATCCAGTTCGCCGGAACGCCCGCGATCTTGCCGGTATAGATCAGGCCCGCGGAGCGCTCGCTGACCAGCATCTCCTTGTAGTCCCGAGGAGCGTCCGATTCCTTTGTGGCGATGAAGCGGGTGCCCATATAGGCGAGGTCCGCCCCCAGGATCTCGGCCGCACGGACGACCGCCCCTGTCGAAATGGCCCCTGCCAGGACGATCGTTCCATCGAAGAAGGCGCGCACCTGAGGGACGAGGGAGAGGTGGCTGATTGTCCCGGAATGGCCTCCGCCGCCCGCCCCGATGCAGGTCAGCCCGTCGGCCCCGGCCGCGGCCGCCTTCTCGGCGAAACGCAGACTGGTCACATCGTGGAAGACCTTGCCGCCCCAGTCGTGGACCTGCTTGATCAGCTCGCTCGGGTCGCCGGCCGCGCTGATGATGATCTCGACGCCATGACGTCCCAGCACCTCCAGATTGGCCCTCAGCTCGTCCGCGGGCAGACGGGTGGAAAGATTGACCGCGATGGGCCCGACCCGGGCGGCCGGATGCTTCTGGGCGTGCTCTTGCAGGGCGGCGCGGATGTCCCGCAGCCAGAGGTCCAACGTTTCCAGGGAGCCGGCATTCTGGCGCGGGAGCCCGCCGATCAGGCCGGCCTTGCAAGCCTCACGGACGAGCGCCGGCCCCGTGACCAGGAACATCGGCGCGCAGATCACCGGCAAAGTCAGCCGTTCGCGAATGTCCGGATCCAGAGACATTATGACCAGCCCCACACGCTCATTTTGTATGACTTATATAGCGATATATGGGATACTAGCGCCGGACAAGCCGCGATCAGGTCGATTAATAACCTTGTCTAGATTAGAGTGCCCCAACAGGGACGAATCGGCAGTTTCGGGGAAACAACGTGTTCGATAGCCATATGGGCGGACAGATCCGCATCCCCAAGACGGCGGAAGTTCTCGCCAGTCGCGTCCGAAAGCAGATCATCCGCGGGGACCTCAAGCCGGGCGACAAACTGCCGCCCGAGGCCGAACTGATCGCCGAGTTCGAAGTCTCGCGCCCGACCATCCGGGAAGCCATTCGCATTCTCGAGTCCGAGGGGCTGATCAGCGTCTCGCGCGGGGCGAGGGGCGGAGCGCGGGTCAACGCGGCCTCCTCCGACCTGGTGACCCGGGCCGCCGGCCTCGCGTTGCAGGCCCAGGGCGGCACGATCCGTGACATTTACGAAGCGCGCTGCGTGATTGAACCGCCGGCCGCGCGCATCGCGGCTGAGCGCAGGAGCAAGCAGGCGTCCAAGGCGCTGCGCGCTCACATAAGCTACGAATGGACGACGGCCGCTGACGACATCATGCGCGCAAAGGCGGTCGCCGACTTCCACAGGATATTGCTTGAAGAGTGCGGCAACGTCGCCCTCGGCGTCGTCGGCAAGGCCCTACAGGCCGTCGTCGAGCGACACATGGAATTGGCCTATCGCCATGAGAAGGCGCGCACACCCCACCAGAGCCAGAAGCTGGTGCGCATCGGCTTCCGTTCGCACGAAAAGCTCGTCGAGTTGATCGAAAGCGGTGACGGTCCCGGCGCGGAGGCCCACTGGGTCAACCACATGGCGGCAGCCGGCGACTTCTGGCTGAAGAATGTCGCGAAGACCGCCGTCGTCGATGTCCTGGAGTAGGCCTCAGGCCGCCTGAGACCGACGGGCGTCGAGTTGCGACAGCACGCCGCGGACCTTCTGGCGCTCCGCCTCCAGCTCGTTCAGCCGCTTATGGCAAAGGTCGACCATTCGGGCGTTCTGCTCGGCAAGCCCCTGCGCGTCGCCGATCTTCAACAGCCTGGCGATATCGCGAATGGCCAAGCCGGCGTGCCGGGCAAGAGCGATAAAGCCTAGCCTATCGAGACCCTCCGCCCCGTAGAGCCGCACGCCGTTCTGGTCTCGCCCCGCGGTCAGCAACCCGCGATCCTCATAGAGGCGGATCGCGCGGGGCGTCAGCCCGGACAGGCGGCCGGCCTCTCCGATCGAGACCTGCATCGGGGGCGCTTGGAGGTTCCTCAACATGGCGTTCTCTTCAGGTGGCGGCCGTCGACCGCTCGCGTTTGATGCGTTTGGCGATCGACCATTTGTGGACCTCGGTCGGTCCGTCGTAGATGCGGAAGGCGCGAATATCCCGGAAGATCTGGTGCACCGGCGTCTCGTCGGAGACGCCCAGCCCGCCGAGCACCTGGACGCAGCGATCAGCCACGCGGAACAGCGCTTCGGACACCGCCACCTTGGCGATGCTGGACTCGGCGCCGCCACCGCCATGGCCCACGTGATCCAGGACCCAGGCGCACCAGTCGATGGTGAGCTCGGCCTGCTTCAGGTCGATTTCGTTGTCGGCCAGCATGAAGCCGACCCCTTCGTGATCGATCAGCGGCTTGCCGAAGGCCTGGCGACGCATCGCGTAGTCAGTCGCGATGTCGTGCGCCCGCCGCGCCGCGCCCCACCAGCGCATGCAGTGCGTCAACCGCGCCGGCGCCAGCCGAACCTGCGCATAGCGGAAGCCCTCGTCCGGCTGGCCAAGGATCTGGTCGGCGGGCACGCGCACCTCGTCCAGCATCACGACGGCGTGGCCGCCTGGCATCGTCCGGTCGATCGTATCCAGCACGCGCTCGATGCGGATTCCCGGCGTGCTCCAGTCCGCCAGGAACAGGGTCGCGCCGTTCTCGGTGCGGGCCATGATGATCGCGAAGGCCGCGCCGTCCGCGCCCGTGATGAAGGTCTTGCGTCCGCTTATGACCCAGTGATTGCCGTCTCGGCGGGCGGCCGTCTTGAGCAGGGACGGATCGGAACCGGCGCCGCCGTCCGGCTCGGTCATCAGGAACGCCGAGCGGGTGCGGCCGGCGGCCAGGGGCCGTAGGAAGCGTTGCTTCTGCTCCGGCGAGGCGACCTTCTCCAGGAGGGCCATGTTCCCCTCGTCCGGCGCCATGATGTTCAGCGCGATCGGCCCCAGCATCGAATAGCCGGCGGCGCGGAAGACGGTGGCGATCTCACGGTGATTGAGGCCCAGTCCCCCGAACGCCTCTCCGACGTGTGGCGAGAGCAGGCCGCAAGCCCGGGCCCTCGCCTTCAGCTCGTGAGCGAGTTCGTCCGATGGTCCATGGGGACCGACCCTCGGATCGCCCTCATAGGGAATGACCACATCGCGGATGAAGGCCTCGGTTCGAGCCGCCAGCTCGATCTCACGCTCGCCGCGGCTGAAATCCACCATCAGCTTCCTGCCGCAACGATGACGCCGTCATCTGGCGGTGACGCATAGAGACGCCGCAGCTGATCGGCCCGTCGCGTGAGGGTGGCGCGCTGGTTGATGTAACCCTTGTCCGCGATCTCCTCGCCCACCGGCGGGTTCTCCAGCAGCAGGAGCCGTGCGACGCGGCGCGATGACCCGCCGGCCGCGGCATTATGGGCCTCCAGCCGTTCGGAAAGATATGCCCGCACCTTCTCGGAAGCGATCAGTTCAGCGGCGGAGACTTCCGCCGGCAAACCTGCCATCGCCGCCGTCTCCTTGAGCCGCGGCCAGGCCATGACGCAAATGTCTTCCTGGTTCTCTCCGGCGATGACGCAGTCCTGGATCAGCGGCGCCAGCGCCTCGATAAGCGCCAACCGCAACGAGCCCACGGACACCCAGGTGCCGGATGATAGCTTGAAGTTCTCGGTCACCCGCCCATCGAAAACCAGACCCTTGGCGGGATCGTCGGGGTCGAAGAAATAGGCCGCATCGCCCGTCCGGTAGAAACCCTCCTCGTCGAACGCCTTGGCCGTAGCTTCGGGGTTGTTGAGGTAGCCTGGCGTGACCGTGTCGCCCTTCGCACGGATTTCCAGCTTGTCGCCAACGGGCGCCAGCTTGACCGTGATCCCCGGGAACGGCAGCCCGATCGGGCCGGTATGGTCGAGCGGCTGCGAAACGATGGTCACGCCTTGCGTTTCCGTGGACCCGTACTTGGTGATGATGGGGATGCGCTGCCCTGTCGCCGCGATGGACAGCGCCTGCAGGCGGTCGAACAGGTCCTGTGACAACCCCGCCGTGGAGTAGTTGAGATAGCGCAGCCGCGAGAAGAAATGGTCGCGCAGGGCCGGATCGGCCTCCATCGCCGCGACCAGGTGGGAGAAGAAGATCGGCGTCGATCCGTACTCGCGAGGGGCGATCTCTCGCAGGTTGCGCAGCGTCTCATCGAAGTGGCCGGGCATCGGGCGGCCGTCATCGATATAGAAGGTCGCGGCGTCATTGATGACATCGCCCATCAGCACGTTGCTGCCGCCCACATGGCTCCAGGGCAGCCATGAGAGATAGGCTTCGGCTTCGTCGTCCTCACGGATGTAGAGGGCGTCGTGCTGCGCAATGATCGCGGTCAGCATCCGCTGGGTCTGGATGACCCCTTTGGGAGCTCCCGTTGAGCCGGAGGTGAAGATCGTCTTGGCGAAGGTGTCCGGGGTGATGGCCGCTATGGAGGCGTCAACCTGGGACGTGGCCTCGACGGCGGCGAATGTGTCATAGGGGGTGGTCGCCACGCCGGGCGCGGGCGTGACAGTGACGACCTCCACGTCATGCAGCGGCAGTGACTTTAGGGCCCCCGCGTAGGCTGCGCCGTCGTCGGCAAATATCAGCCTCGGCCGACAAAGATCGAAGACGTGCCGCAGCTTGGCGAAGTCGTTCGACAGCAGCGAATACCCGGTGGAGATGGATGCGAACGGCGCGCGCGCCATCTGAGCGGCCAGGCTCATCAGCCCATGCTCGATGGACGGGCCGGAGATCACCATGACCGGGGCGTCGGGCCCGAGCCCCCGGTCGATCATGGCCTGTGCGAGCCGGCGCGTCTGCTTCAGGGCCTCGCCGAAGGTGATCTTTCGCCACTCGCCCCAGCCGCCGCCCGGCAGCGGCTCACGTTTGGCGATGAAGTCGCGCTCGGGATAGGCCTCGGCGCGGGCGACGAACAAGTCGGGAATCGAGGGCCAATACGGCGGCATATCGTATGCCTGCTCGATAATGATCGAGCCGTCCGCCCTGCGCTCCACAGACACCTTCGGCGCCCGGATTGGCAGGGGCCGGTAAGCATTCGCAGCGCCGTCTGCGGCCATTTCCACTTCCCTCTCGCTTCCCCTCCGACGCGTTCGTGCGCGTTCTCGTTCGAGACGTTTCGCTACGCGAAAGCGCTTAATTAGTAAACTGTTTTGTCCTCCCGCGGCAGGGCTCTGCCGGCGATCAGGCCGCAGGCCGCGCGCGGGCGATAAACAGCGTTTGATGGGCTCGTCCGAACGGGCCCTGCAGGTCGGAGAGCACCGTATCCACCAGGCCCATGCCGTTTCCGAAAGTCGCCGTGCGGGCGTCGACCAGGATCCAGTCGGAGATGGGGGTACGGGCGAAGTGCACCGACAGATCGATGCTGGCGAACGTCCACTCCGCAGGATCGAAGACGTTCGACACCCCGCTGCCGACATCGGCCATCATCGCCGCGGCCGCCGACGGCGACACGGCGACGCCGGGAAGCAGAGGGTAGCCGGGACGGCCCCAGACCACGCCGGGTCCGAGTTCCTCCCTGCCGCCGCGGATCACGCGCGTCTCCAGTGCGCTCCGGCCTCCGTCCTGCCTGCCCAGGGAGCGATCGGGAGCCTGCTCGGGCGGGCCATAGTCGGCGGCCTCGAGCGGCACGGCGGGCGTGTCCTCCGTGCGCACCCGAAGGGCACGCAGCCTCGCCACATCTGCGCCGTCAATGGCCGCGGTCGCCTCCACCACCTGCATGCGCCGCCCCTCTCGCAACACCCTGGTGGAAACCTCGAGGGTCCGCATCGGCGCGGGCCTGAGGATGTCCATGGTTACCCGGGCCAGCTGGAGCGGCGCCGGCGCAGGCGTCTGCTCGGCGGCGTGGGTGAGCAGCGCGGACATGGCGATGCCGCTCTGGGACATGCGGTCCCAGGCGCTCGACGCGACCGCCTGCGGGACGAAGCGGCTCCCCTCTGGCCGGTAGATGGTCTCCTTGCCGGCCATCAGCCTCGCCCCTGGCCGAGCGATCCGGTGACGGCCGCCTGGCGTTCCTTGCGATCCGCGACAGGCAGGTCGGCCGTCGCCTCGAACTCGAGCCCGGCCTCGTAATCCAGCGTCAGCGCGGCGTCGAAGAGGCGCTTGTACGCGCCGATCGAGCCAGCGCTGTTGGCGACGATCATCTCGACCAGAGCGTCAATCCGCTTGTCGAGTTCGGCGGCCGGGACAGCGTCGAGGATGAGCCCGATCTCCTTGGCCTCGCGCGCGGAGAGCCGACGGGCCGTGAACGACATCTCGCGCGCCCGCGTCTGGCCGATGCGCCGGGGGAGCCGCTGACTGAGGCCCCAGGCCGGTCGAAAGCCAAGCTTGGCGTGCGTGTCGCAGAACAGCGCTTCGTCGGCAGCGACCATGAAGTCGCAACCCAACGCCAGCTCCAACCCGCCCGTGAAGCAGTGGCCGGTGATCCGGGCGATGGTCGCCTGGGGCATGGTCTCGAACAGGCGCGCCAGCGCCCGAGCCTCGGCGGAGAAGGCTTCGCGATCATAACCAGGCTGGGAGATCGCCTTCAGGTCCACGCCCGCCGAAAAGGACCGTCCCTCCCCCGTGACCACCAGCACCCGCGCATCGGACGCGGCCACCAGGCGCGTCGCCGCCAGCGCCTCCGACACCAGGGTCGGCGACAACGCGTTCAGCGCCTCGGGCCTGGCGAAGGTCAGCGTCGCCCGCGGCCCTTTGCGCAACAGACGCACCTGAGTGAACCCCTCCACGACGCCCTCTCCGTTGCCGCGGCCGAGCCGCTGGTTACCGAATTAAATAGCTCGATTAGTTAGACTAGTGAAGGCAAGATGAGCCCAAGCCGCCCGACGGAAGCGGCGGGGCGGGGCGCATGACGGCGACGGTGATCGAGCTCGATGAGGGGGAGCGCGAGGAGGACCTGACCGTGGCCCGTCCTCCGCTGAAGCCCGACGGCCAGATCGACTATTTTCGGCTCTACGTCGGTTTCGCGGCGATGATCGTCGGGCAGTTCCTGGCGCTTCTGGACATCCAGATCGTTTCGGCCTCGCTGCCCCAGATCCAGACGGGGGTCGACGCAAGCGCGGACACCGTGAGCTGGATCCAGACCAGCTACCTGATCGCGGAGGTGGTGGCCATTCCGCTGTCCGGCTACCTCAGCCGCGTCTTCGGCACGCAAAAGGTGTTCATGGCCGCGGTCGCGGCCTTCCTGATCACCAGCATGATGGCAGGCATGTCGGGCAGCCTGGACGTGATGCTGGCGGCCCGCGCCCTGCAGGGTTTTGCGGGCGGGGTGATCATGCCCACCGTGTTCGCCATCGCCTTCACGGCTTTTCCTGTCGAGAAGCGGTCCCAGGCGAGCATCATGATGGGCATGGTGCTGAGCCTTTCGCCCACGCTGGGGCCAACCCTGGGCGGCTACATCACCGAGTGGCTGTCATGGCGCTGGGTCTTCTTCGTCAACGTGCCGCCTGGCCTGCTCGTGCTGATGGTGGTGGCGCGGTACGCCAACTTCGATCGCGGAGACGCCCGGCTCACCAAGGGCTTCGACTGGCCGGGGCTGGCTACCATGGCCGTCTTCCTCGTCAGCCTTCAGTATGTCGTCGAAGAAGGACCCAAGGACGGCTGGTTTCAGGACGACCTGATCCTGTGGCTGACCGTCTTCGGCGCCATTGCGGGCGGCGCCTTTGTCTGGCGGCAGCTCACCTATCATCGTCCCATCGTCGAGCTTCGGGCGTTTCGGGACCGCAATTTCTCGGTGGGCATCCTGCTGACGATGGTCTCGGGCATGGGATTGTTCGGCTCGACGTTTCTTCTCCCGCTGTTTCTGGCCCGCATCCGACACTACACGGCTTCGCAGATCGGCCTGACCATGATCGTCTCAGGCGCAACCATGTTCCTGTGCGGGCCGGTGCTGAGGCTGTTCGTCTTCAAGTCAGCCGACCCGCGGTTGGTGATCTTCCTCGGGTACATGGTTTCCGGCTACGGGCTGTGGCTCGGCCATGCCGTGACGCCTCAGTGGGGTTTTTGGGAGTTCGCGCTGGTTCAGATGCTGCGAAGCCTGGGCGTCATCACAGCTATCGTCGGCGTGCAGAACGTGACCATGGCCACCCTGCCCCCTTCGCTCGTCAAGAGCGGCTCGGGCTTGATGAACCTGTCGCGGATGACCGGCGGCGCCATCGGCCTGGCGGTGCTGTCATCCACGCTCGCGCAGCAGCAGGTCGTGCACTTCCAGGAAATCACCTCCAGGCTCAGCTACACCGACCCGGGCGGCCTGCAGATGCTGTCGGGGCTGTCGGCGCGCCTGGAAACGCGGGGGGTAGCGGAGCCGACACGGGCGGCTCTGAAGATGTTGCACAACGTGCTTCAGCGGGATGCGGCCACGCTCGCGTTCGGCGACGCCTTCGCCCTGCTCGCCGTCGTGACGGCGGGCGCGGGCCTGCTGGCGCTGGTGGTGGGACGCGGAAACGGGGCCTCGGGACGCTAGAGCGTAGGGCCAGGCCGCCAGCGGGGCCCGGGCCGAGCCTGCCGGCGGGCGGGCGGTGAGATGGACCGCGGTCAGGCAGCCGCCTCGCGAAGCATTTCGCGGGCAATGACCAACTGCTGGATCTGCGTGGTTCCCTCGTAGATGCGGAACAGCCGCACGTCGCGGTAGAGGCGCTCGACGGGGCTGTCGCGCATGTAGCCTGCGCCCCCGTGGATCTGCACCGCCCGGTCGGCGATGCGGCCGACCATCTCGGCGGCGAACATCTTGCAGCAGGACGCCTGCAGGGAGACTTTCTTCCCCGCGACGTAGCGGCGCGCGGCGTCCCGCAGCATGCATTTGGCGGCGTAGATATCCGCCTGGCTGTCCGCCAGCATCGCCTGGATCAGCTGAAACTCGGCGATCGGTTGACCGAACTGCTCCCGCTGGCGGGCGTAGGTGAGGGCTTCATGGAGAATCCGCTGGGCCTGGCCCACGCAAACCGCGCTGATGTGCAGCCGGCCGCGGTCGAGCACCTTCATGGCCGTGGCGAAGCCTCGCCCCTCGACCCCTCCGAGGACGGCGGACGCGGGCACACGCACGTCCTCCAGATGGACGTCCGCCGACCAGGCGCCGGCCTGGCCCATCTTGCGGTCCTTTGGCCCAATGCGAACGCCCGGGGTGTCGGCGGGCACCAGGAAGGCCGTGACATGGGCGTTCTTGGGCAGGCGCTCGGGATGGGTGCGCGCCATCACCGTAATCAGGTCGGCGATCGGGGCGTTGGTGATGAAACGCTTGGTTCCGTTCAGGACATAATGGTCGCCGTCGCGCACCGCCCGGGTGATCAGGCCAGCGCTGTCCGAGCCCGACCCCGGCTCCGTCAAGGCGAAGCTGGCGACCGCGCCGGCGGCCAGTCGCGGCAGCCACTCACGTTTCTGCTCCTCAGCGCCGTCCATGACGAGACCTTGGGAGCCGACTCCGAAGTTGATCCCCAGCGCCGAACGGAAGGCGGCCGAGGCCCAGGTCAGCTCCATGACGACCTCGATTTCGTCCGCGATCGTCAGGCCGAGGCCGCCATATTCCTCCGGAATGGTAAGGCCGTAGAGACCCATTTCGCGGAATTCGCGCAGAACCTCGTCCGGGATGCGATCCTCCTCCGCCACCTTGGCCTCGAGGGGGACGAGCCGTTCGCGCGCGTAGCGGCGGATCGTCTGTCTGAACTGTTCGAGGGTCTCGCGATCCATCCTCTACTCCGAAAATTCCACGTAGCCGTTCTGCAGCACCCGCACGTCCCGCTCGACCACGCGGGCCGCCAGCGCGCCCCGCCCCGGACCTTCACGCCAAAGCGCGACCTCCAGCGTTTCGCCAGGAAAGACAGGGCTGGAAAAGCGCACGTCGTAACGGCGAAGACGGCCCGGATCGCCGCCCGTAAGCGCCCGAAGGACGGCCCGGCCGGCCACGCCATAGCTGGCCAACCCGTGCAGGATAGGCGCGCCAAAGCCCGCCTGGCGGGCGACCTCCGGGTCGATGTGCAAGGGGTTGTAGTCGCCTGACAGGCGGTAGATCAGCGCCTGCTCCGGACGCGTCTTCATCTGCAAGACCATGTCCGGCGCGCGCTCCGGGATCGGATGCGGCTTGGGCGCCCCCTCCGACCGGCCGCCGAAGCCGCCGTCGCCGCGCAGGAACGAGGACTGGCGCACGGTGGCGACAAGTTCGCCGCTCGCCACATCCTCGATCCGGCGGCTGGAATAGAGCACGGCGCCCTTGTCGGCGCCCTTGTCGAAGATTGCGTCGATGGTGGTCAGGCCCCGCAGCTCCCCGGCCACGGGCAAGGGACGATGCAGCTCGATCGACTGTTCGCCATGCAGCACCCTGCGCCAGTCGAGCCCGTATTTCGGGTCCTTTGCCCAGAAGCCGGGATAGGCCAGGACCACCGCCATGGTCGGCAGCGCCTTCAGCCCTTCCTCATAGACGAACTGCAGCTCATGCGGATCGGTCGGCGCGTCGAGCCCGGCCCCGACGCCCAAGGCATAAAGGATGGTGTCGCGGACCCTGAAGACATGCCGCGTCTCGATTGGCGGCAGGCTCATCAGGTAGTCGTAATCGAGCGCCACCGCCCGGCCCTCCCTCTTCGTCCCAACCCGCCGCAGGTGGACGTATAGAGGGCTATTAGATAACTACGTTGTCTATATCAATCGCGTGAAGCGGCCGGGCGCCGATGAGGAATCCATGGGCGAGTACGTGAAGCTGGACGTCCGCGACGGGGTGGCGCTGATCACGCTCAACCGCCCGGAGCGCATGAATGCGGTGGGTGAAGAGCTGGGTAGCCAGCTCGACCGCGCCTGGGTGGCCGTCCACAGGGACAAGTCGGTCCGCGCCGTGGTCGTCACCGGCGCGGGGCGGGCGTTCTGCGCCGGGGCGGACATGGAGAAGCTGAACAAACTGACCGAACAGCGCGAGGCCTCCGAACTGGGCTCCGCCGCCGGGGGTGACCCGATCTTCGATGTTTTCGAGGCCCCGCCGGAGCTCCGCACCCGCTACGGTGCGGCCAAGGCGCTTGAGGTCCCGGTGATCGCGGCGGTGAACGGCGTGGCGATGGGTGCGGGCCTGCTGCTGGCCATGAACTGCGACATCCGCTTTGCGAGCCCGGCCGCCTCCTTCATGGCCGGCTTCACGCGACGCGGGCTGGTGGCCGAGCTTGGGCTGCCGTGGCTCCTTGCGCAGGCGATCGGGACCGCGGCCGCGACCGAGATGCTGCTGTCCGGCAGGCGGGTCACCGCCGAGGAAGCCGAGCGCCGGGGGCTCGTCACCGGCCTCTTCCCGGCCGATACCCTTCTGGATGAGGTGATGGCCTATGCCCGCGACCTGGCGCGGAACACCTCGCCGCGCTCGGTGCGCATCATCAAGAAGCAGATCCGCGACCTGGGGCGTCAGGACTACGGCGAGGCGTTCGCCGCCTCCCTGCCGCTGATCCGCGAGTCCTTCGCCAGCGCCGACTTCAAGGAGGGCGTCGCGGCCTTTCTCGAGAAGCGTCCGCCGAGGTTCACCGGCGAATGATCGCCTTGCGCCGCTCGAACTGTCAGGCCGCGCGCCTGGGCGTGGCGAGCATCGGACCGTAGCGCAACGCAAAGCCGGTGAAGGCCAGGCTCCAGAGGGTGGCGGAGACGATCAGCAGGGTCGATGTCCAGGCGCCCGCAAAGGGTGCGGCGACACGGATCGCGGCGCCGAGGATGACCGCCAGGTAGATCAGCAGGGTCGCCCGGTCGGCAATCCGGTCTCGACCGGTATGTCCAAGGGTCGCCCGCGTCATTACCGCCAGGGTCATGACTCCGATCGCGCCGGCCGTGAGGCCGTGCACGCCCGCTGTCCGGGGGACCGTCGTGGGGACGATCAGCGCCGCGCCCAGCAGCAGGAGTCCCACCGCCACCCAGAGGTAGCCTGCGTGCAGGATCCAGACGAGCGGTTCGGCGGCGGCCTTCCAGCCTCTCCACCGGGCGAGCCGCGCGGCGTTCGCCAGGCCTGCCGCGACCAGCAGGATGCCGACCCAGCCGGCGTCGCCCACGACAACCCAGCTCGCCAGGGCGGCGCCGGTGACCGTCAGCACCACCTGGTCGAAGCGGTTGAAGGCGACAGGACCGGGCGCGATGCGTCGAGCCGCCAGCCAGTTCTGGGTGAAGCTCGGCACGATGCGCCCGCCGATCAGGCAGATCAGGCCCGCGGCGACCGCGAGGGCGCCCCGCTCGGCCACGGGCCCGGCGCTCGGGACCACGCCGCGCAGCTGGAAGGCGACGTCAGCCACCGCCAGCAGGCTCACCATGGCGCAGACGGGGAGGTTGCGACGGTTCTTGCCCGCGATCACCTCGCGCCAGACGACGGCGGCGAACACGACGAAGAAGGCGCTGTCCACCACCGCCGCAAGCGCCGGGGGCACGAAGGGCGCCAGGCTCACGACCCGCCCCGCCAGCCAAAGCCCGAACAGTCCCGCAAGCCGCCAACCGGTCACCGGCAGCCGCCCTGTCCAGTTCGGGACCGCTGTCAGCAGAAAGCCCGCCACGACGCCGCCCAGGTAGCCGAACAGCATCTCGTGGACGTGCCAGTCGCGCCCCACGACCCCGCTGCCGCCCAGGAGCGCGCCGACCCAGATCGGAACCGCCATCGCCGACCAGATCGAGGCGAACAGAAAGAACGGCCTGAAGCCGAAGCTAAACAGGGCAGGACCCGTGTAGCGGCGGATGGATTCTGCGGTCGTCGTCACCATGACCCTCCTCTGGACAAGCCCCCTGATCGCGCGCGCGGCGGCTTTCGACATTGCGCCAGGGCAAACTCGCGGAGGCCCGTGCGCAGTCACCCCCTTAAACGACACGAAGGACGTCTCGGCGCAAACCGTTGGGCGAGAGTCTCCGGCGCCCCCGCGCGGGCGGGGATGCGGGGACGGACGCAGGCGTGCGGAGGCACGCGCACGTGGGGTAGCCGGCGCGTTGGGGCTGGTGTGCAGGCGGCGAGCGGGGGGAAACGGCGGGTCATCCACCTATTGTGCGGCCCACCACGGCGGCGGGGATAAACCCGGCGTGCGGAGGGACGAGTGTCGCCGAATGTCTCCAGTCGGCATGTCTCGCTTTCGGACAAAGAAAAGGCGGCAGGGGGACCTGCCGCCTCAAGTGGATCCGGTTCAGAGGGGACCGAAGCCGGACTTTGCTGCGTCAGCCGCCGAACCCGACGGCGATCTTGAAGTACGGCCCGTCGATGGTGCGGTCGTAGGACTTGTGCTCGGCATAGCCGCCGTCGATGGCGTTGAAGTAGCGCTCCCAGCGGTAGCCGGTGGAGAGCTTGAGGCGCTGGATTTCGTACGAAAGGCCGAGGGAGAGGTCGACGAGCGGGACGGTGACGGATTTGGACCGCGGCGGAGCGCTGAGACGGGACACAATCGGAGCACCCGCTTGCGGCGGACCGTCGAACGGGTAGCCAAAGAGAGTGAAAGGCCCCTGATAACTGGTCAGGGTTTCCTGGCCTTCAACCGCAGTCTTTTGCTCGCCAAACAACGCTCCGCCTCTCGCCGCCCAATCCAAGGCGATTTGCCCGCTGTCCGCTCCTCCCAGGATGGGCAACACGCCGTCTAAGGAGACAATTGGACCGGCTCCCTTGAATCTTCGGTCGGCTGACAACAGTCCCGAATACCTATCGACGCTCGACGGGTAGACGAACCAGCCGTCTGGGACGTTCCAGTTGGGCGAGCCCCTCATGCTCGATCGACTTGCTGAGCTGAACTCCGCGTAGCGGATGCCCACGGACGAAGACACGATGCCAGGCATTATCGATCGGCGTGCCGAAATGTCCGCGATCGTCTGCTCATCCTTCGAGACAGAAGAGACATCGCTGAAGTTCAACGGATCTTGGAGAGCGACCCGGATGAAAAACGGACTCGCAGGATCGCAAAGGAGCTGCGCCAGCGGCCCAAAGGGCCCGGTTGACGGGAACCCGCATCGAGGCGAACCGGCATGTTCCGCTGAGTGCAGCCGTGCGGTTCCGCTATTCGCCCGTCCGCGACGAACATCCGCAATGACCTGCCAACCCGATCCCGCCGGCTGATAGGTGAGCTTGAGCTCTCGCCCGCCCCCCCAATCCAGGCGACGTTGCTGAACCTCGGCGATCGTGTTCAGTCCGGACGGAAATTGGGAGGCGAAGCCCGGAACAACCGCCTGCGGTCGCGAATGCCGCTCGACACTTCCTGAGACCTCCACCGTCAGCGGGTACGGGCCGGTGTGATCGGGATTGGCGCCGGTCCACCATGGACCGCCGCTGAACTCTTTGGTGACCCTTAGCCCGTACAGACGCGGCTCATTGAGGAACACGTTCGTGGTCAGTCCGGTGTCGTCGGAATTCAGGAAGGCTCCGGTGATGCTGTCGTGATTGAAGACGTTCTTCACATAGGCCATCGCCTTCCAGCCGGCGGCGTCATTGCTGAAGATCGCGGCCAGGTTCACGTTGGTGTAGGCCTTTAGCTTGTCGTAGCCAGGCGTGTTGAATACGCGCGTCCAGGCTTCCGACTGATAGTAGGCGTCGCTGTGTAGCGTCATCAGCCAATCGTTAGGCAAAGCCACCGTGTAATCCGCGGTCAATGTGGCCGTGAAGTGCGGCGCATTCGGGAGTTCGTTGCCCGAGAGATCCTTGTAGAAGCCTGCGCCCCCATTGATCTCTGGGTGGTCCTGAGCGCTGAACCCGGGGTAGCCCGGGTACGTGAAATACTGGGCGGGATCCTGCCCCATGACGTAGGCGAGTTCGCAGGGACCCAGGCCTCCCCCGCTTGCGCCGCCCTGAACGCCGAGCACGCCATCAGGCGAAACGACCGTGTAGGTGGGGAGGACGCAGTTCGCTGCGAAGGTTGGTAACGGCCCAGTGACATACCAATTCGGATTCCCGGCGGTGCGGTCGATCATGTCGACCGCGCGGGAGCCGTCCGCCATCCGGGTTTTTTCGTACCCGCCCTTGAACCCGAGAGCGAAGTTCTCCGCAGGATGCCAGTTGGCTTCCAGCTCAAGTCCCCACACCTTCGCGTCGAAGTTAAGGTTGACTGCCGCGCGATTGACGATCTGGGAAATCTGATAGCCTTTGTAGTCGTAGTAAAAGGCGGAAAGATTCAGCGTCATCTCGTCGTCAAGGAGCGTATTCTTCGTACCGATCTCGTAGGCGTTGACGAACTCGGGGTCGAACGTCCGAGGCATGGTCGCGGCATGCTGCTGGATCAGCGGCCCCACGTCGCTGGGGAAATTTAGAAACCCATACATGACAAGGCCGGCGGGCGGAGGATTCGCCCCGCCGGCCTTGTAGCCGCGGGCGTAGGACGCATAAACGAGGGTCTCATTTGTGAACCCAAGTCGCGGCTTCCAGTCAAGCGCCAAACGGCCGGTCGGTTCACGCCACTCCTGACGAACAACCTCCGCCACGGGATAACCGGCCGAGTTCGCCGCGAATATCCAACTCGGTATTCTGGGCGCTTCTTTCTTATCAACGGTCCAACGCAAACCTGTCGTCAGTTTCAGGTTGTCCGCGAACTTGTAGTAAATCTCTCCAAAGGCTGCGTAGGATATCAGCTTGTACGGGTTCTTGCTCAGAAAATAGTTGTGCCCGAGATCATTGAGGCTACTGATTGGGTTGGGATCCGTGTACACGCACCAGAGGACGTCCGCGATTACATTTACGTTCGGCGGCCCGAACCCCTGAGGCAGACATCCGCTATTATCGCTGACCCCGGGAATGTATGTATTGGATGGCGGGTTATGCGCATAAGGTTGAATTATTGCCGTCAAAGTTAATGTGTTTGCGAATACGTAATATTTGTCCTCTGTGTCGTAGCGCAGGAAGTTTGCGCCGACATTGAAGTTGAATGGCCCATCGAAATCAGAGGACAGCCGCAACTCCTGGCTGAACTGCCGCGACTTGGCCGTTGAATCATCAACCACGACCAGGCGGTTGGCGCACCCGACCTGCGGATCGCAGAATGTCCCATTTTCGCTCAAGATCCCGTCGGCGATATACCGATCGACAGACCCGTAAACCGTCGCCTGGCCAGTGAATATCCCGCCTCTCGTATTGAACCGATTATAATCTTCTGTGGAAAAGACGTCGTCAGTGAGATGGGCGGTTTCGGATGTAAGCGAGAGGCCGTCGGTCAGGTCGAAGCGCGCTTGTAGTTGCACGGTATCGTTTTCGGCGCGATATTTTGGGTCCACGGTGGACTCGACTACACGAAGATTGCGCGACTGCGTCGTACTTTCATACGGGTCGAGGTACATAGGCCCGCTCGGAGTCTGCACCGTGGGTATTGGAAGGCCCAAGCCCCTAAGCGGCCCATAGTAGGGGAGCCTCAGGCCAACCGGCGTCTGGAATGAGTCCGGCGAATAGAGAGATGCCGCTTCGCACCCCTGGCTAAAATACTCCTGATACATGGTTCCGTTAACCGTGCCCGGCGGCGTGAAATTGTCGTAGTTCACCGTCACCCCACCAATCTTTGCTGGGAGGTGCCGTTTGCAGAGCTGCTTACCTGACCGCAGGCGGTCGTCGTCTTCCTGGAAGTGTTCCCAGATCAGATTGACGTCGATCCGGTCCGTCGGCCGGACCCGCAGCGACAGGCGTGTTGACCAAAGGTCGCGGCCGTCGATGCGGTTGCCGGTGATCTGGTTGGTGTCGTAGCCGTCGCGCTTGGTCCAGGCGCCGGCCAGCCTCACGGCGACCT
>JBLNCT010000069.1:0-13613 GCA_050260915.1 Parcubacteria group bacterium
CGACCTACGGCCGTCCGGGATGACGAGTTTTTGGAGTTCACGATGAAAGACCTTGGCTCGATCATGAAGCAGGCGCAGGCGATGCAGGCCAAGCTCGCCGAGGCGCAGGAAAAAATCGCCGCCCTGACCGTTGTCGGTTCGGCCGGCGGCGGCGCGGTGAAGGTCACCATGAGCGGAACCAACGCCCTCTCGCGCGTGGAGATCGACCCCGACGTCATCGACCCGGAGGACGCCGAGACCCTGGCCGACCTGATCGTCGCCGCCCACGCCGACGCGCGCCGCCAGATCGAGGCGCAGCAACAGTCCCTCATGGCGGAGGCCGCCGGCCCGATGGCCGGAATGAACATTCCGGGCCTCAAGTTCTAGCGCGTGGCATCCTCCGCCGGACCCGAGATCGAGCGGCTGATCGGGCTGTTGTCAAAGCTCCCGGGGCTCGGCCCGCGTTCGGCGCGGCGCGCGGCGCTGGCGCTGATGAAGCGGCGCGACCAGCTGCTCAACCCGCTGACGGAGGCGTTGGCCGAGGCTCGTGATCGGGTGAAGACCTGCTCCATCTGCGGCTCGCTCGACACCACGGACCCCTGCACCATCTGCGCCGACCCGCACCGCGACGCGACCCTGCTGCTGGTGGTGGAGGAGGTCGGCGCGCTCTGGGCCATGGAGCGGGGCGGCGCCTTCCGGGGGCGCTACCATGTGCTGGGCGGGCTCCTGTCGGCGCTCGACGGCGTCGGCCCGCAATCGCTGCGGATCAATGAGCTGCTGGCCCGGGTGAACTCCGGCGAGGTCCACGAAGTCATCCTCGCGCTGCCGGCCACGGTCGACGGCCAGACCACCGCCCACTACCTCGCCGAGCGCCTCGCCCACTCGAACGTGACGGTGACCATGCTCGCCCGCGGCGTGCCCGTGGGCGGGGAGCTGGACTGGCTGGATGACGGGACGATCGCGCAGGCGCTGAGGGCCCGGCGGCCGGCGTAGCGCGCAAGGTGCTCCCCCTCTGGGGGAGCTGTCGGCGAAGCCGACTGAGGGGGCGAGTCAGCTGCCCCCATCCCCGGCTTCGCCGGTACTTCCCCCAGAGGGGGAAGACCTACTGCGCCGGAATCTGCACCCGCCCCGCCTCATCCACCGGCCAGAACGGGTTCCAGGCGATCTCCCAGAGATGCCCGTCCGGGTCGGCGAAGTAGCCGGAGCGGCCGCCCCAGTCGGTGTCGCGGGCGGGTTTGGTGATGACGCCGCCCGCCGCGTGCGCCTCGGCCAGCACGGCGTCGACCTCGGCCTTGTCGCGCATGTTCACGGCGATGGACGACAGCCCGCCGGCCTCGCGTTCGACGCCGGCGTCTTCCGCAAGCCCGGTGAACAGGCCCACCACCAGCCCCGGTCCCACATTAAAGAAGACGACCTCGCCCTCGACCTCCATCGCCGGCGCCCAGCCGAGGCCCTCCACATAGAAGCGCCGCGACCGGGCGAGGTCCGACACGCCCAGGGTGATCAACGAGACGCGCTGCTCCATGGCATTTCTCTCCGACTCCGGCTAAGTGGAGAACGTAGCATGAACTTTTCGGGTCCCGCCATGTCGGAGCTGATCGCTGTCGTCCTCGGCCTCGCCTTCGTGGGCGCGCTGGTTTTGTGGCTGCGCGAGCGCGGCACGACACGCGTGTTGGAGGAGAAGCTGCGGCTGCAGGAAGACGCCCGCGAGACCATGGCGGAGTATCTGAAGGCGCAGGCCGCCCAGTCCGCCAGCGCGGTGGCCGAAGAGCTGGTCAAGCGCGCCGACGAGAGCTTCAAGAACCGCGAACAGCTGGCGCAGGCCCGGCTCGAGGCGCAGCTGAAGCCCGTCGCCGAGACGCTCGCTAAGTTCGAGCAGCAGGTGCAGGCCATCGAAAAGACCCGCGCCGAGGAGCAGGGCGGTCTCAAGCAGCAGATCGCGGCCTTGATGCAGGCGTCGGTCGAGACGCAGGCCGAGGCGCGCAAGCTCTCGGCCGCGCTGCGTCGGGGCGCGGGCGTCCAGGGCCGCTGGGGCGAGCAGATGCTGCGCAACGTGCTGGAGATGGCCGGCCTCGTCGCGAAGATCGACTTCGAGGAACAGGCCTCCACCGACACCGACGAAGGCCGCCGCCGCCCCGACGTGGTCGTGCGCCTGCCGGGCGGCGGGGTGTTCGTCATCGACGCCAAGTGCTCGCTGAACGCCTTCCTTGAGGCTCAGGAGGCCAGCGATGAGGCCGCCCGCGAGGCCGGCTTCTCCCGTCACGCCCAGAGCGTGCGCGGCCACATCCAGGGGCTGTCGCAAAAGGCCTACTGGGACCAGTTCGACGCCTCGCCCGACTTCGTGGCCATGTTCGTCCCCGGCGACGGCTTCCTGGCCGCCGCGCTCGACCGCGCCCCGGAGCTGATGACCGAGGCGATGGACAAGAAGGTCATCCTGGTCACGCCGACGACCCTTTTCGCGCTGTGCAAGGCGGTGGCCTACGGCTGGCGGGTGGAGAAGCAGGCGCTGAACTCGGCCAAGATCGCCGACCTCGGCCGCGAGCTCTACAAGCGCCTGTCGGTGATGGGCGGGCACGCCAGCTCCGTCGGTAAGGCGCTGGAAGCGGCGGTCGCCCGCTACAACCAGTTCGTCGGCTCGCTGGAGACCCAGGTGATGAGCCAGGCCCGCCGCTTCGAGGACCTGAAGGTCGAGCATGAGGGCAAGAAGCTGGAGGAGCTGACGACGGTCGAGACGGGCGTGCGGCCGCTGGCCAAGCTGGCGGTGGTGGAGGATGGCCCCCCACCGGGGGAGCTCCCCGCGAATGCGGGGTGAGAGGACCTGCGTCCTTCGACACGCCCGCTGCGCGGGCTGCTCAGGATGACGGATTCAGAGTTCGTCGTGAGCAGCCCCGAAAGGGGCGTGTCGAACCACGCACAGCGGCCCAGCCTTGACCTCCAAAGCCCCGGACCCTACCTCCCGCGCATGGCTGTTCGTCCCATCCTGACCGTCGCCGACGCGACGCCGGTGCTGAAGCAGAAGTCCCTTCCGGTGGAGGCGGTGGACGACGAGCTGCGCGCGCTGATGGACGACATGCTGGAGACGATGTACGCGGCCCCCGGCATCGGGCTGGCCGCCATCCAGGTCGGCGTGCCCAAGCGGGTGATCGTCATGGACCTCTCCCGCGAGGAGGGCGTGAAGGAGCCGCGCTACTTCGTGAACCCCGAGATCCTCTGGGCTTCCGAAGAGACCATCCCCTACGAGGAGGGTTGCCTGTCGGTGCCGGAGATCTTCGACGAGGTCGAACGCCCCGCCCGCGTGCGCATCCGCTACCTGAACCGCGACGGCGTTGAGATCGAGGAAGAGGCCGAGGGCCTCTATGCCGTCTGCATCCAGCACGAGATGGACCACCTCGAAGGGGTCCTGTTCATCGACCACCTGTCGCGGCTCAAGCGCGAGCGGGCGGTCAAGACCGTCAAGAAGGCGGCCAAAGCGGCTTAAAGAACCCCGCTCATCCCCGCGAAAGCGGGGACCCAGGTGTTTTTCTCGTCAAGCGCCGAGGCCGGCATAAAAAGCCTGGGTCCCCGCTTTCGCGGGAATGAGCTGATTAGGGAGTGTTGTCCTTGTTGTCGGCGGCGTCCTTGGCCGCAGCGACCACGGCCTTCACGCCCTTGCCGCTGTCCTTGGCGGCGTTCTTCAGCGCCTGACCGGCTTCCTTCACGTCTGTGTCCTGCGACACGCGGTCCTTGATGTCCGCGCTGGCCTTCTCGACATTATTCTGCAGGTCGCTGGCCTTGTCCTTGCAGGCGCCCAGCGCCAGAGCGGCGGCTGCAAGTGCGACGAGGGTCATGGATTTCATGCAGCCACCTCCCTGGCCGGCTGGAAACGAGCCTTTCACGGCAAAGGTTCCCGCGCTTTCCCGCGCGGCTTTCCCCCGGTAAACCGCGCGCATGCGACTAGCGTTTCTGGGCACACCCGACTTCGCCGTCCCGAGCCTCAAGGCCCTGATGGAGGCCGGGCACGAGATCGCCTGCGTCTATTCCCAGCCGCCGAAGCCGCGCGGCCGGGGCCAGGCGCTGCAGCCGTCCCCGGTGCATGCCTTCGCCGAGGCGCAGGGCCTGACCGTCCGCACGCCCGCCTCCATGAAGGACCCCGCCGAGATCGAGCACTTCCGCATGCTGGGGCTGGAAGCCGCCGTGGTCGTCGCGTTCGGCCAAATCCTGGTGCGCGAGATTCTGACCGCCCCGGCCTACGGCTGCTACAACCTGCACGCCTCGCTCTTGCCGAGATGGCGGGGCGCGGCGCCGATCCAGCGCGCCATCATGGCCGGCGACCATATGACCGGCGTCAACATCATGCGCATGAGCGAGGGCCTGGACGAAGGCCCGGTGGTGCTCTCCGAGACCACCCGAATCGACGCCCTCGACACCGCCCAGACCCTGCACGACCGCCTGGCCGAGATCGGCGCGCGCCTGTTGGTCGAGGCGATGCAGGACGTTGAGGAGGGTACGGCCACCGAGACGCCTCAGCCGCGCGAAGGCGTCACCTACGCGAAGAAGATCAAGCCCGAAGAGGCTCACATCGACTGGTCAAAGACGGCCCACGAGGTGGATCGCCAGATCCGCGGGCTGTCGCCCTATCCCGGCGCCTGGTTCGAGGTCGCCACCGAGCGCGGACCGGTCCGCGTAAAGGCCCTGCTCTCGCAGGCGGGCGAGCTCCACGGCCCGGCCGGCGAGGTGCTGGACGAGCAGTTCCTGATCGGCTGCGGCGAAGGTTCGGTGCGTATCCTGCGCGCCCAACGCGAGGGGCGCGGCCCGCAGGATGCCGCCGACTTCCTGCGCGGCTTTCCGCTGGCGCCGGGCATGCGGCTCAGCTGATGCCGCGCTACCGCCTTCTCGTCGAGTACGACGGCCGGCCCTACAAGGGCTACCAGGCCCAGGGCGACCAGCCGACGGTGCAGGAGTCGATCGAGCGCGCCGTGAAGGCATTCTGCGGCGAGAGCGTGCGCCTGCAAGCCGCCGGCCGCACCGACACTGGAGTCCATGCGACCGGCGCGGTGGTCCATGTCGATCTGGAGAAGGACTGGAAGCCATCGGTCGTCCGCGACGCGCTGAACGCCCACCTCGTGCCCGAGCCGATCGCGATTCTGGAGGTCGACATCCCCGGCGGCGACTGGCACGCGCGGTTTTCGGCGAAGGAGCGACGCTACCTCTACCGCATCCTGAACCGGCGCAGTCCGCCGGCGCTCGACCAGGGCCGCGTCTGGCACGTGAAGAAGCCGCTGGACGAAGCCGCCATGCACGAGGCCGCGCAGGCGCTGGTCGGCAAACACGACTTCACCACCTTCCGCGACATCGGCTGCCAGGCGAAGTCGCCCGTGAAGACGCTGGATCGGGCGCGGGTCTGGCGCGAGGGAGAGTACGTGCTGCTGGAGTTCGCCTCGCGCTCGTTCCTGCATCGGCAGGTGCGTTCGATGACGGGGAGCCTCGCGGAAGTGGGCGTGGGCCGTTGGACCAAGGCCGACCTGGTCGCGGCGTTGGAAGCCCGTGACCGCACCGCTTGTGGACCGGTGGCTCCGGCCGACGGGCTCTTTTTCACGGGCGTGAGGTACTGAGCACGCCCTTCCCCCACGCGTGTGGGGGAAGTGGGCCGAAGCCGAAGGCGAGGCTCGTTGGGGGAGTAGAAAAGCAAGAGTCAAAACTCCCCCATCGACCCTCCAGCTATCGCTGTCGGGCCACTTCCCCCACATGCGTGGGGGAAGAGCCTAACTTCCAAACCGTTCGAAATACCGCTCGATAATGCGCTGATAGGCTCCGGCCAGCGCCTCTACCTCCGCGACCGGCGTGCGCTCGTCGACGGCATGCATGGTCGTCCCGACCAGGCCGAACTCCACGACCGGACATAGAGCGCGGATGAAGCGGGCGTCGGAGGTGCCGCCGCTGGTGGAGAGCTCAGGCGCGATGCCCAGCGCCTCCTCGACCGCTCCGGCGACCACATCGGTGAAGTCGCCGCGTTCGGTCAGGAAGGCCTCGCCGCTGATCAGAGTCTTCAGCTCGACGCGGCCGTCGAAGCCCTTCCCGGCCGCTCGACATTCGTCCTCGATCCATTGGGCGAGGTCGGCGCCCCTGTGGGCGGGGTTGAAGCGGATGTTCAGCCGGGCCTTGGCCGTGGCCGGGATGACGTTGGTGGCGGTGTTACCCACGTCGACGGTGGTGACCTCGAGGTTAGAAGGCTGGAAACCGTCGTAGCCTTCGTCCAGCACGCGCGACTGCAAGCGCGCCAGAAGGTTCACCAGCACCGGGATCGGGTTGGCCGCCTTCTGCGGATAGGCGACGTGGCCTTGGCGGCCCTCGACCGTGATCCAGGCGTTGATCGAGCCCCGGCGGCCGATCTTGATCATGTCGCCAAGGCGCGCCGCAGAGGTGGGTTCGCCGACGATGCAGTGATCGATGACCTCGCCATCCTCCGCCAGCGCCTCGACGACCTTCTTGGTGCCATCCTGCGCCATGCCTTCCTCGTCGCCGGTGATGAGGAAGCTGATCGAGCCGTTCGGCGCGTCCACCGCCGAAACCGCCGCCACGAACGCCGCGATGGCGCTCTTCATGTCCACCGCGCCGCGGCCGTGCAGCATGCCGTCGTGGATCTCCGCCTCGAACGGCCCCCGCGCCCAGGCGGCTTCGTCGCCCACGGGCACCACGTCGGTGTGGCCGGCAAAGCAGAAGTTCGGCCGCGCCGTCCCGCGCCGCGCGTAGAGGTTCTCGATCTCGCCGAACCTCATCCGCCGGCAAGCAAACCCGAGCGCCTCCAGTTCGCGCTGGAGTACGTCCATCGCGCCCTCGTCCGCCGGGGTGACCGACGGGCGGCGGATCAGCGCCTGGGCGAGCGCAACGGGGTCCACGGGAAAGCTCATGGGAGCCGCCATAGCACAGCTAGTCGCGCAGCAGCTCGTTGATCGAGGTCTTGGAGCGGGTCTGGGCGTCGACGGTCTTGACGATGACGGCGCAGTAGAGGTTCGGGCCGCCTTCGTGGGCGCTCGGCATCGAGCCCGGCACGACGACGGAATACGGCGGCACTTTGCCCCGGAAGCGCTCGCCGGTCTTGCGGTCGATGATGGTGGTCGAGGCGGTCAGGAAGACGCCCATCGATAGCACCGAGCCCTGGCCGACGATGACGCCCTCGGCGACCTCGGAGCGGGCGCCGATGAAGCAGTCGTCCTCGATGATGGTCGGGTTGGCCTGCAGCGGCTCCAGCACCCCGCCGATGCCCGCGCCGCCGGAGATGTGGACGTTCTTGCCGATCTGGGCGCAGGAGCCGACCGTCGCCCAACCGTCCACCATCGAGCCGTCGTCGACGTAAGCGCCGATGTTCACGAACGAGGGCATCAGCACGACGTTGCGGCCGATGTAGGCGCCGCGCCGCACGATCGAACCCGGCACGGCGCGAAAGCCCCCGGTCTCGAACTGATCGGCGCCCCAGCCGTCGAACTTGGAGGGGACCTTGTCCCACCACGGCCCCACGCCGCCGCCGGAGTGCATCAGCGCGTTCGGCGCCAGGCGGAAGGACAGCAGCACGGCCTTCTTGGCCCACTGGTTGACGACCCACGCGTCGCCCACCTTCTCGGCCACGCGGACCTGGCCGGCGTCCAGCAGGCGGATAGTCTCTTCCACGGCCGTGCGCACCGGGCCGGTGGTGGCGGTGGAGACGCCGTCGCGCGCCTCCCAGGCGGCCTCGATCTCGAGCTTCAGGTCGTCGGGGGAGATGGTCGTCATGCGTCGTGGCTCCTGACCTTCGCCGAGGCGAGGAAGCCCGGCAGGTCGTGGGTGCGGTAGTGGACGAATTCGGCGGCGCTGTCAGCCGCGTGCGCGCCGACCAGTACGGTGGTCATGCCAAGCTCGGCGGCGGGGCGCAGGTTGCGCTCGGAGTCTTCGAAGAAAGCCGTCGCGCGCGGCGGCACCGCGTGGCGCTCGACCAGGCGCTGGAAGGTCGCGGGCGCGGGCTTTGGGATGTAGTCGGCCGTGGCGATATGGAAGACGTCCTCGAACAGGTCCTCGACGCCAAGGTGCGCCAGGATGCGCTCCGCGTGCGCCGCCGAGCCGTTGGTAAAGACGAGCCGCCGTCCCGGCAGGCGCTTGAGACCCTCCACCAGCGCGGCGTCCGGCTGGATGCGGTCGAGGCTGACGTCGTGCACCTCCTCCAGGAAGCGCTCCGGGTCGACGCCGTGGATCGCCATCAGCCCGGCGAGCGTCGTGCCGTGCTCGTGCAGGTACTTCTTCTGCAACGCCAGCGCCTCGGGCTTCGGCAGGCCGGTCTCGCGGGCGACGAAGTCCGTCATCCGACCCTCGACCAGCGCCATGAACTCGGACTCGGCGGGGTAGAGGGTGTTGTCGAGGTCGAACAGCCAGGTCTCGACGTGGGTTAGGTCTGCGGTCATGCCCGAATGAGGGTGCCCGCCCCGTGTTCGCTGAAGAGCTCGACCAGCATGGCGTGCGGGCGGCGGCCATCGAGGATGACTACGGCCTCGACGCCCGCCTCGACCGCGGCGATGGCGGTCTCCAGCTTGGGGATCATGCCGCCGGTCGCCACGCCCTTGGCGATGGCGTCGCGCGCCTCGGCGACCGTCATCTGCCGGATCAGTTCGCCGTTCGCATCAAGCACGCCCGGCACGTCGGTCAGGAGCAGCATGCGCTTGGCCTTGAGCGCGCCGGCCAGCGCGCCCGCCACGGTGTCGGCGTTGATGTTGTAGGTCTGGCCGTCCTCGGCGACGCCAATGGGCGCCACGACCGGCACATAGTCGTGGTCGGCGTAGATCAACGCCTGCAGGATCTGCGGGTCGATGTGGGTCGGCTCGCCCACGAAGCCGAGGTCGATCGCCTGCTCCAGGTTCGAGCTCGGGTCTTTTTGCGTGCGCGTGGCCTTCTCGACGGTGATCAGCCGCGCGTCCTTGCCCGACAGGCCCACGCCCCGCACGTCCGCCTCGCGCCCTGCCAGAGTGATCCAGTTGGCGATTTCCTTGTTGATGGCGCCCGACAGCACCATCTCGGCGACCTCCATCGTCGGCGCGTCGGTCACCCGCAGGCCGTTGACGAAGGTCGACTTCACGCCCGCCCGCTCCAGCATGGCGCTGATCTGCGGGCCGCCGCCGTGGACGACGACCGGGTGCACGCCCAGCAGCTTCAGCAGCACGGCGTCGGCGGCGAACTGGCGCGCGACCTCCTCCTCGCCCATGGCGTGGCCGCCGTACTTTATGACCACGGTCGAGCGGTCGTAGATCTGGATGTAGGGCAGGGCCTCGGCGAGGGTCCGGGCCGTCGCCCAACCCCGCTCTTCGGTGTTGTCGGTCAAGGGCTCTGCTCCCCCGGTAAAAGGCGCGGGTCAGATAGCGGAGGCGGGGGCTGCTGTCACGTGCGACGGCGACCACCTCTTAAATCGTCATCACCCGGCGAAGTCCGGGTGACCCAAGCCGAGGCGCCAGGCTTGCCACGCCGCTTGGGTCCCCCGGATCGGCCTTCGGCCGCCCGTGGGATGACGCTTTATTGAGTGACCGCGCAGGCCGCCGCGATTTCGGCGCGGAGGGTGGGGATGCCGCTCCCCTTTTCGGAGGAGGTCGCGAGCACGCGCGGGAAGGCCGCGGGGCGCTTGGCGACAGCCTTCAGCGTCCGTTCGGTGACAGCGGCGACTTCCGAAGGCTTCAGCTTGTCGGCCTTGGTGAGCACGATCTGATAGGAGACGGCGGCCTGATCCAGCGCGTCGAGCGCCTCGGTGTCGACCGCCTTCAGGCCGTGGCGGGCGTCGATCAGCAGGTAGACCCGCTTGAGGTTCGGCCGGCCCCGCAGATAGGCGCGGCCCAGATTCTGGAACTTCTTGACCGTGTCCTTCGACGCCTTGGCCCAGCCGTAGCCGGGCAGGTCCACCAGACGCAGCCGGTCATCCAGCACGAAGAAGTTCACCTCCCGCGTCCGGCCTGGCTCGTTGGAGGCGCGGGCGAGGTGCTTCTGGCCGACCAGCGCGTTGATCAGGCTCGACTTGCCGACGTTGGAGCGGCCGGCGAACGCGACCTCCGGCAGGTCGGCGGACGGCAGGCCGTCGATCGAAACGGCGCCCATCAGGAAGGAGACCGGCCGGGCGAAGAGGACCCGCGCGGCTTCGATCTCGTCTTCGCTGAAGGGCTCCTCGCTCACCCCGCCGCCTTCGAGCCGAACCGGGCCAGCAGGCTGTCGATCGGGTTCTCGACCTGGAAGCGGCGCATGATGACCCACTGCTGCAGGATCGAGAGCAGGTTGTTCCAGGTCCAGTAGATCACCAGCCCGGCCGCGAACGGCGCCAGCATGAAGGTGAAGACCAGCGGGAAGAACTGGAACATCCGCTGCTGCACGGGATCGGGCGCTGGCGGATTCATCTGCTGCTGCAGCCACATGGTGAAGCCCATCAGCAGCGGCCAGATGCCAAGGTGCAGGCCCCCGTCCAGCATGCCGCCGATAAGCGGCGCGTGCGACGGGTCCCACGGGATCGCGCCGAACAGGTTCCACATGGTCGTCGGGTCGCGCGCCGACAGGTCGCGGATCCAGCCGAAGAAGGGCGCCTGGCGCATCTCGATGGTGACGCTGAGCACCTTGTAGAGGGAGTAGAAGACCGGAATCTGGATCACCAGCGGCAGACAGCCCATCAGCGGATTGATCTTCTCCCGCTGGTAGATCTGCATCATCTCCTGCTGCTGTTTGGCGACGTCGTCCTTGTAGCGCGCCTTCAGCTCCTCGATCTTCGGCTGGATCTTCTTCATCTTGGTGATGGACTCGTAGCTCTTGTTCGCCAGCGGGAAGAACAGGAGCTTGACCACCACGGTCAGCAGCAGGATCGCGATCCCGAAGTTGCCGACCAGGTGGTAGAAGAATTCCAGCAGCTGGAAGAAGGGCCGGGTGATGAACCAGAACATCCCCCAGTCCACCGCCTGGTCGAAGCGGGGGATGCCGAGCTTGGCCTCATAGTCCTTCAGCAGCGGCACCGTCTTGGCCCCGGCGAACAGCCGTGAGGTCACGGTGATCTGCTTGCCGGCAGCGATGACGTGCGGCTGGCCGGCGTAGCTGGCCTCATAGATGTCGATGCCCTGCGCGGGCGTGACGCGGAAGAGGCCCGAGATTTTCTCGTGCTGGTCGGGGATCAGCGAGGCCAGCCAGTACTTGTCGGTGATGCCGAGCCAGCCGCCCGTGGAGCTGTGGGTCTCCTCATGCTCCTTCTTCCAGGCGGGGTACTTCTTCAAAGCGAGCTGGTTGTCGAATACGCCGACCGCGCCTTCGTGCACCACGCGGCTCTTGGTGTGCTCCTCGGGCAGGCCCTGGCGCTGGACGGAGCCGTAGGCCGCGATGGTCACCGGCGCGGCGCCCAGGTTCGCGACCGTGTCGCTCACGGTGAACATGTAGCGGCTATCGACGGAGATCGTCCGCGTGAACAGCAGCCCCTGCGGCGAGGTGTAGGTCAGGACGACGGGATGGTCCGGCGTCAGCGGGCCGGGCTGCTGGACCGTCCAGACGGTGTCGCGGGTGGGCAGGCCGGGGAGGTTCTGGCCGGTCCAGCCGAACTCGGCGAACCAGGCGTGCTGCATCCCGGCGGGGCGGAAGAGCTCCACGGGGGGCGAGTTCTTCGCCTCCGTCTCGCGGTATTCCTTGAGGAACAAGTCGTCGATGCGGCCGCCCTGGGCCGTGATCGAGCCTTGCAGCGCAGGCGTGTCGACCGGGATGCGCGGCGAGGCGGCGAGCGCCTGCTGGCGGTTCAGCACCGGCGCTGCCGCGGCGGGCGCGCTGGCGCTCTGGGAGACGGTCTGCGTCGCCTGCGGGTGCGCTTTCAGCTCCGCTTCGTGGCGCTTAGCGGCGGGGGCGACGACGAAGTACTGATAGGCGAACAGGATGAACGCCATCAGGACGAAGAAGACGACCGTGTTGCGGTTGGAGTCGTTTTGCATGAGGCGGGACTAACCGGGGCGGGAGGTGTCGGACGCCGCGCCTTCCCGGGCGCCGGCGGGGCCGGGATCGGCGGCGAGGCTTATCAGCGCGCTTTTCACATCGTCAAGCAAACGCGCCCACGGACGGGCTGTCGTGCCGCCCCGGGCGACGAACACATAGTCGCAACCGGGCTTGCCGTGCTCCGGCAGGAGCAGCCGGGCGGCCTCGCGCAGGCGGCGCTTGGCGCGGTTTCGAACGACCGCGCCGCCGATCTTCCTGGTGGCGGTGAAGCCGGCGCGGATTTTGGGATCGTCGTCGGCGCGGTCGCGCATCTGGATAAGCACGGCGCCTCTGGCCAGAGCGCGCGCTTTCGCCGCGGCCAGGAAGTCCGGCCGCTTCTTCAGGCGCTCGATTTGGGGTGCGGTGTCGGACAGGGGCTCTCGCGCCCCCCTTCGCGTCTTAGGCGGTCAGCCGCTTGCGGCCCTTGGCGCGGCGGCGCTGGATGACCTTCTGGCCGTTCTTGGTGGCCATGCGCGAACGCCAGCCGTGACGGCGCTTACGAACGAGGCGCGACGGTTGATAGGTGCGCTTGGTGGCCACGGGACGGCTCCGGATCAACAGGTAACGCGCGAGAGGTAAGCCCCTCGCGATGAGCGCGGGTGGATAAGGGAAGGGGGCGCGGCTGTCAACGCCAGGGGACGACCACAGCCTTCCCGATCACCTTCCGATCCGCGAGCAAGTCGAACGCTTCGCGCCATTGCTCCAGCGGGAGTTCGGCGTGGACGCGGGGGCGGATCTTGCCTTCGTTGGCGAGCTTCCAGACCGCTTCGGCGTTTTCGCGGCCCCGCTCGGGGAACTGGCGGCCGTATTCGCCGGCGCGGACGCCCATGACGGAGAAGCCCTTGATGAGGGGCATGTTGACCGAGATCGTCGGGATGCGGCCGGAGGTGAAGCCGATTACCAGCAGGCGGCCGTCGAAGGCGATGCAGCGGACGCTTTCGTCGAAGACGTCGCCGCCGACCGGGTCGTAGATCACATCGGCGCCCCGGCCGCCGGTGATCTCCTTCACGCGCTCGCGGAAGCCGCCGGTGACGTTGACGATGGCGTCGGGAGCGTACTCGTCGGCGATGACCTTCAGCTTCTCGTCGGAGGCGGAGGCTGCGATCACCTTCGCGCCCAGCACCTTGGCGAGGTCGACGGCGGCGAGCCCCACGCCCCCGCCCGCGCCGTGGACCAGCACCCACTCGCCGGGCTGCAGCTGCGCGCGGCGGACCAGCGCGACGTAGGCGGTGAGGTAGGCCGCGCCATAGGCGGCGGCTTGCGCGAAGCTCAGGCGCTCGGGCTTGGGTTTCAGGGCTTCGGCCGAGAGGACGGCGTACTCCGCGAAGCCGCCGAGCCGCGCGCCGCCGACGACCGCGTCGCCGATCTTCCAGCCGCTCACGCCCTTGCCGAGTTGGGCGATCTCGCCCGACAGGTCAAGGCCGGGGGTGAAGGGGAGCGGCGGTTTGAACTGGTACTCGCCGCGCGTCATCAGGAGGTCGGGGAAGTTGACGCTCGCGGCCTTCACCCGGACCAGCACCGCGCCGGGGCCGGGCTTCGGCGTCGGAACGTCGCGCACGGCGCAGCCGGCGTAGTCCGGGGCAAGGGATTCAACTACCAGAGCTCGCATCACCCACTCCCACCGTCATCCTCGGCCTTGTGCCGAGGACCCAGACACGAGGCGC
>JBLNCT010000070.1:0-88493 GCA_050260915.1 Parcubacteria group bacterium
CGGAGCGCGAGGTCTTCGACTCCATCGGTGCGGCCTTGGGCGGGACCACGGTCGGCTACGCGCCGCGTGGCGAGGGCAGGCCTCCGCTGGAGATTTCCGTGCGCCTGCCGCAGTCGGACCGCACCTGGAGCGAGCGGCTGGCCTCGACGCCGGTAGCCGTCGCGCAGAGCGCCCAGGGCCGCCGTCTCGTCGAACTCGGCGAGGTCGTGCAGGCGAGCCGCGAGACCGGCTCCTACCCGATCTACCGGCGCGACGGCCGCGACGCGGAGATGGTGACGGCCGAGCTCGCCGGTCAGTACGAGAGCCCGATCTACGGCATGCTGGCGGTGGACAAGGCCATCAGGCAGCACGACTGGGGCGCCGTTTCGAAGCCCGACATCCGCCTTCACGGCCAGCCGGAGAACGAAGCCAACCCCACGGTGCTGTGGGACGGCGAGTGGGAGATCACCTGGGTCACCTTCCGCGACATGGGCGCGGCGTTCGGGGTGGCGATCCTGGGCATCTATGTGCTGGTGGTCGCGCAGTTCAAAAGCTTCAAGCTGCCGCTGGTGATCCTGACGCCGATTCCGCTGACGCTGGTGGGCATCGTGCTGGGCCACATCCTGTTCCACGCCCCGTTCACCGCCACCTCGATGATCGGCTTCATCGCGTTGGCCGGGATCATCGTGCGAAACTCGATCCTGCTGGTGGACTTCATCCGGCACGCCCGAACGCCGGATAAGCCCCTGCGCGAAGTGCTGCTGGAAGCGGGCGCAATACGGTTCAAGCCGATCCTGCTGACCGCGCTCGCCGCCATGATCGGAGCGTCGGTCATCCTGTTCGATCCGATCTTTCAGGGCCTGGCGATTTCGCTCCTGTTCGGGCTCGCTTCCTCAACGCTCCTGACGGTGCTGGTCATCCCCGCGATCTACATCGTCCTGCGCGACGACCACCGCCCGCCCTCACGCGCGCCGGGCCAGCCGGAACCCTCGCTGCACCTGCTGCGGGCGTCGTAGCGAGGCGCGCGGCAAGCCGCTGAAACTGCCGGATTTTCTTGTGGGGAGAGATGGCTGGGGAACTAGGACTCGAACCTAGAATAACGGTACCAAAAGCAGCCACTTTACTAGGCAAATCAACGCCGGTCTGTAAACTATCCACAGATCGGCCCACGAAGATTCAAGGACTTACGGGAGCTGTGTAAACCAAATGAGCGCCACCTACGCGGTTCACCTCTGGTATTTCGACGAGCCGCACGTCGTCGAAGCCGAGAACACCTCACAGGCCAAGTACCGGTCCTTCAAAGCCGCGTGTGACGCGGGGTACTATGGCGGGCGCCTTGGCGGCTTTCGCGCCTTCCTCGCCGCCATCAGGCGGGTTGAACGTCGCTCCTAGACTCCCGCCCTCCGTTCCGCTTGTGGGGATGGGGGCCTACCGAATCCGCCACCAAGGCCGCTTAGGCTTCTGTGCTGCGTCAACCTTGGCGACGACACCGTTTGCTCGCTGGCGTTCTGACTGCGTTGTCGCTTCCTGTTGAATCGAGAAGTCCATCAAGGGCGCAACGTAGGTGTCCCACATGTACTCCCGCTCGGCTTTGGGTGTGGCGGCTAGTGGGGCGATCTTGGCGGGAAGGTTCGGCTTTGCGGGGTCTGCAACCGGCTTGCGGTCGTTATCGGTCAGGCTCACCGACAGGGGCGCTTCCAGAGGCGCGCAGCCCATCAATGGCGTTGAGATAGCCAGACACAGCAGTGTCGATGTCAGGAGCCGATTTGACGGCATCGCGAGCCTCCCAGGCTTGCTGTTGGATGCGGGCGGTGTTGGAGGAGCGTTTGGCTTCAATCTCGCCGGAGGTCTTGTTGGCGTCGGCTTGGTGTGTAGCGTTATGCGCTACAGCCTTCTGGGTCACCGCTACGTCATGTTCCCGGTTGGCGTACGCCAGCGATCCGAGGACGACGGCGATCACCGCGAGGGGCGCCAGAATCCGCCAGTTGCCGCGCAGGAAATTCCATGCGCCGATGAGGTAGAGCATAGCGGTTCGCGCCTTGATTCACAACAGGAAATTGGGTAGATTGGCGGTATGGAAACGACCCTCTCACTCGCCCCGCTGACCGAAGACGAGCGCCGGTTGCTGCTCGCTGGCGATCACACCCTAGGGGCGCTCACGAACTGCGCGCCGGGCACGGAAGGCGCGGTGCTGAACGGCTTGCATCGCAAGGGGCTGATGCGCTGCGAAATTACACGTGGCGAGCGACCCGAGTTGGACCGCTATCGCTATCTGACGACAGCGGAGGGCCGCGCCGCCCTCAATCCAACCCCAATAGCTTCCGATACCAATTCACCGCCCTCGCAGCCCATCGGGGACCACATCTAACCGCCCACACGGCGAGGAGAATAACGGCGGCGACTTGAGCCATCACAACCGAACCGGCTCCGGCGACAAAGCACATCAGAGGCCCTCTTCGCATAGCTCGCGTTCAGCGGCTCGGCGGGCCACCAGCCCCGGCAGCTTTCGGCCCGCAGCGAATACCCACCGATCCAGCTCAGCGCACGCCCCTTTCAAATCCCCCGCCCTCGCCTTGGCCGACAGGGCAGACGCGCAGAACCTTGGCGCCCCGACGTTGAAGGCGAAGGAGGTGAAGGCGGCCCGCGTCGGTTCGGGAAGATCGCGCGGCAAGCACTTGGCGATATCAAGCCCGTGGGCCACCGCGTCCTGCGCTAGTTGGCGAGCGCATTCATCGTCGGTGTAGACTCGCCCGACAACGGCATCTGGCCCAGTGTGGCCATAGCAGCTCGTGGGTACGCCACCGACATCAGCATAGCCCCTCTGTGGCCTGCCCTCGTAATGGGAGATAAGGGGCACGGCAAGCGAGCACGCGGCCAGCACACCCGCCACCAGAGCCGGAGGCGCCCGGTTCACAGCTTCCTCGCTTTGCGGTCCTGGTACTGCGTCCACCAGGTCCAGCCGGTGTGGGCAAAAATCATCAGCGAGCAAAGGATGCCCGCGATGACCGCCACATCGTTAAGCGTGAGCAGGCCGAAGACGGTGACGCCGGGTCCAACGGCGAGTTTGGCGGCCGACTCTCCGGTGGTGTTTACAAGGCTCATTCCGTGGCCTTTCGGTCAGGGTGTGGTGGGGTGTGGTGGGGGTGTGGAGTCGTTCGGGCGAGCGAGGCTTGAAGCCAAGGCTTCGCCGTGGCATCACTTACATCGATGTTGATGTTCACGAGCCTTGACGCCCCCTCTAACCCGCCTGAGTGGGGCGATACGTCCGCTCCGGGCGCTGACGCCATGGCCGCCACCGTCATTTTTCTTGTGGCGGCGGTGGTCATCGTGCCCCTGACCTGGACGAGCATCAGAGAGGGCTTGCGGGGACGGCGGCGCAGGGGCCGAAGATGAGCGCCGGAGATTGGCTCATCATCGGGTTCGGCGCAGCGATGATCGGCGTCAAAGCGCTTTTGATTGTGGCCCATGACCGGTCTGGCGGTCGCAACGCCCGCATCGAGGGTGAAGAGACTTGGCCCGATGAAACGCGGCCCCACGGAGGCTTCTAGGCGCCAGAAGCGGTTCCGGTAAGCATCCCAGTCGATGGCCACGAGATCGGCTATTGTTCGGCCGGAAAATGAGATGGTTTAGCTGAACCGGGTGCTGTACGCAGACCAGCTCGCGGCAACGAGATCGGCCATGGTCCTCCCGGAAGTGGCGAAGTCCTCGACGACAATCCTGTGAATGGTCCAGTCCAGACCCGTGTTGTCGTGCGAACCCAGCTGCCCGATCATGAAGTCGGTGAAACCCGACTGCGTTGGGATGTTCAGAGAGCCGCCGTTGTCGTAGGTCACGGACACCAGCTGCGCACCGTTCCAGAAAGTATTCTTCACGGAAGAAGCGCCATTGGGCACATACTCTGCGGCGATCTGGAACGGCGAACCGAGGGTGTAGGCGTGCCCGGTGGCCGGGTTGCCGTCGATGTAGGGCACGATGTTTGTGCCCCCGCCGGTCGAGGGGATTTCTATCGCAATCGCATTCTGCGTGGTCAGCGCGTAACCGTAACCCCCAAGGCTGCTGAACTTGGTGGTGTCTCTGGCGTTCAGCGTGGCCCAGATGGCGATGCCGAACCGGCCCTGCCCTGCAACAGGCTTGCAGGCCGCCGGCAGCAGCATCTTGCCCGACGTGCTGGTCATACGCACGCCGATTAGCTGGCTGCTTCCGTTGAGCTTCTGGGTCATGCCCGTTGCGTCGGTTACAGTGATTGGCGAGCCGCCGCGCACCAGATTGGCGAACGTCGTTGACGTGGTAATCGCCGCCCCGCTGTTGCAATACGGGCTCTTGAAATCCCAGCAGCCGAGCGTGCCCGTCACGATGACGCGGTCTTCCTGCCAGATGGGCATCGCATTCGCCGCCGCGATCTGGGCCGCGTCACCAGAAGCGGTCGCATCGGTGAGGACATCGACCGTCGTCCGTCTTTGAAGGATCGTCATTTACCAGCCTCTTGTCTGAATGGCGTTCTGGACGCAGGCGGCAAAGGCCGTGGTCCCGTAGTCGTTGTGGTGGAGGGTGTCGCTCGTAATCCTGAGCGAGGTGGGAACGACATCATTGGCGATGTCGGTGTTGTCCTGGGTGGTGGCGGTAAGGCCCGCTGCGGCGAGCCCGTTGGCGATCATCCACCCGCGAACGTCGAGGTAGCTGGAGCCATAGGTCGCCGCCAAAGCCGCGTTGCAGGCCGTGATCGTGTTGTAGGCGGCGCTGCCTGACGGCTCGCCGGAAGTATTGAAGATGCTGACGACCAGATAGCGTTTGTTCACGGCCTGAAGGTGAGCGACCATGGCGGCGATGTTCGCCGTTACTGTCGCTTGACCGGACGTGAGGATGTCGTTGCGGCCAGCCTCGATGATGGTCAGCCAGTTGTTGTGGATGGTGTCGACCACCATCCGGTTCTTGATCTGGGTCGAGGTCTCCCCAGCGATGCCGCCGTTGAACGTGATCCGGTTCAGGGCGGTCGTCAGCCGATCCAGCCACGGCGTATAGCCGACGTTCTGGGTCATGCTGTCACCCCAGCCTGCGATCTGGGGAAGGCTGTCCACGGGCTGGGCCGTGCCGCCCCCGATGGGGACGTAGTAGTCGGCCCACACGCCCATGCCCTGATCGCGCTGGAAGATGACGCCGCTTTCGTCGGGCAGGACGCGGGGATAGCGGTCGGCGTTGGCGCTGGTCAGCACCGTCACCGCGCCGGTCGCGCCGCTGATCTTGCGGACGTTGCCGTCAGTGCAGGTGACGCGCCAACTGGCGCTGTCGTCTGAACTCGGCCAGTAGAATGACCGGGGGTGGACCTCTCTCAACGCAGCCGTGCGGCCGGCGATCACGCGATAGTTCTTGTCAACCTGCGCCTCTAGGTAGCCGCTCAACTCCGGGTCGCTCGTTCCTCCAATTGTATCGAGCGGGGTGATTATCTCATTTATCGTAATGGTGCCGCTCGAAAAGTCGTCAACGCTTAAGTTGACGATGCGCATTGGCGCCCAGATTACATATGGGCCATTGATCTGCTGACCCTCGATGATGCGGTATTGACTGTCGATTACGGCCCATTCGTACCCGCATAGCGCACTGTCCGAGCCCGTAATAACCTGGTTATCCAGGTAGGACTTGCTTGGAAAGTCGCGCCGGTACGTCGCCGAACCGCTGACGTTTTGCCAAAGTTCGAACGCAGTATCGGCGTCGGCGCCCTGAACAAGGTAGTATTCGCCGTCGTTCGTATTGCCCGCGATCACCGCCGATGCGGACGCGCCTGTCAGCCCGGCCGAGGCGGCGAACGATATGGTTGGGGCTGACGTGTATCCGTGACCGGCCGCAGTCAGCGTGACCGTCGTAACCGCCCCGCCCGAAACAACGAACCGCCCGGCCGCACCAGACCCCCCGCCGCCGGAAAACGCCAGGTCGAACTGCCCGTTGGTTCCTCCGGAGCCCGCAACAAGCCCGCTGATTGAGGCGACGCCGTTGCTCACGCCATCTGCGCTTGCCGCATAGTATTGCGAAGACGCCGCACTGGCGATTTCGACGATATGATTGGTCGCCTCGTCAGTGAGGCGTTGGGATTGGGTATCACCCGCCGTCGTGACGCTATCGAGGATATCCTGCGCGTCGTCCCGCGCCGCCTCCGAAGCGGCCTGAGCGGCTTCAGCCGCCGTCTGGGCCGCTTCTGCTGCGGCCACCTGGGCATTCAGTGTGTCGGGGTTGACCGGATCGACATCCCGGATCGTGGTTCCCGTCGCATCGTTGTAAACTGCGCGATAGACATACTGGGGGTCTAGATAGATAGCGGTCGGCTGGTTCGAGGCGTTGACAAAGAGGCCGGCCGAGTTGGTGGAAAGCGGGTTGGTCAGCGCGACCGTCAGCGCCGAGTTCGCATAGACTGTCTGCTTTGTGGTCGTGCCCGTCAGGTAGAAGGTGACGCTGCCCCCGGACACGGGATTGCCGTTTGCGTCGAGCAGCCGAGCAACGAGGTCGGAGAGAATCTGAGCTGCCATGCGGTGGCCTCAAGAAAAAAGCACCCGCTGAGGGGTGCTTGTGGTAGAGATGGGGGATGAGAGAACGGCTTCGGACGTTGACGCCGCCCGAGTGGGGCGAGTGGAACTGGCCGGCCCGAATTGCCTATTGGGCCGTACTTCTAGGATGCGTCGCGGCTGCGTATGGAATCGCGCAGTGGGTCGCTGACGCGTTGGGCCTTACTGCGCCAGCGCGTTAGGCGCGGCCACGACGAGGCGGCTTCCCAAGGCAGATGGCACGCGCGCCGGAGGGCGCATTTGGGACAGTGCGTTTTGCGGTTTTCCAAGGCCCAGGCGAACGAGAACCTCCGCCTCCCGATCCGTGAGCGTCAATCCGTTCGCGAGCTTGTTGAGAATGGCTTCGGCCGGGTGTCTGATGGCAGAAAGCACATTGCCCAGCAGGCGGGCGTCCTGATCACGGGGCTGGGTTTGCGCTCCGGTGTTGGGCGCGACGAAGTTGGCGTTTCGCGCTTTTTCCAGGTTGAGCCGCGCGGCCCGGATAAACTGCTCTGCCTCGTCTTGGCCGAATAGCTGTATCAGGTTCTGCCGGGTGTTCGTCGCGAAGGCGATCTGGCGCAGGGTCGGCGAAGCGTTAGCGCGCTGGCCTAGCGCATCGACAATCGCCTGCCTTGCGCCCACGCGCGCCGCGTCGAGGGCCTCCGGAGTGGCGTCGGCCAGACTACGGCGGAAATCGTCCGGGGCATCTTTCAGGAGGCGTTGCCCGGCATCGACAGCGTCGATCTCGCCGCTCATCTGGCGGTACATGCGCCGCGCGCTGTCAAAGCCCGGCACATCCATAAGGGCGGTCTCGATGTCGCCAGCGCGGCCCATCAGGCCTGAGGCGACGCTGTTGGCGTTTCCGCGCGCCTCTGCGCCAGCGCTCTCACCAAGCCCCCGCCTTACCAGATCGAGCGTCCCGGCCCGAACATGCTTGGCTGTGCCATCTGCCAGCGCCTGGATATCGGCCAGCGCCGCCGAATCCCGGCGAGCGTCCGCAATCCGGTGGGCATAAGCCAACGCGTCGGCGCCGCTTTGTCCCGACAGCGCCGATGTCACATCATCGCCAACCGGAACCAAATCGTCCTTGAAGCGCGGGTACATCTCGTCCGCCATCTTGCCGCGAGCGGAGGTGAGAACATCCTTGTATTCGGCGGCCGTCTCCGACTGGGGCGTCAGTTTTCGCGCCCGTGCAATCGAGGCGTCGGGCATATCCTCGACGGTCGCATCACGGTAAAGCTGGGCCATGTTCCGACCCGCGCCAGGACGAGAGCCCGCCAGGCGCAACAGGGCGCGGGTATTCTCGCCCGCAACGTCAGCGAGGCTCGGCGGCATTGCTCCGGTATTTGACCATTCGCGGACGGTTTGTTCGATGGTTTGCGCATCAACGCCATCCTTGAATAGCGCCTCGCGCAGACGGCTTGCCGCCGCTCCGGCGGGACCTCCGGTAAACCGATAGCCCGTAGCCGCGTTGACGGCCCTACCGGCCGATTGGGCGACCCGCGCGGCTACAGGAAGCGCCCCGCCCGTCACCGCCCCGACAACGGCTCCCCTTTTCGCTCCGGCGACACGGCTTTCGCCCGGCGCCGCCGAGCCGGCCCCCGCAACACCGCCGACAACGCCCCCGACCGCCGCCGAGCGAACGACCGCGCCGCCGAGAGACTTCGCGCCGCCCACAAAGCGGCCCGCAGCACCCGCGCCGGGCGTGGCGAGCCCGCCCGCAATCTGAAGGCTGGCGCTTTGCACGGGATGGGCTTTGGCGAAGTCGCGGTTCGATGCGTTTTCCTCGTCCATCACTGCGCGGTAGGCATCCCCCATGCCATAGCCGACAGGCTTCTTTCCGGTCGCCCTGCGGAAGGCGTTGTTCAAGCCCGTGGTTAGCGCCGCACCGGCCGCATCCAACTCGTCGCTAAAGCCGAGCGTGACGCCCTCGGTGAACTGCCGCACGGGCGCCGGGGTCGAGGCGACGTATTTTTTGGCGTCGCGGCGCGCGAGGTCGGACGGCGACTTGCCGACTTCAACGTCCCTGCCCCACCCGCCCGCTGACGCGGGCGCTTGATCCTGTCCCCAGGGCATCAGGGCTTCACCATTACTCGGCCATCGGTGAAGATGTAGTGGGTCCCGGAGGGCTGGCGGTCATAGTCAGCCTTCGTGCGCGTCACGATGGGGTTCTGCGCGGAGCCACCGGGGGCGGTCGAGCCCTTATATCGCTGCACGGTCTTGAGTTGCGCGGGCGTCAGGCCCTTGCTCGCCCCGGCGGTGCTGTGGGGGCGGGGGCCGTAAAGCGGCTTGTAGTGCTGACCTACGCCGAACAGGTTCCAGATCGCCTTTCGCGAGGTGTCGATATTGTTTTCCAGCACGGCGCGGTTCTTTGAGGTCGTGCTGTGGATGGCCTGCGCCAGACCACCCGCTCCGCGCGCATTCAGGCCGTTCACGATCACACGGCCAGCGTCTTCCATGTCGCTCTGATCGGTCTTGACGTTGCCGCTCTGGTCGATATTGCCGCGCGCCGCTGCGTTCATCCCCGCGAGTTCGGATTGAAGCATGAGCAGCTGCTGGCGGTATTGCTGGACGGTGGGGTCGTTGACCTCCTTGCCCGCGAACAAACGGGCGACGTTGCCGACTCTCAGCCCCCCCATTCCGGCCTGTTCGGCCAGAGGCTGGAGGACGCTGATCGTGCCATCAAGCTCCTGCTCCAGAATATTGGTCTGGTTGTTGCGCATGATGTTGGCTTGCAGGGTCTTGTTGTAGGCGTCGTACTGGCTGGACAGGGTGGACAAATCCACGCCGCGCTTGTTGGCGAACTCTTCCGCCTGCCTGAAGGCCGCATTGCGGGTGGCCGCATCTCGCGGGAGCTTCGACGCCTGTCCGGTGACGGCGAGGAACGCAGGCATCGAGAGGCCCGTCTGGGCAAGGATGCTGCCGCTCTCGGGATCGCCGGGACCTATCGCCTCGCTCGGCAAATCGCCCTGCGGAAGCGAGATCACATCTATCGTCCCGTCCGCCTTCATCTGCGCGGGGATATTCGCCGGGATGCCGTAGGCGGCCTTCTCTTGTGCCGTCGCGGGGCGAGACTTCGGTGCGGGCGCCGCACTCCCCGGACGACTAAACATGCCGCCAGAGCCCGTAGGGGCCGCTTGTGGGGCCTGTGACGGGGGCGGCGGCGTCTCGCCCGCCGAAGCGACCTGATAGGGCTGTGCGGGCTGCTGAGCGCCCTGCCCCCATTTCTGGCGCCACATATCCACGAATTGGCCAGCCGTCATGTCGGCAGAGCCGCCGTTGTTGACGATGGCCTGCCGGGCGCGCGCGGGATTGCCGTACACGGGCGTCAGGGTGGCGATGGCGTTGGCGTTGGGATCGGCCTTCAACAACGCCAGACCGCCGCCCGCGCCCTGCTGGTGCATGATGTAGAGATTGGCGTCGTCGGGCTGGATGCCGGCCGCCTGAAGCTGTTGAGCGCTTTCCTGCGCCAGTTTCAGCGCGGCGGCTTTCTGCTGCTCGGGATCGTTGATGTCGGTCCCGCCAAGACGCGCGAAGGTGTCGGGGTGGAACTGGTAGAGCCCGGTTGAACTACCGTTCCGGGCGTTCGGATCGTTGTTGCTCTCGATCTGGCCAAGGCGGGTGAGATAGGCGTCACCCCCACTCTGGGCCGGGGCTTGCGGTTGCGCCGGGGGCTGAGCCTCGGCCACGGGCGCATCGGGAGCGGGAGCGCCGCCCTGCGGCTGCTGCTGGTAGGGATCGGCCGGGAAGAACTCAAAGCGCGAGCTGCCGTCCGCGTTCTTGATCTCCTTCCAGTCGCCCTTGTGGGCCGACATATCGGGCGTACCGCCAAAGGCCGCGATGAAGCTGTGCAGGCTTTGGTCGTCCATCGGGGACGACGCGATCTGGGCAATGGCGTCGTCAGGAATACCCATCGCCTTCATGACCGGGGCGATGTGGGTCTGAAATTCCTGCTGACGCTTCTCTGCCGGGATGTAGGTCAGGCTCTGCGCGGCCTGAAGAAGCCACTTGCCCTTTTCCGTCCGGGCGGCGGTCGCAACGTCGGTGGCGCGGTCCTGCCGCTTGGTCTGGTAATCCTGAACGCCGAGCGCTTCATTGATCATGCCGCCTTGGGCGAAGACGTTGGACGCGCGATTGTAGTCGCCGCTGGCGAAGGCGCTGCCCGCCGCCGTGCGTGTCTGCTTGTCGCGAAAGCCCTGAACCGCGTTCCATCCGGTTTGGAACGCGGTGCCGTAGTCATATTCGGCCATCATTTAATATCCAGGTCGTTGAGGCGAATAAGCGTTGGCGGCCGCGCCCGCGACCTGCCCAAGGGTGTTTCCCCAGATAGCGCCTTGATTGGCGTAGGAGGTGGCCCGCGCCTGCCCGGCCTGCATCAGGTTATTGGAGACATTGTTGGCGTAGTTCTGGCCAAGCGCGTTGTTGGACTGGTTGACCGTCTGGCCGATGCCCGCGAGCGCTGAGAGCCGGCTGTAGGCGTTGCCGAACTCGTTTGAGGCGTAGTTTTGCCCGTATTGCAGCGCCGCCTTGGCCGCCGCGCCGGATTTCAGCATTCCCCGCGCCGCAAACCCGGTGTTCAGCGCGTTCATGCCCTCGGTCAGGCGGAACTGATAGCCGGGGTCCATCGCCAGCCACTGTTGCGTGCTTTGCGGCTGAGGCTGAGATTGTCCCCCGACCGCACCGCCAAAGGCGTTGGTCTGCGGTTGCGCCCCGCCCCCGGCGTGGCCCGCGTTCCATTGCCCGTAGGCCGCTTTCCACTGCGACAGTTGCTGGGGGTTCATGTCGAAGATGCGGTTGCCCAGACCCGCCAGTCCGGGGAACATCCCGCCCGTTCCGCTGGTGACGTTCCCGCCGGTCGTCGGGGGACGATAGGCCGCTCCGGAGCCCGCCGAAGCGGTCGGGCTGAAGTTGTAGAGCTGACCAAGCCTGCCAAGCGCCTGAAGGCCCATCTGACGCCACGGTTCGGCGTCGGCGCGTTGCTGGTTGTAAATCTGGAGCTGGGTCTGGTTGGCCTGGTTGGCGGCCTGAACCTGCGCGTCGGCGGCCTTTTGCTGGCCGTGCGACGACAGCGCGCCGCCGATGATGGCGCCGCCGGCCGTAACCGCTGCGGCTATGACGACAGGGGGCATTTGCGTCTCCTTGCGGGCGAGGCTTCCCAAGCCGCCCGCGTCAACATCCAGGTTCTCAGGGGGCCGAGCGGCGAGGGCTCAAAGCCGCCTGTTGGGCGAAATCCAAAGCTTCGCGGGGCCGTAAAGCCGCTCGGAAGCTCGCTTGTGGTGATCAGTTGCCAGTCAAAGGCGTCGAGCGCCGCCTTGCCGGTTTCCGACGCCTCGCGGCCCCATCCCTCGGGACGAAAGACCGCGTGGACTTCCCAGACCCGGCCAAGGCCGTCCATCTGGAGGAAAAGGTAGCCCCCGTTTTCGGAGGCGAAGGGTTTTACCCACTCGCTTTGCGCCAGGTTGGCGAACACATCGGGGCTCAACCCCTGTAGCGATCCGGCTACCTGCGGGTGGTCGATAACCCAGCCCCAAAAGGCCGGGTCCCGCGTTACGATCATATCGACGAGTATCCGGGCGGCCGGATCGGAGCGCCGGTTGTCGCGCCTGCCCCCGAAGCGGGCGTCTGGACCGCGCCCACAAAGTGGCGATCCGGATTGGTGGGGCTTACGAACGCATCCACATCGGTTGTCGTCGCGTGGTACGTCACCGAGCCCCCGGCGCGGGCCGCATCGTCGTAATACAGCCAGTAGGTCGTCGAGTAGCTGAGGGCCGTCACCGACCCCCCGGAAACCGACACGCTCGTTCCGTTGCCGTAAATCCGGGTGTGGGCCGAAATGGTGATCGTCGCGTCGGTTCCGGCGTCCGTCGCCGAGATCGTCAGACCGGTCGTGTAGGACGCATTCAGGCTCGCCGATGCATCCACGGCGTCAGCCACGGTCTGCGCGCTTGTCGCTGCCGCGTCGGCGGTTTCGGCTGCGGCCTGGGCGTCTGCCGCCGCAGCGTTGGCCGCGTCCGCCGCCGCCTGCGCCGCCGCGATGGCCTCGATGGCGCTGTCCTGAGCAGCCTCCTGCGTTTCAATCGCCTTGGCGAAGGCCTCCCAGAACTTCGTGAACGCCTGCGTGGGGCGGCCCTGCGCATCCACGATGGGACCGACGCGACTGCCCAGACGGGGGAGGATCAGGCTCACCGCCCCCGGCTCCCGGCGTTGGATTCGTTCATTCTCACCGCCGAGAGCCGCCACGGGGCGGCGTCAGTCAGGCGAAAGTCGAACACCCGCGCCCGGTCGATCATGCCGTTGCGCCGCCAGATGACGCGCTTGCGGTACTGCCCCAGGGAACCCAGCCCGGCCGAGCGCCAGCTAGACCAGGTGTTGCCCCAATCGTCGGACTTGCGCATTTCGATGACCGGGTCACCGTCCGCAAAGCCCGCCACGGCGTCCAGCTCAACCGCGTCGCAGGGGATCGGCCCCGGAACCACAATCCCCGACGTGAAGCGCCGCTCTACCGGCTGGCCGTAGTCGGTGACGCTCTCGCCGTCGAGAACGCCGATTTTGCCGTCAATGGCGTCGCCGACATAGACCGTCAGGTTATCGACGACGCCCAGATGAGCGCGCCAGAACAGATAGCCGTAAGACGCCGCCTCGTGCCATTGGGCCGTCTCGACGTCGAAAACGAAGGTCCCCTCGTCGCCAATCGTCAGGCAATAGAAGCTGTGGCCGTTCCACGGGTAGTACCAGGCCCTCAGATCGGAGGCCGGAACCTTGCCGATCCGCTCCTCGATGCCGTTGTCTGACACCCGCTCAGGACTTGCGCCACCGGCCCGGTAAACCGCTCCATCGCTGCCCACCCAAAAGGCGGTGTTGTCGAGAAGGGCGATGGTGTCGCGCGAGCGGCATCCCTTCTGGAAATCGCGCCCGATGATCGGGGTGAACGGGGCGGCGTTGTCGCCCGTGGTGTTGAAGGGCTGCACCGTCTGGGTGCCGAACGCCCAAAGCTCATCGCCCACCTTGCGAACCGCGATGACCGGATCGGCCTGTTGCTCGGCGGAAAAGAAGTTCAACCCGTCCCAGACCGTCAGGCCCGGAAGCAGGAAATACATAACGCCCGTGTCGCCGCGCACCGCTACGGTGATGTCGCTGACGACGGCGACCGACACCACAGGGGCGTTGTCGGGAAAGGTTACGGTCGAGACGGTTGTCCCATCCGTAGAATAGAACGTGGCCCCCGCCGCAATATAGGCCGTGCTGGTGTCGGCGTCCGGGCTGAACCCGTCCACATCAACGCGGTCGGTTCCGGCGATGGTCCCCACGAGCGTCTGGCCGCGATAGAGGCCAGTTCCCGACACCGCCAGTATATCGCCGCCAAAGACCCCATCGGCCCGATACAGCGCGCGGATCGGCCCCGTCCCCAGCGTATAGCTGAGCGTCAAGCCGGGCCGGGCGAGAAGAGCAAGCTCACCCTCCAGATTGGCGGGCGCCCTTTCCACGAACTGGTTCTTGCAGACGATTTCCGGCAGATGGCTGTCGGTCCTGCGGTAGGCCGCCATGCCGAAGGGCAGCTTCATCGAGCGCCCCGGAAGAACACCGATGCGGAGGGTTCGCTGTCGGCCTGCATATCGGCAAGAAGCGCCTGAGCGCGAGCGGTGATGCGCTGGTCGTCAACGCCAAACTGAAGCATGAGCCGGTCGGCGAGGTTGTAGATGATCGCCTCAAGCCACGCCTGCGGCAGATCGGCCTCGTTGTCGAGATCGTCGATATCTTCGATAACGCGCTGATAGGTGTATTCGAGCGTTGTATTGGCCGCGACGGCGGCAGAGGCTGTCGGCCAGATATAGAGCGTGTGGACTGATCTCTGCGGGTCGGAATACCAGACGGTCGGGGTTCCGGTGGCGGCCTTCGTCGGAAGATCGAAGTATTCCTGACGCGTCCACTCGCCCATCGGGTAGTCCACGCCTGACGTGCGCCGCCGAATCGACAACAGCCTGCGCGCCGTCACGGTGTAGCTCTGCTGGCCGGCGACGAGCGGAAGGCTCGCCTCGGCCTTCAGGGTCATCAGCCCGGCCACCCCCCATGTCTTGAGCATGAGGTTCAGCGCCGTCAGGGCGTCGTCGGCCTCGTCCCCGGATGGGTCTTCGCCGCTGGCGATCACCCGCAGGATCAGCAACGCGTGCTTGATGATCTGCCGGCTGGTCAGCGTAAAGTCGGTGGACCCGCTTGTGGTCACTTCTTGACCTCAAGGACCAGGCTGTAACTGTCGCCCGAAGATGCGCCCGTAGTGGTCAGCAGGATATCGCCCGTCACCCCGGCGCCGGCATTGTTGGGAATGCCGCCAAAGCCCGTGAAATCGAATAGCCCGTCGCCGGCCAGATCGAGGATTCTGACATCGCTGGTGGCGTCCCAAAGCAGGGTCGCGACCATGCCGTTGACGTTGTAGTGCACCTTTTGGAGACTCACCGTGGAGGGCGATCCGGCGAGGGCTGAGACATCGACCTTCAGGACGGCGGCTTCGCCGGTTCCGTCAGATGTGTTGGTGAACTTCAACACCGCGTAGCCCGCGCCGTCGAAGATGGTTTGAGACGTTACGGTATCGGCCATGACCGGCTCCTAGAGGTCGTCGGGCGTCACGTCGCCGACATCGGTGTCTTCGGGCTCAGGCCGCGCATCCGGCAGCGGCAAGCCCTCGGGATAGACGTTGGGGGGATCGAGTTCGGGGGGGCGCGGATCGAGACACGGCTCGCACACGACGAGCCCGGTCCATTCCTTGCGTTTGTCGCGCCGCTTGAAACCGCAGCGGTCGCAGATGAAGTAGGACGAGCCTGAAATATAACTCATGGGAGTCGGGGCGGCCGGTTAAGACCGCCCCTCATCCTTACGCGCCGGCAGAGCCGTAGAGTGCGCGCCAGTCGCCGGTTCCGGCGGTGAAGCGCATCGTGGCCTTGGCCTTGGCGTTTTCGGTGTCGAAGTCGTTGTCCTTGGTGAACTCGACCTTGCGGCGCCACAGGGTTTGCAGCCCTTCGGGCACGTCCGTCTGGATGAACCAGGCGTCCGCGTCCGTCAGGTAGTGGTTGGCGACCACTTCCGGGATCGACCCCAGCGCCTTGATGGCGTTGATGTCGTTGTTGGCCGTACCCTGACGCAGCTGCGATTGCAGGATGCGCGTCGCGTTGAACACCTCGTCGGTATAGGTGATGAGGCGCTTGACGCGGGCGGCGACGTTCAGGCCACGGCTGTTCTTGGTCTGCATGACCGTCTTGACCGCATCCTCCAGGGCCGTCTCCGACAGGTCGGCGGCGGTGAGGAGGTTGGACTGGTTTCCCGCGCGGGTCGGGTGCGAGGCCGAAAGCAGGGCCGCGCCGTCGCCGATGGGATACGAGGTCGAGAACGCCCGGTTCAGGAAGTTGGCGTGCACGATCTCAATCGTGTTCCGCATGGCGAACGCCAGCGACTTGGCGCGACGTTCGGAGGCTTCCTTGTATTGGCCGTCTTCCATTTCTTCGCGGGTGACGATGTAACCCAGACCGTAAACGACGTGGGTCAGCGAGGTTTTGTAGCCCTCGGCGTCCGTGTCGTAGGCCACGCCGCTGCCCTCGCCCTTGACGGGGGCCAGGCCAAAGCCGGTCGTTTCGACCAGGTCTTCCTTGTACTTGTCGGAAGTGCCCTGCTCGAAAATCTGGGTGTATTCGGCGGGAAGCTCGGCGTAGGTCTTGCCGAACCACGCCTTGACGCCCGGCCACAGAGCGGACGGGTGATTGGAACGAGTGATAGTCATTGATCCATCCTCCCGTTAGACGCCAGTGGACCCGGCGGCGCCGGTTTCCGTAGGCAGGTTGAAGCGGACATAGACCTTCGCGTTCGCGCCAATCACGTTATCCGGGGATTGCTTGAAGCCCAGGATGCGGCATTGGAGCGTGGCGGTGGTCGCCTTGGTGGAGGTGTCGATCTGCCAGCCCGAACGGTGGGTGTAGGCAGAGCCCGTGCCCGAAGCCATGTCGGCGTTGAGGCCCACATCGGCTGCGGCGAGCGCCCCGCCAACGGCGTCTTCCTGCACCTCGCAAACGAGGTTCGGGTCGTCGGCGACAAGCACGTAGCAGCCCGTTGAGGCCTTGCGGTAGCCGTAGGTGCGGACGCTGTCGTTGGGCTCGAAGCCCACGATGACGCCCGTAACGCGGCCGGCCGATCCGGCGGTGGCGAGGGTGATGGTGGGGACGCCATCGGTGTCGGCGGAGCCGGCGATGATGACAGGATCGCCAATGAACAGGTCATTGGCCTCCCCGGTCGGCGCGTAGTAGCGGTTGATTTGACCGACATACGCACCGCCGCGATGCCCGACCGGCGTAAAGCCGGTAGGCGCGTTGGTGTTAGCCATGATGATTTATCCTAGGGCGTATAGCCCGGTGTGATGGTGTTGCCGGGGACGGCGTAAGAGACGTCCTCGGAGCGGGTGTCTTGCGGGTCCACCTTCTTGCCGCGTTCGATGGCGCGCTCTTGTTCCTTCAGCGCAGCCATTCTGGCTTTCTGGTCTTCGTTCCAGAACTCTTGCGGCTTCTTGCAGAGGTGGGCGTAAAGGGGCTTGCCTTCCTTGTCGGTCCCGACAGGAATGGGCGCCACGCCTTCGACCTTGTCCCAATCGTCCTGCACCGTAAGCTGTTGCATGCGGTTGCCGGTGTCGTTGATCCAGCGGAAGGTGTGGTTGGGGTTCTCTTCGCGAACCTTTTCAGGGACCGACAAGGTCAGTTGCGACATGCGGTCCAGGTTGCCGTCACGGCGACGGCGGCGTTCTTGCTGAGTGGCCTCAGCGCGGGCTTGTCTCGCCATCAGGCGTTCTCCTCGAAATAGGTCTTGGCGTATTCGGCGAGCGTGCAGCGCCCGCGCCGTTCAAAGTCCTGCCCAGCCTTGAGGGCCTCGGGCGGAAGGTCCCGCACGCCCTTTTGCTTGGGCGCGGAAGCGGGCGTTCTCTGGCCGCTGTGGACGGGCGGCGGGGCTTTGGCCTGCCGACGCGCCTCAGGCTGTTCGCCAAACAACTCCGGAAAGCGGCGGCGGACCTCGGCCTCGGCGGCATTCACTTGCGCAGCATTGTCCATGCCCTGCGCCGCTAGTTTGCTGGCGACGGTGTGGGCGACGGCGGTAGCGGCGTCATCGACCCCGAACCACGTGTTGCGCGCCATGAAATCGGCGACGACCGGGTCTTCCTGCGTACCGGGCTGGTTGACCTGATTGAGTTGCCGGGTCGCTTCTATGGCCGCGTCGGCATCGCCGTATTCAACGGCCTGACGAACGCGAGCCTCGGCTTCGGCAACGGCCTTACGGCGGTTTTCCTCGATGATACGGTCTGCGGTGCGCGTGATGCGCTGGGTCGTGGTTTCCACGTCCTTGAGCCGCGTGCGCAGGCTCTTGTTGACCGCCACGGTATCGACCAGGAAAGTCGCCGCGTCCTTCCATTCCTCGGGATCGCCGCGCCATTCATCCTTTGGCGCCCAACCCGCGAGGCGGGCTACGGCTTCAGGATCAAACGGCTTGGGTTCTTCCGGGGTATCTACGGCCTCTTGCTGACCGCCTTTGTCTTCCTCGTGGCCGACATCGACCACTTCATCCTCAAGGATGTCTTCAGCCTCTTCGGCCATGGTTCCTCGCATGAAAAAGGCCCCGCGAAGGGGCCGGATGCTTCCGTTGTGGAAGTGTTCGTCAGGTGTGCTGTTGACTAGATGCAGCCCCCGCAGGGGCGGCCAATTCGCGCAGCAGCAATCGGAGCAGCTCATCCCCTGTCAGGTCTGCCCAAGGGCGCCCACCCTCGTCCTGCGTAACCAACCCCTCTCGCCACAGATCGTAGGCTCGCCCGAAGGCGAGCTTGAGCGCTTCTGTAGAGGCGGGCCGCCCACGGTAGTCGCGGGTGCGTTCACGCTGTTCGCGGCGGTGCTCGCGAGCCATGCGCCATGAGCCGATAAGCGTGCGCGACCAGCCCACCCTTACTTCCCGATGGCCAAATGAAGGAAGGCGCTCATAACGGTACACAGAGTAACCAGTCGGCCCCCAGATGATCCGGTATGATGCTGGCAATTTTGCCCTGAGCCGCCCGAAAATTCTACGCACAGGCCGTCACCACCGCCGCGATGTCCTTGTCCTTCAACAGGCGGTATTCCCGCCCGTCCTCGCCCTTGATCAGGGTCCCGCCGTACTTGGCGTAGATCACCACATCGCCAGGCTGCGGCAGGCGTGAGCCTTCGGGCCACTTGTCGTAGCTGAAGGCCAGTGGACTACAGGACACGAGCCTGCCCTTCACGGCGGCCAGTTCGTCCATTTCCTTCTTCGCGTCGGGGAGGAAGATGCCCCCCGCCGTCTTTTCCTCGACCACTTCGGGAGCGATGACGACGTTGTACTCGACGGGATCAAAGCCCGGATTGCACTCACTCAGTGATGGGATCGCCATTTAGTCCTGCCCAGGTTTCGTAGGGTGTTTCATCGAGCGCCGCGTAGGCGTCCGCTCGCGTTCTCAGTTCAGTAAGGACCAGCGGGTCCGCCTGCCCCAGGTCCCATGAGAGGCGGTTCCATTCCTCCTGCTGGAGGCTGGCCGCCGTCCGGACCGCCTTGAGGACCCATTCCGTCACCGGATGGTCCTTCCATGCCTGGTAATCCTCCCGTGTCATGGGACCTCTCGATTTGCGCCGCTTGGGCGATGTCTTTCAGGCCCGCCGCGCGGTCGCGGACAGCCTTGGCTTTCGTCGCGTCGATCTGCTCCAGCATCCCCGGCGGGGGACCTTGCGGCGGCTGGGCGACCAGTTCCTCAGGGTTGTCGATGTCGATGGCGTCAAGGATGCGTTCGAAAATCTTCGGCGAGTTCGCGAACGGCTGGCCAAGGAACGGTTGCAGCGCCTGCGCCTTGGCCAGCGCCTGCATCTTCGTCACCGCCGATGGGTCGGAGACTGGAACGATATCCTTGCCGTCCGGGGAGAAATCCTGCTCGAAGTTGGCCTGCGGATCGTCCAGCACGTCCATGTAGGCTTGCGGGTCGCCATAACGGCGCTCGCACTCGTACATGAGCTGGAACTCTTCCCTCAGGCTCCGGTAGATGCGCTTGTAGATCGAGGTGAAGACCTGGAGGCCCTGCTCGATCAACGCCAGCGTGGTCCCGACCGGTGCGGTTGAGGGCGTATCGCCCGTCAGCACGTCCTTGACCGAAGCGATTTCGCGAGCGGCGCCCAGAACAAGGTCGAGAAGCTGGAACAGGACCGGCGAGGGATTGGGGACAGTCCGGTCCACGATGGCGTTGCGGATATCCTGCCCCGACGCGTTGACGGTCTTGTATTCGCCCGGCTTGAAACGCAGGACGGCGGTTTGCCCCGCGCCCTGTAGCCTAAGCCCGGCCGCCACAAACCCGCCCCCGGCGACCTGGGCGTGCCCGGCGTCGATAAGCTGGTTGATCGCGGTGTTGATCACCTCCGACAGCGGGGCCAGCAGGTGCCCGAACCCTATGGCGTAGGCCCTGCCCTTGGGGTCGGGCAGGAACGGATACTTCACGAAAGGAACCCAGCGGCGGATGTTCAGTATCTCGCCCGTGTTAGGGTCCATCTCCACGTCGTCTTGCGAGAACGCCGCGTCGATCCTCAGGACTTCGGTCGTCTGCTCGTCAACGGTGACGATATAGGGCTGCTCGAAACCCACCCCGGCCAGATCGTGCAGCCGGTGTTGTTCAAGGATCAGGCGCGGGGCCTGCTCGTCTTCCCCGTCCCCGTGCAGGGTGATCTCGCGGTACGTCCCGGCGCGCTGTTTCTGGGCGATCTCGTAGGGGTAGAGGTCGAGGTCCTGCGTAATCCGGGGGCAGCGCTTGAGCGACTGGCTTTCCATCGGGACCGTCAGGCGAAGCGCGTTGACGAACTCCGACTTGGTTCCGCCCGACTGACGGTCGTAATAAACCTTCCGAAACGCCATTCCCGTGATGGGAAGATTATGCAGCATGGCGTCGGTGTCCGACTCCCAATCGTCCATGCCGTAGAACAGGCGCCAGTTCAGGTAGGTTTCGACCCGTCCCGCGCGCTGATGCTTGGCGGCGTAGCGCTGGTGCGCGGCCATCAGCATCTGCACCATCTGGCCGGCCTGCGGATCGCCAGCCTGAGCGGCCTGCATCGCGTCGGGCGGGGCCGGCGGCGGCGCATCGCCCAGAACCTTGATCTTGACCGCTTCGTCGCCCTTGACGATGGCCGGATAGGCGCGCGCCGCGAACTGTTGGCTGGCGACCGTCAGGATCGGATGCTTGACGTTCGATGCGCTATCCCAAGGATAGGACTTGACCTCGCCGTCTTCCTGACTTGCCGTCCTTAGCGCGGCCTCAACTTTTGTCTTCCACTCCGAACGGGATTCGTCGTCGCGCTTCCAGTCGGCCACGACATCGGACCCGAGCTTGGCCAGTTCCTGAGCGCTCAACAGGTGAGAAACGTCGCCCTCGGCCTGCGCGAACTGCATCAGCCGCTGAAGACTATCGGCCTCCTCCGGCGCGTCGATCTCGCCGAGTTCCTGTTCGTCGGGCGTTTCCGCCTCGGTAAGGTCGGGGTCTTCCAGCATGTCAGTACCCCGTTGTTTCGCTGCGCCCGCGTGGCGGCTCTTCGTAGAGGCGCTGCGGCTCGGTTATGGCGCGCAACATGCCAGTCATGATCAGGTAGCGGGCTGCATCCATCAGGTGGTCCCGCTCCTTGACGATCTTTCCCTTCTCGTCGCGCCGGTAGAGGCGGATTTCCGAAAGGAAGTTGGGCAGCGTCCGAAAGACCTTCAGCCGCCCCGAAACCAGCCTGCGGTAGATGGCGTGAATGCCCGCCTCGACGGCGTTGTCCGCCAAGGCCAGGTCGAGCAGCAGGGCGCGGTACTCATCGACCAGCTTGCGGCCGTCGAGTTGCGACGAGCCCGCGCTGGCCGGATCAATGGCGCCGGGTATCCAGTCGCCCCGCGCCTTGATGGCGTCCGCGTGAACCTGCGGCGGGGCCTCCGCCATGTAGTGTTCAGCGTAGAGGTAGACCGTGTCGTTCTGTTCGTCATACGCGCCCCAGACGGCCGCCGTCCGGTTCCAGCCGACATCCATCCCGAAGGCGCGACGCCAGTGCTTGGGGATGTCGAACGGCTCGACGACGTAGGCCGACTCCGCGACCGGATAGATGACCCCCGACCCCAGCGCCGGAATGCCCTTGGCGCGGGCGTCGCGTTGATGCGGCGGGATCGAGTCCCACAACCTCGCCCGGTCTTCCGGGGAAAGGTGGGGCACGTCATCCCACGTGATGCCGATGCACCACTTGCTCATTTGGCCGGCGCCAGTTCAGGCATGAAGCTCAGCGCCACGTCGGTCAGGCCGTTCAGCGGCGTAAACGTCGCGATCACCATGCCCCGCGTCGTCATGGTGCGAAGCAGGCCTTCGGTGTAGATCGCCTCCGGGGGCTCCTCGTCGAACCAGACGATATCCCGCTCGGTCCCCTGCCAGGCTTCGCGGCCTTGGTCGTAGGAGCGGAATTGCAGCGTACTCCAGCCGCCGGTCACGTGCTTGACCTTGACGTAATCGACATGGTCGCGAATGCCCGGAGCCGGAACCGGCTTGCCCAGATGCTCGCGGGGGACCATGCCCGTGCCCCTTGCCTCCTTTGGCCCAAGCAGCTTGGCGACCAGAATGTCCCGCGTGGTCGTGCCCGTGTCCCCGCCGCACAGGCAGTTGACCGGCCGGTCCCAGCGTCTTCCTTCCCACCAGTCGGGGTATAGCCCCGTCAGGTGCAGCGTGACCTCAAAGGCCCCGATGCCCTCGGTCTTGCCCACGCGGTTCGCAGCCATCGCGGCGCGCTCATCATGGAGCTTTCCGGCGCTGAAGAACTGTAGGTGCTTGCCGTACAACTCCCGCCTTAGCGGCCCGTTGTCGGGATAGTAGGTCCACAGCTTGCGGCCAGCCCGATAGGTATCCTCGTCTACCAGCAGCCGGTAAAGCCGCTCCTCTTCCTCATCCGACAGCACGAAGGTGGGCGCCCTGTTTGGCCAGCAGCCGGTTTATCTCGGCCCTGCGCTGCTCAGGATCGACCGCCGTCACGTCCTTGACCTCCGCCTTGTCGATAATCAGCCCATGCAGCTTGGCGCGGCCCATTGCGGCCTGAACAGCAGCGCCGAGCTGGTTGGAGGCAATCGCCTTGACCCGGATGTCCTCTAGCTGCGCGCTCAGCTCCGCGGCCGTAATCACCGCCTCTTCCGCTGAGGCTTCCTGCAATTCACGCACACGCGAGGCGACCCTAACGTCCGCTAACAGCCTCGAAGCCGCCGCGTCTGCTACATCATCGCTCTTGGGCGAGTATCCCGCATCGTAATAGGCCGCACGCCCGGACATACCCGCTGCTATCGCCTGGGCGAACCGCTCGTGCTTGGCGTTGCTGAGCGCCGGCATGATCAGGTCCCGACAGCAGACCAGCCGATGGTTTCGGTGCCGGTCGATGCAATCAGTGTCGCATCGCCCGTGGCGGTCACCTTCCAGGCATAAACGTTGAGCGTTCCGCCCGAGACGCCGTAGGTGAGCACGCTCGTGCCGACGCCGGGAGCGGCCGTGCCCTTCAGCGCGACAGAGGCGCCGGTGATCGTGGTGAGGCCCGTGGTGATCGGCGTGGGGTTTGATCCGTCCAGCGCGATTTCACCGCCGGCCATCTTGAGCGCTGAGGCGGCAGTCGGGACGGGGGCGCCGCCCACGGTTACAGCAGTGGCCGCAGCCACGGTGTCGAAGTTCGTGGTTCCCATAGTGGGGTTCCTTGTGTGTGGTTGTTACCGGGCTATCCGTTCCATAAGGATTGCCCATGCGAGGAGGAATGTTAGTATAATCAATGCGCTAGTCATTGAAGTGTCGCGGCTTCGGCGTCTTGCAGCTCATAAGTGCACCAGCCAAAACCATCGGCGCCGAAGATCACAACGCGGGCTTCGTCAGCTTGATCGGTGTCGTCGCCCAGCGCGTCGATCATGCGGGCAATCGGGAAGCAGCGCGCGGCCTCTACTGGCTCACTCGCCTCGCGGGCCATCACGTAGCCCTTGCCGGGTATCGAGCTGACGAAACAGGCATCGACAATCGGCAGCTCGCTCACTGCGGCGTCTCGTGTTCTGGGTGGATGCCGTCAGAACGCATGGACCGACATCAACATGCTGAGAATCCACCAGCCAATGGCAAGCATCGCGATGGAAGCGCCGTAGACCAGCAAATCCTCACGCATGGCGACTCCACACTTCTGTTGAATTAGCGCCGCTGACCGGCATGGTCCCCTTATAGGGTGCGGCTAATGGAAATAGCTGTTGACACCCGGACATTTTGTCCGCTATGGTGTTCTCGCTGAAGGGCAATCAAGCCCGCAGGGAGAGAACGATGCGCTATGAATTTCACGTCTATGACGAGAGCGCTGATCCGCTTCACGTCGAAACATCGGACTGGGCGAACGAGAAGGCGGCGCGTGCCAAGGCGGCTCGGTTAGCCAAGAAGCACGGCGGGCCCGTGGATCTCGCCCGAACCGCCGGAGGCGATTGGGGCGACCGCTACATCACAACCGTGAGCGCCTCGTTTTTACAAGCATGGTACGACGCCGACTGGGGTCCCAAGTCTCGCAGCGATAGCCGCTTCTGGCACATCACAGCGGAGCGGCTCGATTGAACCCCGACCAATTCCGCGCGGAGCTTGAACGCCTCCATCTGTCTCAGGTGGGGGCGGCTCGCTTTCTGGACGTTGACGAACGAACCGTCAGGCGCTGGGCCAAGGGCGACATACCCATCCCCAGGGCCGTCGCGCTGCTGCTCCCGCGACTGAAGCTGCGCGAGGTCGGCTAGTCGCCTCCCGGCTAATGGGGTATTGCAGCAGCGAGGGCGAAAACTGTCGGTTCAGCCTTACGTCTCCCATGGGTCGCGCCGGGGAGAGCTGCGCCACACCCCACGACAAGGGCCGCTGCTGCAATAGGTATCGAGCCATACGGCTCTAATCGGTTGTTCCCGCGCTTATTGGGCTGACCGGGCCGTCTCGGGGCTTCTCGCCGAGCAGGGCGCATCATCTCACCGCGCTATCCTAGGTCACGGTGAGCGATAGGCGCAGACAGGTATCGAGCCACAACACTCTCAGCCGCTCTTGTGGATATAGATGCCGGGAGGGCGTGTCGGCTGGGTCGGGCTCGATGGGGGCAACTCGTGCAATTTTTGCACAAGTTCGAATTGGTGCGGGCGGGTGAGGACTCCGATGTCCCTCACATTGCACCCTCGCCGATTACTCAGCGCTGGCTACGGCCCGGAGATTCACCGTGTCGCCGCCCGTTCTCAAAGCCCGATGCTTAAAGCAGAGCGGGGACCGTGAATCGAAAAGGCCCGCACCTCTGCGAGCCTTTCATTTCGGTAGCCTGTCACAACTAATGGCGCCCGTCAACAGGCCCGACGCGATATTTTGCGCTCCACCACGCGGATCATCTCACCGGCCTCGTCCACATACTCGATCCGCTCGGTAACGCGCGGGCCGATGAGTTTCCGGGGCTGCGTCGGTAGCGGGATGATCTCGGGCGGGTGGCGCTGCTCCATGAACCAGGCGCACACCTCTTTCAGCCCCGACACGAACGCATCGCGGCGCTCCTGCCATGCGGGCGGGAGTGCCTTGCCGTGGGCGATGTGAAGAAGCCAGAACGGCGTGTCGCCGACCACGCATATGCTGATCAGCTCGCTACGCTCTGTCTGAGACAACCGCTTTGCGATGGCCCTCCATTGACGGCGGCCTTCGGTCTGGCGCTCATCGTCTGTGCCGAACACGCTGAATACGCGGTCGAACGCCTCCACCAGGACAGCATCAGGGAGCGTGGAGAGCGCGGCCTTCCATTCGGGCTGCTGCTCGACCTCGTGCAGCCCAGACGCGGCCACAGCGGATTTATAGCCGGCCATGCGATGGATTCGGGCAAAGCCCTCCCCCGCCCTGTGCAGGCGCGCGCTGATGAGGCCCAAAGACGCCGCCAGTCCAAGCGGATTGTAGCTTGAGGCGGCGCGCGTCAGCCAATCGACCTCGAACGGCTTTTCTGGCTTCAGCTTGCCGGACGGATACCGCTCGCCAGACTTGCGGGGGCGGCCGGCTTTCGATGATCCTCTGCGCTTCTTCCCCATGCTCTTTCCCCGACTTGAGGTGATTGAATTATCTGGTGATTTGGGTATGATGGCGAGTGTGTTCATGCTGCGTCGCCAAGTAATGAAGGTTGAATTGGCTTCGCTTCCGGCTCGCTAAACAGGCGCGGTTGCTTGTAGGCTTCCTCAATGCGGCGGCAGGCGATGTCGAAGTAGGCAAGCTCGCGCTCTATGCCAATGAAGGAGCGCTCGGTCTGGACGCACGCCACGCCCGTCGTGCCGGAGCCCATGAAGGGGTCAAGGACGCTTTTGGCCTTCGGGAGAAAGCCGAGACACCAAACCATCAGCTGCAGCGGCTTCTGCGTTGGGTGGGCCGTCTCGGCGTTAGTCTTGCGGTGGCTGAACTCTTTCAGGGCGCGCTCGCGGCTTGTCCAAGCCAGCTCGCCGTCTGAGAAATCACCACCAATAAGCTTCTGCCAGTACAGCCACCCCATTCGCGGCGGGAGAAGGTCAGCAAAGTAATTGCCACCCCAGATGATCTGCTCGTCCGACATCGCGAGAAGCAGCCTGAAAATCTCTGGTGAAGGCCGCTCACGATCCCAGCCCCGCTTCGTGTGCACGGCGGCGCGCGATCGAAGGCGATGAACGCGCCCGCCGTCCTGCCCAATCCCATACGGCGGGTCGGTCACCACGGCGTCCACCGGACCGAGCGTCGGCAGGATGTCCCGGCAATCGCCCAGATACAGCGTGCAGTCGCCTATGGTTTCGACCCTCACACCGCCCTCCATTCCGACCCGTGTTTCTCTACTGTGATGGTGTCGCCGGGTTTGAGATCGGCTCTCTCGCCCCCAAAATGAACCGTCGCGCTGAATCCCGTTAGTCTATTGCCGACCCGTACTTCGGCCCTCCACTCCCCATCTCTGGTCTTGAAGGGAGAGGTTTGGAGGATGGCTCGGGTTTTCATTGCCGGCCGCCCCGCTTGATCGCGCTTACGATCATCCCGCCCCAGAAAAGCCCAGCGGATATCGACGTAAACGCCCGCCACAGGAGCCAAAGATCGTCAGGTTGTATTCCCTTACCCATCCCTCGCCTCCATGATGGCTCTAAGCTCCGGGGTAATTCCCGTCTCATCCACCTTCGCCTTCACCTTGAACGCTTCGACGGGTGCGGGTTTGCTGGCCTCCACCTGGGCTGAGTAGGCGGCGAACATTTCCCTGACCTTCTGCTTTTCCTCCGGGGTGGGCTCCTGACGGATGATGCGGGGCGTGATCTCGATGGGGGCGTGGTCGTAGGCTTTCGGGGGTTGCCATTCGAGGGCGGCCTTGGCCCGCTCCACGGCCTTGACGGCCGGGTTCTGGGTCTTCAGCGCCAGTTGCCTAAGCTCACCTGGTTTGGGCATGAACGTTCCGCCCGAACGGATATGCGCCCGCATTCCGGCCTCTAGCGCGCTGGCTGGCAAATCATCGAGGCAGTCGTAGTAATCGCACCACCACGCCTCCGCCGCCTCTGGAGGAATGTTTACGCCGAACAACGCCAACCTACGCCCAACGACCTCCTGCACGCCCCTGACGCCAGCCGGCGCCGTCGCAGCCGCCAACAGCGACGGAAGCTGCGCCGCGCACTCCTCCCGAAGCCTCGGGTTCGTGGCGATCTCCCTAACCGCCCGCTCGTTCGAGGGCTCGCCTTCGAGCAGCGCTTTCAGCCCCGGCGAACATGGAATCGAATTGATCGCGTTTGCGTTGGATGGGGTCAGATCGTTCATGGATTGCTCGGGGTTGGCGGTCTTTGTCGGCGCGGACCCAGTTGCGGTAGGCGGCGTCCCAGTCGCAGCGGGCGGTTTTGAACTCGTGGTCGCGCATTCGGGTCAGGGCGCGCTCCAGGTCTCCGGCGGTGAAGCCCTCGGCAATCAGCTTGGCGCCAGTGATCTCGCTCGGCTCCCACTCTGGGGGGCAGCGTCGCGAAGCGCGCGCCCTCACCGAAAGAGCTTTAGCTCTTGAGGTATCTGACTCTGGTTCTGATATGGCAGGATTTTGCTTTGGCAAATCCGTGGCGTTTGCTACAGTCGTCTTGTTGTTTTTCAACGCTTTAGCCGCGCCACCGCGCCTTCCAGCCTCGCTGCGTTCGGTTGAGATTCTTGAATACTTTTGCATCTCTTTTTCGATGCGACCGTGCGTGATCTCGCCATCGGCGGGCTCAAAAAAGGCCAGTATGTCCGCCTCCATGCGCAGCCATTTGGCTTTCGTCAGGCCGACGATGCGGGCCAGCTTTCCGGCCTCGTTAGGGAGTCTGCCGCCAGCGCGCCACATGGCCATCAACAGCAGCAGGTAGGCGCCATGCTGCTCGGTCGAGAGGTGGCGCGTGTCGCCCAGGTAATCGGCGACGTAGAGCTGCATGTAGGGGGGCGCACTCACAGCCCCGCCCTCTTCTTGTAAGCCTCAACGCCGTGCATGATCGTGGTGTGGTCACGATTGAGAAACCGGCCGACTGCTGACAGGGACTTTCCGTGTTTCTCAACCGCCAGGTACATGAAGTGCTGGCGCGGCCGGGCGCAGATGCGGCTCCGCTGCGGCCCGCAGAGTTCTTCGATCGTCGTGCCCTCGTAGGCGCAGAACTCGGCGGCCAACTGTTTCAGTGTCGGTCGGTCCCAAATAGCGACCGCGATATTGCCAAGCACCGATCGGGTTTGCGTTGGACTGCTGCGATGCGCCAGAAGCCCGGCGGCATGAGCGATGACCTGCCGAAGTTGCGAGGCGTCGCAACTCTGAAGCTCATGAACAAAGGGATATGATTGCTCGTTAGCGGCGATCATGCGGCGAGCCTCAGTGTGGGAAATCCGCCACGGGCCAGGCATTCGGCGACGTAGAGCGCGTCACCCGTAAGGCCCCGTTCTTTTGGTGTGGGCGGCGGCCCCGGCCGCCTGATCTTGCGGTAGCTCGCCATCGCCCGGCACTGGGCGGCGGTGCGGCGCGGAAGCATCTCGGCGATCTTCTCAAATGTAGCGCCTTCGGCCCTCGCCGTCCGCAGGATCGTCAGTTCGCGGGCGGTCCAGCAAACCTGAGGCTTGGCGGATCGGCTCAGCCCCATTCGCCGGACCTTGCTCGACACCATGTCGCGCGTGGCCCCGATCTGGCGCGCTATTTCGCCGAATGAGTGCTTTTCGGCCCACAGGGCGTGGCACAGCGCAATGCGCTCTACGGTCCAGAACGTCATCATGCGGCCTCCGTCACGATAACTTCAATTGAGCCGGGTTTCTTCGGCTCGCCCGCCCATGCGGAGATGATGACGCGCGCGTTGCAGTCGTCAGCGATGACGCGAGCATCGACTAGTGAATCCGAAATGCTCTTTTCTAGGTTCCCAAGATCGCGCCTGCGTCTATCCGGAGCGGTGGCGCGGATGTAGAGGTGGTAGTGGCCCTCGATGGTATCCGGCTCGCGAAGCTGCTGGTGGATCATAGCCGCCGCACTAGCGGCCCACGCCCGGTATTTGGCTGAGGAGATCGGCCGGCCTCTCACCGTGCGGTGCAGGGCGTTGACGCTTGGCGGGTATGGGAGTTCGAGACGAATGGCGCGGGTCATCCCTTGCACTCCATCATCAGCTGACGGGTGCGGGCTCGCATGAGTTCTGTCTGGATCGGGACGACCTTCTGGTGAAGGCGCTTGGCCTCCTTGGCCTCAGCCTTCAACCGGGCGATCTCGGAGGCGTGGGGCTCTCCGGTGAGGAGCGCATACAGATATGGAAAGCGGCTCATCGCCCCGACCCCTAACTAACCCCGACCGCGCTTACGGAGGCGGTCTTGTCCGCTACTTCAGCGCCTACGTCTCAACTCACCGATCCATTCGGAACACTTCTCAGCGACCGATAGAGCGACGTTCGCGATAGGCAGGAGAATCCAGGCCATCAGGCCCGACAGAACGAACAGGATCACGAGCACGGAGATCGCGGACCAGCGCGCCACTGCGCCTAGCAAGCTCGACATGCTTCCTCCGTTCGTTCTGTAGGAATTCTTCGACGCCATGGCCGATCACGGCCCCGAGCACGGGCATGACGACTGGCCACCCGCCGTTCGGATGCTTCCAAATCCGGTCGATGACCCGCTTGGACGCGAGCCCTTCGATCACGCTTCTGGCCTCTTCCGAGGACAGGCCCCATTCGGCCATGACCGCCTTGCGCCGACCCACTGGCCAGCGCAGCTGCACGTACTTCGCCAGCGCGTCCGCCGTCTGCCGATCAAGCGAGAGCGTGGGGAGAAATTCCCCACCGCCACCAAGGATTTCCATGTGATCCACCGTCATGTTGCTTCTCGCAAACACGGGTGGATTGGAGAGACGAAGTGGAGCGGTTGGACCCGCACATGGTTAGGGAATATTGGCTTGCCGCGAACCGATTGCAGTCGGCAGCGGCTTATCAGGATGAGAAGACGGCGGGCGTGTTGCAGCGGCTCGCCGAGACGTTCAGGCAAAGAGCGATGTCGGGCTTGGGGGCCGCCGCTTAGGGCGACCCCCTGCTCGCAGCCGCGCCGAGGGGGACAAGGCGCAGCGGAGGTCATGACACGCACCACAGGACGACCGCAATAATCGGCGCCCATGTCAGGAATGCGCAGCCGAAGATCGTTATGCGCTTCTGAAGCGGTGTGAGTTCAGCCCCCGGCATTGGCTAGGGGGCCTTAGCTATTGGTGAATGGGCGGTAGTGTTGACGTGCGGTTTAGTATGCCACGCGCACAACCGACTCATTATGGGGAATTTAAGATTTCTGTAATGACGATTCCGCCTCGCGCAGATGGCGAAACTAGGCGAAGCTTTACCTCGGGGGGCGATCAGCCTGGGGGGATCGATGCTTCCATCACCTACGCCAGAAATGCTGCTTATCCTTGCGTCCATCAAAGAGCAGACGAACGATGATGCCGCAGAGTGCTCTCGCTTTCTGCATGGCGTGCGTGGCCGCCTCACGTCGGCACGCAAACACCGCAAGGTCGTCGCCCTGCGTGAGGTCGTCCCTGAAATGGAGCTGGCGGAAAGCGGCGCGCAATCGGCCGTTGGGACGCTGTGCCTTATCTGCCCCCGGCGCGAGAAGTGCCCTGATCCGCTTGCGTAGGTCATCCGGCCGCGCGCTCCAGCTCGAGGAGCTTCTCAATCGTGAGGTCGGGGAACGCCGCCGTGATTTCCGGCCATGCGTGGCGCGGGAAGCTGTTGCGGGTCTTCCAGACGCGCACGGTGCCGAGCGGCTTTTGGACGCCCTCGGCAAACGCCGCCGCGCCCTTCGCATCAATGATCTGAGCCGGTGAATCCATCACCGAAAAGATTACAGTGCGTAACCTTTCGGGGCAAGCACGAAAATACGCTGCGTAACCTTGGCTTGATTACGCTCTGTCGCATGGAGTCGGATTGGGCAGAGTTGCGAGAGCCGTGGGAGCGCCTGCGCTGGGCGCGGATGCAGGCCGGCTGGGACAAGCAGGTGGCGGCGGCCGAGTCGTTGGGGATGCCGCCGCAGACCTACCGCACCTATGAGCGCAGGCCAGATGAGGCCGGGGCGCGCATGTTCGATCACAATCTGGCGCGCAAGTTCGCGGCCAAGTTCAAGGTCAACTGGGTCTGGCTTCTAACGGGGGAGGGCGAGCCCAAGGGGCCGCCGAACCTGGAGCTTCAGGTGTTCGCCAACAAGGTCGCTGGCGGGCTTGGCGAGATCGAGGACGCCAGCGAGCGCGAACGGGCCGAGCTGCTGATCTGGAACGTGGTGGAGACGTTCAGACGCCGGGCTTAGGCTTCTGCGGGAAGTCCTTCAGAATCTCAGCCAAGGCGTCCCGGTTGGCCTCGATCGTGTGGCCTATCGCCTCGAAGACGTTCTGGGCGCAACTCGCCGCAACGTTCGATCCGCAATACCCCGTCCATGCTGTATAGTACTCGTCGGTGGCGTACTGTCCGTCCTTCCACGCGAAGGTGAGGATGACGGAGTACACCGTGATCCCATCCAGCGGGGCGTCGGCGCCGACTGTCGTGACGTGAAGGCGATACCCAATCGGATTGGGGGTGTCGTCGCTAAGCCGGAGCAGGCCGGATCGCCTGATGTCCTCCTTCAACTCGAACACGAAGCGGTTGCCCGTGTCGTCGGCCCCGGAATGCTCAACTGAAACCGGAATGCCCTGTGCGCCCTGCGCAAGGACCGAAATAGCAGCAAGCGCACCTAGAACCACTGGTTGACGCCCCCATGGTATGAACAGGTGCCGCTACGGTTCTGGCTGTAGCTGACCGTGCCGTCGCTGCAGCGAGCCGTGGGGCTTGACGGCTGCGGCGTGCTGTAGGTCGGGGCCGGGCGCCTGGTGCCCGCCTCTCCCGTGTATGGATTGACGTTCCCGTACGTAGAGTAGTTGTCGCTGGTCGTGCCGTTCGGGGCCGAGCGGTGATAGCCCTGAACGTAGGTCCCGTCCCTGCGGGTGTAGCCGTGGACGTACTGGTCACCCGCGAACGCTGGCGCGGCGATACCCAGCGTAACGATAGCCGCAATTAGAAGGCGCTTCATGGCCCATCTCCCCCTGTGGATGCGCGAAGCTGCACCGCAAAAGATTACGCGGCGTATCTTTTTTGCTTGCCCCAAAGATTACAGCGTGTAATCTCCCCCTATCGAACGAGGGAGAGCGACGATGGCCGCCAAGCCAAAGACCGAGAAGTTTCCCGTCCACAACCGCTGGACGAATGCGGTTCAGTTCACGGCGAGCATCGTCGTCACGCCGGATATGTCCTACGGCGTTAAGCTCGGCCTGGCGGTTCAGTGGGGCGTTGAAAACGACGCCAACCTGAGCGGCGCCAACCTGAGCGGCGCCAACCTGAGCGACGCCAACCTGCGCGGCGCCAACCTGAGCGACGCCAACCTGAGCGACGCCAACCTGCGCGGCGCCTACCTGAGCGGCGCCAACCTGCGCGGCGCCTACCTGAGCGGCGCCAACCTGAGCGACGCCAACCTGAGCGGCGCCAACCTGCGCGGCGCCAACCTGCGCGGCGCCAACCTGAACGGCGCCTACCTGAGCGACGCCAACCTGCGCGGCGCCAACCTGCGCGACGCCTACCTGAGCGGCGCCAAAATCAAGCGAGCCTTCGCCTCGCTGCCGCGCAGCGACGGCTACAACTTCCTCGGTGTCGAAACCGAGGCTGGCGAGCTGATGATTTCGGCCGGATGCCGCTGGTTATCACCCGAACAATACCGCGCCCACATCGCCTCTGAATACCCCGATACCGACAAGGCGAAGGAAACGCTGCGGATCATCGAGTTCATCGAGGGTCGGGCGGATGACCTGGGCTATGCGCCGGCCAAAATCGAACAAGCAGCTTGAGGGAGAGCGACGTGTCGCAGACCACCAGCACCACCTTCGAAGTCGAGGTCGATATCTCCGGCGCTTACGACCGGCCGGACCGGTCCGTGGGCTGGTCAGGCGGATACGTCGATACCAGCGTCGAGGGCCTCTACGCTCTGCGCCATGAGCGCAAGGACGGCCGATCCGCCTGGCATCGTGTGGACCTGCTGGTCGGGCTCGACGCGCAAGCCAAGCGCATCCTCCTGAACAACATCGCCGACTTCCTTGGCGACGACGCGATGGCCGAAGCTCTTGAGGAAGCGGCATGACCGCCCCCGGCTCCATGTCAGCCCATGACGACCTCTGTGAAGCCTACATGGCTTGGAGGGAGAAGGGCACGGCTTCTGTCTCTGAATACCGGCGGCTCCTGAGCCTCGCGGAACACTGCGGCAAGGCTCCAGGCGAACCCTTCCCGCTGATGTGGATCAAGCGGCGGGTGGAGACTTACCGGCGGGAGGTCGGGGCTCCGGTGAACACTCAAGCAATCCTACGGGATCAGGGGAGAGCGTGATGGAACGCGCGGCACTGAAATACGAGACTTTGGACTTCGACGAATTTGTCCGCGAACTCGTACTCGGTCACGCACAACTCCTGACCGGGAAAGACTTAGGAGGGCCCGTCATGAGCAAGACCAGCGATCTCTTCTGGGACCAATTCGACGCCGTTGCCCGGAGATATCGAGAACAGGGGATGGACGTGGACGACGCGTGCGACCGAGCCGCCTGCGAAATGCTCGAAGTCTTGCTCGCTGAAATGAAAGAGGAGGAGAGACTGTGAACAGGGCTTCGCTCTACGAAAGCGGTTGGCGTCCGCGCGGTGTAAAGCGCGCTTGGGACGTCTGTTCCATGGACCCCGGTAGCACCCGCCGCCTCCTAGGCGAATGGGCGCTCCGTGCGGGCGGCGAAATCATCGAGGCAGTCGCCTGGTTTGACCCAGACGACAACATGAAGGTGCTGGTCGCCGACTTCGACAGCGGTAAGCGCCTTACGGTGCGCAACCTAGCTCGCTCGCGGAAGGTGAGCATTGAGAGGCTTGCCGCATGACCGCCCTCATGCCCAACAGCGCCAGCGCGCGCCGGATGGACTGCGCCGCATTTCAGCTCGCCGAAGTGGAGTGGGATTCCGAAAAGGGACGCTTCCGCTTCATCCACAAGAACCCGGTCCAAAAGCTGGCCGACACCATCATGGCTATTCTGGGGAGGGGAAGGTGAGCGGACAACGGCTAACGCTGCCACAGTTCCGTTTGCTGGAACGCGCGATTGCTGCGGCTGACTCCAAGCGCGGGACGCTGAAGCTATTCGACGGTCGCCTTTGGCCCGCCGTGCGAAAGCTGCGCGACCTCGGCCTGATTGCCGTCGAAGACTATCACTGGACACATCACGACATCATCGAAATTCGTGCCACCAACGCGGCGCAAGACGCGGCGGACGCCGATCTGCGCGCTTCTCTCGCAGGCCAGCCATGACCCTCCAATCCACCCGCCTCTACGCCCTCACCTGCCTTGGGTTCCTTGTGTTTACTTTGATGGAGATTGGGAAGTGAAAAATATAGTTCCCGAGCCGTCCCCGACCCAAGAACACAGAGGCGTTGCCCAGCCGCAGGCGTTTTTCACGCTCGTTTTTGAAGGCGACCTCCGCGCCATCAAGAAAAACCCCCACAACACCGATACGCCATTCGGTCGCGCCGTGGTCGCCGGGGTGGGCAACGCCTTCGACGAGTTCGACGCGTTGGTAGAGGTGCGCGACGAGCTGCTGGAGGCGCTGGAACTCGCGGTCGCCATCCTTGAAGAGGCCGACTTCCGGCTCGGCTACGCTAAGGGCTCGCTAGGGCAACTCGAAATGGCCGAGGCGAAGGCTGGTGCATATGCCGCCATCGCCAAAGCCACCCAATCCCCACCCTCGGAGCAAGAGCAATGAACGCCGCCGCCAAACTACAAGCCGTTCCGAAGGACGAAGCTGCGCCGCTGACCGGACTGGCGCTTCTCCGCGCGCCCTTCCCGCCGAACGCCATCAGCAAGCTCCCGAAGCCGACGAAGGCGCAGACCGACGCCGTGAAGGCCGACTTCAAGAAGGGCATCCGCTGCAAGGAGTGCGGCTCCTGGCACCACCCCGACGTTGTTCACCTCGATTACGTCGGCCACGCCGCGCTGACCGACCGGCTCCTGGACGTTGACCCGAACTGGTCGTGGGAACCGGTGGCCTTCAACGACGCTGGCCTGCCGGCCTTCGACGCCACGGGCGGTCTGTGGATCAGGCTCACCGTATGCGGCATCACCCGTCTCGGCTACGGCCACGCCGCCAGCAAGCCGGGAATGGACCCCGGCGCCCGCGAAAAGGAGGTGATCGGCGACGCGCTGCGCAATGCCGCCATGCGCTTCGGCGCGGCGCTGGACCTCTGGCACAAGGGCGTCCTGCACGCCGATGAGGCGCCCGAAGAGCCTGCGCCTCCGCGCCAGAACGAGGCGACCCGTGCGTACACGTTATCGGAGCGCGCTGACCGGCTGGAGGCCACGCTCAAGGGCGTCAAGACCCGCGCCGATCTGGAGAGGGCGTTCAAGCTGGCGTCGGGCCTGCTTGCCGAGTTGGACCTGAAAGACCCCGAACGGCTGGCCGACATCGACGGGCTCTACAAGGCCCGCCAAGAGGAGCTTGCCTGATGGAACAGGGAAGCGCCGAATGGTTCGCCGCCCGCTGCGGCAAGGTCACGGCCTCTCGCGTCGCTGACGTAGTGGCCCGCACGAAAACCGGCTGGGGGGCGTCGCGCGCCAACTACGCCGCAGAGTTGATCGCCGAGCGCCTGACCGGCGCCACGGCCCCGTCCTTCACTAACGCCGCCATGCAACACGGCACGCTGTGCGAGCCCTTGGCCCGGCAAAACTACCAGGACCGGCATGGGGTTCTGGTTACGGAGATCGCCTTCGTCGAACACCCCGAGATCGCCATGAGCGGCGCCAGTCCTGACGGGCTGGTCGGGGACGCGGGGCTTATCGAGATCAAGTGCCCCAACACGGCGACGCATCTGGACACCCTGCTCGGCGAGCCCATCGCCCAGAAGTACGTCACACAGATGCAGTGGCAAATGGCGGTGACGGGTAGGTCTTGGTGCGATTTCTGCTCATTCGACCCGCGCCTCCCTGAACACCTGCAACTCTACGTGCAGCGCGTCCCGCGCGATGTCGGTTTGATATTGGAGTTGGAACATCAAGTCACAGACTTTCTTTCCGAGATCGACACCAAGCTTGCCGCGCTGGCCGAGCGGTTCGGCAACCCATTGGGGGTTGCGGCGTGATCTTGACGGCAGACACCCTGCGGCAGTGCGTCCGCTACGATCCCAAGACGGGCGAGTTTACCTTTCTCCTCGCGACAAAGGGACATCCGGCTAACCGCGTAGCGCGGGGCGTGCGGCCGGACGGGTATCGCCGGATCGGCGTGGGCAAGAAGCTTTATTACGCCCACCGACTGGCCGTCCTCTACATGACTGGCGAGTGGCCAGCCCACGACGTTGATCATATCAACGGCAACCCATCCGACAACCGATGGGCCAATCTGCGCCTCGCGACCCGCTCGCAAAACCTCCGCAACCAGCGACGGCGTCGCGACGGGCTAAAGGGCGCCTCGTTTATGCCGGAGCGTGGCAAGTGGCGGGCTACAATCGGCGTTGCCGGGAAGGCCCTCCACCTCGGAGTTTTTGATACCGAGGAGGCGGCGCACGCAGCCTACGTGGCGGCTAGCGAAGCCCATCACGGCGAATATGGGCGCGTCGCATGACCGACCGTCCGCCCATTCTCATGCAGCGTCGCGGCGAGTTCCTGATCCCGCAGGCTCCCATCGACGGCGAGCGCATCCGCGACCTGCCGGCGGGCAAGCCGCTGCGTATCGAGGTCCGCCAGCCCCGGCGGTCCAACCCCCAGCTGCGGCTCTATTGGGCCATACTGGGGCTCGTCTGCGACAACCTCGACCAGCCCCTTAAGCCGGAAGCCCTGCACGAGTGGCTGAAGATGAGGCTCGGCGTGGTCGAGCCGATCAAACTACGCTCCGGGGCCGTCGATATGGTCCCAGGCTCCGTCGCCTTCGACAAGATGGAGCACGCGGATTTCACGGCCTACATGCAGCAGGCCAAAGACCTTCTCGTCCGCCACATCATCCCCGGCCTGAACAGCGAAGCGCTGGAGCGAGAAGCTCGCGCCATGCTCGGCCTCCATGAGAGTGAAGAGGTGGTGGGGTGAAACTCAGGCTCCTCGATCTTTTCTCCGGCATCGGCGCCTACAGTCTCGGTCTGGAGCGCACTGGCGGCTTTGAACCCGTCGCCTTCTGTGAAATCAACACCTACTGCCGCCAGGGGGAGCAAGGGCGACCTATCGCTCACGGCAACCATACTATTGCCTACGCTGACCGCCTCTCGCCGGTCGGGACTGCAATCGCACGGGCAGAACGCGTTTCTTGGGAGCCTGAACCCGACGTGGTGCGAGTGGTTCATGGGGCTCCCAACCGGGTGGAGCGCATCCACGCCCTCGGAAACCTGAACCCGCCGATCATCCCGGAAATCATCGGGCGGGCAATCCTAGAAGCCCTCCAGCCCGAACAGGAGGCGGCTTAGATGTCCCGCTCCGTCGATCTATGGGTTGGCAAGGACGATGACGCGGCTATCCCGCCGCGCGTGAGGCTCCGCGTCTTCGAGCGCTTCGGCGGCGTGTGTCAGATCAGCTTCCGGAAAATCCGCCCCGGCGAGGCTTGGCAGTGTGACCATCGGGTCGCGCTGATCAACGGCGGCCGTCACGCGGAAGACAACCTGCAACCCGTCCTGGTCGAAGCCCACAAGGAAAAGACCCGCGAGGACGTGGCGATCAAATCGAAGACCGACCGCATCCGCAAGAAGCACCTGGGAATCTGGCCCCAACCCGTTCGCAAGCTACAGGGCAGAGGCTTCCCACCATCACGTAAGGAGATAGGGAAGTGAAGGAAGTATTGGGTGACGCGCCGTCCTTGCGTGAATCCGCTGACGCCGCAGCTGCGACAGCGGCCCTCGTCGAGGCCATCGCTGGCGACCTTGAACGGTCGATATCTCGGTTAGGCTACCCCGTTGGCATGGGCCTCGCGCCGAGCCCGGAGGCTTGCAAAGGCGCTGCCGCCGCCATCATCGAGCGGATTTCCGACCGGGCGCTGGAGGTGCTGGCGACGCGCAAGGACGGCTCGTCACTACTATTAAAACCGACCCCTCAAAAGGACATCACCCATGACCACTGAAACCGATGCGGCAGTAACTGTTGAGCAAACGCCGGGGCCTTGGACTATCGGCTGGAATAGGGGCCTATCCGGACCGACGTGTGCGTCTGTGGGCGGGCCGTTTTGCGGCGGCCGGGATTGGCCCTTCCTGCCCGTCTCACGCGGCACAGAAACCATCGCGCTAGTGCCGCAGCAAGAGGGCGCGGACGCGATGGAAGCCAACGCCCGCCTTATAGCCGCAGCGCCGGAGACAAAGGCGCAGCGCGACGAGCTGCTGGAGGCGGCGAAGACGGTGCTGCACGGCCTCCAAGCGCGCATTGCCGCTGCTCGAGACGAGACGCCCGTCTTCGATGGGATCGCCGCCCTACATGACGCCATCGCCAAAGCCGAGGGCCGACATGTCTAAAAACCCGCCAAAACCGAACACATCCCCCGAACATGTAAAGGAAACAGCCGAAGCCTTTACATGTCCCCACACCGAAGCACGGGAGAGGCTGGAGACTGAGGCACACCGCGCGCTCGAGGCTTGCCGGTCGGCGGCCAAGCATCAGTCCGTAGTCCCGGCGGACTACGAGAAGGAACTTGCCTCAGTCCTTGAGCACGCAACGGCGACGGTCCGCCTAGAAGACCTCCGCACCCTCTTAGCCACCCCCACACAGGGGGATATTAGTTCGTCCCGGGACCACGATCCGGCCATCGGTTCTGCACTGGAAGAAGTCAGACAGGCGCTAGAGCGGGCCGCGCACATCATCGCTGACCCAAGCGGTTACAATACCTTTGAGTGTCAGTTCGCCGTCGAAAAATGCAGGGCCGCATTACTGTGCCTGCCGCCCCGGCCATTTGATCCAGTCAGGTCGCCCGGCCACACTGACCTACTGGTGCCGCCAGAAGCGATAGATACCATCCTTTCCGGTGCTGTAACGCCCGCACCGGATGTGTGGGAAGAGTGGCGGGGGGCGCTGGAGTTCTACGCGAACCCCGAGATTTACAAACCGCACCCGCATGGGGCCGCCTTCGACGACCGCGACTTGAGTTACCGAGCCAAGGCCGCTCTTTCCAGCGCAGAACAGGTCGCGGGGAAAGTTCCCGGGATGCAAAACAATACTTCCGACGCCCCCACACAGGAAGGGGTTGGGCGGCTCGACGCCATCATGGCTTTGCTCCGCATGGTCGAAGCCGCACCGGGCGGCGTTGTCAGCGCCAGTGATGACCCGAACAGCCCCGTCGCGCCTTTCTGCGATGACAACGCAGAGACGGACACCTTCAATCTCGCCATCGCCCTCGGCTTTCTGCGTCACACGCTGGACGGGGCCGAAAATGCCTATGCGCGCGTCACGAATGAAGGGCGGCGGTTCCTCTCCCTCCTCCCCGCTCCCAAACCGGGGGAAGGGGGCGAGCCGGTGGCGGGGCGGTACGTTCTACGCGAGGACGAAGACGGCAAGCTGCAGATCTACAGTGCCGAGTTCAACGTCCGCATCGCCACCTTCGCGCGTGGAGTTTCTGCAGCAGAACGGCGAGCAATGTTCGCGGCCATTGAACCACAGCAACCCGCCCCAGGTGCGCCGGAAGGGTGGCGGAAGGCGCTGGAGGAGCTGCGGGCCGCGCTTGAGAAGGCCAACAGCGACGGCCTGATCACCGACACGATCTGGGTGGGTGACGCGCCGTTGTTCGACTTCATCGACCTCGCCCCCACCTCCTCTTCCGCCAAACTGGGAGGGGAAGAAGAGGCAGACGAGATCGAAGCTCTCGATGCCTACGTGAAGAACCTGCAAGCTGCCAACCGGCGGCTGCGGGCGGGGTTGGAGAGGATACGCGACGAACCCGACACTCACGACCGCCTCGGCTACCGCTGGAGCGACTGGGCCAAGGGTCGCGCCCGCGCCACCCTCGCCCGCGCCGCCCTCACCTCCTCTTCCGCCAAACCGACAGAAGAAGACGCCGAGCAAATCGAACGGCGCATCGAAGCCGGGGGCGTGGCGGGCGTATGTTTCTACGCCAACTACACCCCGGCAAAGCGCCTAGCGTCACTTAAGCACCAGGCACGCCAAAAGGGTCAAACGGCTGTCGTCGTCCACAATCCGGCGCTGCTGGCGGATGATCTCGAAACCTTCGACATCCCTTCCGCTAAACCGGAAAAAGAAGGCGAATATTCCGCCAAACCGGGAGGGGAAGAAGATGGTTTGCTTGCCGCTCACAAGGGAGTTTCCGAAGGTAAGTCGCTAGTGATCCGGCAGTTGGAGGCGCAACTCGAAGCCCACGCCCAATCCAACCGGCGGCTGCGGGAGGGGTTGGGAGCGGCGGCCCGCGTGTTCCGCGACTACCAGGCGCTTCATCTCATTAAGGACACAGCGGAGGGGCGTGAAAAGTCTGCACGCAACCGCGAGCACGCCGAAATGTGTGAAGCCGCCCTCAAGGACTCCGCTCTAGGGGAAGATGGGGGTGCGTCCCGACGCGCAGCTTGTGACACCGTTAACGAGACATCGGAAGACCCGCGCTTAATCGCGGCCAACTACACGGTCACATGCTCCAACGGCGGCAGGGAGCATCACTGGCGACCGCCTGAAGGCCCGTGGCACGACGGCTATTCGTCGGAACGAGCAGCCGCCCGCGCTGCGCTAAAGCACCTCCAAGCCGCCCGCTCCGCTCTAGGGGATGCTCAAGCCCGGACGGAGGATGGTCATGGGTGAGGGACCGAATGACGAGCAACTCCAGTTTCTCAGGGATTTGGCCGCTGGCCGCATCTGCGAGGAATGCGGGGACACCATTGAACCGGGCGAGCCCTGCGACACGTGCGCCGATAAGGCTGCGATCCTGAAGGCCGCGTTTCCAAAGCTCTACGGTGACGCATGACCCGCCCCACTCCCTCCAAGGACAAGACCGATGGATAGATCATCCGATTTCGTCTGCGCGGTCTGCCGCCGGACCATCTGCATGCGATGGAATGTTGGGCCGTTGGCGAACCGTACCATTCCGCCGATCTGCCTTTACTGCGAGGGCGAATACTCACGGGGTGTTCGCGCACCTCAGGCGGGAGCCTTCCGGGACCGTCGCGAAGTCTTGCGCGGGCTGGCCATGGCCGAAGCGCTGCGCTGTGAAGCCGCCCGTAAGATGTGGAGCAAAGAATATGCCGCCGCGTGATTACGTTAGCGCGCCTGTGTCGGAACAACTCGGCTTGCCCGCGATCATTTCGGGGCTCGTCACCGACCTTGAGGAGCTTCGGACGGGCAAGATCAGCGTGAATGACGCCATGGCTCGGTCGATGCTGGCCAAGCAGATTTTCAACGGCGTCCGCATCTACCTGAACGGCACGAAGCTGCTCTCGGATCGGGCGTTGCCCACGTCCAACCTGAGCGGGGAGGCGGGGTGATGAAGGCCTTCGAGATGGCACAAAGACTGTCGAGCGCGATGGCCTGGCTAGACCCGCCTTTCGTGGACGAGAACACCTCGCCGGAGGAACTGCGCCAACGCATCCGGTTCATGCTGGCGGACGCGCGCCCGGTGCGTGAGCTTCTTGGTAATGGCAAATCCACCGCAGGACGCCCCACCCCCACCAACCGCAGCGAAGGAGGTGGGGATGGCTGACCCTTTAGCCCGCAATGGTGGCTCACGAAGGATGGTGACGCCGCCCTGCTCGCCCTCTACCGGCGACACTACAGCTCCAGGAAATCCCGCCGCACGTCCAACCAGTGCGTCGGCCCCGGAGAAGTCATCGTCCTGCGAACTGCAGACGGCGATGCTGCCTTTGTCTGGCGGAAGTTCAAAGACGACGCGATCCCCAAGCAGGAAGGCGTCAACTGCGCGATCTTCCGCAACGAAGGCCCGCTCCTCTCGTCAGTCCTTATCCGACAGGCTGACCGCATCGCTGATCGCATCTGGCCTGGTGAAAGGCATTACACCTACGTCGATCCGAAAGCTGTCCGGTCAGCCAATCCGGGTGCTTGCTTTCGGCATGCCGGATGGAAGCGATGCGGCGTCACCAAGGGCGGTCTGCTCATCCTTGAGCGCCACCCCAACCCCGAGGACTCCCGATGACCAGTAAGAAGGGCTGGCGACCGACCACGTCGCAATTGGCGCTGCTCGTGCTGACCGGCGCCCTGTTGATAACCGGCGCGTCGGGTCGGGCCATCCTGGCTGCTCTGGCCTTGCTCGCTACCCTGGTCCTAGACCTGTGGCTGTCCCTCCGAGCGAGGACCCCCAATGAGTAGCGGGGAGAAGTGGACGCTGGATACACCGCTGAAGGTCGGATTTCACCCGCCCGAGCAGTGCGTGCGCGGAAGGTCGGACTGTCGGTCGCTGGCCCAGATCATCTCTGATGGGGACCCACCCCGCAACGACCCCGGACGCTACACCTTTATGTGCTGCGGCGAGCGCGATCCCGCGACGATTACAGGCGAACGCAAGGACAAATGGCGGCTATGCCACCGGTCCGTAATGGACCGCTCGCACACAGCTGGCGTGGACATCATGTTCAACGTCTGCCGATACGACATGAGCCATCTCGCGGCCGTGTTGGGCATGGGCTTGGCTACGGTCATTCCGCTGGACGAAGTGGACCACCCCTCTCCCAAGGAGACAGGAGATGGGTAGTCAGAAGGGTTTAGTTCCCGAGCCGTCCCCGACCCAGGAACACAGAGGTGGGCGGCCAAACCGACCGCCGCTGAAGCCGCGCCTGCTGACGCCGGAGCAGGCCGCCGAGTACCTGAGCCTCCCGGTCGCCACGGTCGTGCGCGAGGGCTGGGGCCGCGTTCAGCTGGGGATATATACGCGATATGATGTGAACGCTTTGGACGCGCTACTTGACGAGCGCTCCGGCCTCACCGCGCAGTCTGCCCCACCAGCAGCAGACAACGACGCGGAGGCCGCCCTTGCCCGGAGTATCAGTGGTGCTACCCGGCACGCATAGGGTCCGCAAGCGCTCGGCTGGCCGGGTGACGGAGTATTGGTACGCTTGGCGTGGCGGACCTCAGATACTCAAGGTCACGGCCGCCAGCGACGCCGCGCTCGACACCGCTGTGGCGTTAGCGGCCGGTGACGCGGTGATCCGCTACAAAGAGGTCCGCCGCCCGACTGACAAGGCGACCCTGTACGGCCTCATCACCCGCTACCTCGAAAGCCCCGAGTTCGGTCAGAAGGCCCCCCGCACCCAGAAGGACCGGCGCAAGCTGTTGGACTTCGTGCGCAATGAGCTGGGCCACTGGGAGCTTCTGGCGCTCAAGGCCAAGGGCGCCCGCACCGCCCTCCTCGATTGGCGGCTGAAGTACGCCAGCACACCCAAGACGGCCGACGAACGGCTGAACGCGCTGTCGGTCGTGCTGACCTGGGCGACTGAGCGCGGTGAGATCGACAAGAACCCCGTCGAGAACTTCCCCCGGCTCTACAGGTCCAATCGGGCCGAAGCCATATGGGAGCCCCAACATCTCGCGCGGCTGTATCCGAAGTGCGAGGAGGAGCTGAACCACGCCGTCAGGCTCGCGGCGTTGACGGGCCTGCGGCTGGGCGACCTGATCAAGCTGCCGTGGTCGGCCGTGGGCGAGAACGCCATCGTCTGGCAAACGGGCAAGAGCCGGGGGCGCAAGACCGTCGTTATCCCGATCACGCCGGACCTGAAGGCGCTGCTGAAGGAAATCCCGCGCCGCGACTCGGTGACGGTTCTCAACAGCTCGCGTAAGCGCCCGTGGTCTGAGCCGGGGCTGGAGAGCGCGCTACGGCGGGCGAAGATCGCGGCGGGGATTGAAGGGCTGAGGTTCCACGACCTGAGGGGCACGGCGGCCACCAACTTCGTTCGGGCCGGTCTGTCGCTCGCCGACGTGGCGACGGTGCTGGGCTGGAAGAAGGCCCGCGTCGAGGAAATCGCCGCCCGCTACGTCAGCGCGGAGGCCATCGGCCTGGCGCTCGTGGAGAGGATGCGAAAGAACGCATCAGGGCCGAAAGTGTAAACCGACCTGTAAACCACGCCTTGTGCTGGCGCTTTGGTGGCGTTCGTGGTATTGAATTTATTGAGGAAAACTGGCTGGGGAACTAGGACTCGAACCTAGAATAACGGTACCAAAAACCGCTGTGTTACCATTACACCATTCCCCAGCAGGAACGGCGCAAACGCCTTGGGGGCGCTGGCGAGGGCGTGGAGATAGCGCACCAAACACGGGGATGCAACGGCGGCTGAACGCGTCTGTTGCGGCGCACCGGACCCTCCTCTATAAGGCCCGCTCCCACGTCGGAGTGTAGCTCAGTCTGGTAGAGCACCGTGTTCGGGACGCGGGGGTCGCAGGTTCGAATCCTGCCACTCCGACCATCTCCTTTCCCGCGTCTTTTCCGCCCATTGCGGCTTCTTCATTTGACCCCGCCTCGCCCCTAAGTAGCTTGGGCCACGGGCGGCGAGCGGACCTTCGATGAAACAGTTTCTCCTGACGATGGCGGGCGTGTTCGCCGGCCTGGTGCTCTTCCTGATCGGGGTGCCGTTCCTGCTGGTGGTGATCGCCGCCAGTTCGGTCCGCGCGCCCGCCACGCCCGCGCACGCGGTGCTGGAGCTGGACCTGCGCCAGGAGATCACCGACCAGGACGCCCAGAACCCCTTCGCGGCCTTCCGGGGCGGTGGGCTGTCGGTCATGTCGATCATCGAGACCATGCGGAAGGCCGAGACCGATCCGAAGGTGAAGGCGGTCTATGTGCGCCTGCCGGAGGGCGGCATCGCCCCCGCCGCGGCCGACGAACTGCGCGAGGCCTTCATCCACTTCCGGACGGTCGGCAAGAAGCCGATCTGGGCCTTCAGCCAGGGGCTCTATCCGTCCGGGATCGTGACCTCGACCTACATGCTGGGCGCGGCGACGGACCAGTTCTGGATGCAGCCGTCCTCGTCCTTCCAGGCGACCGGGATCGCGACGGAGGACATGTTCTTCAAGCGCGCCTTCGACAAGTACGGCGTCACGCCGGAGTACCAGCAGCGCTATGAGTACAAGAACGCGGTCAATCCGTTCCTCTACAGCGACTACACCCCGGCGCACCGTGAGGCGCAGCTGTCGTGGATGGGGTCCATCTACCGCTCGGCGATCCTGACGGCGGCGGCGGACCGGCATAAGGAGCCGAACGCCTTTATCCGCACCGTCGAGGGCGGCCCCTACTCCGCCGAGCAGGCGAAGGCCGCGGGCCTGATCGACCAGGTGGGCCAGGAGCACGACGCGGAGAAGGCGCTGAAAGCGACCGTCGACCCGCATGCCGAGTTGGTCGACTTCAACGAATACGCCGCGCGCGCCAAGCACGTGGAGAAGGCGACGTCGGCGGTGAACGTCGGCTCGGCCATCGCCGTGATCGAGGGCGAGGGCCCGATCATGACGGGTACGGACGAGGCCTCGAACCCGTTCGCGGGCGGCCAGACCATCTATTCCGACGACGTGGCGGACGCGATCTACGACGCCATCGACGACCATGAGGTGAAGGCCATCGTGCTGCGGGTCTCCTCGCCCGGCGGCGCCGACACGGCGTCCGAACAAATCCTGGCGGCGGTGCGCGCGGCCAAGGCGGCGGGCAAGCCGGTGGTGGTCAGCATGGGGACCTATGCGGCCTCGGGCGGCTACTGGATTTCCTCGCAGGCGAGCGAGATCGTGGCCCAGCCGACGACCCTGACGGGCTCCATCGGGGTGTTCGGCGGCAAGTTCGTGATCGGCGACGCGCTGGCGAAGTTCGGGGTGGATGTGCGCCACCTGACCGTCGGCGGCGACTACGCCAGCGCCTACACGGCCGACCAGAAGTTCACGCCCGAGCAGCAGGCGGCGTTCTCCGCCTGGATGGACCACATCTACCAGGGGTTCGTGGAGCGGGTCGCGCAGGGGCGCAAGCTGCCCGTGCAGCGCGTGCAGGAGATCGCGCGTGGCCACGTCTGGACCGGGGCGCAGGGCAAGGCGCTGGGGCTGGTGGACCACCTGGGCGGTTTCTATGACGCCGTGGACCGGGCCAAGGCGCTGGCGGGCCTGAAGGGCGAAGTGCGGCTGAAGCACATGCGCGCCACGGCCTCCCCGTTCGATGTCTTCCAGCGGGCGCTGGGCGTAAGCTCGACCTCGATCCGCACCATAGCGGCGTCGGCCTGGCTGCTGGGCGACCCGCGCTCGCAGGCGGTGATGGATCAGCTGATGCAGGCGAGGCTGCGCCAGCAGGGCGCCACGGTGCTGGCGCCGACGCCGATTCACTGAGGACGGTAACTTCCGCTCGCCTAAGGAAGACCGGTCGGATTACGTTTCGACCGTGACCATCATCGACTCCAAGACCGCTCTTCGGCAGGCACAGGCCGCGCTGATGAAGCGCGACGCGCAAGGCGCCTTGGCAATCCTGCGCGCGGCGGAGGCCCGGCACCCCAGGGACGCCGAGATCAAGCTGCAGATCGCCCTGGCCTTGCGCCTGGCCGGCGACCTTCCCGCCGCGATCGATGCGCTGGACGGCGTGTTGGCTCTTGAGCCGTATCACTTCCCGGCGCTGCTCTCGAAGGGCGCCCTGCTGGAACGTGTCGCGGGGCCACGCGCGGCGTGCACGGTGTATCGCCACGCCGTCGAGATAGCCCCGCCGCCGGAGCGGCTGCCTCCGGGCCTCCAGGCGCCGCTGGCGCGGGCCAGGGAGGTGCTGGACGAGAACGCGCGGGCGCTGGAGGCCTTCCTCCGCGAACGGGTGCACGAGGTTCGCAGCGCCTTCGGGACCGAGCGGCTGACCCGCTTCGATGAGGCGCTGGGCGTCTTCGCGGGGACCAAGCGGATTTATCAGCAGCAGCCGCTTCTGCTGCATTACCCGCAGCTGCCGGCCATTCCGTTCTACGACGAGGCGCTGTTTCCCTGGCTGCCGCAGCTGGAGGCGGCGACTGAGACGATCCGGGACGAGATGCATGCCGCGCTGGAGACGGCGCCCGCCGACTTCGCGCCCTACATCGCCTATCCTCCGGGCGTCCCGGTGAACCAGTGGGGCGAGCTCAACCACTCGCGGCGCTGGAGCTCGTTCTTCCTGTGGCGCGACGGCGAGCGGCAGGACGGCGCCTGCGCGCAATGCCCGCGGACGGCGGCGCTGCTTGAAAGCCTGCCGATGGCGCATCAGGCGGGCTATGCGCCGACGGCCATGTTCTCAGCGTTGGACGCGCACACGCATATCCCGCCCCACACCGGCTCGAGCAACATAAGGCTGCTGGTGCACCTGCCGCTCGTCCTGCCCGGCCCCGCGCGGTTTCGCGTGGGTAACGAGGTGCGCGAGTGGCGGATGGGAAAGGCGTGGGTGTTCGACGACACGATCGAGCACGAAGCGTGGAACGATGCGGACGAGCTGCGGGTGATCCTGATCTTCGACGTCTGGAACCCGTGCCTCTCGGAAGCCGAGCGCGAGCTGATCACGGCCATGATGGCGGCGCGGCGCGAATACTACGGCTTCATCGAGGACACGGCCGGCCAATAAAAAAGGGCGGCAGGCTTTCACCCGCCGCCCCAATTTTTCGGTTCGAAGAACCTTAGAAGTTGGCCGTCAGACCGACGAAGACATACCGGCCCAGCGGATCGTAGACCTGCGGGAAGGTGTTGCCTTCACCGAACACCGGCGTGAGGCTGCTCGCGCCGATCAGCGGCGGTTCCTTGTCGAAGACGTTATTCACGCCCGCGCGGAACGTATACTTGTCGGCGACGGTCCAGCTGCCCGACAGGTCGAGCCAGTTGAACGAGTCGATCTCCTTGTCCGACGCGCGAACCGTGCCGTGCAGCTGCGGGTTCGAGCTCGTCTTGTCGAGATCGACGCCGCCGATGTGGCGCCAGTTGGCCGACAGCTGCAGGTTCCACGGCGTGGACCAGGTGACACGCAGCTTGTGCCGCCATTGCGGGATCGGCGTGCCGCAGATCGAGCCGAAGAGGCCGACGCAGTCATAGGTCGGATCGCCCGGAAGCGGTTGGACCACGTACTTTTCGAGCCAGCTGCCCACGAAGTTGAACGACAGCCCGCCGTAGTTCGGCAGGTGGAGGTCGTCCAGATCCACGCGGTAGTTCGCCTCGACGTCCAGGCCCTGAACTTCCAGCGAACCGGTGTTCAGGTTGGTGTCGACGATGGCGCCGCCGCCCGAGAACAGCGAGCCGGTGCCCGGCGCGCGCTGGACCAGGCCGCAGTAGTAGGGATCGCCCGTCTGGATACAACGGTTGATCGCCAGGTCGGCGCCGACGGTGCCGATCAGGTTCTCGACCTTGATGTTGTACCAGTCGAGCGAAATGCTCGACCGCGGCAGGAACGTCGGCGAGTAGACGACGCCCAGCGTCAGCGTGTCGGCGTTTTCCGGCTGCAGGTTGGGGTTGCCGCCGGTGATGCCGTTGTACTGCTCCGCGGGGTTGGCGAGGATGTTGCCGTACTGAGCCGCGGACACGCCGGTGAGGGCGCACTGGGCTTGCGTGGCTTCCGGCGTGGCGCCGGCGCACGGGTCGGTCGAACCGTCGAGCTGGATCGTCTGCGGACGATACAGTTCCTGGATGTTCGGCGCCCGCACAGCCCGTTGACGGCTGAGCCGGAACCGCAGGCCATCCATAGGCTCGTAGTCACCGGCCAGCTTCCAGGTCGAGGTGTTGAACCCGAGGCTGTAGTCCGAATAGCGGTAGCCGCCTTCGAACGTCAGCTCGTTGATGCCCGGCATGCCCTGGATGATCGGCACGCGGGTTTCGCCGAAGAGTTCGTAGACCTCGTAAGCGCCGACGGCGGGCGGCGTGGCGCTGCCCTGGCCGGCGAGGTCGCCGCTGGTGAACTCGAAGTCGGTGCGGAGCACGGACTTCTCACGACGGTATTCGGAGCCGAGAGCGACACCGACGCCATCGTTGGCCCACGGAGACTTGACGCCGTACTGGCCGAGTTCGCCGGAGACCGATCCGCTGACGACCTGCTCGACGGTTTCACCGGACTGGAAGCCCGGGACCTGCAGGTAATCGAGCTGCGCCTTGGTCACGCCGCCGATCTGGAACGGATTGTACGGCACGCAGGCCGGATCCAGACCGGCAATCGTGACCGTACAGGCCGGCAGGCCCGTGGCGGGGTCGATCGCAGCGTTCAGGGCGTTTTGGACCCGCGAAAGCGAGAATTCGCCCTGATAGTTCTCCGCATAGATGGTCGTGCCGTACAGGCCGTACAGATCGTATGACCAGTTGTCGGCGAGATCGCCCTTGGCCCCCACCACCACGCGGTAGGCGGTGTGGCGCAGGTCGTCGCGGCGAGGTCCGCCTTCGACGTTACGACGATAGAGGTTGATCGTCGCCGTATCGGCGGAGGTCAGTCCCAGATCCGTGCAGAGACGCGCCACTTGGTTAGCTGAAAGCAGCGGGTTGTCGCAGGGGATCTGAATGAAGCCTTGCGTGATGTTCGAGTTGACGCCGAACACACCGCTCGGCCCGAGCTGCGCGATCGACCGGTCGTCCATGAACATGAGCTGGCTGTAGACATCCAGCATCGGGTTCACTTCGTAGTGGGCGAAGGCGCCGAGCGTGTAACGCTCATCCGGGCGTTGATAGTACTGGTAGGGCGCGAAGTTGAAGATATCGCGGCCCGTAAGATCGCGGAACGTATTGCCCGGCCCGGTTTCGTCCAGGGTGTAGGTGCCGGGGTTTTGCGAACCGTCGGCGCTATACACGTCGAACGTCCCGTAGGCGCTGGTCAGCGAGCCGCGGCACTTCAGCGTGGCGCCCGAAGAGAACGCGCAGGCGCTGTAGTCGCGGCGGGCCTGGGTCACGGCCTGGACGTTGCGGTAGCCGGCGTAGACCGTCGCGTTGCCCTTACCGTCAGCCGTGTTGACGCCCATCGTGACGGTGACGTCGTTCGTGAAGCCGTCCCGCACGTGCTCGGGGGGAATCGCGTACTCCTGCGGACGAACGGCGTTGGACTGCGTAGTCTTCAGCAGGGCCTGAATGGTGCTGTTGTCGTTCGTGTGTTGGTAGAACGAGTGCTGGTAGTCCAGCTGAACGCCTTCGAAGTCCTTCTTCATGATGAAGTTGACCACGCCGGCGACGGCGTCGGCGCCGTAAACGGCCGAGGCGCCGCCGGTCACCACTTCCACGCGCTCCACGAGGGCGGCGGGAATCTGGTTCAGGTCGGCGGTTTCGTTGCCGTTCTGCGTCGGGTCGCCCGGCATCAGGCGGCGGCCGTCGACCAGGACGAGGGTCCGTTGCGAGCCGAGGTTACGCAGGTTGACGCTGGCGGTGCCGGTCGCGCCGTTGGTTTGGAATGAGCCCCACTCCGCGAAGGCCTGCGGCAGTTGGTTGATCATGTCTTCGACGCGGGTGATGCCCTGAAGCTTCACTTCTTCGGCGCCGACGACGGTGATCGGGCTTGTGCTGGTCAGGTTCGGCTGAGCGATACGCGAGCCGGTGACCACAATTTCCTGAACGGTCGTCCCCTGATTCGTCGTCTGATCCTGCGCGGAAGCCGCGGTAGCGAAGCCCGCTACGGCGCCGCAGATCATGGTAGACGCCAGGAGGCGGCCCCTCATTGATTGATATTTCAAGTTTTTTCCCTCCGGATCCGCGCTCCGTGCCCATGACGGAACGCTCCCCTCAAGCCTCACGTGTCCCGGGACGATCTGCCCCCGGTTGCCAGAACGTTAGGCAAGGGGCGGAGAAGCGGTCAACGCGCATTACCAACATGTAACGAGATAGGCGCCGGATTGTCGCACTTTGGCAACAGCATGGCGGGATTGCGTCCCCGCACGCGAGATTTGACCGCGCGCACGGGTACAGGGCGCGTGCCAGCGCCCCGATTCACGCCTCAATTTGGCAAAAACGACTAACGGCTGAGCTTGGTTCCCTTCACGCACAGCCAGCGTGAGCGGTGGTGGTCGATGATGTTGTCGACCCAGCCGGTGATCCTGGGGCTCACCAGGTTCTTGTTGACGTAGAAGTAGATGGGCGCGACGGGCGCGTCCTGCAGCATGATGCGCTCGGCCTCGGCCATGTAGGCGGCGCGCTTCTTCGCGTCGGGCTCGTTGTCCGCCTTCGCCAACAGGGCGTCATAGGCGGGGTTGTTGTAGTCGCCGTAGTTCTGGGCGCCGGTCGCCGACTGCTGCAGGTACAGGAAGCTCATGGCGTCGTTGAAGTCGGCGATCCAGGCGGCGTCGGCGACCTGGAAGTTGCGCACGCGATAGTCGGCGTAGGCGATCTGGCCCTCTTCCTGCGCCAGCGTGGCCTCGACCCCGATCTCCTTCCAGTCGGCCTGGATGGCGGGCATGAACAGCATCGGGTCCGCGGAGTTGCGGTGCTTGATCTCAAGCCGCAGCGGGTGGTTGGGGCCATAGCCCGCCTGCGCCAGCAGCTGGCGCGCCACGGCCTGACGCTTCGCCAGCGGCCAGCTCGCCCACTCCGGCGCTGGGGGCGGCGTGTAGTCGGCGATCCCGGGCGGGGTGAAGGTGTAGGCAGACACCTGCCCGCCCCGCAGCAGCTTCTGGGTGATGAAGTCGCGGTCGATGGCCATGTCGAGCGCCTGACGCACGCGCTTGTCGTTCAGCGCCGGCACATGGCGGTTGAAGGCCAGGTAGGTCACGCCGAGATAGGTGTGGGTGCGCACGTAGCCCGGCATCTCCTTGCGCAGGAAGGCGATGCGGTTCGACTGGATATCGGTGTTCCAATCCAGTTCGCCGCGCTTGACCCGCCGCTCGGCCGAGATCGCGTCAGTCGTGGGGTAGCGGTAGATCTCGTCCACGCAGACGTTCTTCGCGTCATAGAAGCGCGGGTTCTTCACCAGGCGGACGTAGTCGCCGAGTTTCCAGTCCTTCAGCACGTAGGGGCCATTGCTGACGTAGTGGCCGGGCTGAACCCAGGCGTCGCCCCACTTTTCCACCGCGTGTTTCGGCGCCGGATACATGGTCTGGTGCTTGGCGAGCTGCGGGAGATAGGGCGCGGGGTGTTCGAGCCTGATCTCCAGCGTATGCGGATCGATGGCGCGCGCGCCCAGCGTTTCGGGCGCGGCCTTGCCCTCGTTCACCGGCTGCGCGCCCTTGATGAAGTAGAGGAGCGAGGCGTACTCCGACGCCGTCTTCGGATCGAGGATGCGGCGCAGCGAGAAGACAAAGTCGTCGGCGGTGACGGGTACGCCGTCGGACCAGTCGGCGTCGCGCAGATGGAAGGTCCAGACCAGTCCGTCGGGGCTGGTCTCCCAGCGCTCGGCCATTCCAGGAATGGCGTTGCCCTGTGCGTCGTCCGTGGTCAGGCCGACCAGCATGTCGCTGATGGTGTTGTCTTCCCAGGTGCCGGTCGCCTTGTGCGGGTCGAGGGTCGCGGGCTCGGAGGTGTTGCCCGCCGCGATGCAGACCTTGCCGGTCGGGCACGGCGGACGGCTGGGAGCCTTCTGGGCGCAGGAAGAGGCGAAAATCACCACGATTGCGGCAACTAGGAGATTGCGGATCACGCAGAGCGCCTCTTCAATGGGAACACGTTTCAAGCCGGAGGGGACCGATGCCACAGTTTAACCCGCTGAGAAAAGGCGCTTTCGTGGCTGCGGGCCTTGTTCTGGCCGCGGCAGGCGCGGCGCAGGCTGCGCCGAAAGACCTGGGTCGGGCGGCTGTGCTGGAGGCGGTTGTGAGCTGCCGGGGCGTCGCCGACACCGCCGCGCGGCTGGCTTGCTACGACGACGCCGCCGCCAGGCTGGACGAGGCCGAAGCCAAAGGCGATGTGGTCATCCTCGACCGCGAACAGACCCGCAAGGCGCGTCGCGAGGCGTTCGGCTTCTCCCTGCCCTCGCTGAACGTGTTCAACCGCGGCGAGGAGCCGGAGAAGATCAATCGCGCCACCTTCACCGTCGACCGCGCCTGGAAGAGTCCTGACGACAAGTGGGTCGTCCAGCTCGACAGCGGCGCGGTGTGGCGCCAGACCGACACCACCTGGATCCTGAAGAAGCCGCACAAGGGCTCGACGGCCGACATCAGCACCGGCGCGCTCGGCAGCTACTTCATGAAGCTCGACGGCCAGACCGCAATGCGAGCTCACCGCGACAAGTGAGCCGTCAGCGGTCCTTCGGATCGATCGCGTCCCGAAGGCCGTCGCCGATGAAGTTGAAGCACATCAGCGTCACCACCATCACGATGGACGGGAAGATCAGGAGCCAGGGCGCCAGCTCCATGTCCTGTGCGCCGGCCGCGATCAGGGTGCCCAGCGAAGCCATCGGCGGCTGAACGCCGAGACCGAGGAAGCTCAGGAAGCTCTCGGCGATGATCACGGCCGGGATGGTCAGCGTCACATAGACCACCACGACGCCCAGCAGGTTCGGCACGATGTGGCGGGCGATGATGGCGCCCTGGCTGACGCCGCCCGCCCTCGCCGCCTCGACGAACTCCTTCTGCTTCAGGGACAGCGTCTGGCCGCGCACGATCCGCGACATGGTCAGCCACTCGACCGCGCCGATGGCGACGAAGATCAGCAGGATGTTCCGCCCGAAGGTCACCATCAGCAGGATGACGAAGAAGATGAAGGGCAGCGAATAGAGGGTGTCGACGATGCGCATCATCACCTCGTCCGTCCGCCCGCCGATGAAGCCCGCGACCGAGCCCCAGGCGACGCCGATCACCAGCGAGACGAGAGTCGCCACAACGCCGATGGCCATCGAGACGCCCAGCCCCATCAGCAGTCGCGCCAGCAGGTCGCGGCCGAGCGAGTCCGTGCCCAGCAGGTGACCGCCGGTCAGCGGCGCCATCCACACGTCGTTCTTGCGGATCTCGTCGTAGTGGAAGGGCACGAACAGCGGCCCGACGATGGCGACGACGATGAGCAGCCCCAGCACGATCATGCTGGCCACCGCCGCCTTGTTGTGGAACAGGCGCCGGCGCGCATCGTCCCAAAGCGAGCGGCCCCTGGCGGCGCTCTTCAGGATTTCGGCCCGCTCGGGCGAGCCCGGGATCATGGTGGTCGCGGTCATGCCAGCCTCACGCGCGGATCGAGGACCGCGTAAAGCAGGTCGGCGACTAGGTTCAGGATCAGGATCAGGGCGGCGTAGAAGATCACCATCCCCATCACGACGGTGTAGTCGCGCTGCAGGGCGCTGATGACGAAGAACTTGCCGAGCCCCGGCAGGTTGAAGATGCGCTCCACCACCAGCGAGCCGGTGATCAGCCCCGCGCAGGCCGGGCCCAGGTAGCTGACCAGCGGCAGGATGGCGGCGCGGAGCGCGTGCTTGCGGACAATCCGGCTCTCCGACAGCCCCTTGGCCCGGGCGGTGCGGACGTAGTTGGAGCGCAGCACCTCGATCATACCGGCGCGCGTCAGGCGGGAGATGATGGCGATCTGCGGCAGCGCCAGCACGGTGACCGGCAGCACCATGTTGATCAGCGCGCCGTTATTCCAGCCGGCCGTCGGCAGCCACCCTAGCTTCGAGGCGAAGGCGAGCACCAGCAGCGGCGCTGTCACGAAGGTCGGGATACAGACCCCCAGGATGGCGATAGCCATGGTGAAGTAGTCGGCCGCCCTGTTCTGCCTCAGCGCCGCGATCACGCCGAGGCTCACACCGATGAGACCCGCGAGGATGATGGCCGACAGACCGAGCTTCAGGCTGACAGCGTAGTTCTCGTGCAGCACGTCGAGGACGGTCTTGTCCTTGTACTTCAGCGACGGACCGAAGTCGCCGTGGACGGCGTCCTTCAGGTAGTCGAGGTACTGCTCGCCGAGCGGCTTGTTCATGCCGTACTTGGCCATGACGTTGCGCTCGACCTCGGGCGCCAGCTTGCGCTCCATGTCGAAGGGGCTGCCGGGCGCCGCGCGCATCATGAAGAAGGCGAGCGTGACGACCAGGAAGAGCGTCGGGATCGCCACCAGGAGGCGGCGGAGAAGGAATCGGAGCATCGGGAGCTCGGTTACACGGCCGTTTTTCGGCCCGGGGGTCGTTGCGAAACTTCCACCCACACCCGATCATGTCAACGAGCAGCACCGGAGGAACCCCCATGTCCGATTTCCGTCGTGTGAATGACCGCCTGTCGGTGAGCCCCCAGCTCAGCGTGCAAGACGTGAACGAAGCCGCGGCCAAGGGCTTCAAGACCATCATCAACAACCGCCCCGACGGCGAGGCCCCCGACCAGCCGACCAGCGCCGAGATCGAGGCGGCCGCCAAAGCCGCGGGCCTGAACTACGTGCACATTCCGGTGCGCGGGATGCCGCCCTCCCCCGACCTCGCCGAGCAGACCTGCAAGGCGGTGGAGAGCTCGCCCGGCCCGGTGTTGGCGTTCTGCCGGACCGGCACGCGGTCGATCAGCTGCTATTCGATCGGCCAGCACATGCAGGGCCGCGACCGTGAGGAGCTGGTCGCGACGGCGGCGAACGCGGGCTACGACCTCTCCAACGTCCTGCCCGCATGATCCCCTTCGTCCGGGAGATCAGCTTCGAGTACGGCGTCTGTGAGCAGGTCTCCCCGCTGATCCGGCGGGTCATCGCCGAGAACCCGGGCCCGTTCACCTATGTGGGCACCGGGACCTACATCGTCGGCCGGGGCGAGGTGGCCGTCATAGACCCGGGCCCGGCGATGGAGGAGCACCTCGAGGCGATCCTGCGCGCCACCGAGGGCGAGCGGATCACCCACATCTTCATCACCCACCACCACCTGGACCACTCCCCCCTCGCCGCCCCGCTGGCGGCGCGGACGGGGGCGAAAGTGTACGGCTGTCCGTTGAGGGTCTCGCATGGGCCGGCCGAGGTGCAGATGGAGGCGGGCGATGACGAGGCCTTCCACGCGGACGTGACGGTCTGCGACGGCGCCGTGTTCGAGGGCGCGGGCTGGACCATTGAGGCGATCCCGACGCCGGGGCATACCTCAAACCACATCTGCTACGCGCTGCGGGAGGAGAACGCCCTCTTCTGCGGCGACCACATCATGGGCTGGTCGACCACGGTGATCAGCCCGCCGGACGGCGACATGGGCGCGTACTTCGCGAGCCTCGAAGACATCAAGGCGCGGGGCTTCACCACCCTGTGGCCCACCCACGGCCCGCCGATCCGAGAGCCTGAGCCCTTCATCGACGCCTACATCGCCCACCGCCGGGCGCGGGAGGCTCAGATTCTGAACGCGCTGGACGGCGGCTTCACCCGCATCCGGGAGATGGTGTCCGTGCTCTACAAGGACGTGGACCCGCGCCTGCATCCGGCGGCGGCGCATTCGGTGCTCGCGCACATGATCCAGCTGGTCCGCGAGGGCCGGGTGAAGACCGACGGGCAGCCGACGGTGGACGCGGACTACTACCTGCCCTGAGCCATCGCGGCCGCGAGGCGCGTGACGCGCTTGCAGTTCTGGCCGAGGTCGGAGACGCCGACGCGGCTGATGGAGCGCATGTCGATCCGGGAGCCCGCGCCTTCCGCCTTCACGCGCACCAGCACGTCGTCCTTGAAGCCGTACCAGAAGCTGGTGGCGACGGCCTCAAGGCGGCCGGCGGCGGGGTCGTCGGTGACGATCCGCAGGCCGTCGGCGGTGAGCGCCTTCTTCGCGGCGGCGTAGGCGTCGGCGGGCGGGCTGGCGAGCATCACCGGCTTGGCGCCCGGGCAGGTCCTCGCGTTGATCTGCGAAATCTTCTGGCCGGCCAGCGGGCCCGAGGTCAGCACGGCGTCCGGCGCCGCCGGGTTCGAGTCTGGCCCGCGCATCTTCATCACGGCGTCCGAGAACATCATCGGCTCGGACCAATCGGTCGCCACGTCGTGGATCGGCGGGGCCTTCCTGGCCTGGCCGCCCATGACGATGAAGACGCCCATGGTCAGGATGCTGACGACCAGCGCGGTCAGCGAGCGCCGCCACAGGTCGGCCGAGATGCTGACCACGAGCCCGATCAGCGCCACCACGATGGCGAGGGCGGTGAGCGCGGGCGCCCAGCCCATGCCGAGCGGCCCGCGCACCATCACGGCCACGAACCCCGCCTTCCAGCTCCACCAGCCGAGCTTCGTCCCCACCGCGCCTACGAGGATCAGCGCCGCCGGCAGGAAGGCGAGGATCAGGGCGATGGTCAGATAGACCCTCGCCCAGGCGGGAGCGGGCCTGCGCTCCATGGCCTAGCCCGCCACCGCGGCAGGTTCCGCGGTCGGCAGGACGTAGTCGGCCATCCGCTGACGGATCAGCTTCTTGTCGATCTTGCCGGTCGCGCCGAGCGGGATGTCATCGACGAAGACCACGTCGTCGGGCATCCACCACTTGGCGATCTTGCCGTCGAGGAATTGCAGGAACTCCTCGCGCGCGGCGGTTTCGCCGTCCTTGAGCTTGACCAGCAGCACGGGCCGCTCGTCCCACTTCGGGTGGGCGACGCCGATCACGGCGGCCAGCGCCGCCTTCGGGTGGCCGACGGCCAGGTTCTCGATCTCGATGGAGCTGATCCACTCGCCGCCCGACTTGATCACGTCCTTGGCGCGGTCGGTGATCTGCATGAAACCGAGTTCGTCGATCGTCGAGACGTCGCCGGTGTCGAAGTAGCCCTCGTCGTCGAGAATCTTGCCGCCCGCGCCCTTGAAATACTCGCGCACGATGAAGGGGCCTTTGATCTTCAGCCTGCCGAAGGTCTTGCCGTCGTGCGGCTGGCGGGCGCCGTCGTCGTCGGTGAGCTTGAGCTCCACGCCGCAGGGCGGGCGGCCCTGCTTGAGGCGGTGCGGGATTTGTTCGGCGTACGGCAGCGCCGCGATCTCCGGTGTCGGCGCGGAGATGGTGCCGAGCGGCGATGTCTCGGTCATGCCCCAGGCGTGGACGACCTCGACACCGTAGTCGTCGTGGAAGGCGCGGACGATGGCCTCAGGCACCGCCGAGCCGCCGATGGCCACGCGCTTCAGCGTCGTCAGCCCGGCGTTCGTGGCCCGCAGGTGCTGGAGCAGCATCTGCCACACCGTCGGCACCGCGGCGGAGAAGGTGACGCCCTCGCTCTCCAGCAGCTCGTGGATGGACTCGCCGTCCATCTTCGCGCCGGGCATCACCATCTTCGCGCCCACGGCCGGGCAGGAGAAGGCGAGACCCCAGGCGTTGGCGTGGAACATCGGCACGACCGGCAAGACGGTATCCAGCGCCGACAGTCCCATGACGTCCCGCTGCAGGGTCACCAGCGTATGCAGGTAGTTTGAGCGGTGGGAGTAGAGGACGCCCTTGGGGTCGCCCGTCGTGCCGGACGTGTAGCAAAGGCCCGCGGCCGTATGCTCGTCGAAGTCGCCCCAGGTGACGTTCGGGTCGTGGTCGCGGACCAGCGTCTCGAAGCAGTGCACCGGCTTCGTCGTGAACGACGGCATGTGGGCTTCGTCGGTCATGACTATGACCCGCTCGACCGTCTTGCAGGTCGCCATCATCTTCTCGAGCACCGGCACGAAGGTCAGGTCGGTGATGATGATCCGGTCTTCGGCGTGGTTGACGATCCAGGCGATCTGCTCGGGGAAGAGGCGCGGGTTCAGCGTGTGGCAGACCGCGCCGATGCCCATGATGGCGTACCAGGCCTCCATGTGGCGGCCCGAGTTCCAGGCCAGCGTCGCAACCCGGTCGCCCGGCTTGACGCCCAGTTCGAGCAGCGCATTCGACAGCCGCTTCGCGCGCTCGTGGATTTCCGCATAGGTGGTGCGGACGATGGGGCCTTCGACCGAGCGGGTCACGACCTCACGGTGGCCGTGCCAATTGTTGGCGTGGTCCAGGATCTTGTCGACCGTGAGCTGGACGTCCTGCATCAGCCCCTGCATGGCCGGCTTCCTTCCTTATCGTTGTTCAGTCGGCGGACCATGAGCGGGCCCACGCCGCCGCGTCAATTGCTCAGGCTCGATGCTAACGCCAGAGCGGAAGCTGCGAAATCGCCTTCCGCGTCGATGCGGGTCCAGGAGAGCTCGCCCGGGTCCTGTTCGAGCTGCATGGCCAAAACGCGGAGGTCGGCGTCCGAGGCGTCCTTGGTCCGGGCCGCGACCCGGGCGCGGAGCACCTCCGGTGCGGCCTGCAGCCAGGCGCCGGCGAACGGCACGCCGCAACGCGCCGCCAGCGCCATCGCCTTGTCCCGCTCTGCCGCGCGCATGAAGACGCCGTCCAGCACCACCGCCTGCCCGGCCTTCAGGCAGGCCTCTGCCTCCTCGAACAGCCGCCGATAGACGCGTTTCGTCATGTCGCTGCCGTAGGCTTCCTGCGGCAGACGTTCCAGCGGACCGACGCCCCAGAGCCGCTTCCTGATCTCGTCGGTCCGCAAGAGCACCGCGCCGGGGCAGCGGCCGACGTACGGGGCGAGTTGGCGCGCGAAGGTCGACTTGCCCGAACCCGAGACGCCGCCGACGGCGCAGAGCACAGGCGGCCGCGGCTCGAGATGGCGGAGGGCCGTCGCGATGTAGGCCCGCGCCTGGTCTGTGTCACCCGACTGCGCCCTGACGTGACAGCGGACCGCCGCCCTGACGGAGAGCATGAGCGGCAGCGCGGCGAGGCCGTCCCAGAGGCTCTCCGGAAACGTTCGCGCCGCCTCGTCCAGGTAGGCCGACAGCACGCGGTTCGCCGCATCGCGCCGGCCGCGGAAGTCGAGGTCCATCAGCAGGAAGGCAAGGTCATAGAGAACATCGATCTCACACAACCTGTCATTGAATTCGATGCAGTCGAACAGCACCGGGACGCCATCCTCCAGCAGGATGTTCCCGAGGTGGAGGTCGCCGTGGCATCGGCGGGCGAACCCTTGCGTGCGACGCTGTTCCAGAAGGGGCGCAGCGGCGGCCAACGCCCCGTCCGTGGCGGTGATCAGACGCTCCACATCGGAGGGCCCCAACAGCTCGGAAAATGACCTCAAGTGTTCCGAATTGGAACAAACGGTATAGCCGAGCGCCCCTGCCCCGCCGCCCTCGGGCTTGAGCGGCGCGGCGGCGTGCAGCCGCGCCACGGTGCGCCCCAGCGCCTCCGCCAGCGGGCCGTCCACCTTTTCCGGACAGGCGTCCAGCACGGCGCCCCTGTCGAAGCGGCGCATCTCCAGCGCGTATTCGACTGTTTCTCCGGGCCCGTCGAACGCCAATCCCTTATCGGACTTGGTAATGCGACGCACCGTGCGGTAGATTTGCGGGGCCGAGTCGCGGTTGAATTCGAGCTCTCGTTCAATCGCCCACCGGCGTTTTTGTAATGTGGAAAAGTCGAGATAGCCGAGGTTCACGGGACGCTTCACCTTCCACGCCAGGTCTCCCTTCAGGAAGATCCAGGCGCAGTGAGTCTCGACGACCTCGTCGCTAAATCGAGAAAGCCAAATCTCGGGACTCAACGACCATTCTCGCTTGCGGTATGGTTAATTTCTACGCTAGGGTGAGTCCTCAATAGTAGTCGCCATGAGGTAATATGGTGGAGCGGGGGGACCGTCGTTCCGAGCAAAAGCGTCGGGAGATTCTGAGCGCGGCGCGGACGCTTTTCGCAAGTGAAGGCTATGCGGATACGGGCATGGAGGTCGTGGCGCGCATGGCGTCCGTCTCCACCGCGACACTTTACGCACACTTTCCGAGCAAGACCGACCTTTTTCGGGCGGTCGTGATGGGCCTGGTCGCGGAAGCGGCGGACGGCATCTATCGCGGCGCGCCGGAGGCGGAGGCCCATGAGCGGCTGCTCGCCTTCGCCAAGGCCTATGGCGGCTTCTGCAACAATCCGGGCACCCGCGCGGTCGTGCGGATGGCCTGCGCCGAGCGCCGCCGGTTCGAGGACGGCGGCATGCAGGTCGAGGTCCGTTCCCGGCAGGAAATCGGCGGCGTCGCGATCCGCATGATCCAGCAGCTCGCCGATAGCGGCCAGCTCAAGGTCGAGAAGGCGTCCTGGGCGGCGGGCCAGCTGCTCGGCATGATCGAACACTCGACCCTCCTCTACGGCCTCGTGAACGGCGACGGCGCCCAGGCCAGGCGGCCGCTGGACGAGATTTGCGAGGATGCGGTCACGACTTTCCTGGCCCGCTACGGCGTCAGGGAAACAGCCGGCTAGTCTTCCAGCCTGTGCCCACGCGCTGGAAGACTAGCCGCTCGTGCAGCCGGAACGGCCGGTCGCGCCAGAACTCGATGCTCTGCGGTTTGACGCGATAGCCGGACCAGTGCGGCGGGCGGGGCACCTTGCCGATCCCGAACTTGAGACCGAACTCCGCCACGCGCTTTTCGAGCGCGAGCCGGTCCGGCAGCGGCTGGGACTGTTCGGACGCCCAGGCGCCGATCTGGCTGTGGCGGGCGCGCGTGGCGAAGTAGGCGTCGGCCTCCGCCTCCGTGACCGGCTCGACGTCGCCTCGGATGCGGACCTGACGGCGCAGCGACTTCCAGTGGAAGAGGAGCGCCGCCTTGGGGTCCGTCGCGAGCTGCCGGCCCTTGGCGCTCAGGGTGTTGGTGTAGAAGACGAAGCCGTTCTCGTCGAAGTCCTTCAGCAGCACCATCCGCACGTCGGGCAGGCCGTCCACGTCGACGGTGGAGAGCGCCATGGCGTTGGGGTCGTTCGGCTCGGCGTCGTCGGCCGCCTTCAGCCAGGTTTCGAACAGCTCGAAGGGGTCGGCTTCCGGCAACAGCGGCAGGGGCTCGGCCTCGGCGACCTGCCGGACGTACTCGTCCTCTGTCGGCGTCGGCGGGATGAGGTCTTCATGTCCGGAGCTCATGGCTTCTGATAGCGCATATTCGCGCTGGGGTGTCAGAGGCTCCGGATTCGGCTAGAAGCGCGGCCATGTCGCACAACACCTTCGGCCACCTCTTCCGCGTGACGACCTGGGGCGAGAGCCACGGGCCGGCGCTGGGCTGCGTGGTGGACGGCGTGCCGCCGGGCATTCCGCTGACCGAAGAGGACATCCAGGTCTGGCTGGACAAGCGCAGGCCGGGCCAGGGGAAATTCGTCACCCAGCGGCAGGAGCCGGACCGGGTGCGCATCCTCTCGGGCGTGTTCGAGGACGAGCGCACCGGCGGGCCGGTGACGACGGGCACGCCGATCTCGCTGATGATCGAGAACGTCGACCAGCGCTCGAAGGACTATTCCGAGATCGCCACCAGCTTCCGGCCGGGGCACGCGGACTACACCTACTTCGCCAAGTACGGCGTGCGCGACTATCGCGGCGGCGGGCGGGCCTCGGCGCGGGAGACGGCGGCGCGGGTGGCGGCGGGCGCGATCGCGCGCAAGGTCATCAACGGCGTCGAGGTGCGGGGCGCGCTGGTGCAAATCGGGCCCTACAAGGCCAACCGCTTCGACATCGCCGAAACGCTGAACAATCCCTACTGGGCGCCGGACCCCGACATCGTGCCGGTCTGGGAAGAGCATCTGGAGAAGATCCGCAAGGCGGGCTCGTCGACCGGCGCCATCGTGCTGGTCGCCGCCATGGGCGTGCCGCCGGGATGGGGCGCGCCGCTCTATGGCAAGCTCGACGCCGAGTTGGCCGCTGCGCTGATGTCGATCAACGCTGCGAAGGGCGTGGAGATCGGCGCGGGCTTCACGGCCGCGGCGCTGAGCGGCGAGGACAACGCCGACGAGATGCGGATGGGGGAGAACGGGCTGGAGTTCTTGACCAACATGGCCGGCGGCATCCTGGGCGGCATCTCGACGGGCCAGCCGATCATCGCGCGCGTCGCCTTCAAGCCGACCTCCTCGATCCTGACGCCGAAGCAGTCGGTGAACGAGCAGGGCGAAGAGATCGAGGTCCGCACCAAGGGCCGCCACGACCCCTGCGTGGGCATCCGCGCGGTGCCGGTGGTGGAGGCCATGACCGCCTGCGTTCTCGCCGACGCCGTGCTGCGCCACCGGGCGCAAACGGGCGGCGGGGCGTTCTATCCGGGTCAGCTCGGGCGCCGCTGATCTGCAACTCTTGCAGTTGCGGAAAGGCGACCTATCTCATGGATGCTCCCCCTCTGGGGAAGCTCCCGCGAAGCGGGTGAGGGGGCGAGTCACCTGGCCCCCTTCCCCGGCTTCGCCGGTACTTCCCCCAGAGGGGGAAGATCAGGAGACTTGCCATGATCGAACGCCGACCTTTCGAGCAGCTGGGGCACGCCGACCACGGCTGGCTGAACGTGCGCCACCACTTCTCCTTCGCCAACTGGTACGATCCGAAGCGGATGGGCTGGGGGAGCTTGCGCGTCTGGAACGACGACGAGATCGCGCCGAAGTCGGGCTTTCCGCCGCACCCGCACGCGGACATGGAGATCATCACCTACGTGCGCACCGGCGCGATCACGCACCAGGACAGCCTCGGCAACCAGGGCCGCACGGGCGCGGGCGACGTGCAGGTGATGAGCGCGGGCTCCGGCATCCGCCACGCCGAGTACAATCTCGAGGACGAGACCACCACGCTGTTCCAGATCTGGATCCAGCCGAGCGCCCGCGGCGGGCAGCCGCAATGGGGCGCCAAACCCTTCCCGAAGGGCGACCGCTCGGGGAAGTTCGTCGTGCTGGCGAGCGGCATGGGCGATCCCGACGCGCTGCCGATCCGCACCAATGGCCGTGTCCTGGGCGCGACGCTGAAGGCGGGCGAGGAGACCACCTATGAGCTGGGCTCGGGCCGTCACGCCTATCTGGTGCCGGCCGAGGGCGAGATCGAGGTCAACGGGGTGACGCTGAACGCCCGTGACGGCGCGGCCATCGCGGACGAACCGGTGCTGACCATCCGCGCCAAATCCGACGCCGAGCTGGTTCTCGTCGACTCCGAATAGCGGCCAAACGCCGCCTCGTTTTGGGCGCCGAACAAGCCTAACGAGACGGCATGTCGCGCATCATCCTTGTCATCGCCGCCGCCGTTTGCCTGTCGGGCTGCGTCAGCACTGTCGTGGGCGCAGCTGCCGGCGCCGTCGTTGGAACCACCGCCGCCGTGGTGGGGATCACTGCGAAAGTCGGTGCGAAGGCTGTCGGCGCCACCGCCCGCGCGGTGATCCCGGGCGACAGCAAGAAAGACAACTAGCTCAGGGTGAGGGTGCAGCTCTCGCCGATGGTGGGGCGGGAGACGGTGACCCGGCAGAGCCCCGGAAACTGATCCTTCAGCCGCTCGGCGAAATGCAGGCAGAGGTGCTCGAGGGTCGGGCTTTCCAGCCCCGGCTTCTCGTTCAGCAGGCCGTGGTCGAGGTCGCCCGCGATGGCCTTCAGCGCCGTGTCGAGTTCGGCCAAGTCGGCCACCCACCCCACCGGGCCCTGCTCCGGTCCGCGCACGGTGGCTTCCACCTTGAACGAGTGGCCATGCAGCCGCGTGTACGGGCTGTCCTTGGGACCGTCCGGCAGGTAGTGCGCGGCGTCGAAGGCCGCGGCCTTGGTGATCTCGAAGATGGGCTGTGTCATCGCATCCGGCGGCGTCCGCCGTCAGGGGATGCCGAGGTATTTGTGGGTCTGCAGGCTTAAACGCCACCTCGGGTGCGAAAGGCAATAGTCGATGCACGCGCGGGTGGCCGCGTCGCGATCCGGCCCGTCCATCGGCTGGAGCAGGAAGCGCTCGAACGCCAGCCCCTCGAACCGCGCCGGGTCGACGCCGACCTGCGGCCAGACCAGCTTCAGCTCCTGCCCCGAAGTCTGCGCGAGCGGCGCGTCGGCCTTCGGGCTGACGCACACCCAGTCGATGCCGGAGGGCGCGAGCAGCGTGCCGTTCGTCTCCACCGCGATGGAGAAGCCGCGCGCGTGCAGCGCCTCGATCAGCGGCTCATCAAGCTGAAGGAGCGGCTCGCCGCCGGTGCAGACGACGAGGCGGTTCTCGCCCCCGCCGGTCCAGGCGCGTTCGACGGCGTCGGCCAGCGATTCAGCCGTCTCGAACTTGCCGCCGCCGGCTCCGTCGGTCCCGACGAAGTCGGTGTCGCAGAAGGTGCAGACGGCGCTCGCCCGGTCCTGCTCCCGGCCGGTCCAGAGGTTGCAGCCGGCAAATCGGCAGAAGACCGCCGCGCGGCCCGCCTGACCGCCCTCCCCTTGCAGCGTGAGGAAAATCTCTTTGACGGAATAGGTCATAGCGCCGGCCTGCCCGCCGCCTCCCACTCCCGCCAACCCTTTTCCCGCAGTTCGCAGGCCGGGCACTCACCGCAGCCGTAGCCCCAGGCGTGCAGTTCGCCGCGCTGCCCGCGGTAGCAGGTGTGGGTGTCCTCCAAGATCAGGTCGACCAGCGCCTCGCCGCCCAGCCCCTTGGCCAGGGCCCAGGTCTGCGCCTTCGTCAGCCGCATCAGTGGGGTCTCGATCCGGAAGGTCTGTTCCATTCCGAGGTTCAGCGCCCGCTCCACGGCGTCGAGCGTATCGCGCCGGCAGTCGGGATAGCCCGAGTAGTCCGTCTCGCACATGCCGCCCACCAGCGCCTTCAAACCCCGGCGGTCGGCGAGTGCGGCGGCATAGGTGAAGAACACCAGGTTGCGGCCCGGCACGAAGGTGGACGGCAGGCCGCGCTCGGTCATCTCGATGGCGCGCTCGGCGGTCAGGGCCGAGTCCGCCAACGCGCCAAAGCTCCGAATATCCAGCATGTGGTCTTCGCCGAGCCGGCCCGCCCACTGCGGGAATTGCGCCACAATCCGGCCGCGAACCCGGCGCCGTGCATCCAACTCGACGGCATGGCGCTGGCCATAGTCGAAGCCGACCGTCTCCACCCGTTCGTAGCGCGCAAGCGCCCACGCCAGGCAGACGCTGGAGTCCTGCCCGCCGGAAAAGAGCACGAGCGCGCCATCGCTGGACGTTGCGGGGTCGGTCATCGGGAGCGAATGTCAGCGCCTGCTGCGCGCTTTCAAGGCCGAAGGACGGCGTTCATGGACGACATCCTCCTCCTCTACACGACCTGGCCCGACGCCGATACCGCCGAGCGGGTCGGCAGGACGGTTGTGGAAGAAGGCCTCGCCGCGTGCGCCAACATCCTGGGCTCGGGCGTCTCGATCTACCGCTGGAAGGGCGCGGTGGAACGCGCGCCGGAGACCTTCATGATTCTCAAGACCACCGGGAAAGCCGCACCCGCTCTGCGTGACCGGTTAGTCCTACTACACCCTTATGATACACCCGGTATGGTCGCGCTTGTTGTGGAGCCGGGCGCTTCGCACGCGCCGTTCCTCTCGTGGATCGCCTCGGAAACGGGCTCCGCGTCATAAAGGCGCAGCAACTCTGCCACACCCGGGGCGAAATAGCGGCGCGCCGACTTAAACGACCGTTCGGATGCGGTTGACAGGTTCGAAGCAGCGGTATGCAATTCCGGGTACGTCGGCGGGGTCAGTCGCGCGCTCCCCGGCCAATCAAAACCGCGCGATGAGGAACCGCGACCGCCGGGCTTCCCCCCAAAGACAGCCCGCGGCGTCCGGGGAGGGAATATCGAATGTCCGAATCTCTGCGTTTGCGGAGTCTGCTCGCCATGGGCGTGTCGGCGGCCGCCATTCTGGGCGCCGCCCCGGCCTTGGCCCAAGGCCAAACCACCTCGCCCCCCACTGAAACACAGCCGAGCAACCAACCGGCCACCGTCGGCGAAGTGATCGTCACCGCGCAGAAGCGCGAAGAAGCCATCCAGAACGTCCCGATCGCCGTGTCGGCCTTCAACCAGGACACCCTGGAGAAGGCCAAGATCGAAGGCGGCCCGAACCTCGTCGTCGCCATTCCGAACGTGAACTTCTCGAAGGGGAACTTCACCGGCTACAACTTCCAGATCCGCGGCATCGGTTCGAAGCTGATCTCGGGCAACGCCGACGCGGGCACCGGCATCCACCTGAACAACGCGCCGCTGACGGCCAACAACCTCTTCGAAGCCGAGTTCTACGACGTGGAACGGGTCGAAGTGCTGCGCGGCCCGCAAGGCACCCTCTACGGCCGTAACGCCACCGGCGGCGTGGTCAACGTGATCACCGCCAAGCCGACGGACCACTTCGAAGCGATGATCCGCGGCGAAGTCGGCAACTACAACACGCGCAAGGCCCGCGCGATGGTCAACATCCCGATCATCGGCGACAAGCTCGACCTGCGCCTGGCGGGCTCCTACCTGCAGCGCGACGGCTTCGGGAAAAACCTCGTCACCGGCAACGACGCCGACGACCGCAAGCTGTATGGCCTGCGCGGCACGCTGGCGTTCAATCCGACCGACAACCTGCGCGCCTACTACATGTACGACCTCTTCGACGAGGACGATAACCGCTCGCGCATCGGGCGGCAGCTCTGCAGCAAGGACCAGGGCCCGACGACCATCGGCGGCATGCCGTTCGCGTCCAACCCGGTCGTGGCCCAGGTCGAGCGCGGCTTCTTCAACCAGGGCTGCTTGCCCACCTCGATCTACTCGCCCGACATCATGGGCAGCGTGAACTCCCAGGGCACCCTGGGCGGCTTCTACGGCGCCCTGTCCGGCCTGACGACGGGCGACGCCTACGCCGGCAAGTTCCAGGACCCGAACGTCCGCAACATCGAGTCCTACTTCGACCCGATCTACAAGGCTCACACCGAGATCCACGAGCTGAACCTCGAGTACGATGTGGCGGACAAGCTGACGTTCACCTCGCTGACCTCCTTCAGCCGGAATAGCCTGTTCACAAAGGCCGACTACAACCGCTATCAGCCGACGCAGAACTTCAACGCGACGCCGAACCCGGTGAACGTGTTCGGAGCGCCGCTGGCCGCGGCCTACGTTGCGGGCGCCCAGGCCCAGGTCTGCGGGGGCCTGCCGGAGCCCTACTACAGTGGGTGTCTGACGGCCGTCGCAAACGACGCGACGGTCCAGGCGGGCGCGGCCAACTTCTACCCGTCAATCTACGCGGGCCTGTTCCCGGGCGGTGTGGTCAACGATCCGCAAATCGGACCGAAGAACCACTTTGCGACGATCGACATCTCGTCCGGCTACACCAAGCAATGGACCCAGGAACTGCGGGTTCAGTCGAACTTCGACGGCCCGCTGAACTTCAACATCGGTGGCATCTGGATCCGCTATAAGTCGACCGGCGACTACTTTGTGATGTTCAACACCGGCACCGCCTTCTACCAGGTGAACAATTACATCGCGAGCCTGTCCGGGGCGGCGCCGTATCCCTGCCCGCAGAACAACGCCAACTGCGTCTACATCGACCCGAAGGCCGATCCTGACCGTAGCGGTCACAACTACTATGACAGCTACGCGCCTTACGTCCTCGAATCCAAGGCGATGTTCGGCGAGTTCTACTATCAGATGACCGACTCGCTGAAGTGGACGCTGGGCCTGCGCTACACCGACGACGACAAGCGGGTGGAGCAGCATGAGGTCGCGCTCGGCAAGCCGGGCTCGGGCGTCATGGGTCCGCCCGCGACCGACCCGCTGCCGATCAAGCACGTCCAGTTCAAGGAAACGACCGGCCGGTTCGGGTTCGACTGGAAGCCGCAGCTGGGCTTCACGAACAACACCCTGATCTACGCCTTCTACTCGCGTGGCTATAAGGCCGGCGGCGTGAACCCGCCCTGCTCGTTCCAGTGCACGACCTATCCGTCGACCTACAAGCCGGAGTTCGTGAACTCGATGGAAATCGGGACCAAGAACACGCTGCTGGACGGCTCGCTGGTGCTGAACCTCACCGGGTTTAACTATGACTATAAGGGCTACCAGGTCTCGAAGATCGTGAACCGGACGTCGATCAACGAGAACATCGACGCCAAGATCAAAGGCCTTGAGCTGGAAAGCATCTGGACTCCGATCCGGGCGCTGCGGTTCAACACGGCGATCGGCTACTTGGACACCGAGATCGGCAATTCGCAGTCGATCGACGTCTTCAATCGTACCGGCGGCGATCCCAACCTAGTGCTGGCGAAGACGGACGTGGCGTCCAACTGCGTCGTGACGGTGGCGACCGCCCAGGCCGCGATGTACTACGCCAACAACATCAGCGGAAATCCGTTCGCCTTCCTCGGCCTGTGCCCGAGCTCTGCGCCGCTAGCTCCGGCCGGCGCCACGCTCTATCCGGGCGGCCCGTTGGCCACCGGGCAGGGTCCGTTCGGTCTCTTCACGGAAGGCGTGCCGGTCAACCTGAAGGGCAAGGAGCTGCCGAACGCGCCGCACTGGACGTTCTCGCTCGGCGCCCAGTACACGATGGACCTGACGCCGGATTGGACCGCCACGCTGCGGGGCGACTACTACAAGCAGACCGACAGCTTTGCGAGGATCTACAACAGCCCGGCCGACAAGATCAAAGGCTGGCAGAACGTCAACGCCACGCTGACGTTCGACAACGATCCGATGAAGCTGTCGATCGAGCTCTACGTGAAGAACGCCACCGACGAAGAAGCCATCAACGACTTCTATCTGACGGATGACTCGTCGGGCCTGTTCCGGAACGCCTTCTACGGCGATCCGCGGACCTACGGCGTCGCGGTGACGAAGAAGTTCTAACGCGAGCCGGGTTTGGACTGGGCAATGCGGCGGGGAGCGATCCCCGCCGCATTTTCTTTGTTTGGTTTACGTCTCCTCAAGACGCGACGGCGATGATGGGACGATGACCGACCGTTCCGACTCAGCCGTCAACAACGTCACCCTCGAGGTGCTGCGCCAGCTAGAACAGATGGCGGAGCTTGCCGCGCGCCTGAAGGCGGAAGGGTCCGTCGAGAGCGTCGAGGCCTCCGCCCGCGCCCTGGCCGAGACCGCCGAGGACGTGCGGCGGCTGGTGGAACAGGCCCGCGACCTCGCCCGGATGGAGCGGGGCTCCCTCACCCTGAAGCCCACGGTGTGCAAGCTGCGCAACGTCGTCGCGGCCGTCGAGGACGCCTGGCGCGAGCGGGCGAACAACGCCGGCATCGCCTACTGCGTCTCCTACGAAGGCGACGCCAACCAGGCCGCCGAGGTCGATTGCGACCGGCTGATGCAGCTGTTCGACGTCCTGGTCGGCCGCGCCTTCGCCGAGACGTCGAAAGGCGGCATCGAGGTCACCCTGCGCGTGCGCCCGACCGACGAGGGCCTGACGCTTGAGGGCTGCGTGCGCGACACCGGGCGTTCGCTCAGCGCCGAACAGCTGGCCCACATCTTCGACCCCGCCGAAGCCGAACGGCCGAAGGCGGAGGCGAGCCTGTCGACCCGCATCGGCATGGCGCTCGCCAACCGGCTGGTGCAGGCCTTCGCCGGCGTCCTGCAGGCCCAGGTCAACGACGGCGGCGGCGTGATGGTCACCTTCGACATGTTCGTGCCCGCCGCGACCATCGAACAGCCGCGTTCGCCGCATGTGCTGATCGTCGACGACAACCTGACCAACCGGATGGTGGCCGAGGCGCTGTGCGACCTCCTCGACTGCACGTGCGAGCAGGCGTGCGACGGGGTGGAAGCGGTCGAGGCCGCGAAGACCCGGGCCTTCGACCTGATCCTGATGGACATCATCATGCCGAACCTGAACGGCATCGAGGCCACCCGCCAGATTCGCGCCCTGCCCGGCTCCGCCAGCCGCACGCCCATCGTGGCCCTGACCGCCAGCGCCGAGCGCGAGGACGTGGTGAAGTACCTCGAAGCCGGCATGAACGACGTGATCGAAAAACCGATCAAGCCGGACCGCCTGGCGGCCGTCCTGCACCTGATCACGGCCGAGCCGGTCAACGACTCGGCGGCTGTCGCCTGATCTCACCGGGATGGTAGCTGGGGGCGGGATCGAACCGCCGACCTGTGGGTTATGAATCCACCGCTCTAACCATCTGAGCTACCCAGCCAAATCCCTTTGGGGCATCCCAGCGGAGGCCGGGTTTATAGGGGCTCGCCCCCTCCCCTTCAAGCCGCCCAATCACAGCTTGGGAAAGCGGGCGGGCGCCGCTAGTTTCGCGCGCGATGAGCGTGGTCCACCTCCTGGGATCGAAGGGCGACGGCGGGGCCGAAACCTACTTCGCAAGCCTGGTCCGCGCGCTCGCCGAGGCGGGCGTGGCGCAGGCCTGCGCGATCCATCCGCACAAGGGGCGCGAGCGGGCCGTGGCGGCGGCCGGCGTGCCGGTACGCACCTTCCGGTTCGGCGGCCCCCTCGACGTCTTCACGAAGCCGGGGATCGCCGCCTATGCGCGGCGGCACGAGGCGAAGATCCTGCTGGCCTGGATGAACCGGGCGGGCAGCAAGACCCCGACCGGCGGCTGGGCGAAGATCGGCCGGCTCGGGGGCTACTACAGCCTGAAGTACTATAAGGGCTTCGACGCGCTGGTCGCCAACACCCAGGACATCCGCCGCTGGGTGATCGAGAAGGGCTGGCCCGAGCAGCGCATCCTCTACATCCCCAATTTCGCCACCCCGCGCGACAGCGAGCCGGAGGACCGGGCGGCGCTGGATACGCCGGAGGAGGCGCCGCTGCTGCTGGCCATGGGCCGCCTGCACGCCAACAAGGCGCACGACGTGAGCCTGCGGGCCTTGGCGAAAATTCCCGGCGCCTACCTCTGGATCGCGGGCGCGGGGCCGCTCGATGCGCGGCTGAAGTCGCTGGCCAAGGAGTTGGGCGTCGCGGATCGTGTTCGCTTCCTGGGCTGGCGGGAGGATGCGTCGGCGCTCTATCGGGCGGCCGACATCTGCGTGTTTCCCTCGCGCTTCGAGCCGCTGGGCAATGTGGTGATCCAGTGCTGGGCGCACGGCATCCCCATCGTGGCGGCCAGGAGCCAAGGGCCCGGCGCGCTGATCCGCGACGGCGAGGACGGGCTGCTGGTCCCGGTCGATGACGCCGAGGCGCTGGCGGCCAGCGTACGGCGACTGCTGGACGACCCGATGCTGCCGATCAAGCTGATCCAGAACGGCGCCGCGCGCGTCGAGGGCGAGTACAGCGAGGCCGCCGTCGTCGCCCAGTGGAAGGCCCTCTTCGCCCGCTACGGAGAGGCCTGAATGTGCGGCATCGCGGGCGTGATCGGGAGGGGCTCTGCGCGGCCGATGATCGAGACCATCACCCACCGCGGCCCCGACGGCGTGCGGGTGGAGGACGGCGACGGGTACTCGCTGGCGCACGCACGGCTGTCGATCATTGACCTGGAATGCGGCTGGCAGCCGCTGCACGCAGCCGGCTCGACGGTCATCGGCAACGGCGAGATCTACAACTACGTCGAGCTGATCGAGGAGTTCGGTCTGAACGACCGGCTGGCGACCGGGTCCGACTTCGAGCCGATGCTGCACCTCTATGCGCAGATGGGTCCGGCGGTGTTCGAGCGGCTGCGGGGGATGTACGCGTTCTGCCTGATCGGCTGCGATGGACGCACGTGGCTGGTCCGCGATCCGTTCGGGATCAAGCCGCTGTACTACGCGCGGCATGCGGAGGGGCTGGCGTTCGCATCGGAGCCGCGGGCGTTCGGGAAGCTGGCGCTGAAGACGCGACAGGCCGATGAGCTGCTGGCGCTCAACTACACGCTGGAGAGCCCGTTCGAGGGGATCACACGGGTAGAACCGGGCGCGGTGTTGGAAATCGACCCCAATACCGCTCACCCCGGCGAAAGTCGGGGCCCAAGCCGAGGCTCCGCTTGGGTCCCGACTTTCGTCGGGATGAGCGGTGAACAAGAGCTCGTAGATCAGCTCGATAAAGTCCTCGAAGACAGCGTCCGCGTGCACCAGCGCTCCGACGTCCCTTACGGCCTGTTCCTCTCCGGCGGCGTCGACAGCGCATCCATCGCCACCCTGATGTCCCGCCTGAACGAGCGGCCGGTGACCGCCTTCACCTGCGGCTTCGACGTGCCTTCCGCGCGCGACGAGCGGGCGCAGGCGGAGCGGGTGGCCAAGGCGCTGAACCTCGACTGGCGCGAGACGCATTTTACCGAGGAGGACTTCTGGCGCGTCCTGCCGCAGGTCGCCTGGGCGCTGGACGATCCCACTACAGACTACGCGACGCTGCCCACGTACAAGCTGGCCGAAGCCGCCAAGGGCACGCTCACCGTCGTGCTGACCGGCGAAGGCGGTGACGAGCTGTTCGGCGGCTACGGCCGGTATCGGCGCGCGCTCCGGCCGGCGTGGCTCGGAGGACGGGCGGCTGAGCCGCAGATCGACGCGCCGTTCCTGAAGGATGGCGGCAGGGCTGCGCTGGAGGACTGGCGGAAGGTCCCGATTCCGAAGGGTACGCGGCTTCAGCAGGCGCAGGCGGCTGACATCGCGACCTGGCTGCCGAACGACCTGCTGCTCAAGCTCGACCGCTGCCTGATGGCGCACGGGCTGGAGGGGCGAACGCCCTTCCTGGACCGGGAAGTGGCGGCCTTCGCGGCGTCGCTTCCGGACCGGATGAAGGTACAAGGCCGGTACGGAAAGTGGCTCCTGCGCAAGTGGCTGGAGCGAGTATGTCCCGCCGCCGACCCCTGGGGGAAAAAGAAGGGATTCACCGTGCCCGTCGCTGCCTGGATCGCGCCCCGGGCGGCTGACCTTGGCCCGAAGATCGCCGCCCTGAAGGCCGTGCGCGAGGTCTGCGATCCCCACGCCGTTCGCTCCGTCTTCACCGATGAGACGCACGCGAAGAACCGCTGGCCGCTGCTGTTCTTCGCCGTCTGGTCGCTGATCCACCTGGAGGGGGTGGAGCCGGATGAGGCGTTGAAGTCGCTGCTGTGAAAGCCTTCTCCCCTTGCGGGAGAAGAGCCTGCCCCGGACTTGTTCCGGGGTGGCCCGAAGGGCCGGATGAGGGGTCTATCAGAACCGTCGGCCTCATTGTGGCGGCGCAGCTTTCGCAGCGGATAGGGTCTTCAACCCCTCATCCGACCTGCTTCGCAGGCCACCTTCTCCCGCAAGGGGAGAAGGATCAGGACGCGGCCTCCCACTGCTGCCAGAGCTTCGCTTCGGCCGCCTTCGCATCGGCGACGGCCTTGTCCTTGATGAAGCCGTAGCCGCGGATGTCCTGCGGGAGGGCGGCGATCTTCAGCGCGATGGGCAGGCGCTTGTCGGTCAGGCCTGAGAGCAGGCGGTCGACGGTCGCTTCGTAGTCGCCGATCAGGCCGCGCTCCATCTTGCGTTCGGCGCTGTGGCCGAAGGGGTCGAGCGGGGTCCCGCGCAGGACCTTCATCTTGGAGAGCACGGGGAAGGCGCCGTTCAGCATCCATTCGCCGAACGCCATCTTGCCGGGCCGGCCGTCCCTGCCCTTCAGGTGCAGGATCGGCGGCGACATCCAGACCTTCGCCTTGCCGCCCTTGAAGGTGTCGGCGAGCGAGGCCTTGAAGCGCGGATCGTTGTAGAGGCGCGCGACCTCGTACTCGTCCTTGTAGGCCATCAGCTTGTAGAGGCTGATCGCCACCGCGCGGGTCAGGGCTTCGTTGCCGAGCGCGCCCACCTTGTCGACGGTCTTGAGGTAGCGCGCGGCATAACGCTTGTTCTGATAGGCCGTCAGCTCCCGCACCCGGTGGGCGATGAGATCCTGCAGCGCCATTGTCTCCGGCGTCGGCACGTCGGCTTCCGGCTTTCCGCGGAAGTCCTTGTCCACCGCCGCGCGGCGACCGATCTCGAAGGCCTGCAGGTTGGCCTCGGCGTCGACGCCGTTGAGGTTGATGGCGCGGTAGAGACCGCGGCTGGAGACTGGGATCACGCCCTTCTGCCAGGCAAAGCCCAGCATCATCATGTTGGCGTAGATCGCGTCGCCCAGATGCTGTTCGGCCAGATGCTGGGCCGGACATTCGTCGTAAGCCTTCACCGCCGCGGAGATGCGCCGCGACATGGCGCTCGCGTCGAAGCGGACGTCGCGGCTGGTGATGAAATCTGCCGTGGGCGCAAAGTCGGCGTTGCCGAAGGCGCGGGTGCGGTCCTTGGCGTAGAGGGCCAGCGCATCCGGTCCCGCCGCCACCAACAGGTCGCAGGCGATCAGCACGTCGGCGCTGGCGGCAGGCACGCGGCCGCCGACCACCGTCTCTTCGTTTTCACCGATCTTCACGTGGCTAAAGACCGCGCCGCCCTTCTGCGCGAGGCCGGTCATGTCGACCACGGAGGCCGCATGGCCGTCGATGTGGGCGGCCATGGCGAGGATGGAGGCGACCGTCGTCACGCCCGTGCCGCCGATGCCGGTGAAGACGATCTTGCGCACGCCCTGCAGCGCCTCGAACTCCGGCAGCGGGGTGGCGTCGGCGGTCAGCGCGGGCATGGTCTTGGCGTGGGCGTTCTCTGCGCCGGTGATGGTGATGAAGGAGGGGCAGAAGCCGTCAAGGCAGCTGTAGTCCTGGTTGCAGGTCGACTGGTTGATCCGGCGCTTGCGGCCGAACTCCGTGTTCAGCGGTTCGACAGAGACGCAGTGCGAGGTCTTCGAGCAGTCGCCGCAGCCTTCGCAGACCAGATGGTTGATGAAGACCCGCTGCTCGGCCTTCGGCATCTCGCCGCGCTTGCGGCGGCGGCGCTTCTCGGTGGCGCAGGTCTGGTCGTAGAGGAGGACCGTCACGCCAGGCGTCTCGCGCAGTTCGCGCTGGACCTGCATGAGTTCGGACCGGGGACGGACCACGACGCCCGGCGCGAGGTCCTTCACATCGCTGTAGCGCTCGACATCGTCGACGACGATCACCGTCCTGGCCACACCTTCGGAGGCGAGCTGGCGGGTGATCTGGGCAGGCGTGAAGCCGCTCTCGGGATGCTGGCCGCCGGTCATGGCGACGGCGTCGTTGTAGAGCAGCTTGTAGGTGATGTTCGACTGCGCGGCGACCGAGGCGCGGATCGCCAGCGAGCCGGAGTGGTTGTAGGTGCCGTCGCCCAGGTTGACGAAGATGTGCTTCTCGTCGGTGAAGGGCGCCGAGCCGACCCACGACAGACCCTCGCCGCCCATGTGGCTGGTCATGTCGGTGTTGGGATCGTTGAAGCTGGCCATGTAGTGGCAGCCGATCCCGGCCAGCGCCCGGGAGCCTTCGGGCAGGCGGGTCGAGGTGTTGTGCGGGCAGCCGGAGCAGAAGTAGGGCTTGCGCTGCTGGTCCGAGGCCAGGCTGACCGCCGCCACGCCCGCCGCAGACACGCGGTCCAGGTAGGCGCGCGCGCGGTCCCGGTGCGGGCCGTCCGGCAGGCGGTCGAAGATGGCCAGCGCGATTTCGGCGACGGATAGCGCGCCCAGTTCGGAGAGCAGCGGATGGCCGTGCTCGTCGCTCTTGCCGATCACCTTCGGCCGCGCGTGCGCCGGCAGGTCGTAGAGGGCGGCTCGGGCCTGGGTCTCGATCAGCGGGCGCTTGTGCTCGATGACCATCAGCGTCTCGAGCCCGGCCGCGAAGGCGCGGATGCCGGTCGGCTCCAGCGGCCAGGGCATGCCGACCTTGTAGATGGAGACGCCTAGCGAGGCGGCTTCGGCGAGGCTGATGTCCATCGCCTGGAAAGCTTCCAGCACATCCTTGTAGGCCTGCCCCTGGCAGACGATGCCCAGTCGCTGGCGACCGGCGCCCAGCACCACGCGGTCGATGGCGTTGGCGCGGGCGAAGGCCAGCGCGGCGGGGAGCTTGTAGGCGCGAAGCCTGCGCTCCTTGTCCATCGGCTGGTCCTTGGTGCGGATGCCAAGGCCGCCCGGGGGCATGGCGAAGTTTTCGGGCGTGACGTGCTGATGGCGGTCGAGCGAAACGTCGATGGTGACGCCGGAGTCCATGGTGTCGGCCAGCGCGATCATGCCGACCCACAAGCCCGAGAAGCGCGAGAGCGAGTAGCCGAGCAGCCCGTAGTCCAGCACCTCCTGCACGTCCGCCGGCGAGAGCACCGGCATCTCGAAGTCCTGGAAGGCGAACTCCGACTGCGAGGGCAAGGTCGAGGACTTGCAGCTGTGGTCGTCGCCGGCCACCGCGACCACGCCGCCCTTCGGCCAGGTCCCGGCGAAGTTGGCGTGGCGGAAGGCGTCGCCGGTGCGGTCGACGCCGGGGGCCTTGCCGTACCACATGCCGAAGACCCCGTCGTAGCGGGCGCCGGGGAACAGGTTGACCTGCTGGCTGCCCCAGACTGCGGTGGCCGCGAGGTCTTCGTTCAGGCCTTCCTTGAAGACCACGTCGTGTTCGGCTAGCAGCTTGCCCGCGCGATGGGCCTGCTGGTCCAGACCGCCCAGCGGCGATCCACGGTATCCGGACACGAAACCGGCGGTGTTCAGGCCCATGCGGGCGTCGAGGCGGCGGCGGTCGAGAAGGACACGGATCAGGGCCTGGACGCCGGTGATGTAAGCCCTGCCGTCCGTGAGCAGATATTTGTCGTCCAGCGTCACGTCAGTGTGCCGCATTGGAAAATCTTTCCTTCCTGACTACCGTCCCTCGTTAGAAGATCATATAAGGAGGCGGGAAATGCTTGCCAAAGCCTTGCCCGCCTTCGGCGCAAGTGCAGCATGAAAGGGGCGTGAGAGGCCGATATGGGGGAACAAAGTTTGTCCGAGCAGTTGGATGCGGTTGACGCCAAGATTCTCGACCTTATCCAACACGACGCGGGGCTGTCGGTTGCCGAGATCGCCGAACGCGTGGGGCTTTCTTCCAGCCCGTGCTGGCGGCGGATCAAGCGGCTGGAGGACAGCGGCGTCATCCAGCGGCGTGTGACCATCCTCGACCGCGAGAAGCTGGGCCTCGGGTTCGAGGTCTATTGCACCGTCAAGCTGTCGCTGCCGACCAAGGAAAACCTGGACCAGTTCGAACAGGCCGTCGTCCGCTGGCCCGAGGTCGTGCAGTGCGCGACCGTCACCGGCGCCGCCGACTACGAGCTGCGCATCGTCACCCGCGACATGCACGCCTTCGACGACTTCCTGCGCGACAAGATCCTGTCGCTCGGGCTGGTGTCGAACATCGAGAGCCGGATCGTCATTCGCGGCGTGAAGAATTCGACGGCGGTCCCGCTGGGCCTCATCAGTCCCTATGTGAGTCCGCACACGTCCTAGGGAGAGGCTCCCATGATCGCCCTCGTCATCGACCAGCGCCGCAAGGACCTGGGGGGTTTCGAGGTCGGACGGGTCCTTCCCTACCCCCTCCACCGCAGCGTGGGTCCCTTCGTCTTCTTCGACCACATGGGCCCGGCGACGTTCCAGCCCGGCTTTCCGCGCACCGTCGATGTGCGGCCGCATCCGCATATCGGGCTTTCGACGCTGAGTTACCTGTTCCAGGGCGAGATGACCCACCGCGACAGCCTGGGCTCGGAGATCGCCATCAGGCCCGGCGAGGTGAACTGGATGACCGCCGGGCGCGGCATCACCCATTCGGAGCGCTTCGAGCACCTGCGGGCGCACGGCGGGACGATGGACGGCATCCAGACGTGGCTGGCGCTGCCCGTCGAGTACGAGGAGACGGACCCCGCCTTCTCCCACCACGACGGCGACGACCTGCCGCTCTATCGGGGCGACGGCCTCACCGCCCGGCTGGTGGCGGGGAAGGCGTTCGGGGCCGAGGCGAAGGTCCCGGTGTTCTCGCCGCTCTTCTATGTCCACTGGGAACTCGCGGCCGGGACGAAGGCCGGGCTGCCGCCGGAGTATCCGGAGCGGGCGGCGTATGTCGCCAAGGGCTCCGTCGAGGCCGACGGCCAGACGCTGCACGCGGGCCAGATGGCGGTGTTCGCGCCCGGCGAGACGATCAGCTTCCAGGCGCGGGAGCCCTCGACCGTCATGCTGCTCGGCGGAGAGCCGGTGGGTGAGCGGTACATAGAGTGGAACTTCGTCTCCCACTCCAGGGAGCGGATCGAGCAGGCGAAGGCGGACTGGCGCGCGGGTCGGATGAAGCTCCCCATCCACGACGACAAGGAGTTCATCCCGCTCCCTGAACCCGCGCCCCCTCCGAATCCTATGTCGTGAGCCTGTAGGATACGGGCGCTCGCATACCCATGATATTCTAGCTCCGGTGGGCATTTCGCCTCTTGGGAGGAAGTCATGGGTAAGGCTTTTGCTTTCGCGTTCCTCGCCGCCGCCCCCCTGCTGCTGGCGGCCGCCGAGCCGGCGAAGAAACCGGAAACCCCAGCCAAGCCGGCCATGGCGATGGAGATGAAGACCAACGCCAGCGACGCCAACCTCATCCGCAGCGCCGAGTCCGCCGCCCCGGCCGCCGTGGGCAAGGACGCCACCATCATCGCCATCAACGACGACGGCTCGACCCGGACCGTGCGCAAGGGCACGAACGGCTTCACCTGCATGGCGGACAGTCCCGCCACCCCGGGCCCCGATCCGATGTGCGCCGACGCCAACGCGATGGAATGGATCGGCGCCTGGCTCGGCCACAAGGACCCGCCGACGGGCAAGGTCGGCTTCATGTACATGCTGGAAGGCGGCACGGACGCCTCCAACACCGACCCGTACGCCACCAAGCCGACGGCCGAGAACAACTGGGTCAAGACCGGGCCGCACGTGATGATCGTGGGCGACACGGCGATGCTGGCGAACTATCCGGCGTCTCCGCAGCCAGACACCACCAAGCCCTACGTCATGTGGTCGGGCACGCCCTACGCCCACCTGATGGTGCCGGTTAAGTAGGCGTCTCCGCCGTCAGGGCCTTGCGCGCGGCTTCCCAGTACTGCGCGCCGGTCCAGACGGTGATGATCGCCGCGATCCAGAGGAGGGCGTGAGCGCCCAGCGTGAACGGCCCCTCGATCGCGGGATCGGACGGCAGGTCGAACGCGGCCCAGCAGGCGACCAGCAGCTCGGCGGCTAGCGCCACGAGCTGCAGCGTCGTCTTCCACTTGGCCAGCAGCGTCACCGGCAGGCGCACGCCCTTGCCGGCGGCGACTTCGCGCAGCGCGCTGACGGTGAATTCGCGGAACAGGATCAGCGCCGCCGGCAGGGCGATCTGCGGCTGGGCGTTCAGCACCATCAGGCCGAGCACCGCGCCGCAGACCAGCACCTTGTCGCTGATGGGATCGAGGATCGCGCCCCACAGGCTTTCGGCATGGAGCTTGCGGGCCAGCCAGCCGTCGAAGAAGTCCGTCACCGCCGCGATTACGAAGGCCCAGAAGGCCCAGCGCTCCAGGCTGAACTGGGCGTCGGGGGTCAGCGTCGCCGACAGCCACGGCACGCCGCCGGCCACCGCAGCCAGCGCGACGAACATGAACAGCGTCAGGACCAGCCGTCCGGCGGTGAGGATGTTGGGCAGGTGCTTCATGGTCCGGTCCTAACGCGTCAGGCTGAGCTTCGTTACAGCTTAAGCTTACGCCTTCCGGAAGTAGTCGTGGATACGTTGCGCTAAGGGCACGCTTACGCCCTCCACTTTCGCCAGGTCCTCGACGGACGCGCGGCTCACCCCACGTGCCGACCCGAAGGCGTGCAGCAGGGCGCGTTTGCGGCCGGGCCCCACCCCGTCGATCTCGTCCAGCGGGTTCTTCTTCATGTCCATCGTGCGCCGCACCCGGTGCGAGCCGATGGCGAAGCGGTGGGCTTCGTCGCGCAGGCGCTGGAGGTAGTAGAGCACCGGCGACTTCGGCTCGAGCATCATCGGCGCCTTGCCGGGGATGAAGAAGCGTTCCAGGCCGGCGTCCCGGTCCGGTCCCTTCGCGACGCCGACCACGGGGATGTCGTCCACGCCGAGGTCCGCCATCACCTCCGTCGCGGCGGCCAGCTGCCCCGCCCCGCCGTCGATAAGCACCAGGTCTGGACGGACGACCGGCTCACCGGCCTCCTCCTCCTTCACCAGCCGGGAGAACCGCCGGCGCAGGACCTCGCGCATCATGCCGTAGTCGTCGCCGGGGGTGAGGTCCGTGCTCTTGATGTTGAACTTGCGGTACTGGTTCTTCTGGAAGCCCTCCGGCCCCGCCACGATCATGCCGCCGACGGCGTTCGTGCCCATGATGTGGCTGTTGTCGTAGACCTCAATCCGCTCCGGCTGGCCGTCGAGCCCGAATACCTCGCAGACACCGGCCAGCAGCTTCGACTGGGCCGAGCTCTCCGCCATCTTCCGCCCCAGCGCCTCGCGCGCGTTGGTCAGGGCGTGGTGGACGAGCTGTTTCTTCTCGCCGCGCTTGGGCAGGCAGATTTCCACCTTGCGGCCCGACTTGATGCAGAAGGCCTCCGAAAGCAGCGCGCAGTCGGTGGGCTCCACGTTGACCAGGATCAGACGCGGGATCGGCTTGTCCTCGTAGAACTGGCCGAGGAAGGCCGACATGATCTCGGCGTTTTCGTCCCTTCCCTCCTCCACCAGCGTCGAGACGCGCGGGAAGTAGGCGCGGTTGCCCCAGTTCTGGCCGGCGCGGAAGAAGAACACCTGCACGCAGGCCTGGCCGCCTTCCGCGTGGAGGGCGAAGACGTCGGCCTCGTCCACCGTCTCCGGATTGACCTGCGTCTCCTGCGCCACCGACGACAGGGCGCGGATGCGATCGCGCAACCTGGCCGCCCGCTCGAACTCCATCTCGTCGGAGGCGGCCTGCATCTCGGCGGCCATCCGCGCCATGACCGCCCGGCTCTTGCCGCGCAGGAAGGCTTCGGCCTCGTCGACCAGCGCCTGGTAGTCGTCCAGCCCGATCAGGCCGGTGCAGGGCGCCGAGCACCGCCGGATCTGGTGGAGCATGCAGGGCCGCGTGCGGGTCTCGTAGACGCGGTCCGAGCACGATCGCAGCAGGAACGCCTTCTGCAGCGTGTTCAGCGTCCGGTTCACCGCCCAGGCCGAGGCGAACGGGCCGAAGTAATCGCCCTTGATCGTATGCGCGCCCCGGTGTTTCCGCAGCTGCGGCGCTTCGTGGTCCCGCCGGATGACGATCTCCGGGAAGGACTTGTCGTCGCGGAGCAGGACGTTGAACCTGGGCTTCAGCTGCTTGATCAGGTTGATCTCGAGCAGCAGGGCGTCGGTCTCGGTCCGGGTGACGATGAATTCCATCGCCCGGGTGGCCGCCACCATGTGGGCGATGCGGTTGGTGTGGAAGCGGCCTTGCGCATACTGCACCACCCGCTTCTTCAGCGACTTGGCCTTGCCGACGTAGAGCGCCTCCCCATCTTCGCCGATCATGCGATAGACGCCGGGCGCGTCGGGTAGCCGACGGACCTCGTCGCGGATGAGATCGGCGCCTTTCAGCCTGTTTTCGCTGTCAATTTCCACCCGCCCGATATAGGCGATCCGAACTCCTGCCGTCAGCCCGGAACCACCCCTCTTTACAAGCGTTGCCGTCCCGGCGTCGTCGGGGACTTATGTGTCGTTAGATTTCCACTCTCTGTTCGAGAACCTGCCCAGCCCGTACATGGTGCTGGACCGCAACCTCAACTACGTGGCCGCCAACGCCGCCTATGAGGACGCGGTGCGGATGCCGCGCGAGCGGATGATCGGCCGATACGTGTTCGACCTGTTCCCCGACGCCGAGAACGGGGATCGGCTTCTGGCCTCCTTCCGGCAGGTGCTGAAGACGGGCGAGCCGCATTCGCTGGCCTTCATCCCCTACCACGTGCCCCGCTCCAAGGAGGTCGGCGGCGGGACCGAGCTGCGCTACTGGACCGCCGTCCATACGCCGATCCGCGACGAGAGCGGACAGGTCGCCTTCGTCCTGCAGAACACGGTCGACGTGACCGAGCTGCGCCGCCTGCGCGACGCGGCCCGGCCGGAGGGCACCGCGCTGATCGAGCGGGCGCAGGAGGTGGAGGCCGCCCACCGGCGCCTGGCCGAGGAAAGCGTCCAGTTCCGCCAGCTCTTCATGCAGGCGCCCGGCTTCATCGCAATCATGACCGAGCCGTCGCACGTCTTCGCCTTCACCAACAACGCCTACCAGCAGCTGATCGGCCACCGCGACGTGCTGGGCCGGCCGATCCGCCAGGCCCTGCCGGAAGTGATCGAACAGGGGTTCGTCGAGCTGCTCGACCGGGTGTTCGAGACCGGCGAAGCCTTCGTCGGGAACGGCGTTTCCGTCCTCTTGCAGCGTAACCCCGGCGAAAAGCCCGAGGAGAGATTCGTCGACTTCATCTACCAGCCGATCCGCGACGCCGACGGCCAGGTCACCGGCATCTTCGTCGAGGGCAGCGACGTCACCGAACGCATCCTGGCCCAGCAGCAGCAGCGGTTGCTGCTCGACGAGCTGAACCACCGCGTGAAGAACACCCTGGCCAACGTGCAGGCCATCGCCGCCCAGACGCTGCGCACCACGCCGGAGCCCGCCGCCTTCCGCCACGCGTTCGAGGCGCGGTTGATGGCGCTGTCGGCGACCCACGACCTGCTCACCGCCTCGACCTGGAGCGGCGCCAACCTGACTGACGTGCTGCTCATCGAGCTGAAGCCCCACGGCGCCGGGCGCTATCGGCTGGACGGGCCGCCCGTGCACCTGACGGCGCAGGAGACGCTGACCTTCGGCCTCGTCTTCCACGAGCTGGCCACCAACGCCGCCAAGTACGGCGCCCTGTCCAAGCCTGACGGCCAGGTCGACGTGCGCTGGCGCGTCGAGCGCAACGGCCATCCGCGCCTGCACCTCGAATGGCGCGAGCAAGGCGGCCCGGCCATCGAGCGGCCGCCGGTCCGCAGCGGCTTCGGCTCGCGCCTGATCGAGCGGTCGATCCGCGCCGACCTGGACGGCAAGGCCCAGATCGAGTGGGCGCCGGCCGGCCTCGTCTGCCGCATCGACATCCGGCTGCTGTCGGACGCCTGAAGGCTAATTTCTGACTAACCTATTCAAGCACCGTTCAGATTGGCCGGCGCATGCTCCGCATCGAAGGAGCCCCATCATGCGTAAAGCACTCACCCTGAGCCTGGCCGCCACGACAGCGCTGAGCGCCGTGGCGTTCTCGACCGCGGCTGCGGCCTACGACTACCGTGACTACGGCCGCCACTACTCGTCCCGCCACCACGACAACGGCGACGTCGCGGGCGCGGCCATCGTCGGCGGCATTATCGGCCTGGCGCTCGGCGCCGCGCTGGCGAGCAGCAGCAGCGGCAACCACCACTACTACGACAACGGCTACTACGGCCGTGGATACAACAACTACGGCGGTTACGGCGGCTACGGCTACTCGCAACCCTACTACGGGAGCGGCTACTACGGCGGAGACTACGGCCGCTACGGCTACAGCCCCGACTACGGCGGCGGCGGCTACGGCTACAACCGCTGCTACACGACCCGCAGCTGGGATCCGTACTACGACGGCTACGTCACCCGCCGGGTGTGCCGCTAACCGAGGCCGAAGTCGCGCGCATCGCCGCTTTGGCGCGCGGCCGGATAAATTCGGACTTTCGTCGCCAGGTGTGCTACAAGAGGGGATCGAATATCGCTGCGGTTCGGTCGCTCTCCACGCTTGTTCTTCGGATCGAGCCCGAGCCTACCTCGATCCCCACCCGAGATTTTGATCTCGCGCTCCGACCGGGGCGCGCGGCAACCACATCTGAAAGAGACTCAATATGGCTACCGGCACTGTGAAATGGTTCAACGGAACCAAGGGCTTCGGCTTCATCCAGCCTGACGAAGGCGGCGCGGACGTGTTCGTCCACATCAGCGCGGTCGAACGCGCAGGCCTGCGCGGCCTCAACGAAGGCCAGAAGGTCAGCTACGAGCTGGAACGCGACCAGCGCAGCGGCAAGACCTCCGCGGGCCAGCTGCAAGCCGTCTAGGCGTGAAGTTGCGGACGGCGGGGCTTCAACGCTTCGCCGCCCCCACTCCTTGTACCGATATGACCAGTTCCACCATCGAACGAGCCTATGAGCTCGCCCGCAGCGGCGCGGCGCCCGACGTGCGCACGCTGAAGAGCCTGTTGAAGGCGGAGGGTCGGCGCGCCGTCGACGCCCTGCTCTCGCAGCGCTCGATCCTGGGCCACCTCGAAGCGATCTGCGCGGCGACCTATACGGCCGCCAAGCGGGCATCCTGAAGGACACGAATGTATAACATCCCCGGCGGCGACTTTTCCGACCGCCTCAAGACCCAGGCCGCCGCGCGCAAGGCGCTGCTCGCCAAGTTCCAGCCCAAGCCCGCCATGACCGCGGGCGAAGCCCCCGACCGGGCGGCCGAACGCGCCGCCGAACTCGAACGCGTCCGCGCCGAACGCCGCGCGGCCAAGGAAGCCCGCGCGCAGGCTGCAGCCGATGCGGCCCGAGCCAGCGAGGAGGCCGTCGCGGCCGCCGAAGCCGAGGCGCTGGAAGCCAAGCGTGGCGAACGCAAGGAACGCAAGGCGCTCTCCAAGGCCGAACAGAAGGCCCGCCGGGATGCGCGCTATGCGGCGCGCAAGGCGCGGAACTAGCGCTCCCGCTCGCGCGGTGGGGACGGCTGTGAGTATGGGCTGGCGGCGGCGGAGCGGATGAGTTTGCATGGGCGCCCACGATGTGGAGCCCATCGATGACCCCGACCATCACCGCCTTCGAAAGCTCCCCCGACCGTGGCCGGGGGCTGGCGCGCGACATGCGGGTGCGCTGGGCGCTGGAGGAAGTCGGCCAGCCCTACGAGGTGCGGCTGCTGTCGTGTGCGCAGATGAAGGAGCCGGCGCACCTGGCGCTCAACCCCTTCGGCCAGATTCCGACCTATGAGGAAGGCGCCCTCGCGCTCTTCGAGACCGGCGCCATCGTCTTCCATATCGCCGAGCGCCACCCGGGCCTCCTGCCCGAGGAACCGAACGCCCGGGCCCGCGCGGTCGCCTGGATGTTCGCGGCGCTCAACACCGTCGAGCCGCCCATCGTCGAGCGCTCCACCGCCGTCCTGCTGGAGCGCGACCAGCCCTGGCACGCCGAACGCCTCCCCCTCCTCGACGAGCGGGTCCGCGTGCGCCTCTCCCAGCTCTCCGGCGCGCTGCGCGACGCCGAGTGGCTGGACGGCGCGTTCAGCGCCGCCGACCTCCTGATGGTCACCGTCCTGCGCAGGCTGGAGGGCTCAGGGTTGCTGGAGGAATACCCCACCCTCGCCGCCTACATCGCGCGCGGAGAGGCCCGGCCGGCCTACCAGCGGGCGTTTGCGGATCAGCTGGCGGTGTTTAGGGGCGGGGTGGAGTCATAGCGTCGGCAACCCTTGTGGGTGCGACATAGGCGTGAGAACATAATACGAACTCCGCCTCGAATCGAAGTGAGGCCGCTGAGCGCGAGCACGGGGTTAGATTATGGTTAACCATCAGGAGGCGAGTCTGTGCCGAATCACCAACCGAGGGGTGCCGATGCACTACCTTTTCAGCATCCGCCCACGGTACTGCGCGAAAATCTTTGAAGGCTCGAAGACAGTCGAACTTCGACGCAGGTTTGGCAGCATCGGGTCAGCGAACTCGTGGATGTTCATCTACGAAACCGCGCCTACTAAGGCCGTCGCGGGTATCGCGCTCATCGAGAAGGTCGAGCGGCTGGCAATCAATGATCTCTGGTTGACTGCTAAGGCGCGGGCTTGCATCGATAAAGCCGATTTCGACCTTTATTTTGATGGGGTAAGCGAGGGCGTCGCCATCCATCTCCGGTCTGCTGTTCGGCTAACACGGCCGCTCGCGCTGCCTGAGTTAACGGCCACCTATAAGACCCGTGCGCCACAGTCGTATTGCACGCTGTCTGACGAGGACGCCCTAAAGATGATTGCGCATGGCAAACTTCCTCCTGGATACGAACATTCTGATTCCGATGGAGGACGCGCGGGAGACGCCAGAGGCCTACGCTTGGCTGCTGCGTGATCTGACCCTTCGAGGCCACAAAGCCTTTGTGCACGAAGCGAGCGTCGCAGATATCTCCCGGGACTCTGACGCGGCGCGCCGTCGGCAATCGCTCTCAAAGCTGCAAAAGTATCCTAAGCTTCGCGCGAGTTGGAGAAGTCGCGCCGAACTCTCGGCAGAGTTTGGTGATATCAAGAACGACAACGATTTAGGCGACTGCCAACTCTTGGCAGCCGTCAAAGACGGTGCCGCAGATTTCTTGATCACCGAGGACGCAAAACTCCACACCCGGGCGCGCCGCCACGGGGTGGGGAGTCAAGTCTTGCGGGTCCGCGAAGCCCTTGACTTCATCAACGGACAGTATGCAGACGTCGACTTCGAGCTAAATTCAATTAGTCGCCGCTATTGCTACCAAGTTGACGTTAATGACCCAATCTTCCGCTCATTGGAAGATGATTATGAAGGGTTTATAAGTTGGTACAAAGAAAAGTGTTGCGGAACACAGCGCGAGTGCTGGGTCGTTCAAGATGCACGTTCGATCGCCGCGATCTGCATTTTCAAGGCAGAAACGGCAGGTGAAGCGCCCATCGGCGTACTGGGCGGGAAGATTCTAAAACTATGTACCTTCAAAGTTGCGGAGAACTACCGTGGTGGCCGTTTGGGTGAGCAGCTACTGCGGCAAGCGCTGTGTTACGCCTACGACAACGGCTATGATAGCATTTATCTGACTGTTTACCCTAAGCAGCTTGGTCTGCGCCAACTTATTCACTTCTATGGCTTCCGCAGAGTCGCAGAACAGGCGAATGGAGAGCTTGTGTTCTTGAAAAGTTGGACTCGATCTGAGGAGATTGACGCGGGCCGATCGGTAGCCGTCCGAAGGCGATATCCGCAACTTCCGAGCCGATTCCCCTCAGGCCTCGTTGTTCCCGTTCAGCCGGGATACCACGATCGCCTATTCCCGGAGGGGGCAGGCAGGTTCAAAGACATGCCTGGAGATCTTTTCGCGAACAGTTGGCTGGGACCCTCGGACCGGCAGAGCCCTTCAAATAGCATCCGGAAAGCATACCTCGCGTTCGCGCGGCTCAGGGAGGTTCCAAAGGGAACCTTAGCGACCTTCTATCGATCTACAGATACCACGATCGGAATTCGAAGTGGCCTGACTGCGATTGGCGTGGTTGAAAGCTACAGAACAGCTTCGTCGGTCGAAGAAGCCATCGAAGTCGTTGCCAAGCGGTCAGTATACACGAACGACGAAATCGCACAAATGTCGAAGCTTGGTGGCCTAAAGATTTTGAAGTTTATATTCTACGGTTATGTCGAAAAACCCATTGAACTGAAGGAGCTCATAGGCGCCGGTGTACTCAGAGGCGCGCCACAGTCGCTTGTTCGCCTCGATGAGGACCGACTCTCAGCGCTCCTTGAGATGATCCGCGGCCAGGTTGTCTCAGGCTAAACGCTGACCCTCAGTGCACCCGCGCCCGCCCGATCTCCAACCCGTCCGCGCCCGCCGTCGCGGAGATGACCGCTCCGTCCTCGATCTCGCCGGCGAGGAGCTTCCGCGCGATGGGGTCCACCAACTCCTTCTGGATCACGCGCTTCAGCGGGCGCGCGCCGTAGACCGGGTCGTAGCCGCGTTCGCCTAGCCAGTGGAGGGCGGCGGGGTCTAGGGACAGCGTCATCCGGCGGTCGGCGAGCAGCTTCTCCACCCGGGCCAGCTGGATGCGGACGATGTTGTCCATCTCGCCCCGGCCGAGCCGCTTGAAGAGGATGATCTCGTCGATGCGGTTGAGGAACTCGGGGCGGAAGTTGCGGCGCACGACCTCCATGACCTGCGGGCGCACGGCCTCGACGTCGTCGCCTTCGCCCTGGGCGGCCAGGTATTCGGCGCCCATGTTGCTGGTCATGATCAGCAGCGTGTTGCGGAAGTCGACCGTGCGGCCCTGGCCGTCGGTCAGGCGACCGTCGTCGAGCACCTGGAGCAGGATGTCGAAGGCCTCCGGGTGCGCCTTCTCGACCTCGTCGAGGAGCACCACCGAGTACGGCCGGCGGCGCACCGCCTCGGTCAGCTGGCCCCCCTCCTCGTAGCCGACGTAGCCGGGCGGGGCTCCGATGAGTCGGGCCACGGCATGCCGCTCGGAGTACTCGCTCATGTCGATGCGGACCATCGCCCGCTCGTCGTCGAAGAGGAAGTCGGCGAGCGACTTGG
>JBLNCT010000071.1:5000-27535 GCA_050260915.1 Parcubacteria group bacterium
CCGCTGCGCGAGGCGCTGATGAAGGCGCGCGATGCGACGGCGCACGTGCTGGAAGGCTACAGCCTGGCCGATGCGGCCGAGCGTGGGGTGGTGGAGCTGCTCGGCCCCGCGGCCTAGCCGGCGGCGATGTACTGCTTGAGCCCGTCGGCCTCGGCCTCGACCTCGGAGATCTTGGACTTCACGAGGTCGCCGATGGAGACGATGCCGGCGAGGCGCCCGTCCCTCACCACCGGCAGGTGGCGGATACGGCGGTCGGTCATGCGCGAGAGCAGGGAGTCCACCGTCTCGCCCGGCGTGGCGAAGATCACGTCGCGGGTCATGCAGCAGTCGATCGTCTGGTCGAGCGAAGCGGCGCCCTCCTTGGCGACCGCGCTGACGATGTCACGCTCGGAGATGATGCCGACGACCGTCCCTTCGTCGTCCACCACCACGACCGCGCCCACGCGGCGGGCATGAAGCTGGGCGGCGACGGCCTTCATCGTCTCCGTCGGCGAGGCCGTGAAGACGATGTCGCCCTTGTCCTTCAAGATCTGCGAAACCAGCACTGACGCGCTCCCTGGACGTTTCGTAAGGGAAGCGTCTCGCAAACGGGTGCGGGAATCAACCGTTTAAGACGGGATTGTGGCCCGCGATCCGGGCGAAGGGCGCGATCAGCAGGAGGCCGGCGAAGTAGCCGGCCACGTGCGCCTCCCAGGCGATCCCCGCCCCGCCCGTCCCAGGCATCACCGGCACGTAGCCGATGATGAGGTTCACCACCGTCCACATGAAGGCCATGCCGACGGTCGTGCGGCTGACCAGCGGGCCCAGCCGCCCCCTCCCCTCCATCAGCCGCGAAGCCCCACCCATCAGGCCTGAGACCGCGCCAGACGCCCCCACCACGGGCGCCATGCTGTCCGGATGGGCCATGACGTAGCCCAGGCTCGAGAGCAGGCCGCAGGCGAGATAGAAGAGGAGGAAGGCGAGCGCGCCTCGCGCATTCAGCCCGAACAGTCGCGCCACCGGCGTCCCGAAGGCGAGCGCGGCCGAGGCGTTCATCAGGTCGTGGATCCAGCCGCCGTGCAGGAACAGCGGGGTGAGCAGCGTCACCCAGCGGCCGTACTGCGTCACCACCGCCGGCGTCAGGACGTAGTCGGCCCAGACCCGCTCCGGCAGCTGCATCTGGATGACGAAGCTGCCGATGATGACCAGCGTCAGCGCCATCGCCGGCCAGGGCGCGTTGAAGATGGGCTCGCGGCGGGGCGGGACGTCTTCTTCGATGAAGGGCTCGGTCATGGCGCCCATCCCTAGCTCGCGAGCGCCAGCCGCAACAGCCCCGTGAGCGCGCAGCCTGCGACCACCAGCGCGACGTTCACCCGATACCGCAGCAGCGCCACGCCCGCCGCCAGCGCCAGCACCGCCGCGAACGGGTCGAAGCTCGTCCACACCGGCGCGAGCCCGTGCACCTCCCCGAAGAAGACGTGCGCCGTAAACCAGACCGCCAGGTTTGCGATCACCCCCAGCACCGCCGCCGTCACGCCCGCCAGCGCGCTGCGGGCCTTCGGATTGCGGCGCAGGTCCTCGGCGTAGGGCGCGCCGGCGAAGATGAAGAGGTAGGACGGCGCGAAGGTCTGCCAACTCGCCATCGCGGCCGTGGCGGTCGCCAGCAGCAGGCCGCCGCCCGCGTTCCAGCCGGCCATGAAGCCGACGAACTGGTTGGTCAGGGTCAGCGGCCCGGGCGTCGTCTCGGCCAGCCCCAGCCCGTCGATCATCTGGCCGAGCGTCAGCCAGTGCTGCACCTGCACCGCCTGCTGCTGCAGGAAGGCCATCACCGCGTAGGCGCCGCCGAAGGAGACCATCGCCAGCACGCTGAACAGTTCGCCCACACGTGTGAGGATGTGTTGCGGCCCGAGCAACAACGCTGCAAGGCCCAGCGGCGCCAGCCACAGGGCCGCCCAGACAGCGGCGGCGGTGAAGGCCTTGCGGGCCGACGGCGCGGGACCATGCCCGACCACCGGCTCCGTCTCTCCCGGGCCGCGCAGAAATCCGATCAGCGCGGCCGCCAGCACCACCACCGGAAAGGGCACGGAGAAGACCGCCAGCGACAGGAACGCCGCCACCGCGACCGCCACGTCCGCCCAGCCCTTCAGCGCCCGCTTGCCGATCCGCCAGAGCGCCTCGGCCACCAGCGCCACCACGGCGGCCTTCACGCCGTAGAAGAGCGCGGCGACCACCGGCACGTGGCCGAGACTCGCGTATAGCCACGACAACGCAAACACCACCACCGCGCCCGGCAGGACGAACAGCGCACCCGCCACGACGCCGCCCCTCACCCCGTGCAAGAGCCAGCCGACATAGGTCGCCAGCTGCTGCGCCTCGGGTCCGGGCAACAGGGTGCAGTAGTTCAGCGCATGCAGGTACCGCTCCTCGTCGATCCAGCGCTTCTCCTCGACGAAGATGCGGTGCATCAGGGCGATCTGCCCGGCCGGGCCGCCAAACCCGAGCAGCCCCACCTGCGCGCTGGCGCGGGTGAGCTCGGCGAAGGAGGGAGCGGGAGCGTCAGCGTTCAATGTAGCCGGGCGTAACAATGACGCCTTGCGGCGGTCAACTTCGACGGCGAAGGTGCGCCGCCTGCTCATAAATCGGGAAGAACCGATGATCCGCCTTCCTCGCCCGGCTGCCTTCGCCGCGGCGGCCCTGCTCCTCGCGTCGTGCTCGCACCTGCACGCGCCCGCGATCCTTCACCATGAGGCGCAGGCGACCGCCCCGGCCGCGCAGCTGAAGCCGGGCCAGTGGCCGCAAGGCGTCAGCGATGTCCCCGCCGATCCGGCGATCCGCTTCGGCGCGCTGCCCAACGGCATGCGCTACGCGATCGAGAAGAATTCCACGCCGCCGGGGCAGGCCAGCTTGCGTCTCTACTTCGACGCCGGATCGCTGGACGAGAGCGACGAGCAGCAGGGCCTCGCCCACTTCCTCGAGCACATGGCCTTCAACGGCTCGAAGGACATCCCCGAAGGCGAGATGATCAAGATGCTGGAGCGCCACGGCCTGGCCTTCGGCGCGGACACCAACGCCTCCACCTCCTGGGACCAGACCGTCTACCAGCTCGACCTGCCGCAGACCGATCCCGCGACCGTCGATGACACGCTGAAGATTCTGCGCCAGACCGCCGGCGACCTGACCATCGCCCAGGACGCGGTGGACCGCGAGCGCGGCGTGGTGCTCTCGGAGGAGCGCACGCGCGACACCCCCGCCTACCGCATCTTCAAGCAGCGGCTGGGCTTCCTGATGCAGGGCCAGCGGCCGCCGCTGCGCTATCCCATTGGCCAGGTGAAGGTGCTGCAGAGCGCGCCCGCCGGCCTGATCGCCGACTTCTACAAGCAGTGGTACCGCCCCGAGCGCGCCGTGCTGGTGGCCGTCGGCGACTTCGACGTCGATGCGATGGAGACGAAGATCCGCGCCGGCTTCTCCGACTGGGAGGCCCAGAAGCCCGCCATCGCCGATCCTGACGTCGGCGCGGTGCAGAAGCGCGGGCCCGAGGCGCTGGTCGCTGTCGAGCCCGGCTCGCAGCTGTCGGTCCAGATGTCGTGGATGGCGCCGCCCGACCTCGCCCGCGACACCGTCGAAAAGCGCAAGCACGACTGGCGCGAACTGCTCGGTTTCGCCGTCCTGAACCGCAGGCTGGAAACCATCGCCCGCGCCGAAGACCCGCCCTTCATCGCCGCCGGCGGATTCCGCGACAACCAGTTCCGCGCCGCCGAGGTCACCACGCTTTCCGTCACGGCCAAGCCCGGCGATTGGCAAGGCGCGCTCGCCGCCATCGAGCGCGAGCAGCGCCGCGCCGCGCAGTACGGCGTGCGTCAGGACGAACTCGACCGCGAGATCGCCGAGCTCCGGGCCCAGCTGAAAACGGCCGCGGACGGATCGGCCACCCGCCGCACCCCCGCGCTGGCCGCCCAGATCGTGAACAGCCTGGAAGAGAATGACATCGTCACCTCCCCGGCCGAGGACCTCGCGATCTTCGAGGCGGCGGTGAAGGACCTGAAGGCCGAGCAGGTCTCCGACGCCCTGCGCGCCGCTTTCTCCGGCGCCGGCCCCCTGATCTTCCTGGCGAGCCCGGACGCTGTGCAGGGCGGCAATGACGCCGTGCTCGCGGCCTACAAGACCTCGCAGGCCGTGGCGGTCACGCCGCCCGCCGCGCCGGTGCAGGTCAGCTGGCCCTACGAGAGCTTCGGCCCGTCCGGCCAGGTCGTCGAGCAGCGCGAGGTCGCCGACCTCGACACCGTCTTCGTCCGCTTCGCCAACGGCGTGCGGCTGACCGTGAAGCCCACAAAGTTCCGCAAGGAGCAGGTGCTGGTCCGGGTGAACGTGGGCGACGGCCGGCTGGCGCTGTCCAAGGATCGCCAGAGCATGGTCTGGGCCGCCTCTTCCCTGATCGAGGGCGGGCTGAAGCAGATCAGCGCCGAGGACATGGAGCGGGTGCTGGCGTCGAAGGTCTATGGCGCCAACTTCGGCGTCGACAACCGCGCCTTCGTTCTCTCCGGCCAGACCCGGACCGACGACGTTCCGACCCAGCTGGAGGTTCTGGCCGCGTACGTCGCCGAGCCCGGCTGGCGCCCGGAGGCTTTCCAGCGGATCAAGAGCTACACCTCGACCCTGGAGGACCAGTACGAGGCGACCGACAACGGCGTCCTCGGCCGCGACCTGCCGGGCCTGCTGCACGCCGGCGACCGCCGGTGGACCTTTCCGTCCCGGCAGGAGGTGGCCCACGCGACCCTGAAGGACCTTGAGTCCCAGATCGCCCCGTCGCTCGCCGACGGCCCGATCGAGGTCGTCATGGTCGGCGACATCACCGTCGACAAGGCGATCGACGAGGTCGCCGACACCTTCGGCGCCCTGCCCCCGCGCCCGCAAGCCGCCGCACCCTCGGCCGACGCCCAGACCAGCGCCTTCCCGGACCCCGGCGGCCCGCTGGTCGAGACCCACAAGGGCCGCGCGGACCAGTCCATCGGCTTGATCGCCTGGAAGACGCAGGACTTCTTCACCAGCCCGCAGACGGCCCGCACGCTTGCCGTGCTGGGCGAGGCCTTCGAAATCCGCCTGGTCGAGGAGCTGCGCGAGAACCAGGGCGACACCTATTCGCCCAACGTCAGCTACCACCAGAGCACCACCTTCCCAGGCTGGGGCTACATGCTGGCGCAGGTGGAAGTCCCGCCCGCCAAGCTCGACGCCTTCTTCGCCAAGGCCCAGGAGATCGCCGCAGAGCTGCGCGACAAGCCCGTCTCGGCCGACCTGCTCAGCCGGGCCCGGAATCCGCGCGTCGAGCAGCTCGAGAAGGCGCAGGCCACCAACGAATACTGGCTGTCGGAACTATCCTTCGCCCAGACCGACCCGCGCCGCCTCGACGCCATCCGCTCGCTCGTGCCGCAGACGGAGCGCGTCACGGCCGCTGACGTGCAGGCGGCCGCGAGGCGCTTCCTGACCGACGACGAGGCCTGGAAGCTGGTCATCCGGCCCCGCTGATCAGCCGAAGACGGCGGGCTTCCGGTCCCTCCACGGCAGCTCCTTCTCCAGCTGCCCGGCCAGCCGGAACAGCGTCGCCTCGTCGGCGTAGCGGGCGGTGAACATCATGCCGATGGGCAAGCCGCCCTCGCTCATGTGCAGCGGCAGCGACATCGAAGGCTGGCCGGTGAAGTTGAACGGCGGCGTGAAGGGGAAGGTCTGCGACTGGGCCTTGTCGAAGGCCCGCAGGTCGTCGGTCAAGGTATCGAGGAACTCGTGCCTCGGCGGCGGCGTGCCGAGCACGGGCGTGAGAAACACGTCGAACTCTTCCCAGTTCGCGAGGATTTGCCGGTTGGCCAACCGCAGCTGCTGCCAGCCCCACATGGCCTGCTCGCCGGTGATCTCCGCTCCCGCCTTCCAGGCGCGCCAGGCGAGGCCTTCGATGTCGCCCGGATCGGGCTCGCGGCCGACCTTGTCGATCCAGCGGCGCAGGCCGGCGGCGAAGTTCGAGGCCGAAACCAGCGCCTGGGCGCGGTAAGTGGTGCGGTAGTCGATGCCGAGTCCGCGTTCGACCACCTCGTGGCCCAGCGCGCGCAGAGTCTCGACGGTGTCGTGCAGCTTGGCCCGCACCTCGTCCGAGATCGGCTTCCCGTTCGGCGTCTCCTCGGAGAAGAAGATGCGCAGCTTGCCCGGGCTCCGCTCCACCTCGGCCAGGTAAGGCCCGTCCTTGGCCGGATAGGCATAGGGGCTCGCGGGCTCAGGATAGCCGGTCGCGTCCAGCATCGCGGCGCTGTCGCGGACGGTGCGGCTGACCACGTGGTCCACCGAGAAACCGATGGCGCGGTCGTAGTCCTCGCCGCCGTTGGGGTTGCGGTCGCGGGTGGTCTTCAGGCCGACGAGACCGCAGCAGGCGGCCGGAATGCGGATCGAGCCCAGCCCGTCGCTCGCATGCGCCAGGGGCACGATCCCCGCCGCCGTAGCCGACGCCGCCCCGCCCGACGAGCCGCCGGAGATGTGAGCGGGGTTCCATGGATTGCTGCAGGGCCCGAGCTTTGCGGAGGTCGTGACGCCGGGGATGCCGAACTCCGGCGTGTTGGTCTTGCCGACCAGCACCACGCCCGCGGCGCGGTAGCGTTTCACCAGCTCCGTGTCGTCCGCGTCGGCCTCGACGGTCGCGAAATGGCTGCCGGAGGTGCGCGGCCAGCCCTTCACACGCTGGCCGAGATCCTTGATCAGGAAGGGCACGCCCTTGAACGGCCCTTCGGGCAGCTCGCTCGCCGCGTTGGCGCGGGCCTCATCGTAGGCCTTATAGACCACCGCATTGAGCGTCGGGTTGTGCCGCTCGATCCGCTCGATGGCGGCCTCGACCAGTTCCGCGGGCGTCACCGCCCTGTTGCGCAGCAGTTCGGCCAGCCCAAGGCCGTCGTATTCTGCGTATTCAGCGAACGCCATCGCTGTCCTCCCTTTTTGGAAGGGACGGTATCAGGCCTCTCAGCCGTTACGCCAGCAGCTCGGCGTATTCGCGATGGCGGCGGAGCCAGGCGGCCGCATAGCCGCAGATCGGCGTGATCTTCAGCCCGTCGGCCCGCGCCGCGCTGGCCACGCCGTGCATCAGCCGGTCGGACACGCCCTTCCCGCGCAGTGGCGGCGGCGCGAACACATAGTCGATGTAGAGACGACCCCGGTCGCGCCGGTAGTCGGCGTAGGCCGTCAGCCCCTGCTCCTCGAGCTCGTAGCGGCTGCGGGCCTGGTTGTCGGTGACGTCGTTCATAAGGCTACCGGGTCAGACAAGTTCCACGGCCATCGCAGTCGCCTCGCCGCCGCCGATGCAGAGCGAGGCGAGCCCCCGCTTGCCGCCGCGCGCCTTCAGCGCCGACAGCAGGGTGGCCAGGATGCGCGCGCCGGACGCGCCGATGGGGTGACCCAGCGCACAGGCGCCGCCGTTCACGTTCAGCCGGTCGCGGTCGATGCCGAGCTCCCGCTGGGCGATCATGGCGACGACGGCGAAGGCCTCGTTGACCTCGAACAGGTCGACGTCGGCGACCGACCAGCCGGCCTTTTCCAGCGCCTTTTTCATCGCGGGTACGGGGGCAGTGGTGAAGAGGCCCGGCTCGTGGGCGTGGGCTGCGTGGGAGACGACCCTCGCCACCACCGGCAGGCCGAGCTTCTCGGCGACCGAAGCCCGCGTCATCACCAACGCCGCCGCCCCGTCGCTGATCGAAGACGCGTTGGCGGCGGTGATGGTGCCGTCCTTCGCGAACGCAGGCTTCAGCGACGGGATCTTCGACGGATCGGCCTTCAGCGGCTGTTCGTCCGTGGTGATCGTCTCCTCGCCCTTGCGACCCTTCACGACGACCGGCGTGACCTCGGCGTCGAACGCGCCGCTCTCCACCGCCTTCCTGGCGCGGGCGAGGCTTTCGATGGCGTAGGCGTCCTGGTCCTCACGGGTGAACTGGTAGGCGCGCGCGGCGTCCTCGGCGAAGGCGCCCATCAGCTTGCCCGGCGTGTAGGCGTCCTCCAGCCCGTCCAGGTACATGCTGTCGGAGATGACGTCGTGGCCGATCCGCGCGCCGGAGCGGTGCTTGGCCATCAGGTAGGGCGCGTTGGTCATGCTCTCCATGCCGCCCGCGACGATCACATCGGCCGAGCCCGCCGCCAGCGCATCGTGCGCCATGATCGCGGCCTGCATCCCTGAGCCGCACATCTTGTTGACGGTGGTGGCTTCGACCGACAGCGGCAGGCCCGCGCCAAGCCCTGCCTGACGGGCCGGCGCCTGTCCGAGGCCCGCGGGCAGGACGCAGCCCATGAAGATCTGCTCGACCTGCTCGCCTGGGATTCCGGCCCGCTCCAGCGCCGCCTTCACCGCCGCCGCGCCCAGCTCGGTCGCCTTCGCGCCCGACAGCGAACCCTGGAAGCCGCCCATGGGGGTGCGGGCGAAGGAAGCGATGACGACGGGATCGGCGGCCATGGAAATCTCCTTTGCCTCCCGATGTGTCCCCTGCCGCAGGGTCATGCAAGGGCGGCCGCACGGTGCGTCGCCAAAGACAACTTGCGCAACGGGGGGCAAGGTCTCACCTTAACGGTATGGGCCGCACCGCCGACTATTCGAAGGAGACCTGCTCCATCGCAGCCACCCTGGAGGTGGTCGGCGACCCGTGGACGCTGCTCATCCTGCGCGACGCCTTCCGAGGCGTGCGCCGCTTCGAGCAGTGGCAGGAGCGGCTGGGCGTCGCCCGCAACGTGCTGGCCGCACGGCTGAAGAGCCTCGTCGAGCACGGCGTGCTGGAGACAAAGCTCTACTCCGAACGCCCGCCGCGCCATGAGTACGTGCTGACCGCCAAGGGCCGGGCGCTGTCGCCCGTACTGCTCACCATGGCCGCCTGGGGCGACGCCCACGTCTACGGTGACGAGGGTGGCCCCATGCGCTTCGTCCACGGCGACCACGAGTTCGAACCGAAGCTCATCTGCGGCCACTGCGGCGAGACTCCCCAAGGCCTCAGCATCGAGCCGAAGGACTGCCACACGCCGACGGTCGGTGAAGCGCTGGCGAAGGCGAAGGTGGCGTAATCCCCTTCTCCCCTTGCGGGAGAAGGTGGCCCGCGAAGCGGGTCGGATGAGGGGTTTCTCAAACCTCGATGAAGCGGATGTGTTGAATCGCGGCTGAGCCGCCTTTCAACCCCTCATCCGTCGGCTTCGCCGACACCTTCTCCCGCAAGGGGAGAAGGATCAGGAAGAGCGAACCGTCCGCTCTATAAACCCGCCCCCCAGGACGCGGCTCGGCGCTTCCGGGGCGTAGAGGACGCAGGCTTGTCCCGGCGCCACACCTTCTTCCGGCGCGTCGAACACCACGCCGACTGAGCCTTCGACCATGCCGAGACGGCCGGCGACCGGCTCGCGCGTCGAACGCACGCGCGCCAGCACCCGGCGGCCGGAAGCCACAGCCTCGGCCAGCGGCTCACCCCCCAGCCAGTTCTCTTCCTTCAGGGTCAGCGCATGCGTCAGCAGCGCCTCACGGGGACCCACGATGACCTGGCGCTTGTCGGCGTCGATCTTCACGACGAACAGCGGATCGCCGACAGCGACGTTCAGGCCGCGCCGTTGGCCCACGGTGTAGCGGGTCACGCCCTCGTGTCGGCCGAGCACGCGGCCGTCGAGATGGACGATGTCACCGGGCTCCGCGCCGTGCGGGCGCAGGCGGTCGATGACCGTGGTGTAGCGGCCCTCCGGCACGAAGCAGATGTCCTGGCTGTCGGGCTTGTCGGCTATGGAGAGCCCCATCTCCGCAGCCACCCGCCGCACTTCCGGCTTCTCCAGCCCGCCCAGCGGAAAGCGCAGGTAGTCGAGCTGCTCGGGCGTGGTCGCGAACAGGAAGTAGCTCTGGTCGCGCGCCGGATCGGCCGCGCGGTGCAGCTCCGCGCCGGCCCCGCCAACCTCGCGCCGGACGTAGTGCCCCGTCGCCATGGCCGCGGCGCCGAGGTCGCGCGCCACGTCCAGGAGGTCGCGGAACTTCACCGTTTGATTGCAGCGCACGCAGGGGATCGGCGTCTCTCCGCGCAAGTAGGCGTCGGCGAAGTCCTCGATCACCTGCTCGCGGAAGCGGCTTTCGTAGTCGAGGACGTAGTGGGGGATGCCGATGGCTTCCGCCGCCGCCCGGGCGTCGAGGATGTCCTGGCCGGCACAGCAGGCGCCCTTCTTCTGGACCGCGGCGCCGTGGTCGTAGAGCTGCAGCGTCACGCCAACCACATCGTAACCAGCGCGCGCGAGAAGCGCGGCGGTGACCGTGGAGTCCACGCCGCCGGACATCGCCGCGACCACGCGCGACCCGGCGGGGAGGCCGACGGCCGCCCGCACCGCCTCTTCAGCGCCGGTCAGGATTGGAGCCTGTGCGTTCACGCCCGCTATGTAGCCCCGCGAGGCCGAAATTGCGAGGAGTCAGAGCAACATAGAAGGCCGAGCTGCCGCGCAAGGTCAGCAATGTGTTAACCGCGTTTAATAGCCATGTTTCATTCCGAAACACCTTAAACCACAAGGGTTCCGCAATTTCTTACCTACATTTTTACTATCGCGATTCACCGCCTGTTATTTCCTGCCGTGTAGCTTTTGCGCGAACAGTGAGGTGGGAAAGGCGCAAAGCCATGCTTCAACAACAGCGTACGAACAGCCGGGGCGAGAAGTACGTCGTGGGACCGACCGGCTCTCCGTTGACGCTTTCCGACCTGCCGCCGCCGAACACGCAGCGGTGGGTGATCCGGCGCAAGGCCGAAGTCGTGGCGGCGGTCCGTGGCGGCCTGCTCACGCTCGACGAGGCCTGCGAACGCTATTCGCTGACGAACGAAGAATTCCTGGCCTGGCAGCAGTCCATCGACCGGCACGGCATGGCCGGCCTGCGTGCGACCCGCCTGCAACAGTACCGCTAGGACACAAAAACTCCCCCATTTGCAGGCTAGCCAAGGGCTATGGCCGCGCTTTCAGTGGCGCGGCCATTTTTATTTCCGGGGGGAGAGGCGGGGCGCCAACGATCCGGAAACCCTGACGGGCCTATATCGGCCCGCGAGGGACTTTTGCGGGAAGGGAGTGACCCATGAGGAAGCTTTTCTACATCAGCGCGGCGACGGCCGTGCTGGCTTTCGCGGGCGGCGCCATGGCGGCCGGCGGCGGTCATGGCGGCGGCGGACACGGGGGCGGCATGGCGGGCGGCGGCGGTCACGCGGCCGGCGCGGCGGGCGCTCACGGCGGCGGAGCCGGCGGTCACGCCGGCATGGGCGGGTCGGGCGCGAGCCACGGCGTCGGCGCGGCGGTCTCGGCCGCGGCCCGGTCGGGCGGCGGCGCCGCGGCGGTCCTGCCGAACACCCGCGCCTCCGACACCGGCATCGAGCACGGCTCGGCCGCCGGCACGAAGAGCGGCGATGACGCCGACAGCGGCGGCGCGACCGGCGGCGATGGCTCCGGCGATGACCCCGGCGACGACGCCGGCGGCGATACGGGCAACACCGCCACCAACAGCGGCGGCTGATAGCCTCTTTACGAGCCTCAAAAGCTTGGCGGCCGCGTCCTTCCGGGCGCGGCCGTTTTGCGTCCGCGCCTTCGGATTGGCCCGCAGTGGGCCGGAACGGTTTGTCGCCGGCCGGTGTTTACCCGCCGCGAGGGAACAGGTTCACGAAGGAGTGAAACCGGATGAGAAAGCTTTTGTATGTTAGCGCCGCGGCGGCCGCCTTGGCCTTCGCCGGCGCTGCGCAAGCCGCCGGTCATGGCGGCGGCGGAAGTCACGGTGGCGGCCACGCCGGCGGCATGGCTGGTGGCATGGTCGGTGCGGGTCATGCAGGCGTCGGCGCCGGAGTAGGCGCGGGCGCAGCCTCGGCCGGCAGCCACGGAATCGGCGCGGCGGTCTCCGCTGCGGCCAAGTCAGGCGGCGGCGCGGCGGCGGTTCTGCCGAACACCCGCGCCTCGGCCAACGGCATCGAGCACGGCTCGGCTTCCGCGACGGCGAGCGGCAAGGACACTTCCGCCACGGTCTCGACCCGCGGCAAGAAGGACATCACGACCAGCAGCCGCGTCGATAGCGACAGCGACGGCGTCGTGAACGCCCGCGATATCGACGACGACAACGATGGCGTCCTCGACATCAACGACAACGAGCCGACGCATCCGAACAACGGCATCGGCGCGGCGGTCTCGGCCGCGGCCCAGACGGGCGGCGGCGCGGCTGCGGTCCTGCCGAACACGCGCGCGTCGGCGAACGGCATCGAGTACGGCTCGGAATCGGCCACCCACAACGGCACGAACACGAGCACCGACACGACCGCTCCCGCCCCGACGACCTCGGGCGACGACGACAACGACTAACGGCTGAGCAAGCCGCACCCTTTACGAGCCCCGGCGGCGCTGCTGCCGGGGCTCTCTTTTTCCCGGCATTGCCCCAACGCGCCTGCGCTGCTAGCCATTCCGGCCAGTGGCGGCGCGTGGCCGCCGGGACTTTGATGTATGGCCGGCACCAGATCTTCCGACGCTAAGGGTCAGGGCGAAGCCCTCCTTTGGGACCTGCTCACGTTCGAGCGGCTGATGACCGGACCGGTCGTCCACCTCATCTACTGGGCGGGCCTGGGCGTGCTGGCGCTGGTGGCCTTCTCGGCGCTCGGCGCCTCGATCGGCGTGGCGCTGCGGGAAGCCTCGTGGCTGGGCAAGCTGCTGGCGCTGCCCGTGCTGGTGGCCGGCCTGCTCTTCTGCGCCGCGGGCGTTCTCCTGTGGCGCTCGTTCTGCGAGTTCTACGTCGCCATCTTTCGCATCAGCGACGACCTGCGGGCCATGCGCGAAGCCGTCGACGCGGAACGGCGCGCGGGCCAGCGGTAAAAACCCCAACAAGCTTGACCGTTAAGGTTGCGAATCGGCGACTCTTGCGCGCGATTCGCAAATCAGATTAACGATTCGGGCCGAGGCGGCGTTCACCATTAACCAGTCTTAAATTAACTCCTCGCGATTCTGCGCGCGGAGATGGGGCTGGACTCCGATCTCTTGAGTTGCTGACGGCTGACAGCCGGGAGGGGCCGATGCGCGTACTTTTGATCGAAGACGACAGCGCGACTGCGCAGACGATCGAGCTGATGCTGAAGTCGGAAGGCTTCAACGTCTACACGACGGACCTCGGCGAGGAGGGCGTCGATCTCGGCAAGATCTACGACTACGACCTGATCCTGCTGGACCTGAACCTGCCCGACATGAGCGGCCTGGACGTGCTCCGGACGCTCAGGGTGGCCAAGATCAACACCCCGATCATGATCCTGTCCGGCTCGGCGGAGATCGAGACCAAGGTGAAGACCTTCGGCTCCGGCGCCGACGACTACCTGACCAAGCCCTTCCACAAGGACGAGCTGGTCGCCCGCATCCACGCGGTCGTCCGCCGCTCCAAGGGCCACGCCCAGTCGGTCATCAAGACCGGCGACATCACCGTCAACCTCGACGCCAAGACGGTCGAGGTGAACGGCATCCGGGTGCATCTGACCGGCAAGGAATACCAGATGCTCGAGCTCCTCTCGCTTCGTAAGGGCACGACGCTCACGAAGGAGATGTTCCTCAACCACCTCTACGGCGGCATGGACGAGCCCGAGCTGAAGATCATCGACGTCTTCATCTGCAAGCTGCGCAAGAAGCTGGCGACGGCATCCGGCGGCAAGCACCACATCGAGACCGTCTGGGGCCGCGGCTACGTCCTGCGCGATCCGGACGGCGGCGAAGCCCACGACGAAGCGGCGGCGTAAGCGCCGCACAGCTCCTCAGAAGACGCCCGCCCTCACCGGCGGGCGTTTTTTATTCGGACCAGCCACAGGCCGCCCAGCGCCAGCGCCGCGAACACCGCCCCCGTCGTGAAGGTCGCGGTCGGCCCGAAACGCTCCCAGAGTTCCCCCGCGATGGCGCTGGCCGCCAGCACCGCCACGCCCGTCGTCAGGCCGAAGACGCCGAACGCCGTGCCGCGCAGGTCGGCCGGGGCGTTGTCCGCGACCAGCGCCGACAGCAGCCCCTGGCTCAGGCCCATGTGCAGGCCCCAGAGCGCCGCGCCGAACAGCGCGCCCACGATGCTGTGCGCGCTCGCCAGCACCACGTCGGCGGCGATCAGCGCCACCAGGCCCGCGGCCAGCACCACGCGCCGCCCTACCCTGTCGGAGAGTTCTCCCGCCGGCGTGGAGAGCACCGCATAGACGACGCTCATCACCACCAGCACGATCGGCGTCATGCCGAGCGCCAAGCCAGTGTCCTTGGCCTTCAGGATCAGGAAGGCCTCGCTGAAGCGCGCCAGGTGGAAGACCACCGCCACGGCGATCACCAGCCAGTAGGCGCTACCCAGCCGCCCCAGTGCGCCGATCCGCACCGGCGGGCCGCCGTTCTTCTGAATCTGGTGATGCGCCGGCTCGCGGACGAAGAAGGCCAGTGCGGCGACCGCCATCAGGCCCGGAACGACCGCCCACCACATCACCGCCCGGATGTCGTCGGCGAGCAGCGCCATGAGACCGATGGCGATCAGCGGCCCCGCGATGGCTCCCACCGTATCCAGCGCCTGCCGCAGGCCATAGGCGGCCCCGTGGATCTCCCGAGGCGTCACGTCGGCGATCAGGGCGTCGCGGGGCGCGCCGCGAATTCCCTTCCCCACCCGGTCGATGAAGCGGCCGAGCAGCAGGTGCGCCGGATCGGTCGCCAGCGGAAACAGCGGCTTCGACAGCGCCCCCAGCCCATAGCCGAACAGGGCCAGCAGCTTGCGCTTGCCCAGCCTGTCGCTGAGCCAGCCCGAGAAGACCTTCACGATGGACGCCGTCGCCTCGCCGATCCCCTCGATCATGCCGAGCGTGAAGGCGGTCGCCCCCAGCGTGCCGACCAGGAAGATGGGCAGCAGCCCGTGGATCATCTCCGAGGAGACATCCATCAACAGGGAGACGAACCCCAGCGCCCAGACGGTGGCCGGCGTCGCGCGCCAGCCGGATTTCGCCGCCTCAGCCCTTGACATTAGTTCGATAGTTCTTGAAATATTGAACCACTGTCATCGGAGACCCGCCATGAACCGCCTTCACCTGCACATAAGCGTCGAAGACCTCCCCCGGTCCATCGCCTTCTACACCACCCTCTTCGGCGCCGAGCCCACGGTGCACAAGCCCGATTACGCCAAATGGATGCTCGAGGACCCGCGCGTTAATCTCGCGATCTCGCAGCGCGGCCGCGCCGGCGGCGTCGATCACGTGGGCGTCCAGGCCGAGACCGCCGAGGAACTGGCCGCCATCGCCGGGCGGCTGAAGGCGGCCGGTGAAACCACCTTCGACCAGGCCGCGACCACCTGCTGCTACGCCAGATCGGACAAGAGCTGGGTCGTGGATCCCTCCGGCGTGCGTTGGGAGACCTTCCATACGTTTGGCGATGCGACGGTTTATGGCGAGGATGAAACGGCGGCGGCTCCCGCGACGGCGAGCGCCTGCTGCGGGGCGTGAGGTCTTCCCCCTCTGGGGGAAGTACCGGCGAAGCCGGGGATGGGGGCCAGCTGACTCGCCCCCTCACCCGCTTCGCGGGAGCTCCCCCAGAGGGGGGACATCACCGTCGCGACGCCGTCACACCCTTCCGCTATTCTCGAACCATGGAATCAGACGCCGCCGTTGCAGCCCTCTCCGCCCTCGCCCACCCGGGCCGGCTGGCCATCTTTCGGCTGCTGGTGAAGGCGGGGAAGAATGGACGGCCCGCCGGTGAAATCGCCCGCGAAACCGGCAGCCGGGCGAACACCCTGTCCAGCAACCTCGCGATCCTCGCCCACGCGGGCCTCGCCACCTCGCGCCGCGAGGGTCGCTCGATCATCTACACGGCCGACTACGAGGCGATGAGCGGCCTCCTCACCTTCCTGATGGAAGACTGCTGCGCGGGCGAGCCCGCCATCTGCGGCCCCGTCTCCGAGAGCGCGAAACGGGCCTGCCGATGACCCTCCAACGCCGACTGTTCGCCGAAGCACTCGGCACGGCGCTGCTGCTCGCCGTCGTGATCGGCTCCGGGATCATGGGCGAGCGGCTGGCCGCCGGGAACGAGGCCATCGCCCTGCTGGCCAATACGCTGGCCACCGGAGCGGGGCTGGTGGTGCTGATCACCATCTTCGGGCCGATCAGCGGGGCGCACTTCAACCCCGCCGTGACGCTGATCTTCACGCTCAGGCGCGAGATGACGCCCGTCGAGGCGCTGGCCTACCTCGCCGTGCAGGTCTGCGGCGGCGTCATCGGCGCGTTCGCCGCGCACCTGATGTTCGGATTGCCGGTGTGGCAGGTCTCGGCCCACCTGCGCGACGGCCCGGCGCTGGCGTTCTCGGAGGCGCTGGCGACGTTCGGCCTGATCGCGACCATCCTGGGCTGCGTCCGGTTCAGGGCGGACATGACCGCCGTGTGCGTCGGGCTTTACATCACCGCCGCCTACTGGTTCACCGCATCGACGTCATTTGCCAACCCGGCCGTGACCATCGCCCGCTCCCTGAGCAACACCTTCGCAGGGATCGCCCCCGCCTCCGCACCCGCCTTCATCGGCGCGCAGGTCGTGGGGGCGCTGGCGGGCTGGGCGGTCATGGCGTGGCTTACGAAGGAGGAGAAACCCGCATGAGCAAAGTCACCATCTTCCACAACCCGGCCTGCGGCACCTCGCGCAACACGCTGCAAGCGCTGAAGGATGCGGGCGAGGAACCCGAGGTCGTCGAGTACCTCAAGGCCGGCTGGACCAAGGCCCAGCTGAAAGACCTGCTCAAGAAGATGGGAAAGTCGCCCCGCGACGTGCTGCGCGTGCGGGGCACGCCGGCCGAGGAACTGGGGCTGACCGATCCCTCCGCGACCGACGACCAGATTCTCGACGCCATGGTCGCCAACCCGATCCTGGTCGAGCGGCCGATCGTGGTCACGCCCAAGGGCGTGGCCCTGTGCAGACCGGTTGATACGGTGTTCACCCTGCTTGGAAACCCTCGCTAAAGCGTGATCGGCGCAAGCTTCCCCGGTCGGTGACGAGAACGCCGACTCGCCAAAACCTGCTTGCCTCCTCCTTGAAGGTAAAGCATTGATCCAGCTGCGCCTTTCGGGAGGCGCCCCAGCCGCAAAACAACAAGCGCGGCCTTAGTCTGTGTCGGGGGAGTACGCATGCAGGAATTCGACCCGCGCTCCGCGGCCGCGCGCCGTTTTGCGCCGAAGATCACCGTGGCCGTGGCCGCCATCGTAGCCCTCGGCTTCGGAGCGAAGCTGACGAGCGCCGCGCCGCCGCCGAAAGCCCCGCCGCTGGCGGTGCAGAACCTCGGCCCGGCGCAACCCACGTTCGTCCAGCAGCTCGTCCCGGTCGAGGTCCGCCGCGGCGAGACCATGCAGGACGCCGTCGAGCGCACCGGCATTTCGCCGGAGGAAGCCCGCCACGTGGTCGATCTGATGGCCGACGCCTTCGACATCGCACACATCCGCGCGGGCCTCGCCTTCCAGGCGGCGGTGCAGGCGCCTCGCGACAAGCGCGGCGACGTGCGGCTGGTCAGCCTGACGCTGCCGGCCAGCGCGGCCAGGACCATCACCATCTCCCGCACCTTCGACGGCGCGCTCCAGCTGCACCAGCAGGAGGAGCAGGTTCGCGAAGAGCAGATGGTCGCCCAGGGCGAGATCCGGGGCTCCCTCTACGAAGCCGCCGTGAACGCCGGCGCCACGCCGCAGCTGACGCACCAGGTCGTGCAGCTCTTCGCCCACAAGCTCGACTTCACCCGAGACATCCAGCCGGGCGACAAGTTCAGCCTCGTCTTCGATCGCAAGGTCACCGAGAGCGGCAAGGTCGTGGACACCGGGGACGTGCTCTACGCCGAGCTCGACGCCGACGGGAAGACGACCCGCTTCTACCGCTTCGACCGCAAGGACGGCCCGGCCGACTACTTCGACGAGACCGGCAAGAACATCAAAGGCTTCCTGCTGAAGACGCCGGTCGACGGCGCCCGGATCACTTCGCTGTTCGGCATGAGGAAGCACCCGGTCCTCGGCTACACCCGCGCCCACCAGGGAATCGACTTCGGCGCCGGGACCGGCACGCCGATCCTGGCCGCCGGCGACGGCGTGGTGGCGGAAGCCGGGCGCAAGGGCGGCTACGGCAACTGGCTGCGCATCCGCCACAACGGCGGCTGGGACACCGGCTACGGCCACATCTCGCGCTATGCCAAGGGCATCCACCGCGGCTCGCGCGTGAAGCAGGGCCAGGTGGTCGCCTACGTCGGCGCCACGGGCCTGGCGACCGGGCCCCACCTCCACTACGAGGTCTGGAAGAACGGCCAGCGCGTGAACCCGCTCTCGGCAAAGGTCCCGCAAGGCACGGTGCTCGGCGGGCGCGAGCTGGCGGCGTTCAAGGCCCAGAAGGCGCGGATTGACGCGATGCTACGCGATCAGCAGCAGACGCAGTTCGCGGCGGCGGGCGCCAACCCTCGCGGCTAACCCACACACCCCGTCATCCTAGGCCTTGTGCCTAGGACCCAGAAACGCAGGCGCGCGCAAGCACGTCACCGGCCGCTCCGCTTCGTTCGGAAACGTCGGCGCGTCTGGGTCCCAGGCACAAGGCCTGGGATGACATGGGTTGTTGAGGCCGCCCTCGGCTACTGATCGAAAACGATCACCGACCGCGCGATCTCGCCGCGCTTCAGCTCTTCGAACGCCTCGTTGACGTCCTCCAGCTTGATGCGCCGGCTGATCATGTCGTCGAGCTTCAGCTTGCCGGACATGTAGAAGTCGACGAACCGCGGCATGTCGACCGGGAAGCGGTTGGAGCCCATCAGCGAGCCCTGGATCCGCTTTTCGCCCAGGAAGTCCGGCCCGTGCAGCTCGATCATGGTGCCGACCGGGATCATGCCGATGATGTTGGCCGTGCCGCCCCGGCGCAGCATCTTGAAGGCCTGTTCGGCGGTCACCTTCAGGCCAATGGCTTCGAAGGAGTGGTGGACGCCGCCGCCCGTCATCTCCAGCACCTGCTTCACCGGATCGCCTTGCGTGGCGTCGATCACGTCGGTCGCGCCGAAGTTCTTGGCCAGGTTCAGCTTCGAGCCCACGCGGTCGACGGCGATGATCCGCCCCGCGCCCGCGATGGCCGCGCCGTTGATCGCCGCCAGACCCACGCCGCCGCAGCCGATCACGGCCACCGTTTCGCCGGCGCGGACGTTGGAGGTGTGGATCACCGCGCCCACGCCCGTCGTCACCGAACACCCGATCAGGGCGGCGACGTCGAACGGCATGTCCTTGCGGATCGCCGTGCAGGCATGCTCGTGGATCAGCATCTGCTCGGCGAAGGAGGACAGGTTCAGGAACTGGTTCACCGGGCCTTCCGCCGCATTCTCGCGGAACAGGCGCGGCTCGGCCTTCTTGTCGCGGCGCGTCTCCGGACTCACGCAAAGACTCATGTGGCCGGTCAGGCAGTGCTCGCAGTGGCCGCAGAAGGCCGACAGGCAGGTGATGACGTGGTCGCCCGGCTTCACGGTCCGCACTTCCGAGCCCACCGCTTCCACGACCCCCGCGCTCTCGTGGCCCAGCACCGCCGGCAGCGGGTGCGGATAGGAGCCTTCGACGAAGTGCAGGTCGGAGTGGCACACGCCCGCGGCCTTGGTGCGGATCAGCACCTCATGCGGCCCCGGCTTGCTGATCTGGACGTCCTCGATCTCGAGGGGCCGGCCGACTTCCCGAAGCACCGCAGCCTTCATCGCGTGTCTCTCCCATACGCTCGTTTGACTGTGGTTATGGACTACGCGCGCGCCCATCTCAATTCGTCATCCTCGGGCTCGTCCCGAGGACCCAGAAACGCAGGCGGGGCATGGCCATCACCGAGCGCCCAGCTTCATTCTGAAATGTCGGCGCGTCTGGGTCCTCGGGACAAGCCCGAGGATGACGGGTATTGGGGGATACATGACCACCCGCGCCCTCTTCGTCACCCGCCTCTACGAAGCCGACCTCGGCGGCCCCGCGTCTCTGAACGCGGAGCTGGAGGAGGCGTGCCGGATGCTGGAGGCGGAGGACCGCGCCGGGCAGCGGTGGGCCAAGGAGCACGGCTACCGCGGCTATACCTCCTACGCCTCGCTCGACGACCTCCCCCGCCGCGTCAGCGCCTTCGCCGAGCTGAAGAAGCGGCTCGACAAGCACGCGGCGGCGTTCGCGAAGGACCTGCACCTCGACCTCGGCGGCCGCAGGCTGGTGCTCGACAGCCTGTGGGTGAACGTCCTGAAGCCTGGCGGCGCCCACACCGGCCACATCCACCCGCACAGCGTGCTCTCCGGCACCTGTTACGTCGCTGTCCCGCCCGGCGCCTCGGCGCTGAAGCTGGAGGACCCCCGCCTGCCGCTGATGATGGCCGCCCCGCCGCGCGAGGCCGACGCGCCGGAGGAGGCGCGGACGTTCGTCTATATCGACCCGCAACCAGGTACGGTGCTGCTCTGGGAAAGCTGGCTTCGGCACGAGGTCCCCGCCAATGCCGCCAAGAGCGACCGCATCTCGATCAGCTTCAACTACGCCTGGCGGTGAACCGTCCGGGCCTCCGCGTGGTTGTCGCGCCATGAACCGCGAAGGGCTCGCACTGGCTGTCGTTCTCGCGCTCGCCGCGTGCGGCCCCTCGCCCGCGAGGGAGCGATCCATGGCCCAGCAACACGGCGAACAGCACGCCGGCGAGTCCATCACCATCATGCGCATCCAGCCCCGCGACCAGCATGGGATAGAGGTCACCTCCCCCGCCGTCGGAACCGATGGCAGGATCGACGACCGCTACAGCGCCTATCACGACAACCTCTCCCCGCCGCTGAACTGGTCGGCGGTCCCGGGCGCAAAGGCCTATGCGCTGATCGTTGAGGACCCCGACGCGCCGCGTGCGACGCCCTTCCTGCACTGGATCGCCTGGGACATCCCGGGCGAGGCCACCGCCCTGCCCCAGGCCATCGCCAACAACGCCCACCCGGTCAGCCCGCAGGGCATGATCCAGGGCAGGAACGACAGCGGCTCCTACGGGTATTTCGGTCCGCGTCCGCCGCAGGGCCACGGCGTCCATCACTACCACTTCCAGCTCTTCGCACTCGATGCGCCCCTGAAGATGGACGCCAACTCGCGGCTGGAGGAAATCGTGAACGCGCTGAAGGCCCACACCATCGCCGAGGGCGAGCTGGTGGGGACCTACGAAGCGCCGAGCCGGCAGTAACCGCCTAGCGCTTCACCGCAAACAGCATCGCGGCCAGCCCCATGGTCGCGAAAATGCCCATGACCGCCGGGATCTCGGCCGAGAAACTGCCTGCCCGGAACGTCATGTGCCCCGACATGTCGAGGCTCGTGAACCACGGCCAGACGAAGAAGGCGATCAGCGCCACCGCGCCGGCGATGATGAAAGTCCGAGTGAGCCACATGGCTTCCTCCCAACCTCTCGGGCGTGCGTGCGAGCGGAATCAGCACGCCTGAGCGCCACTATTGCCGTGGGTTGGTTAAGACCAAGCGCACCTGCTGGGTGAATTTGAGTTTACCAATCAAGTCCTTGCCCGGATTGGGTAAGATCGCGGAACGATGTTATTCGTCGCCGTCATCGATGTGCAGTGTATGCAGCGCACGGTGAAAAACCGGTGTCAGGATCAGGCCCGCCGCCGCGATCAGCACGATGCCGCAGAAGAGGGCGTAGAAGCCGGCGAACAGCTTGCCGCCCCCGGTCTGCAGCGGCGCGAGCGGCCCCATGCCCGACGCGATCATCGAGGCGTTGGCGAAGGCGTCGAGCCAGCTCATGTGCTCGGTGAAGTGGTACCCCGCCATGCCCGCCACCACCGTCGCGCCGACGACCGCGCTGGAGATGGCGGCCGAGAGCCCGACACGCTGGTAAAAGACGGAGATGGGCGCCAGCGGCTCGCGCAGGCGCTCCAGGCGGCGGGCGCTGTGACGGCGCTTAGCTATCCAGGAAGCTCCGGAGCTTGCGGCTGCGCGAGGGGTGCTTGAGCTTGCGCAGCGCCTTGGCCTCGATCTGCCGGATACGTTCGCGGGTGACCGAGAACTGCTGGCCGACTTCCTCAAGGGTGTGGTCGGTGTTCATGCCGATGCCGAAGCGCATCCGCAGCACCCGCTCCTCGCGCGGCGTCAGCGACGCCAGCACGCGGGTCGTGGTTTCGCGCAGGTTCGACTGGATGGCCGCGTCGATCGGCAGGACGGCGTTCTTGTCCTCGATGAAGTCGCCCAGGTGGCTGTCTTCCTCGTCGCCGATGGGCGTTTCGAGGCTGATCGGCTCCTTGGCGATCTTGAGGACCTTGCGCACCTTCTCCAGCGGCATGGCGAGCTTTTCGGCCAGTTCTTCCGGCGTCGGCTCGCGGCCGATCTCGTGCAGCATCTGGCGGCTGGTGCGGACGATCTTGTTGATCGTCTCGATCATGTGCACCGGGATGCGGATGGTCCGCGCCTGGTCGGCGATCGAGCGGGTGATGGCCTGCCGGATCCACCAGGTGGCGTAGGTCGAGAACTTGTAGCCGCGGCGGTACTCGAACTTGTCGACCGCCTTCATCAGGCCGATGTTGCCCTCCTGGATCAGGTCCAGGAACTGCAGGCCGCGGT
>JBLNCT010000072.1:0-9685 GCA_050260915.1 Parcubacteria group bacterium
TGGGCCGCCGCAGGAAGGGCGAGGCCGTCTCCGGCTGGGTGTGCCTGGACAAGCCCTACCACCTGACCTCCACCCATGCGGTCAGCCGCGTGCGCCGCATCTTCAACGCCCAGAAGGGCGGGCATGCCGGCACGCTTGATCCGCTGGCGACCGGCATCCTGCCGATTGCGCTGGGCGAAGCGACGAAGACGGTCCCGTATCTGGTCGAGGCCGACAAGGCCTATCGCTTCACCATCGAATGGGGCCGCTCGACCTCCACCTGCGACGCGGAGGGCGAGGTGGTCGCTACCTCCGAGGTGCGGCCTTCGCTCGAAGAAGTGGACGCCGCGCTCGGCCGGTTCGTCGGCGAGATCATCCAGATCCCGCCCAACTACTCGGCCATCAAGGTCGACGGCGAGCGCGCTTATGATCTCGCCCGCGAGGGGGTGGAGTTCGAGCTGGAAGGCCGCCCCGTCACCATCCACGCGCTCACCGTCATCGGCGCGCCTGACCCGGACCACGTCGAGCTGTCGATGGAGTGCGGCAAGGGCGCCTACGTCCGCGCCATCGTCCGCGACCTGGCGGAGGCGCTCGGCGCCTGCGGCCACGTCAGCCAGCTGCGCCGAACCCGCGTCGGTCCGTTCGACGAGGCGCGGGCGATAACGCTGGAAAAACTTGAAGATTTGGGCCATAAGGCCCGCGCGCTGGAGGCACTCCTTCCGGTCGAGACCGCACTGGACGACATCCCGGTGCTGGCCGTGACCGCCGAAGACGCCGCCAGCCTTGCGCAGGGACGCAGCCTGGTTCTCGTTCCCCGACAGGTCGAAGCGTTGAAGGCCCGCCTTACCGGTGGGTCCAGAACCGTTTCAGCCATGGAGGGGGACCGCCTGGTGGCCCTGTGCGAGATGCGTGCCGGACGGCTCAATCCGGTGCGGGTCTTCCAACTCACCTGAGCGGAGAACCACCCGATGTCGATCACCGCCGAGCGCAAGTCCGCGCTCATTTCCGAGCACGGCCGCGGCGCCAACGATACCGGCAGCGCCGAGGTCCAGGTCGCGATCCTCTCCGAGCGCATCGCCAACCTGACCGAGCACTTCAAGACCCACAAGAAGGACAACCACTCCCGCCGTGGCCTCCTGAAGCTGGTGTCGCAGCGTCGTTCGCTGCTGGACCACCTGAAGAAGTCCGACGAGGGCCGCTACCAGTCGCTGATCGAGAAGCTCGGTCTGCGCCGCTAGTCCCTGCGTGGTTCGACACGCGCCTTCGGCGCTGCTCACCATGACTGACCTCTGAGCTAGTCATCCTGAGCAGGCCCGAAGGGCCGTGTCGAAGGACGCACCAGTAAACTTTCCCGCTTCTGCCCGAACAGGTCCCGGGTCTCAGCGGTTACCGATCGCCGAGGGTTCAGACGAAATCCTCATCGGGCCTGTCATTGGAGAGGATTTCGGAAAGAAAGACCGACGCCCTGTCCGCCCCCGTCGGGAATACGCCCGCGGGACGAGAGAAAGACCTCAAAATGTTCGATATCAAACGCAAGACCATCGACTGGGCCGGCAAGACCCTTTCGCTCGAGACCGGCCGCATGGCCCGCCAGGCTGACGGCGCCGTCGTCGCCACCATGGGCGAGACCACCGTTCTGGCCGCCGTCACCTTCGCCAAGCAGCCGAAGCCGGGGCAGGACTTCTTCCCGCTGACGGTCAACTACCAGGAACGCACCTACGCCGCCGGCAAGATCCCGGGCGGCTTCTTCAAGCGCGAAGGCCGGCCGTCGGAAAAGGAGACGCTGGTCTCCCGCCTGATCGACCGCCCGATCCGCCCGCTGTTCGTCAAGGGCTTCAAGAACGAAGTCCAGGTCGTCGTGACCGTGCTCTCCCACGACCTGGAGCATGACCCCGACATCGTCGCCATGGTCGCGGCCTCTGCCGCGCTGGTGCTGTCCGGCGCGCCCTTCATGGGCCCGATCGCGGGCGCCCGCGTCGGCTACATCAACGGCGAATACGTGCTGAACCCGACGCTCGACGAGCTGAAGGACTCTCAGATGGACCTCGTCGTGGCCGGCACCGCCGAAGCCGTGATGATGGTCGAGTCGGAAATCCACGAGCTGGACGAAGACACCGTGCTGGGCGGCGTGACCTTCGCCCACAAGAGCATGCAGCCGGTCATCGACGCCATCATCGAGCTGGCCGAACACGCCGCCAAGGAGCCCTTCGAGTTCGAACCGGAGAACACCGACGAGCTGAAGGGCAAGATGTTCAAGCTGGTCGGCAAGGACATCGCCGCCGGCTACAAGATCACCAAGAAGCAGGACCGCCACGAGGCGATCCAGAACGCCCGCGCCAAGGCGGTGGCGGAGTTCGGCAAGTCCGAGACCAACCCCGACGGCTACGACGCCAACAAGCTGGGCTCGGTCTTCAAGGAGCTGGAAGCCGACGTCGTTCGTCGCGGCATCCTCGACACCGGCGTCCGCATCGACGGCCGCCCGGTCGACAAGGTCCGCCCGATCGTCTCGGAAGTGGGCGTGCTGCCCCGGGCCCACGGCTCGGCGCTGTTCACCCGCGGCGAGACCCAGGCGCTGGTCGTGGCCACGCTCGGCACCGGTGACGACGAGCAGTTCATCGACGCGCTGGAAGGCACCTACAAGGAGAAGTTCCTCCTGCACTACAACTTCCCGCCGTTCTCGGTGGGCGAGACGGGCCGCATGGGCTCGCCGGGCCGCCGCGAAATCGGCCACGGCAAGCTCGCCTGGCGCGCCATCCGCCCGATGCTGCCGAGCGCCGAGGAGTTCCCCTACACGATCCGCCTGGTCTCCGAGATCCTGGAGTCCAACGGCTCGTCCTCGATGGCCACGGTCTGCGGCTCGTCGCTGGCGCTGATGGACGCGGGCGTGCCGCTCAAGCGTCCGGTCAGCGGCATCGCCATGGGCCTGATCCTGGAGAGCGACGGCTTTGCGGTCCTGTCCGACATCCTGGGCGACGAGGACCACCTCGGCGACATGGACTTCAAGGTGGCCGGCACCTCGGAAGGCATCACCAGCCTTCAGATGGACATCAAGATTCCAGGCATCACCGAGCAGATCATGAAGCAGGCGCTGGCCCAGGCGAAGGCCGGCCGCGACCACATCCTTGGCGAAATGTCCAAGGCGATGGACGCGCCGCGCGCCGAGCTTGGCGAGTTCGCGCCGAAGATCGAGACCATCAAGATCGCCGTCGACAAGATCCGCGAAGTGATCGGCTCGGGCGGCAAGGTGATCCGCGAGATCGTCGAGAAGACCGGCGCCAAGATCGACATCCAGGACGACGGCACCATCAAGATCGCCGCCTCCGAGCAGTCGAAGATCGACGCCGCCCGCGACTGGATCAAGTCGATCGCGAGCGAGCCGGAAGTCGGCCAGATCTACAACGGCAAGGTCGTGAAGATCGTCGACTTCGGCGCCTTCGTGAACTTCTTCGGCGCCAAGGACGGCTTGGTCCACATCTCCCAGATTTCGAAGGAGAAGGTGGGCAAGGTCAGCGACGTCCTGACCGAAGGCCAGCAGGTAAAGGTGAAGCTTCTCGGCTTCGACGACCGCGGCAAGACCAAGCTCTCCATGAAGATCGTCGACCAGGAAACCGGCGAGGACCTCTCCAAGAAGGAAGAGATCGCGCCGGAAGAAGCGGTCACGACCTGAAGCTGACGCTTCGGCTCGGATAAGGGAGGGGCGGTTCCGGCGACGGAGCCGCCCTTTTTCATTTATCCCCCGCTCATCCCCCGCAAATTTCCCCGAAATGCGCTACCCCGGCGCACACAGGCTGAAACCGGACGCTAAGGTCGCTCGCGCATCTGGGGTGGCGATCATGACGAATCGAAACTTGCCGGTGACCTTGCTCGGCCTGTGCCTTCTCGGCGCCTGTGCGACGACGCCAAAGACGCCGCACTACATCGGCGTGGCCCGCATGCTCCCGGACCGCACCATCGAGCAGCAGCTCGTCATGCGCGGCGACGACCATGCGCTGAGCGAAGTCCGCATCGTCCTGCGCCCCGGCGAGCCCGCCTGGCGCGACACCGTCCAACAGGTCGGCGGTCTCCAGCCCGGCGAGATGAAGGCGGTGCCGGACACGGCGAGCTGAACAGCGCAGGCAGCCCGCGTTCCGGGCGCCTTTTTCACACAGGCCGTTTTAGCGGTCCCGCCCTGTTGACCTGAGGGCTCACAGGCCTAGTTTCCGCGCGCATTCCAGAGCAGGACCGAAGGCGCGCATCCATGGCGAATGAGACCCCCTACGACGTCGTGATCATCGGGGGCGGCCCCGGCGGCTACAACGCCGCGATCCGGGCCGGACAGCTGGGGCTGAAGGTCGCCTGCGTCGAGAAGCGGGGCGTGCTGGGCGGCACCTGCCTGAACGTCGGCTGCATGCCGTCGAAGGCGCTGCTGCACGCATCGGAGCTTTATGCCGCGGCGGCGGGGGCGGAGTTCGCGACGCTGGGGATCGAGGTCGCGCCGAAGCTGAACCTCGGCCAGATGATGAAGCAGAAGGACGAGAGCGTCACGGCGCTGACCAAGGGCGTCGAGTTCCTGCTGAAAAAGAACAAGGCCGACTATGTGAAGGGCGCGGGCCGCATCGCCGGGCCCGGCAAGGTCGAGGTGACGGCGGAGGACGGCAAGGTCACGACGCTAGCCGCCAAGAACATCGTCATCGCCACGGGATCCGAGCCCACGCCACTGCCCGGCGTCACCGTCGACCAGAAGCGGATCGTCGATTCCACCGGGGCGCTGTCGCTGCCGGAGGTCCCGAAGTCGATGCTGATCATCGGCGCGGGCATCATCGGACTGGAGCTGGGCTCGGTCTGGCGGCGGCTGGGCGCGGACGTGACGGTCGTCGAATTCCTCGACCGCATCACGCCCGGCATGGACGAGGAGACGGCCAAGACCTTCCAGCGGGCGCTGACCAAGCAGGGCTTCAAATTCAAGCTGGGCGCCAAGGTGACCGGCGCGAAGGCCTCGAAGTCAGGCGTCGAGCTGACCGTCGAGCCGGTGAAGGGCGGCGAAGCCGAGACGCTCACCGCCGACTATGTGCTCGTCGCCATCGGCCGGCGGCCCTACACGGAGGGGCTGGGGCTGGAGAGCGTCGGCGTCACCCCCGACAAGCGCGGCTTCATCGAGACGGACCACTTCAAGACCTCGGCGCCGGGCGTCTGGGCCATCGGCGACGTGATCCACGGCCCGATGCTGGCCCACAAGGCCGAGGAGGACGCCGTCGCCTGCATCGAGCTGATCGCGGGTAAGGCCGGACACGTCGACTACAACCTCGTGCCGAGCGTCGTTTACACCGCGCCCGAAGTCGCCTGGGTCGGCAAGACAGAGGAGGAGCTGAAGGCCGCCGGCGTCGCCTACAAGGCCGGCAAGTTCCCCTTCACCGCCAACAGCCGCGCGAAGATCAACCACGAGACCGAGGGTTTCGTGAAGGTGCTGGCCGACGCCAAGACGGACGCGGTGCTCGGCGTCCACATGGTCGGCCCGTCGGTGTCCGAGATGATCGGCGAGTACTGCGTGGCCATGGCCTTCACCGCCGCCTCCGAAGACGTCGCCCGCACCTGCCACCCCCATCCCACCCGCTCCGAGGCGCTCCGCCAGGCCGCGATGGGCGTGGAAGGCTGGACGATGCAAGCGTAACTCCCTCTCCCTGAGGGAGAGGGTGGCCGCGCAGCGGCCGGGTGAGGGTTTACGCCCTCTCCGAACCTTGCACCGTTCCTAAACCCTCAACCTCCCACTCGCCTGAAGGCTCGCGGGCCCCTCCTTCTCCCTCAGGGAGAAGGGTTCAGCGGACGATCGTCCCCCGGTCAGGGTTGAAGCAGACGCCGTCCAGCGCCCGCATGGCCAGGTCCTGGCTGTCCTGCATGGCGTTGAGGTGCAGCGCCGAGCGGGCGGTCAGGCACTCGTCCTGGTCGTGGAAGGCGTCCTGCATGACCCAGCTGGTCATGGAGAAGTCCGGCGCCATCTCCGCATGCGGCGCGGGCGGCACATAGAGATACCAGCGCGCGGGCGCTTTCTCCGACGCCGATGCGCAGGCCGTAAGACCCAGCAAGGCGGTGACGATGATCCAGCGCATGAGCCCCTCCCCCGAGTAGCCCGTGCTTTATAGCTTCACCATGCGCATACGAAAAAGGCCCCGGATCGCTCCGGGGCCTCTTCGTGTCCGTTCGCGCAGAAGCGTCAGCCTTCCGGCGTCGCGGACGGCTCGTCCTTGGCCGCGCTCATCTGGCGCTCGGCGATGCGGGCCGACTTACCGCGGCGGTCGCGCAGATAGTAGAGCTTGGCCCGGCGCACGACGCCGCGGCGCTTGACCTCGATGCTCTCGATCATCGGCGACATGATCGGGAAGACCCGCTCGACGCCCTCGCCGAAGCTGATCTTGCGGACCGTGAAATTCTCGTGGAGGCCCGCGCCGTTGCGGGCGATGCAGACGCCTTCATAGGCCTGGACCCGTTCGCGCTCGCCTTCCTTGATGCGGACGTTGACGCGGACGGTGTCGCCCGGCTTGAAGTCCGGGGTTTTGCGGATGGAAGCCAGACGCTGGGCTTCTTCGCGCTCCAGCTGTTCGATCACATTCATCTTCATCTCCTACTGGGCTTGACTGCGCCCTTTGCCTGTTGATTGGCGAGATAGCGTTCCCAAAGGTCGGGCCGCCGCTCGCGGGTCGTCTCTTCACGCATTTCCTGCCGCCAGGCCGCGATCTTCTTGTGATCGCCGCTCAGCAGCACCTCGGGGATATCGAGCCCTTCGAACGTCCGCGGCCTTGTGTACTGCGGATGCTCGAGGAGGCCGTCCTCGAAGCTTTCTTCACTCAGGCTCGCAGGCTGGCCCAACACACCGGGCACGAGCCGAACGCAAGCCTCGATCGCCACCATCGCCGCCGCCTCGCCACCGGCAAGGACCGCGTCTCCGACAGAGACCTCCTCGAACCCCCGGGCGTCGAGCACCCGCTGATCCACCCCCTCGAACCGGCCGCAGAGGACGACGATCCCCGGCGCGGCGGCCCACTCCTTCACACGCGCCTGGGTCAGGGGCCTTCCCCGTGCGCTCATGTACAAAAGCGGCCGCCCCGCAACGTCCACTGAATCCAGCGCCGCCGCGATCACGTCCGCTCGCATCACCTGTCCCGGACCGCCACCCGCGGGGGTGTCGTCGAGGAAGCCGCGCTTATCTGCGGAAAAGGCGCGAATGTCCACTGTTTCAAGGCGCCACAGCCCCTGCTCGCGCCACGCCGTCCCGATCAGCGACACGCCGAGCGGGCCCGGGAAGGCCTCGGGGAACATGGTCAGGACGGTGGCGGTAAAGGGCATGGACATCCGTTCCCTTCTCCCCTTGCGGGAGAAGGTGGCCCGAAGGGCCGGATGAGGGGTCTCTCAGAAAGCGCCGCTTGGCAAGCAGCGGAGAGCGCGGCGCGACCCCTCACCCCAACCCCTCTCCCGCAAGGGGAGAGGGGCTTGCTCGCACCTCCTCGCCCGCCTATTCCCCCGCCCATGCCCGACCCCGATAACCTGATCGACACCCTCTCTCTCGAACCCATCGAGGTGAACCTGTTCCGTGGCCGCAGCCCCGACGAGGGTTTCCCGCGCATCTTCGGCGGGCTGGTGATCGCGCAGGCGCTGATGGCCGCCTATGAGACCGTGCCGGAGCGCATCTGCCACTCGCTGCACGCCTACTTCATCCGGCCGGGCGACGTGAAGGCGCCGGTCCTCTACCAGGTCGAACGCGCCCGCGACGGCGGCACCTTCACCACGCGCCGGGTGGCGGCGATCCAGCACGGCGAGCAGATTTTCAACCTGGCGGCCTCCTTCCAGGTGCCGGAGGAGGGGCTGGAGCATCAGTCGACCATGCCCGAGGCGCCCGATCCGGAAACGATCCCGAACGAAGCCGAACGCGCCCGCGAAATGGCCGACAAGCTGCAGCCGCAGATGCTGGAGAACATGACCCGCGAACGGCCCATCGACGTGCGCTGGCCAGACCCGCAAGACATCTTCAACCCGATCCCCAAGCCCGCCCGCAAGCAGGTCTGGATGCGCGCGCGCCAGCCCATCGGCGACGACGTGCGGATGCAGCAGGCGATCCTGGCCTACGCGTCCGACATGGCCTTCATGGAGACGGCGCTTCGGGTCCACGGCCTGACCTGGACCTCGCCCGGCCTGCAGTCGGCCAGCCTCGACCACGCCATGTGGTTCCACCATCCGTCGAACTTCAACGAATGGCACCTGTTCGACCAGGACAGCCCCGCGACCTCGGAAGGGCGCGGGCTGGTGCGCGGCCAGATGTTCTCGCGAGACGGTAGGCTGGTGGCGTCGGTGGCGCAGGAATGCCTGATGCGGATCAGGAAGTAGCTCTTCCCCCAGTTCATCTGGGGGAAGTGGCCTGAGACGCGAAGCGGCGAAGGTCGATGGGGGAGTTTAGAGTCACCTCCCCCAACGAGCCTCGGCTTCGCCGTCGGCCCACTTCCCCCACATGCGTGGGGGAAGACCCTACTCGACCTCTTCCGGTGGGTTGGCGGTGAGATGCCCGGCGGCAATGTCCACTTGAGGAACCGCCTCCCGCGTAAACGGCAGGTACCAGGTCGCGCCGCCGCTCACGGGCTCGATCTCGAGGATGTCGCCCGCGCCGAAGTTCTGGACGGCTTTGACGCGGCCGAGCGGCTCGTTCGTCTCCACCCGCCGCACGGCCATGTCGATCAGGTCGGCGAGGTAGAACTCGTCCTCCTCAGGCTCAGGCAATACGTCGCGCGGGACGTAGAGACGCAGACCGCGCATCGCATCGGCCTGCTCCTTCGTCTCGATCTCCTTCACGCGCGCGACAAGGCCGCCCTTCGCGGGGCGGCCCTGGGTGATCATTAGCGCGTGGGAGCCGTCCTGGCGCTTCAGCTCGGCGTAGCGAACGAGCGCCAGGGGGTCTTGGGTATAGGCGGAGATGCGCACCTCGCCGCGAACGCCGAACGCGCCGGCGACGCGGCCCACTTCGATCAGCTTCCCACTCATACCCCGTCACCCTCGGCCTTGTGCCGAGGGCCCCTGTATCCGCTGCACGGATCGTAATCCATCGAAGTACGGCGGGTCAGCTGCGAGAGGGATCCCCGGCACAAGGCCGGGGATGACGTGAGAGAGATCGGCTAGCCTTCGGCCGGCTCTTCAGCGGCGGGGGCTTCCTCGGCGGCTGGAGCTTCCTCCGCGGCGGCTTCGGCGGCGGCGGCCGGTTCTTCAGCAGCAGCGGTTTCTTCCGCGGCGGCTTCTTCGGCGACCGCGGCCTCCGGAGCGGCTTCTTCAGCGGCAGGCGCTTCTTCAGCCACGGGCTCGGGCGCGGGCGGGTTGGCGGCGGCTTCGGCCTCGGCGGCCTTGCGGGCTTCCTCGCGTTCGGCGCGCTCGGCGGCGCGTTCCTGAGCCTTCTTGCCCGGCTGGCCCTTGTTCGGGTTGTTGCCGTGCTCCCACTTCACGAGGCCTTGGGTCGACAGGAAGCGCGCGACGCGGTCGGTCGGCTGGGCGCCCTTGCCGATCCATTCCTGGATGCGCTCGAGCTTCAGGACCACGCGCTGCGGGTCGTCCTTCTTGAGCAGCGGGTTGTAGGCGCCGACCTTCTCGATGAAGCGGCCGTCGCGGGGCGAATGGCTGTCGGCCACCACGATCGAGTAGTAGGGGCGCTTCTTGGCGCCGCCACGGGCCAGACGGATCTTCAGCATCTCAGTTAGTC
>JBLNCT010000073.1:0-5555 GCA_050260915.1 Parcubacteria group bacterium
CGCCTGGGAGCCGCAGCCGGACGGCACGCGCAAGACGGTGAACGGCGGGGTGGTGGCCTTCTTCTCGCTGGAAATGAGTGCCGAGCAGCTGGCCATGCGTCTGCTGGCCGACGTCTCCGGCGTCTCGTCCGACCGCCTGCGCAAGGGCGAGATCGACGCCTCCGAGTTCGGCCGCGTTCGCGACGCCGCCATCGAGATCCAGGAAAGCCCGCTGTTCATCGACGCCACCGGCGGCCTGTCGATCTCCAAGCTCGCCGCCCGCGCCCGGCGGCTGAAGCGCTCGGCCGGGCTCGACCTGATCGTGGTCGACTACCTGCAGCTCGTCACCGGCGGCGACGGCAAGGGCAACGAGAACCGCGTGCAGGAAGTCTCGATGATCACCCAGGGCCTGAAGGCGCTCGCCAAGGAGCTGTCGGTGCCGGTGATCGCGCTCTCGCAGCTCTCGCGTCAGGTCGAAAACCGCGACGACAAGCGCCCGCAACTCTCGGACCTGCGCGAATCCGGCTCGATCGAGCAGGACGCCGACGTGGTCATGTTCGTCTTCCGCGAAGCCTACTACCTCGGCCGCTCGGAGCCGCGCGAAGGCACGCCGGAGCACCTGACCTGGCAGGAGGAGATGGACCGCATCGCCAACGTCGCCGAGGTCATCATCGGCAAGCAGCGCCACGGCCCCATCGGCACCGTGAAGCTCCACTTCAACGCCGACCTGACCAAGTTCGGCAACTTGGCGCGCGAGGGACGGTTCGAGCCCAGATAGCCCTCTCCCCTTGCGGGAGAAGGTGGCCCGCGAAGCGGGTCGGATGAGGGGTTTCTCAAACCTCGATGAAGCGGATGCGCTGACTCGCGGCTGAAGCGGTTTTCGACCCCTCATCCGTCGGCTTCGCCGACACCTTCTCCCGCAAGGGGAGAAGGGATGCTACGCACCATCCGTGCCTATCGAATCCGCCCGCATCACCATCGACCTGGACGCGCTGGCGCATAACCACGGCGTGCTGCGAGACGCCGCCGCGGGCGCGGAGGTCGCGCCGGTGGTCAAGGCGGATGGCTATGGGCTCGGCGCGGCCCAGGTCGCGCGACGGCTCTGGGATGAGGGCGCGCGGACCTTCTACGTCGCTCGGCTCTCGGAAGGCGAGGCGCTGCGCTCCGTGCTACCGCAGGCGGTGATCTACGTCTTCGACGGCTACCTCGACGGTGCACGGCTGGAGACGGCGAGCCTCCGGCCCGTCCTGAACAGCCGCGAACAGGTGGACGCCTGGTGCGCCGAGCGCCCTCTCCTTCCCGCCGCCCTGCACGTCGACACCGGCATGAACCGGCTGGGGGTGCGCATCGAAGAGGCCGAGGCGTTGACGGCCCTCCCCGTCGAACTGGTCATCAGCCATCTCGCCTGCGCGCCGGAGCCGGACCACCCGCTGAACACCCTTCAGGCCGAGCGCTTCGCCTACGTCGGGGGCCTCTTCCCCAACGCCCGCAAGAGCCTGGCCAACTCGGCCGGTGTTTTCCTCGGCGAGCGCTTCCGCTTCGATCAGGTCCGCCCCGGCATCAGCCTCTACGGCGGCGGCCCGCGCGAGCAGCCGGACGAGCGCATCCGCCCCGTCGCTATCTTCGAAGCGCCGATCCTGCAGGTCCGCGACGTGCCGGCCGGCGAGAGCATCGGCTACGGCGCCGCCTTCGTCGCTGAGCGGCCGATGCAGGTGGCGACTGTCGCGGCCGGGTACGCCGACGGCGTCCTGCGCTCGTCGCACCCGCGTGGCCGCGCCTTCGTGGCGGGCGAGAAGCGCCGCCTGCTCGGCCGCGTCTCGATGGATCTGATTGCGGTCGATGTGACCGGTCTTCTCGTCCGCCCAGGCGACCCGGTCGAGCTCCTCGGCCCCAACATCCTGCTGGACGACGCCGCGGCCGCCGCCGGAACCACGGCCTACGAACTCCTCACGCGCCTCAGCTCCCGCGCGGAGCGGGTCTATCGCGGGTAAACTGACCGTCTCGAATCAGGAGCCCCCATGGCGCGCGACGGCGCGGTTTATGTCTGCCAGTCCTGCGGCGCGTCCCACACCAAGTGGGCGGGCCAGTGCACGGCGTGCGGCGCCTGGAACAGTCTGGTCGAGGAGCTGACCTCCCGTCCGCCCGGCGCGTTGGCGCCGACGAAGGCCAGCAAGACGCGCGGCCTGAATTTCGAAACCCTCGAAACCGAAACCGCCACGCCGCCCCGGATCGTCACCGGCGTAGAGGAGTTCGACCGCGTCTGCGGCGGCGGCGTGGTGCCGGGCTCGGCCATCCTGCTGGGCGGCGACCCGGGTGTGGGCAAATCCACCCTACTGCTTCAGGTCTGCGCTCAGGCCGCCGAGCGCGGCGCCGCCTGCGCCTACATCTCCGGCGAGGAAGCGGTGGAGCAGATCCGCGCCCGCGCCGCCCGCATGGGGCTGGCCCACACGCCGGTGAAGCTCGCCGCCGAGACGGCGCTGCGCGACATCCTCGATGGCCTCAAGCGCGAGCACTTCGACCTCGTCGTCATCGACTCCATCCAGACGCTCTGGTCCGACGCCCACGAGGCCGGCCCCGGTTCCGTCACCCAGGTCCGCTCCTGCGCGGCCGAGCTGGTGCGGCTGGCCAAGAAGCGCGGCGTCGCGGTCCTCCTCGTCGGCCATGTCACCAAGGACGGCCAGATCGCCGGGCCCCGCGTGGTCGAGCACATGGTCGACGCCGTCCTCTCCTTCGAGGGCGAGCGCGGCTATCCCTTCCGCATCCTGCGCGGCGCCAAGAACCGCTTCGGCGCCACCGACGAGATCGGGGTCTTCGAGATGGGCGATGCGGGCCTGCGCGAGGTCAGGAACCCCTCCGCGCTCTTCCTCAACGAAGGCGGCGAGCGGGCGGCTGGCGCGGCGGTGTTCGCGGGCATCGAAGGCTCGCGTCCGGTGCTGGTCGAGTTCCAGGCCCTGGTCGCCCCCAGCGCGTACGGCACCCCGCGCCGGGCGGTGGTCGGTTGGGACTCCGGGCGCCTCGCCATGGTGCTGGCGGTGCTGGAGGCGCGGTGCGGGCTTGGTTTCGGTAATCGTGACGTCTATTTGAACGTCGCCGGCGGGCTTCGGATTTCCGAACCCGCGGCGGACCTGGCGGCGGCGGCGGCCCTGGCCTCTTCGGCTCTCGATTGCGCGCTGCCTCAGGACTGCGTGGTCTTCGGCGAGGTCAGCCTTTCCGGCGACGTGCGGCCGGTGAGCAGGATGGAGGCGCGCCTGAAAGAGGCGGCGAAACTCGGCTTTTCCAGAGCGTTAGGTCCGTCGGGCGTAGACGGCGTCATGGGAGTCACGCGCCTGGCCGACGCCGTGCGCCGGATCGGCGAAGAGGCCTGGAACTAGCGGAATGACCCAGTTCGACATCTTCGCCGGACTGATCATCCTGGTCTCGGCCCTGATCGGCTTCATGCGCGGGGCCACGCGCGAGGTGATCACGGCGGTGTCGTTCATCGCGGCGGTGGCGCTGTCGGTGCTGCTGCTGCGCTACACCGGGCCGATAACGCGGCATATCGTCCACACAGGGTGGGCGGCGGTCGCGCTGGCGCTCGTAATCGTCTTCCTGATCGCCTACATCGCGCTTCGTCTGCTGGGCGGCAGGCTCGCGAAAGGAATCCAGGAAACGCAAGGGCTTGGGACCATCGACCGGACGCTTGGGGTCGGCATCGGCCTTGTCCGCGCGCTGGTGGTGCTGGGCGTGTTCAGCCTGGTGTATACGACCGCGACGCCGCAGGCCCGCAGGCCGCAGTGGATCGAGCACTCGGCGCTCTATCCGCTGAGCGCGGAGTCGGGAAAGGTTCTGATGGCCTTTGCGCCCAAAACAGAAGCGGCCACGGCGCGGATCGGTCCCGCCATCGAAAAGGCCGTCCGTGACGGTACGGAAGCTACGACGAAGGGCAAGGGCTACAGCGACACCCAGCTGAAGTCCGTCGACGACCTGGTGGAGAAAGTCCGATGAGCACCCCCGACCGGCATCCCTGGCGCGATCCGGATGACGACCGGCCTCGGCTCGAGTGCGGCGTCTTCGGCGTTTTCGGCGTGGACGAGGCGGCGGTCGTCACGGCGCTCGGCCTCCACGCCCTGCAGCACCGGGGTCAGGAGGCCTGCGGGATCGCCAGCTTCGACGGGCAGCGCTTCCACACCGAACGCCACATGGGCCTGGTCGGCGACAACTTCACGGGGCCGGACCTCGTCGACCGCCTGCCCGGCCAGTCGGCGATCGGCCACACCCGCTACTCCACCGCCGGGGGCAGCTTCATCCGCAACGTCCAGCCGATGTTCGCCGACCTGGAAGCCGGCGGCGTGGCGTTGGCCCACAACGGCAACCTGACCAACTTCCTGACGCTGCGCGAACGGCTGGTGCAGGAAGGCGCCATCTTCCAGTCGACCTCGGACTCCGAGGTCATCCTCCACCTCATCGCCCGCTCCCGCCGCGCCAAGATCATCGACCGCTTCATCGACGCCCTGATGCAGATCGAGGGCGGCTATGCGCTGATCGCGCTGACCAACAAGAAGCTGATCGGCGTGCGCGATCCGCTCGGCATCCGCCCGCTGGTGCTGGGCGACCTCGGCGGCAAGCCGGTGCTGGCGTCGGAGACCTGCGCGCTGGACATGATCGGCGCCCGCTTCGTGCGCGACATCGAACACGGCGAGATGGTGATCATCGACGCCAAAGGCCTGCGCAGCGTGCGGCCCTTCCCGGCGGCCCAGGCGCGGCCGTGCGTGTTCGAGTACGTCTACTTCGCCCGCCCCGACTCCATCGTGAACGGCCGCTCGGTCTACGACGTGCGAAAGCGCATGGGCCAGCGGCTGTCGCAGGAAAGCGGCGTGCCGGCCGATGTGGTCGTGCCAGTGCCGGACTCCGGCGTGCCCGCCGCCGTCGGCTACGCGCAGGAGAGCGGCGTCCCGTTCGAGATGGGGATCATCCGCAACCACTACGTTGGGCGCACCTTCATCCAGCCGACGCAGGGCGTTCGCGAGCTCGGCGTGCGCATGAAGCATAGCCCGAACCGCGCCGTACTGGCCGGCAAGCGGGTGGTGCTGATCGACGACTCCATCGTGCGCGGCACCACGTCTCGCAAGATCGTACGGCTGGTGCGGGAAGCGGGCGCGAAGGAGGTTCACCTGCGTTCGGCCTCCCCGCCCATCATGTGGCCGGATTTCTACGGCATCGACATGCCCGACCGCGACAAGCTGCTCGCCGCCCAGCAGTCGCTGGAGGAGATGACCAAGTTCCTCGAGGTCGACTCGCTCGGCTTCCTGTCGGTCGACGGCCTCTACTGGGCGATGGAAGCCGGTCCGCGCGACCCGGCCAACCCGCAGTTCACCGACCACTACTTCACGGGCGACTACCCCACGCGGTTGCTGGACCGCGAAATCGCCGAAGGGCGCAATGACCTGGCCGAGCGGCAGTTGTCGTTCCTGGTGAGCGCGTAGCTCTTCCCCCAGTTCATCTGGGGGAAGTGGCCCGACAGCGATAGCTGGAGGGTCGATGGGGGAGTTTTGACTCTTGCTTTTCTACTCCCCCAACGAGCCTCGCCTTCGGCTTCG
>JBLNCT010000074.1:0-5027 GCA_050260915.1 Parcubacteria group bacterium
GGGCTTGAGCCCCCTCAGTCCGCTTCGCGGACAGCTCCCCCAGAGGGGGAGCACGTTGGGGGCCGGAATCAAAAAACGCCGCCCCGGTCTCCCGAGGCGGCGCTTCAAACTCAGCAGCGAAGGAAGCGCCTAGTCTTCCTTCGGCGTCAGGACCTGGCGGCCGCGGTACATGCCGGTCTTCAGGTCGACGTGGTGGGGACGGCGCAGCTCGCCGGTGTCCTTGTCCTCGACGAAGGAGTTCGGGCCGAGCGCGTGGTGCGAGCGGCGCATGTTCCGCCGCGAGGGCGAGGTTTTTCTTTTAGGAACGGCCATCGGACTAGCTCAGCTCGCAGGCTTGAAAACGGAAGCGGCGGCCCAGCGGCCGCCGATGAGGCGCGGTGTATGCCGCAAAGGGCCTTTGCAATCAAGGCTCAGGCAAAAGAAAGAGGCCGACGCGGACGCCGGCCTCTCCCGTTTCAGTCGGTGCAGCCGCCCTTAGGCGTTCTGCAGCTGTCCGGCCGAGGTCTTGCCGCTGCGCGCGTCGCGCTCCAGCTCGAAGCTGACCTTCTGGCCTTCGTTGAGCGAATGCATGCCCGCCCGTTCGATGGCCGAGATGTGCACGAACACGTCCGAGCCGCCGTCATCGGGCTGGATGAAGCCAAAACCCTTTTGGCCGTTGAACCACTTCACGGTTCCTGTCGTCATAGTCTGTCCCCTTCCGGGTCTGAATATTCACGCTCCCAAGAGAGGCAGCGCGATCAAATTTTCGGAGAGGGTCGGGGCCGGTCCGAGGCCTGACCAAAAGATCAGGGGATGGAAAACGGACGAACCAAATCGATATTCGATGTTGGAGATTTGGTCACATGAGGCCACTGAGCGCAAGATAATTCAGACATGAGCGCGAAATACATCTATTCTATTGAAGAATTTCCAGTCGTTTTCCGAAAGAGAACCCATGTCCCAGCTCCCTGCCCGCGCTCCTGCTCCCCGCCCGAATGTCCGACGCTCGGCCGAGATTTTCCGTGCCGCCATCGACAAGGCGCTCGAGGCGGGCGTGGAACGCAAGGACATGCTCCTGCGCCTCACTCACGGCGACGCCGCCGAACTCAAGCGCGACCGGACGCTGGCCATGGAAGACATCAGCTTCAAGGACGGCGTCATGCGCTTCCTGGGCGTCAAGGTCGCCCCCGGCGGCATCACCACCAGCCGCCTCGACTGCGGCGCCGACGCACTCGTCTAGGCCCGTAGCGTCGTCACGCGTCGAACAGGGCTTCGATATCTTCCTGGGACTCGATCTCGGTGTACTCGCCCGCGCGATAGGACCCGCGGGCCTCTACGATCGCTTCGCGCAGCCGCTGCAGCTTGAAATCGCGCATCTGCATCGGATCGAGCGCTTCGCCCACGACCTCGGCCATCACACCAACCGGCTCTGTTCCTTCGCCGCGGCGATGAAGCTTGCGAACAGGGGGTGCGGCGCGAACGGGCGGCTCTTGAGTTCCGGGTGGAACTGGACGCCGACGAACCAGGGGTGGTCGTCGCGTTCGACGATCTCGGGCAGCACGCCGTCGGGGGAGCGGCCGGTCAGGTGGAGGCCGGTCTTCTCCAGCGTGTCGCCGTAGCCGATGTTGACCTCGTAGCGGTGACGGTGGCGTTCGCTGATGTGGGTGGCGCCGTAGATTTCGCAGACGCGCGAGCCCGGCGTCAGCACGGCGTCATAGGCGCCGAGCCGCATGGTGCCGCCGAGGTCGTCGCCTTCGCGGCGCTCGACCTTCTCGTTGCCCTTCACCCACTCGGTCATCAGGCCGACGACGGGCTCCTTGGCTGGGCCGAACTCGGTCGAGGAAGCGCCCTTCACGCCGCCGACGTTCCGCAGCGCCTCGATCACGGCCATCTGCATGCCGAAGCAGATGCCGAAGTAGGGCACGCCGCGCTCGCGGGCGAACTGGGCGGCTCTGATCTTGCCCTCCGCGCCCCGCTCGCCGAAGCCGCCGGGGACGAGGATGCCGTGGACGCCTTCGAGCCGCGCGGCCGCCGCGCCGGGCTCGCCTTCAAAGGTCTCGCTCTCGACCCAGTCGATGTTGACCTTCACCTTGTTCGCAAGGCCGCCGTGAATCAGAGCCTCGATCAAGGACTTGTAGGCGTCTTTTAAGACCGTGTACTTGCCGACGACCGCGATGGTGACCTCGCCGTCGGGGTTGGTCATCACCTCGTTGATCGCTTCCCAGCGGGACAGGTCCGGCGCCGGCGCGTCGTGCATGCCGAAGACGGCGAGCACTTCCGAGTCCAGCCCTTCGCGGTGATAGTCGAGTGGGACGGCGTAGATCGACGCGCTGTCCATGGCCGTCACGACGGCGCTGGTGCGGACGTTGCAGAACAGCGCGATCTTGCGTTTCTCGTCGGGCGGGATCGGCTGTTCGCAGCGGCAGAGCAGGACGTCCGGCTGGATGCCGATGGACCGCAGCTCCTTCACCGAGTGCTGCGTCGGCTTGGTCTTCATTTCGCCGGCGGTCTTGATGAAGGGCAGCAGCGTCAGGTGCACGAAGCAGCTGTGCCCGCGCGGCAGCTCCTGGCCGAGCTGTCGGATGGCCTCGAAGAACGGCAGGCCCTCGATGTCGCCGACCGTGCCGCCGATCTCGACCAGCACGAAGTCGACGCCCTCGCCCGGATCGCTCAGGACGAACTTCTTTATCTCGTCGGTGACGTGCGGGATTACCTGGACGGTCGCGCCGAGGTAGTCGCCGCGCCGCTCCTTCTCCAGGATCGTCTTGTAGATCTGGCCGGTGGTGATGTTGTCGCCCTTGGTGGCCGACACGCCGGTGAAGCGCTCGTAGTGGCCAAGGTCGAGGTCGGTCTCGGCGCCGTCGTCGGTGACGAAGACTTCGCCGTGCTGGTAGGGGCTCATCGTCCCGGGGTCGACGTTCAGGTAGGGGTCGAGCTTGCGCAGGCGCACCTTGTAGCCGCGAGCTTGCAGCAACGCGCCAAGGGCGGCGGAAGCGAGGCCTTTTCCGAGAGAGGAAACCACGCCGCCGGTGATGAAGATGTACCGGGCCATGGGAGGTCAGATTAGCCCTGATTCGGGCCGGCGATCCCGGAGGACGTGCACTTAACTGTGGACTCTTACTGGACTGGCGTCGTGGGCGTGTTGGTCGGAGCGGCGGGCGCGGGGACGCCGAGGCTGGGCGTCGGCGCGGTCAGGGGCGCCGGAGCGGCCTCGTTCGGCGAAGGACCGGTCGGCGCCGGCGCGGTCGGAGCCGGCGGCAGGTTCAGCTGGTCCGGGTTGATCCGCTCGGCCTTCAGTCGGGCGGTCAGCGAGTCGGCGCTCCGCTCACGGCCCGCGAGCAGCGTCAGCGCGACGCTCAGCACGAGGAAGACGGTGAACAGGATCCAGGTCGTGCGGGTGAGCAGGTCCCCTGCCCCGCGCGCGGTCATGAAGCCCGCCGGACCGCCGCCCATGCCAAGCGCGCCGCCCTCGGAGCGCTGCAGCAGCACCACGGCCACCAGGGCGATGCAGACCAGGATATGGACGGTGAGCAGAATGCCGAGCAGCATGGCGGGTCAGGTCTCGAAAAACGAAGCGGCCCCTCTACACGCAAAGGGTCCGGCGCGCCATAGGGCGCTTTAAGCTGCCTCTATGATGGTGAGGAAGTCGGCCGCCTTCAACGACGCCCCGCCGACGAGCGCCCCGCCGACCTCGCGCGCCTTCAGGATTTCCGCCGCGTTGGAGGGCTTCACCGAGCCGCCGTAGAGGATCGGGATCGCCGCGCCCCACTCGCCGAACCGCTCGCGCAGGACGGCGCGGATGGCGAGGTGCACTTCTTCTATCTGTTCGAGGGTCGGGGTAAGCCCGGTGCCGATGGCCCAGACCGGTTCGTAGGCGACGGCGAAGTCGCGCTTGGCGAGCGTCTCGGGCAGCGATCCCCTCACCTGCCCGGTCACGACCTCCAGGGTCTTGCCGGCCTCGCGCTCCGCCAGGGTTTCGCCGACGCAGACGATGGGCTCCAGCCCCGCCCGGATGGCGCCCTCGACCTTGGCCGCGATGACGGCGTCGGTTTCGCCATAGCCGGCCCGGCGCTCGGAGTGGCCGAGGATCACCAGCGCAGCCCCCGCATCGACCAGCATCTCGGCCGAGATGTCGCCGGTGAAGGCGCCCGATTCTTCCGCCCGGCAGTCCTGGCCGCCGATAGCGACGCCCGAGCCGCCCAGCAGGTCAGCCATGCGGTGCACGAGCGTGGCTGGCGGGCAGATGGCGACGCGGGCTCCTGCGGGATGCTCGTCGACGGCGGCGGCCACGGCGCGGGCCTCGTCCAGCGAGGCGGCAAGGCCGTTCATCTTCCAGTTTCCGGCGATCAGCGGCCGGGGCGTGATCATGGTCATGGAGCCCCGCTACGCGATGACGGCTCCCCTGCCAAGCCCGGCGCTTGCAGGCGCGCGGCGGCGTCCACTATACCGCCTGAGCGGCGCCACAGGTCGCGCTTCCGCTCGAAGGTCTCCATGTTCGCCGCTGTCCGCCAATTCGCGAAGTCGCTGGTCGCCCGCATCCTGCTGGGCGTCCTGATCGTCTCGTTCGCCATCTTCGGCATCGGCGACGTCTTCCGCCAGGCCCGCAGCGACGTCGTGGTGAAGGCAGGCTCGCGCGAGGTCAGCGCCGCGGACTTCAAGCGCGAGTTCGACGGCTACAAGCAGCAGACCGAGCAGCGGGTCGGCCAGCCGATCCCCATCGAGATGGCGGTGGAAAAGGGTCTCGACCGGCGGGTGCTGGACGGTCTCGCCGGCCGTGAGTCCTTCGCCGAGCTGATGCATCGCATGGGCGTGCGCATCTCCGACAACCAGGTCGTGGCCCAGATCCGCAAGATTCCCGCCTTCTTCGACAAGGTCACCGGCAAGTTCGACGAGAAGCTCTACGCGGGCGCGCTGGCCGAGCGCCAGCTGACGCCGGCCATGTTCGAGCGCTACATGCGCGACGACATGGCCCAGCAGCAGATGACGGCGGCGATGGCCTCGGGCCTGCGCATGCCGCGGGCCTACGGCGCGCTGGGCGCGGCCTATGT